>NZ_MLYP01000002.1 GCF_001866645.1 Streptomyces colonosanans
GGCTGGGGCTGGGGCTGGGGCTGGGAGTGCGGCTGCAACTGCGGCTGCGCGGGCGGCGGAGCCGGCGCGTACGGGGTCGGCGGGGCCGGTGTGGGCTGCGTGACGGCGTACGGCTGCGCCGGCGGGTAGCCGTAGCCCGGCTGCGGCGGCACGGGGGTCGTGTAGCCCGGCGGCACAGGAGTCGTATAGCCCGGCGGCACAGCGCCGGTGGTCTGCGAGGGCAGCGGGCCGAAGGGCGACGACATGGTGCGGTGGTGACGTATGTCGAAGACCAGGAAGTAGGCGGTGCTGAACGCGCCGAGGAGGAGGAGCAGGCACAGCGCGATGTCGCTCCGGAGGTCGCCCTCCGGGAGGGTGCCGACGACGGCGAATCCGACAATGGACAGCGGCAGACTGAGCCAGGCCAGCAGCCAGTCCCCCGGCCTTCCGCGCAGCACGGCCACCCGGAACAGCGGGATCGAGGCGAGCAGTCCGCAGCTGAGGAAGCCGGCGACGGCGAACAGTACACGCAGGGAGATGACCGTGCCCGAAGTGCGGGTGGGCGGCTCCGCGCCGTGGCCGTACATGGCTGCTCCTGGACCGTGATGAGGACGGACGAAGGTCGAAGTCCGAGCGTATAGCCCTCCTCGGACAGATGATCTCCGGTTGTCCGGAACCGTTACATCCCGGTCGGACGGTGCGGGCGGGCGCGCCGGTGCCCGTCAGTCCGGTGCGACCGTACCGTCCGTCAGTCCGTCGTACAGGCCGCGGACGAACTGTTCCCCGAGACGGCCGGCGAGGCGCAGCGCGTCCTCGAACGCGGCGAGCGCCTGGAAGCGTTCGCCGTAACAGCGTTGCCGGTCCAGCGGAAGCCGGGGCAACTGAAGGCGCCGCACATCGAGCCGGGTCGCGGTGGAGGCATAGCTGCTGGCCTGGCGGTTGTTGGCGGTACCGCGCAGAAAACCGGCGAGGAACCAGGGGTCGAGCGTGGCCGGGTCGGGACGCAGCAGCGTGAGGTTGCGTCCCAGGGCGGCTCCGGCGGTCGCCCGGTCGATCACCCGCGCGACGGCGCCGCCGCCGAGGACGGGCACGACGACGTCGCCCTCCTCGACGAGGACCGGTTCCTCCCCGGCCGCGGGCAGCGTGCCGGACGGTGGGGCACCGGCCAGGACGTCGTGGTCGGTGAGCACGCGGGTGGACGGGCCGTTTCCTCCGGTGCACATCACCAGGGCTCCCCCGCGGGCGAGTTCACCGACGGTGGTGAGCGACCAGCGAGCCCGCTCGGCGGTGCCGAGGGGGGCGCCGCCGAGCCCGGGCACGGGGAAGGACGGGGAGAGTTCGGCGGTACGGCGGAGGGTGTCGCCGAGGCGTGCGCTCAGCGCGGTGAGCTCCTCGGCGCCGCCGCCCGCCGCAGGCGGCGGCAGATGACGGGCGGGGGCCAGGTCGACGTCGTCGTCGAGCAGTTCGATGACGGGTACGGAACGGCTCACGCCCGGCACCTCCGGCGCGCTGCCGGTGCGCGCGAACGGGCGCCAGGCGTCGAGGACCGCGGTGCGCACGGTCTCCCAGTCCGGGCCGCCGCGCGCCTCGGCGGTGGCCGCACCGCCGTCCGCGACCAGCAACTCCGGGTGCGCGGACGCCCTTTCGGGGCGGCACAGGACCCACAGGTGCAGCGGGATGTTGTACGGGGGCGCCGCACCGGCCGGCAGGGCGATCACGGCACGCAGGGCGCCGCGGCGCAACAGATCGGCCCGGATACGGCGGCCCGAGCGCCGGGAGGCGGCGGCGGGCGGCATGAGCAGGACGGCCGTTCCGCCGTCCCTGAGGCGGGCCAACGCGTGCTGCACCCAGGCGAGTTCGGATTCCGTACGGGCCGGGAAGCCGTACTCCCAGCGGGGGTCGTAGGCGAGTTCGTCGTGGCCCCAGTTGCGTTCGTTGAACGGCGGGTGGCACAGCACCACATCGGCCCTGAGGGTGTCGAACGCGTCCGCCCTGAGGCTGTCCCCGGCGGCGGTGCGCACGGCCGCCTTCGTGTGCAGAGCGAGGCGCAGCGCGGCGAGCCCGGCCAGGCCGGGGTCGCTGTCCTGGCCGTGGAGCCGCTGGTCGGGAACGGGGGCGACGGCGCGCAGCAGGGCGCCGGTGCCGCAGGCCGGGTCGAGGACGGTACGGGCGGGTCCCGCGAGGTCGGCCATCAAGGCCGCGGGGCCGCCCGGAGTGAGCGTGTACTGGCGGGGGTTGGCGTCGAGGTGCCGGCCGAGCAGGAACTCGTACGCCCCTGGGGCGCCCAGTTCGGTCGCGAGGTCGGCGACGCCGCGCAGCAGCGGGGCCGACGACTGGAGCCGCTCGGGGGCGGGGGTGGGCACGGCGGGCCCGTGGAGCGCACCGAAACGGAGCGCGAGCACCTGTTCGAGGGCGGTGGGCAGCATCTCGGCGAGGTGGGCGTCCGAGCCCGCGCTCGCCTCCTTCCACATCCCGGGCTGGTCGTGGACGAGCATCAGGACGCAGCCCACGAGGACCAGTGCCGGCACGGGACCCTCCGGGTGGCCGGCGAGCTGCTGCCACACACGCTCCCGCAGCGGCACCTCGGCGAGCTTGCCCTGGCGGCGCAGCCAGTCCTCCACCTCGAAGAGTGCGAAGGAGGGGCTGGTCTCGGTACCGCCGACCGGTTTGGGGAAGTCGGGGTGGCGGCGGCGCCAGTTACTGACGGCGGCCCGGCCGACCCCCGCGAGCCTGGCGATACCGGCCGCAGTCACCTCTGTCCCGTTGTCCTCCACCCACCGGCTCCCCTCTTGCCTTCGTGCGGCCCTTGACGGTGCGACGTCGCCCCGTCTCCGCACGCGCCCCGCACCTTCCGTGTGTGCCATCGAGCTTACCGACTTACGCAACATTTCCCCGTTCACGCTCGTGCACGGGATTCGATCCGTGAATCGTGTTGACTCGGTTCACAAGCTCTGGTCTGATTGACCCGTCGAACAAGCGATCCGCCGGACGGCGGCGAATCGCGCTGGGGCGGGAGAAACTTATGGGCACGAAGGGCAAGATCGCGCTGGGTGTGGTGGTCGGCGTCGTCGTCATCGGCGCGGTGTCCGCGAACTCGGGCAACGACGACGACAAGGGCGGCAAGGACTCGTCCGCGTCCTCGGCACAGCACTCCGGGACCGGATCCGGCAAGGCCTCCGGCCACAAGGGCGAGTCCGGCAAGAAGGACGAGGGCGGTAAGGCCCCCGCGTTCGGCGGCGACGGCAGCTACGTGGTCGGCAAGGACATCCAGCCCGGCACCTACCGGACGGCCGACAACTCCGACTCCGACGGCTGCTACTGGGAGCGCGCCAAGGACGCCTCGGGCGAGTTCGATTCGATCCTCGCCAACGACAACGTCACCGGCACGAGTTATGTGACCGTCAAGGCGAGCGACAAGGTGTTCAAGACGAACGGCTGCAAGGACTGGCAGACCGTCGCGGGGAAGCCGTCCGGCGCACCCGGCACCCAGAAGATCGGCGGCGACGCGGGGATGCTCAGGGTCGGTGTCGACATCGCCCCTGGCACCTACAAGTCCGCCGGCAACAAGGACGACGGGTGCTACTGGGAACGCACCAAGGACGCCCTGCACTCCCTCGAGTCCATCGCGGCGAACGACAACGTCACCGGGACCGCCGTCGTCACGGTCGGCGCGAAGGACGCCTACTTCAAGACCACGGGCTGCAAGGACTGGACGAAGTCCTCCTGACCCGTCGGGTCCCGCGGCCGGGGTGGCCCACTGCACCGCCCCGCCCCGGTACCTCTCACCGCACCGCATGTCACATCACGCTCAAGGAACTTCCATGCGTCGTACCGCATTTGCCGCCCTCTGCCTCGCCACCGCAGCCGCAGCCGCAGCAGGGCTCACCGGCTGCCTGCCGGGCGAGAACAAGGCCGACGACAAGCCCAGGGAACCGTTCGCCGGGCTCACAGGGAGCGAGATCGCCGATCGCGCCATGAAGGCCACCACCGGCGCCTCGTCGCTGCGCATGACGGGGGACGTTCACGACGACGAGAGCGGCGGCACGATCCGGATCGACATGGCCCTGAACAAAAAGGGCGAGTGCGCCGGCACGTTGAGCATGGGCGGAACAGGCAAGGCCGAGCTGATCAAGACCGGCGACACCCTCTACATGAGGTACGACGAGAAGTTCCTGCGCGCGCAGAGCGAGGGCGATCCCAAGGACGAGACCGACGCGATGGTGTCCTTCATGGCCGGAAAGTGGACCAAGATGGCGGCCACGGGCAAGGACGCCAAGGACATCGCGGCGTTCTGCGATCTGAACACGGTGCTGGCCGGGACCGACGAGGGGTCCACGGACGCCGAGCGCGGCGCGACGACCAAGGTCAACGGCACCCCGGCGATCGTCCTGCACGAGAAGGACGGCAAGGAGACCTACACGATGTATGTCGCCACCGAGGGCAAGCCCTACCTTCTGAAGATCACCGGCGACTCCAAGACGGACCCGGTCGCGGTCTCCCTCACCGACTACGAGAAGCCGGTGCACGCCACCGCGCCCCAGGGCAAGGTCATCGACCTGGACGAGCTGGGCGGGTGACGCGAGCGGGCGACGCCGTGTGATCCGGACCGTTGGAGGGGGCGGTCCGGATCACACGGCGTCGCCCACCCCACACCCCGGTCGTGTCCACGCCGGAGCATCCGGACCTCGCGGACCGCACCTTCACCACGGTGTACGACGCGAACGGCCGGGTGAAGGAGCAGCGCTCCCCGGGCGGCGTGGTCATCGCCAACGAGTACGACGCCAAGAGCCGGCTGACCAAGCAGACCGGTAAGGGTGCGGAGGCCGAAACGGTCGACCACACCTACGCCTACGACTCCGACGACCGTGTCACGGCCGTCGCGGGCGCGGGCACGGAGCAGAACACCTTCAGCTACGACGACCGGGGTCTGCTGCTGTCGACCTCCGGCCCGTCCGGCAGCTCGTCGTTCACCTAGGACGGCGACGGGGCGATGACGTCGCGGAAGGACGCGTCGGGTACGTCGACCTACGGGTACGACACGGCGGGCCGGCTGAAGACGGTTTTACAGAGTCGCCTCGCAGCCGAACGGCGTTTCGCCGATGTTCTGTCGCTCAGCTGAATGATCGCCTTTCCCAAAGTCAGCGCCATCGTCCATCCTTCCGAGGGCCTTCGCCAGCGCCAACGCTAGACGACGTGAACAGCGCCTCACCGACTGTCCCCTGCCGACCTACCTCCCGTCAGCCCTCACCCGTCCAGCGCTGCTCCCGTAACCAGTGCGGCATGTTGACGCTCCTTGTCAGCGTTGGCCATGCCCCCGGACCGTTTTTCCCCAAGCTCTCAGCTTCGTTCGAGCAGGGGAGACCCCATTGGTCGCGGGGGTCCTGACAAGAGGTCAGCCTGCCGACTGGGCAGCGGTGCCGGAAACGGCGCCGGAGCCACGCCAGCAGCCCCGCCTCACCGTCGCCCGGTTTCTTTACTGGATCAAGGGCGGCCCGCTGACGCGGACCGCCGCGCGCCGGCGGCCGGTGACCGCCGCCCGCTCCTGTCTGCCACCCCGCTGGCGACGGCCGTCGACCACTCGGCGCGCAGTCGTCAGGCAAGCGAGCCGAACCGCTCCAGGAAGCAACTCAGCACCCACAACAGCGCCGCCAGGCCGACCCCGCTGAACGTCGCGCAGCGTCAGGTCAGGCTGCGGCAGCCAAGGCCGCGATTGTCGCCGAGGCGTGGGCCGCAGATCGAGCAACCCGGCCCGCTGGCAAGCGGCCACGCTGGAGGGGGCAAATGCCGTGACGGAACGATGAGGCGTGGTTGAGGCCGGTGCGGGGTTGCTAGAAGCACACGTGGCGGGTGATCTCTCGGCGCACCCGCCGTCGTGGCTGACTTTCTGTGGCTGAGCTTGAAGGTGCGACGGGGATCAGGTGACCAGCGACGGTGGTGCGAGCGTCCGTGCTCGGTCGTACAGGTCGCGGGCCGTCGCGTTCTTCAGATGAGGGCGCAAGAGACCGAACATCGCCTTCACGCGTTCGTCGGCGCGGCCGGACTGCACCTTGGGGTAGTCGTCGAGGGCTTGGTGCCAGGTGACGCAGGCCGCTTCCAGGTGGCCGATTTCCAACTGCCGCTCTGCCAACAGGCCGCGACGGTGTACTCGTGTGCGCTGGTACACGCTGGGGCGGAGCCGGTCCGCTTGCTGCATGGCTTCGACGGCTCCGGCCTTGTCACCGAGTTCGTAACGTACCTGGCTGACGTGGTAGCTGAGCGAAGAGGGGTCATACGAGCCGAACACCTTTCCGCGTGACTCAGCACGGTCCATGGCCGCCTCGGCCTCCCGGATGTAGCGCAGCGCGCCCGCACGGTCGCCGGTCTGCGCGGCGGCGTGCCCCTGCTGGCCGACGAGGAAGGCCAGCATCCGAGGGCCGGCTTTCGGGGAGGCGGCGGCAGCGGCGTCGGCCAGCTCCATGGCCTTAGCCCGGTGCCGGAGGTCAACTGCCTGGACGCTCATGCCCCGCAGGGTGGTGCAGTAGGTCAGGTGGTCTTCGGCAGCGCCCGCCAGCTCCAGAGCCTTGACGTAGTAGCGCTGCGCGAGACCGTGCAGCCCTTCGTCCACGGCCATGTAACCGGTCAGGTAGAGCAGGTCCGAGGCGGCGGACAGCATCGCCTTGCGTACGTCCTCGGGTGCGTCGGCGCGCAGGTAGGAAGCCACGGTGTTGACCATGAACGAGGCCGCCATGGGGCGTGCGTGACGGCCGCCGAACTCGTCGTCCAGCTCTGAGACACGCTCGGTCATGGCAACGACCATGTCCACTTCGTTCATGCCGATGCGACTCGTGCGGCCGGACTGAATGGCATCGGCACGCCCGACTACATCAGGCCAGCCGGGAATGGTGACGGCCACGGAGAACAGGCCGGCACCCAGGACACTGCGGCGGGACGGGTCCATATCCAGCCTCCCCAGGTCGATCACCCCGTCCACGGTATCCGCAGCCGCGGAGGAGCAAGCGCGTGGAACGGGCAGCCCGGCCTCGGCATGGGTGACGGGGCGGCCGAGGCGGCGGGAGAGGGCTTCGAGGATGCATCCGCGCACCGCACCGCGAGGGACGGTGCCGCCGAGCCAGTGGCTCACCGCCGACTCGTCGTAGCGCAGAGGGATTCCGGTCTCGGTGCCGACGCGGTTCACCGCCCGCACGAACTGGCGTTGAGTCCAACGGCTCTCGGCGAGCAGGCGCCCGAGAGCCACGTTCGGTTCACGCTTGGCCATGCCCTCGACTCCCCGTGCCCTTGCGAACTTTCAAGGCTTTCAAGTCCTGGTGCTCCGGCAACGGTACCGCTGAGCATGGTCGTGCGGTTGCGTAGAGACAGCAGGGAACGGCGAGACCTCGCCGCAGCCGTCGTCTGAGGGGCTGAGGGATGAGAAGCGAAGCGCGGGCCCGTCTGGCCCGGATGACCGAGGAGTGGGGCATGGACGGGGTGTTGAGGATCGACACCTCCGAGGGCGCGGACCTGCCGCCGGGTTCGAATCGGTTCTCGCCGTGTCGCTGCCCGCAGCACCGTACTGCCACGCCTGAGGACGGGGCGGCGAGGCTGAGCGCCGCAGTACGCAAGGTCAACGAGCGCAGCCGTGGAGAGCGGCTGTGAATCGGTTGGCCGTAGTCGTCGGCCGCTACGCCGGACCGCTCCTGATCATCACCATCTCGGGATCGGTCGGCTTCGTCCTCGGCGTAGCTGCCGTATCCCCACCCACCTGACTCCTCCCCGTCACATATCCAGGCTCCCCACCCGTGACGAGGGAGGGCCCGCCGCCGGAAGCGGTGGGCACCCCGTCCGGCTGCCTTCTTCGCAAGGGTCCGGCAGCCGGACGGGTCCAACTCCGCAGCGTCCGCCGCGGAGTCCACTGAAAACCGTAAGGGAGAAAACGATGAACGTGGACGAGCTGTTCACCGGCGACCTGATCACCGGCGTCCCGGCCGTCGAAGCCGCGCTGCTCGACAAGATGCCGGGCGGCGGCGACAACAACGGCGACCACTGCAGCAAGTGATCCAGGGCTGACGCCAGGCGGGGCGGGGCCGTTCGCGGCCCCGCCCCGCCGCGCGACATCGGAAAGGGACGACATGCTGTCGATGCGCCTGCGCCTGGCCGATCTCCAGGAGCCCAAGTGGAGGTCAGAGGGCGGCCGTTGGATCAACGGCCAGAGCTGGATCGAGCCGGCGAACGTGTCCGCGTTGGTCATGGAGGTCAACGACGACCTGGCGCCGCGCGTACGGGTCCGCGTGAAGGAGTGCAAGCGGGACGAGGCCGACTTCGTCGCACTCACCATGGAGCCCGGACAAGCCCGCCTGGCGGC
The DNA here is from genome assembly GCF_001866645.1 of Streptomyces colonosanans. GTDB lineage: Bacteria > Actinomycetota > Actinomycetes > Streptomycetales > Streptomycetaceae > Streptomyces > Streptomyces colonosanans. The sequence continues at coordinate 8,318 of NZ_MLYP01000002.1, forward strand.
GGGTGTCTTCGGCACAGCCCCGCTCTATCTGACAGAGAAGGCCGGCGAGCTGCACGCCTCTTGGAACCTGACACTACTGCGACCGTATATGCAGGCCGACCACCTCGTGCCGCGCGTTGTCGCCCGCACGCTGACGAGGCAGCACCGCTACACGTCCGAGACGCTCTTCGAAGGCGTCTACCGCCTCACCGAACGGGCAGCGGCCACGTTCACCCCTTCGGGCCTCAGCATCCACTACCCCGAACCCAGCGAACACGTACTTGAGCCACGTACGCTGCGGCCCGGCGTTGATCCAGTCATGGCTCTGGACGAGTTGCTGACCGACGTGATCCGCCAGGCGCCGACGGCAACCGGATGCGTGGGTGTTGAGCTGTCCGGCGGAGCGGACTCCGGGAACGTTGCCCTGGCCGTGAAGGCGGCCCGCTTCCCCGAGGTGTACAGCTTCGGCCTGCTGGTGGGAGGGAGCACCGGCAGGCAGCAGCGCGAGCGGCGTCGGGCTCTTGTGGAGCACTGCGGCTTCCGCGACACGGCCACCCCCGCCATGCAGCACCCACCCTTCTGCGCCGGAGGCGTGCGCGATCTGTGCAAGCCGCACGATCCGGCGGGGGCCTTCTACCAGGAGGCGTTCGATGTCGTGCGCGAGCAGGCAGCCGCCCGGCGGTGCGAGGTCATGTTCGCCGGCAGCGGCGGGGACGAGATCAACGCCCACCACTCCAGGACACAGGCCGAACTGCCGACGCCGCACCCCGTGCCGTGGCTCGGCGACAAAGCAATCCGAGCGCTCGCCGAAGTCAACGAGCACCTGGCCCCCATCCCCGTGCTGCCTGTACCGACCCTGATGGCGTTCGGAATGCACAACCCCGGATTCCTCCGGGCCGGAATCTGGCCGGTGAGCCCGCTCGCGCACCCGCGGATCGTGCGGTTCATGGAGCAGCTACCGCACGGGCACAAGCGTGGCAAGGCGTTGTTCCGCGAACGGATCCGGCGGGCCGGGCTGCCCGAGTGGGTGGCCGCGCCGACCGAACCGGAGAACTTCCTGGCCGTCCTGGAGAAGGGATTGCGTTCCTACGGCTTGCCGGTCTTGGACGACATGCTGAAGGAGTCCATCCTGGTGGACCTCGGCTACGTTGACGGCAAGGCTCTCGCCAAGGCGGGGAGGAACGCCGACTCCGCGCCGGTCGTCCCCGATCTGCTGTGCGATGTGCTCGCCCTGGAGGTCGGGCTGCGAAGCCTCATGTGACCAGCCCCAACACGGAAGCCGAGCACGTGGAAGCCACCAACCTCCTGTACCGCGATCCGGCACTCTACGACGTGGTCCAGTCCGACAGCACGAGCGCCGGAATGTGCCAGACCCTGATCGAGCTGCACAGGCCGGACGCCCGGACCCTGATCGACTTCGGATGCGGTACCGGCCGCGACCTGGAGATCCTCGCCAAGCGCTTCGAGTGCATCGGCGTGGACCTCCAGCCCGGCCTGGTCGACTACGCTCACCAGGCCCGGCCCGGGCTGGACATCCGCACCGGCGACATGCGCACCGCACGACTCGGCAGCCGCATGGACGTGGTGACCTGCATGGGCAACAGCCTTGCCTACGTGCACGACAACGAGGCGATCAGCCAGGTCTTCGCCACCTTCGCCGCCCACGCCCGGCCAGGAGCGCTGCTCGTGCTGTGTTCCCCCGTCGCCCCGATCACCCGGGCCGAGCCGACCACCGCCACGGTCGACACCCCAACGGGATCCGCGACCGTCACCATCCGCCACATGTGGGACCTGCGGACCCAGATCAACACCATGCACCGGCACTGGATGCTCCCCTCGGGCGGCGAGGCCCGAGACGAGATCCGCAGGCGTGTCCTGTTCCCCCAGGAGCTCGAACGCTACGCGGAGGGCGCTGGCTTCGAAGTCCTGGACATGCTCGACGGCATAGGGGCAGGGCTTACTGGCCCCACCGCATACACGGTGGCCCGACAAACTCCGCAGTGACCGGCGAAGCGAGAAATGGCACCAGCACCGCCGCCCGACCCCTGACGGCAGTAGCGACGGTGCCGTGTTCTTTGTCGACCACGGCCTCGTCATGGTCGAGGACCCCGGGAGGACGAAGTGAGTGGCTACACCCGTCTGAAGCCGGAAGTCGCCGGAGGTCTCGGCGAGCACACGATGATGGACACCACGGTGCACCCGCCGGTGGTGACTCACCTGCACTTCGAGGTGGCGGACTGGCTCGGTGATTGCCTTGTCCAGACGTTCCCGTGCTTCCTGGTGACCACGTCGGTGGGCGATCGGCTGGCCTCCTCCGGGCTGAGCGGCTTTGTACCGGCTGCTGCTGAGGTGACGGCAAGCGACCTCTTCCAGGACATCAGTCCGAATGGTGTGCTTCCCGACCTCCGATGGCTCCAGGTGACTGGTTCTGCAGGTGAGGATGACTTCGGCCTCGACGAGAAGGGGCAGCTTGTTGTGAGCGATCAAGCACTGGCGCTTCTTCGGGCAGGCGGCCTTCAGCACTGCCGAATGGAAGAATTCTGAAGCTCGGCCAGTTCTTCACGGGCCGCATTCTGCACTGGTGTGAAACGGCCCGGCGTCACGCCGACGCCGGGCCGAGGGTGCGGCCCGGCGTCCGGACCATCACATGAGCCGTATCGGCCCTTACCTGACGTGGACTCATGTCCAGGTGGCTGCGAGCTGTTTTTCAGTTCGCGTGGAACCGCTCCGGTGCCTTGGTCGGATTGCCGCCCGCGGGAAGCTTCTGGCCCGAGCAGCCGGACAGGACGTTCTTCATCGCCGCCTTCTCCGCGGTGGTCACCCACAGCCCGTACTTCTTCTTCACGGCGACCTGCGCGGCGACGTACGGGCACTGATACGCCTTGTTCGACGGGAGCCAGGTCGAGGCGTCGCCGTCGCCCTTGCTGCGGTTGGGCGTCGCACCGGAGGCGACCAGGTTGAGCGGGTCGTTGGCGAGGGCTATGCGCTTGCTGGGGTCCCAGTTCTTGGCACCCGTCTGCCAGGCGTTCGAGAGCGCCACTATGTGGTCGATGTCCACTTGGCTGCGACCACGCGCGTACCTGATGGTCTCGCCGCTGTACGGATCCGGTGCCAGCAGTCCTGATACGACCTTGCAGTTGCCGTCGGTGAACTTCACGTTCTTCAGGTCGCGTTTGAGGATGTCGTCGCGGGTGTTGCATCCGTTGGAGTCGGTGTCGGCCCACGCGCTGCCGAACCTGTCCCGGCCGTATCCCGTCTTCGGTGCCGATCCCCTGACGGTCAGCGAGTCGAGTGCCGCAAGTACGGCACCACCGGACGCCGTCTGCTGCGGGGCAGCGGTCCCCGCCGTCTCCTCCGGGCCCGCGCCCCCTTCCGTCTCCACCGTGCAACCGCTCACGGTGACCAGTACCAGAGCAGCGGCAGCGACCGCACCCCTCAGACGCATGACGCGACGTCCTCCCCTTGCATGTTCCACTCGTGCGAGCCGCCCTCCGTGGGCGCGTTTTCCCTGGTCCCACGGTAACTGCCAGGGCGTCATGCCCATAGCGGCGCCCAACGGCCCACCGGTGCACTCCGGTTGCGGCGCCGGTGGTGAGACGCGTCCCGCGGGGCCTCCCTCCGCCCCACGAGACGCGAATGACGTGCTCCCGTGAGTGCTACGACCCCAGGATCGACGCCAGGAACTCCCCGGCCCAGCCCAGCAACTCCCGCCCGACCAGCGGCTTTCCGCCCACCTTCGCGGTCTTCGGGCGCGGCACCAGCAGCTGGTGTACGGCCGGCTTGATGACGGTCCCCGGGTACAGCCGCTTGACCCGCAGCTCCTGGGACTCCCTCAACTCCACCGGGGCGAAGCGGATGTTGTTGCCCTGCAGGACGATCTCCCCGACACCGCACGCGCGGGCGAGCATGCGCAGACCCGCCACCAGCAGGAGGTTCTCGACCGGCTCCGGGAGCTTGCCGTAGCGGTCGACGAGTTCCTCACGCACGGACGCGATGTCCTCCTCCGTGGTGACGGAGGCGATCGCCCGGTAGGCCTGCAGACGCAGCCGCTCGCCGGGCGCGTAGTCGTGCGGGACGTGCGCGTCGACCGGGAGTTCGATCTTGACCTCCAGGGGCGGCTCCTCCTCGACGCCGCCCTCCAGGGAGGCACGGTAGTCCGCGACCGCCTCGCCGACCATCCGCACATACAGGTCGAAGCCCACGCCCGCGATATGGCCGGACTGTTCGCCGCCGAGCAGGTTGCCCGCGCCGCGGATCTCCAGGTCCTTCATCGCCACGTACATGCCCGCGCCCATCTCCGTGTGCTGGGCGATGGTCGCCAGGCGTTCGTGGGCGGTCTCCGTCAGCGGCTTCTCCGGCGGGTACAGGAAGTAGGCGTAACCGCGCTCGCGGCTCCGGCCGACGCGTCCGCGCAGCTGGTGCAGCTGGGAGAGACCGAAGTTGTCGCCGCGTTCCACGATCAGGGTGTTCGCGTTGGAGATGTCGATGCCCGACTCGACGATCGTCGTGGAGACCAGGACGTCGTACTTGTTCTCCCAGAAGTCGACGACCACCTGCTCCAGCGTCTGCTCCGACATCTGGCCGTGGGCCGTGGCGATGCGTGCCTCCGGGACGATCTCCCGCAGGCGTGCCGCGGCCCGGTCGATCGACTCCACCCGGTTGTGGATGTAGAAGACCTGGCCCTCGCGCAGCAGCTCGCGGCGGATGGCGGCGCCGATCTGCTTCTCCTCGTACGGACCGACGAAGGTCAGCACCGGGTGGCGCTCCTCCGGCGGGGTCGTGATCGTGGACATCTCGCGGATGCCCGTGACCGCCATTTCGAGGGTCCGGGGGATCGGGGTCGCGGACATCGTCAGCACGTCGACGTTGGCGCGCAGCTTCTTCAGCTGCTCCTTGTGCTCGACGCCGAAGCGCTGCTCCTCGTCGACGATGACCAGGCCCAGGTCCTTGAACTTCGTCTCCGACGAGAACAGCCGGTGCGTGCCGATGACGACGTCCACCGAGCCGTCCCTGAGGCCCTCCAGGACCGCCTTCGCCTCCGTGTCCGTCTGGAAGCGGGACAGCGCTCGCACGTTCACCGGGAACTGGGAGTAGCGCTCGCCGAACGTGCCGAAGTGCTGCTGCACCAGCAGGGTGGTGGGTACGAGGACCGCGACCTGCTTGCCGTCCTGCACCGCCTTGAAGGCGGCACGGACCGCGATCTCCGTCTTGCCGTATCCCACGTCGCCGCAGATCAGGCGGTCCATCGGGACCGACTTCTCCATGTCCTCCTTGACCTCGGCGATCGTGGTGAGCTGGTCGGGGGTCTCCGCGTACGGGAAGGCGTCCTCCAGCTCGCGCTGCCACGGCGTGTCCCCGCCGAAGGCGTGGCCGGGGGCCGCCATCCGCGCGCTGTACAGCTTGATGAGGTCGGCGGCGATCTCCTTGACCGCCTTCTTCGCGCGCGCCTTCGTCTTCGTCCAGTCGGCACCGCCCAGGCGGTGCAGGGTCGGGGCCTCACCGCCGACGTACTTGGTGATCTGCTCCAGCTGGTCGGTGGGGATGTAGAGGCGGTCGCCGGGCTGGCCGCGCTTGGCCGGGGCGTACTCCACCACCAGGTACTCGCGGGTGGCGCCCTGGACGGTGCGCTGCACCATCTCGATGTAGCGGCCCACGCCGTGCTGTTCGTGGACGATGTAGTCGCCGGACTCCAGGGTCAGCGGGTCGATGGTCTTGCGGCGGCGGGCCGGCATGCGGGCGCCGTCGCGGCCGGCCGCCTTCTGGCCGGAGAGGTCGGTCTCGGTGAGCACGGCCAGCCCGAGGGCCGGGTCCACGAAGCCGTAGTCGATCGAGCCGCACGCCACGTGTACGACCGACGGGGACAGTGCGCCGAGGTCGCCCTTCTTCGAATCGGACACAGCCAGGCGGGCCGCGATGCCCTCGCCGCCGAGCACCTCGACGGTGCGGGAGGCCGGGCCGTGGCCCTCCGTGACGAACACCGTGCGCCAGCCGTCGGCGAGCCAGCCCTTGGTGTCGGCGAGCGCCTTCGCGGTGTCACCGCGGTAGGTCTCCGGGGCGTGCATGCCGAGCTTGAGGGTGTCCCCGTCGAGGGCGTCCAGGTCGTCGTCGGCCGCGAACGGCGACACCGACCACCACATCATGCCCAGCTCGCGCGCCCGCTCCCGGACGTCCGCGATGGACCACAGGGAGGCCGCGCCGACGTCGATCGGCGCGTCGCCGCCGCCCGCCGTGGCCGCCCAGGACGCCTGCAGGAACTCCCGGCTGGTCGCCACCAGGTCCGCGGCCCGGGTCCGCACCCGCTCCGGGTCGCACACGACGGCCATGGCGCCCGCGGGCAGCACGTCGAGCAGCAGTTCCATGTCGTCGACCAGGACGGGGGCCAGGGACTCCATGCCCTCGACGGCGATGCCCTCGGCGAGCTTGCCGAGCAGTTCGCCCAGCTCGGGGTGGCGTTCGGCGAGGGCGGCGGCCCGCTGCCGTACGTCGTCCGTGAGCAGCAGTTCACGGCACGGGGGTGCCCACAGGCCGTGCTCGGCGACCTCCAGGGAGCGCTGGTCGGCGACCTTGAAGTAGCGGATCTCCTCGACGTCGTCGCCCCAGAACTCGATGCGCAGGGGGTGTTCCTCGGTGGGCGGGAACACGTCGAGGATGCCGCCGCGCACGGCGAACTCGCCGCGCTTCTCGACCAGCTCCACCCGGGAGTACGCGGCTGCGGCCAGGGCGTCCACGACGTCGTTCAGGTCGGCCTGCTCGCCGGTGCGCAGGGCGACCGGCTGCAGGTCGCCGAGGCCTTTGACCTGGGGCTGGAGCACGGAGCGCACGGGTGCGACGACGACGGAGACCGGGCCGGTCTCGGGGTCGTCGGGGCTCGGGTGGGCCAGGCGGCGCAGGACGGCGAGGCGACGGCCGACGGTGTCGCTGCGGGGACTGAGCCGCTCGTGCGGGAGCGTCTCCCAGGAGGGGTACTCCGCGACGCTCTCCGGGGGCAGCAGCGAGCGCAGCGCCGCGACCAGGTCCTCGGCCTCGCGGCCGGTCGCGGTCACCGCGAGTACGGGGCGGGCGGTCTCGCGGGCCAGGGCAGCGACCGTGAAGGGGCGAGCCGCGGGAGGGCCGACGAGGTCGACATGCATGCGGTTGCCGTCACCGGCCGCGGTGATCGCTTCCGCGAGGGCGGGGTCCTTGACGACGGCGTCGAGCAGACCGTGCAGGCTCATGGAGGAGGGCTTTCCGTCCGGAGGTGGGCAACGCGACAGGCCCGACACGCGTCGCGGGCCGGGGGTCTCTCCAGCCTACGACGCAAACGGCGTGGCCGGTGGGGCTGTGGACAACACCCCGGTCGTCGGGCGGGAACCTCCGGACGGGCTGAGAGCACAAGCCCGGGGCCGGGAAGTCCGCTGACTTCCCGGCCCCGGGCCTTCGCTGTGCCCCCGTCCATGCGGAGGTCCCGTCGTACTCGCCGGCCCGTGTCAGTCCGTCGCGATCGCGTTCAGTACGTTCATGCGGCCCGCCCGGAACGCCGGGACCAGAGCGGCGAACAGGCCCACGAAGGCCGAGCCGATGAAGACGTAGGTGATCGTCGGCCAGGGGATCTCCAGGACCTTCAGCCCCTGCAGGGCGAGGAGCTTCTGCGCGGCCGCGCCCCAGCCGATGCCCAGGCCCAGGCCCAGCAGGGCACCGAAGACGGCGATCACCACGGACTCCAGGCGGATCATGCGGCGCAGCTGCCTGCGGGAGAGGCCGATGGCCCGCATCAGGCCGATCTCACGGGTCCGCTCGACCACCGACAGGGCCAGCGTGTTCACCACACCGAGGACCGCCACGATGATCGCGAGCGCCAGCAGGCCGTAGATCATGTTCAGCATCTGGCCGATCTGGTCCTTCAGCGCCTTCTTGTAGTCGGTCTGGTCGCGCACGGTGTAGTCGGGGTACTTGTGCAGCGCGGACTTGAGCGCCTTGTAGGCGGCGTCCTGCTGCCCGTCCTTGGCCATGGCGAAGACCATCAGGTCCTTCGGCATCTTGGCGGCGGGCACGTACTTGGCCACCGTGGCGATCGAGGCGTACATCGCGCCCTTGTCGATGACGACTTCGTCGCTGGTGATGGCGCGGACGGTCAGCTTGCCCGTCGTACCGTCCTTGAAGTTCACCGTGACGGCGGAGCCGAGCTTGATGCCGTGGTCCTTGGCGAAGCCCTCGGAGACGGACATCGAGTCGGGCTTGTAGGCGTCGGCGAGGCTGCCGGAGACCGTCTTGGTGCGCAGGTCCTGCGCGAAGGTCGGGTCGGCCGCGTTGATCACCTTGTTGTCCGGGACGCGGCCGTCCGGGGTGGTCAGGGACACGTCCACCAGCCTGTACTCGGTGACCCGGGCCAGCTCCGGCACGGACTTCACGGCCTTGACCGCCTGCGGGGTGATGATCCCGGTGCGGCCGCTGTCGATGATGAAGTCCGTGCCGACGGTCTTGTCGAGCTGGTCGGTGGCGGAGGCGACCATGGAGGAGCCGACCACCGACAGGCAGGCCACCAGGGCGAGGCCGATCATCAGCGCGGCGCCGGTGGCACCGGTGCGGCGCGGGTTGCGCAGGGCGTTGCGCTCGGCCATCCGTCCGACCGGCCCGAAGACGCGCAGCATGATCGCGCCGAGGACGCGGACCATGCCGCCGGCGAGCAGCGGGCCGATGACGACGAAGCCGATCAGGGTCAGCACCACTCCCAGGCCCAGCCAGGCCGAGCCGCCCTTGGCCGCGTCCGCGGTGGCGGCCACGTACAGGCTCGCGCCGCCGGCACCGGTGAGGAGCAGGCCGATCACGGCGCGTACGACACCGGCCTTGACGTCGGCCGGGGTGCCCGCGTCGCGCAGCGCGGCCATCGGGGAGATCTTCCCGGCCCGCCGGGCGGGCAGGTAGGCGGCGAGGACGGTGACGACCACGCCGAGGACCAGGCCGATCACCGGGGTGGTCCAGGCGACGGTCAGATCGTCGGTGGACAGGTGCATGCCCATGTTGCCCATGAGCTTCATCAGGCCGACCGCGATGCCGACGCCCGCTCCCACACCGAGCACGGAACCCACCACGCCGAGCAGCAGCGCCTCGATGAGCACGGACTGGTTGACCTGCCTGCGGGAGGAGCCGACGGCCCGCATGAGGCCGATCTCCCGGGTGCGCTGGGCGACCAGCATCGAGAAGGTGTTGACGATCAGGAAGATGCCGACGAGGAAGGCGATCCCGGCGAAGCCGAGCATCGCGTACTTCATGACGTCCAGGAAGCTCTGGAGTTCCTTCTGGTTGGCGTCGGCGACCTCCTTGGCGGTCTGCACCTTGTAGCCATGGCCGACCGCGGCGGTCACGTTCTTCTTCAGCTGGTCGTCGGTGACACCCTGGGCGGCGGTGACGTTGACGTTCGTGTACACGCCGGTCTGCCCGACCAGGGTCTGCTGGGCGGTCTTCGTGTCCAGGTAGAAGATCGCAGCGCCGGGGTTGGTGACGGTGAAGTCGGCGATGCCGGACACGTGGGCGCGGTGCGTGCCGACCACGGTGATCATGCTGATCTCGTCACCCAGCTTCAGGTGGTGCTTGTCGACGGTGTCCGCGTCGACCATGACCTGATCGGGGCCCTTGGGCGCCCCACCGGAGGTGATCTTCATGGTGCGGGCGTCGTTGCTGTTCCAGCCGCCGACGATGGTCGGGGCGCCACTGCTGGGCGACAGCTTGTCCAACTTGGCGTCGACGACGGTCACCGAGGTGGAGAACACCGTCCCCTCGGCCGACTTCACACCCTCGGCCTTGCGTACCTCGCCGAGCACGGAGGCCGGCAGGACCGGCGGCTTGCCGGTGCGGGAGGTGGTCTCTCCGTTGTCGGTCGAGTCCTTGCTGCTGACCGTCACATCCGAGGACGTCGCCTGGAAGAGGTTGTCGAACGTCGTGTTCATCGTGTCGGTGAACACGAGCGTGCCGCACACGAACGCCACCGACAGCAGGACCGCGACGGCGGACAGCGCCATGCGTCCCTTGTGCGCGAAGAAGTTGCGCAGGGAGGTCTTCAGGACGGTCATGACGTGCGCCCCCGGGCGTCGAAGTCCTTCATCCGGTCCAGGACCTGGTCCGCGGTGGGCTGGTGCATCTCGTCGACGATCCGGCCGTCGGCGAGGTACAGCACCCGGTCCGCGTAGGAGGCGGCCACCGGGTCGTGCGTGACCATCACGATGGTCTGGCCCAGCTCGTCGACCGAGCGGCGCAGGAAGCCGAGGACCTCGGAGCCCGCGCGGGAGTCCAGGTTTCCGGTCGGCTCGTCACCGAAGATGATCTCGGGCCGGGCGGCCAGTGCCCGGGCCACGGCCACGCGCTGCTGCTGGCCGCCGGACAGCTGGTTCGGCCGGTGCTTGAGCCGCCCGGCGAGCCCCACGGTCTCCACCACCCGCTCCAGCCATGCCCCGTCCGGCTTGCGCCCGGCGATGTCCATGGGCAGCGTGATGTTCTCGATCGCGTTCAGCGTCGGCAGCAGGTTGAACGCCTGGAAGATGAAGCCGATCCGGTCCCGGCGCAGCTGCGTGAGCTTCTTGTCCTTCAGACCGGTGATCTCGGTCTCGTCGAGGAAGATCTGACCGCCCGTCACGGTGTCGAGCCCGGCGAGGCAGTGCATCAGCGTGGACTTGCCGGACCCCGAGGGGCCCATGATCGCGGTGAACTGGCCGCGGGCGATGTCCACGTCGACGTGGTCGAGGGCGACGACGCGGGTCTCCCCGGCTCCGTACGCCTTGACGACCTGCCGCGCTCGCGCGGCAACGGCCGTACGCTCTCCAGTGCCCCCGTGCCTGGGAATGGTCACGGCCGATGTCATGTCATGTCTCCTATGTCGATCAGATAGTGGAACGCGCAGAGACGCACCACGTCGGTGCGTGCCGGATTCGGATTCGGCAATCAGTCTGGTGCCGGAGAGGGCCCCGGCGCGCTGGTGCCCGGCCCCGTCCTCCACTGGGGAAAACCCCACCCCTCCCCATGCGGCCGGCACGACCCCCGTGCGCGCCGACCGCCCCCCAGCGGCGTAAAGCCAGGTTAAGGACGACCCCCATGGCCTCTCGTCCTCCGCCGGTACGAACCCTCCCCCAGACCCAGTGGGGACTTACCCCTAGGGGCAGTCCACCGATGGGTGGAGCCCTTCTCAGGGACGGCTCCACCCATCGACGCAGTCAGGCTCCACCCTCCCGTCGCGTCAAGGTCAACTCTCCCGTCGCGTGAAGGTCAACTCTCCCGTCCCGCCACGGTCGAGTGCGAAAATTGCGTGCGACGTACACACGCAAAGGGGAGGGCATCCGGTGGGCAGCACCCAACCTGCGATACACAAGACGGAACGGCACACCGGAGCGGGCCGGCGCGGCGCCGTCGTCGCCGCGCTGATGCTCGCGATGGCATTGGCCGCGCTCGACTCGACGATCGTGTCGACGGCCGTACCGCAGATCGTCGGCGACCTCGGCGGCTTCTCCGTCTTCTCCTGGCTGTTCTCGGGCTATCTGCTGGCCGTCACGGTGACCCTGCCCGTCTACGGCAAGCTCTCCGACACCCTGGGCCGCAAACCGGTCCTGATCGCGGGCGCGGCCGTCTTCCTGCTCGGCTCACTGCTGTGCGCGGCCGCCTGGAACATGACCGCGCTGATCGCCTTCCGCATCGTGCAGGGCCTGGGCGGCGGCGCCCTCCAGGGAACGGTGCAGACGCTCGCCGCCGACCTCTATCCCCTGAAGGAACGACCGAAGATCCAGTCCAAGCTGTCCACGGTGTGGGCGGTGTCCGCGGTCGCGGGCCCGGCGGTCGGCGGGGTACTGGCCGCCTACGCGGACTGGCGGTGGATCTTCCTCATCAACCTGCCGATCGGCGCGGTCGCCCTGTGGCTGATCGTGCGTCATCTGCACGAGCCCCGCCGCGAGGCGCGCCCCCGCCCCCGCATCGACTGGGCGGGCGCGCTCGCGGTGTTCGCCTGCGGGGGCGTGCTGCTGACAGCTCTGGTGCAGGGCGGAGTGGCCTGGCCGTGGCTGTCGGCGCCCTCCCTGGCGCTGTTCGCTGCGGGACTCGCGCTGGTCGCGGTGGTGGTGGCGGTCGAACGCCGGGCGGCGGACCCGATCATCCCCGGGTGGGTGTGGCGGCGCCGTACGATCGCCGCGGTCAACCTGGCGCTCGGCGCACTGGGGTTGCTGATGGTGGCGCCATCGGTCTTCCTGCCGACCTACGCCCAGGCGGTCCTGGGCCTTCCCCCGGTCGCGGCCGGATTCGTGCTCTCCGTATGGACGTTGAGCTGGCCGGTGTCCGCGGCGCTGAGCCAGCACGTGTACCGGCGCATCGGCTTCCGCGACACCGCGATGCTGGGCATCGGGCTCGCGGCCCTGATCCTGCTGGCCTTCCCCTTCCTGCCCTACCCCGGATCCCCCTGGCAGCCGGCCCTCCTGATGCTGCTGCTCGGCGGTGCGCTGGGCCTCTTCCAGCTCCCTCTGATCGTGGGCGTGCAGTCGACGGTCGGCTGGGCGGAGCGCGGCACGACGACGGCGTCCGTCCTGTTCTGCCGCCAGACGGGCCAGACCGTCGGGGCATCGGTGTTCGGTGCGATCGCCAACGGCGTCCTGACGTCCCGGCTGGGCGGCGCGGGCGACCTGGACGCGGTGACGCGGGGACTGGACGCCGGCACCACGCCTGAGGCGACCCGCAGGGCGATCGCATCCGCGGTCCACGCGGTCTACCTGGGCGCGTCCTGCGCGGCCGCACTCGCGTTCGTGCTCCTGCTCCTGCTGGCACCCCGCCGCTTCCCGGTACTCGAGGACTGACCGCGCGAACAGCGCACGGGGCGGCGGCTACTACTCCACCGGGGCCCGGCCCGTGAGGGTGGCGAGGCTGTGGCGCACATGGTCCATCTGGGCCTGTACGCAGTCCCATTGCTCGCCATGGTCCCGCAACACCCGTTCCGTCTCCCGGGCCATGCGGTCCTCCCGCACCCGCGCCTCGGCGATCACCTCAGCGGCGCGCGCCTGGGCGTCCCGCTGGATCCGCCGGGCCAACTCCTTCGTCTCGGCGAGCGCCCCCTTCGCCTGAGACAGGGCGGCCTTGGCCTGCGCCACCCGCTCCGCCCCCGACGCGTCCGACGCCGCCACCCGTTCGACCAGCGCACGCTCCTCGCGCTCAAGGCGCTCGGCCCGCTCCCGCTCCTGCTCGGCGAGCAGCCCCTCGGTGCGCTGCCGCACCTCTCGCAGCGCGGTCAACGCCTCCCCACGCCCCTTCTTCACCTCGCGCCGCGCCCCGATCCGTACGTCATCGGCCTCGGCCCGGGCTGCCAGCAGCCGGACACGGATCCGCTCCTCGGCCTCGCCACGCACCTCGTCGGCGTACGCCTGCGCGGCCTCCCGCACCCGCCGGCCCTCCTCCTCCGCCTCGGTGACCAGACGCCACGCCTCCTGCCGCGCGTCCTCCCGTACGGCCGCGGCCTCCTCCTGCACCAGGCAGAACACCCGCTGCGCCCGGTCACCGAGGCACTCGTACGTCTGCCGGGGCAGCCGCGCCACCGTCTCGCGCAGCAACGCCAGATCGGCCTCCATCTCCTTGGCCAGCACGGTCAGCCGGGCGGCCCGCTCCCAGGCGGCGTCGCGGTCCCACGAGAGGGCCGCGATGTACGCGTCGACCTGCTCGGGACGGTAACCACGCCGCATGGACGCGAAGCCGTGCGGCGGCTCCGATGCGCTACTCATCGTGGAACCCCTCTCCACCTGACTGACACTGATCGATGATTTCGCGCACATCTTGATGGATCGGGCGGACGTGCTCATAACACGACACTCCGCACGCAATCGGTGGATGAAGCCGGACACCAAAGGCACATGGGCCGCCCTGCACGCACAAAGGCCGGGCGGTCGCACGAATTCGCACGACCGGCCCGGCCCTTGACACCACGTCAGGACGCGTCAGGAACGGGTCACAACAATCCGTCCCACATCTGCTCCAGCAGCACCGACCACCAGTTCTCCGGGGAGCCGAGCGCCGCCGGGTCGAGGGTGGCGAGCTGGGCCTGGAAATCGACCGTCCAGCGGCCCGCCTGCTCCTGGTTGAGCCCGTACCGCAGCCGCCACATCCGGCCGAGCAGCGCCAGACAGCGCACGAACTCGGGCAGGCCCGTGTTCACGAACTGCGGCGGTACGGCAGCACCGCCCGGCCCCGCCTCCACGGGAACCGCGACGATGTTCGCCGTGCCGTACTGCACACAGATCGCCTTGCCGAAGTCGCTGCCCATGACGAGGTACGAGCCCGCGTCCGGGGCCGGCTGCACCCCGCGCTCCTGCGCCAGTTCGGCCAGTGTCGGCACCGGGCGGCCCGGCTGGGCCTGCGCCCAGAAGAACGGACCCATGTCGAAAGGCAGTCCGGCCACCACCAGGGTGTGCGCCACGATAGGCGGCACGCCCTGCCGGGAGACCGCGGCCTGGTCGAACCGGAAGACCCCCGGCCCGAAGGAACCGGCCAGCTCCTGCCCGATACCCTCCGGCGGGACCGGCGGAGCGGGCTGCACCGGCGGCAACGGGGCGCGCACCGGACCCGGACGCGCCGGACCGTCCGCCACCTGGTGCAACTCACCCTGATGCGCAAGTAGTTGCTGCATACCTTGCTGGCGCGAGGCATGGTCGGTGCCGTACGGGGCGATGCTGGTGATCCGCGCCTGCGGCCAGTTCTCCCGGATCATCCGCGCACAGTAGGCCCCCGGCAGCTCGCACGACTCCAGCTCCGTGTGCAGTTCCAGCACCTGGTCCGGCGGAACGTTCATCGCACGCAGCTCGTGGAAGATCTGCCACTCCGGGTGCGGGGTGCCCGGCGCCGAACGCCGGATCAGCTGCTGCTCGGAACCGTCCTGCGCACGGTAGCGCAGCACGGCCTGGTAGCCGGGGCCGACCGTCGGCAGGCCGGACTGCGGATAGCCGTAGGACGGCTGCCCGCCCGGCACGGGATGCGGACCACCGGCCGACATACCGGGAGCACCCGGAGGCGGCGGAGGCATGCCCGGACCACCGGCCGGCGGCCCGGCCAGCATGGTCGCGGCGTGATGTACGCCACCGGGGGCGCCGGGAGCGGCGGGGGAACCCGGACCACCGGGACCTCCCGGAGCGTTCGGAGGCACGCCCGGGGCACCGGGAGGCTGCGGCGCACCAGGAGCACCAGGAACGCCAGGGGGAGCCGAAGGGCCCGATCCGGGTCGGCCCGGATCCGCGAGCATCGTCGCCGCATGGTGCACACCGCCCGAAGGCGTACCACCCGGCGGGTTCGGCGCACCCGGCGCAGGCGTGCCCGGCTGGCCCGGAGCTCCGGGCGGGCCCGGAGGAGGAGGCGTACCAGGACCACCAGGAGCAGCCGAAGCGCCCGGCCCGAGACGACTCGGATCCGCAAACATCGTCGCCGCATGGTGCACACCGCCCGAAGGCGTACCACCCGGCGGGTTCGGCGCACCCGGCGCAGGCGCACCCGGACCCGTCACACCCTCGGGACCGTCCGGGCCGGCCTGCGAGACGAACTGCGTGGGCACATAACCGCCCGCCGGAGCGCCCGGCGAAGGCGTGGCACCCGGCTGCGCGCCCGGCGCGCCAGGGGCACCCGGCGGATGCGGCACACCACCGGCATGCCCACTCCGCGGCGGCGCCGCCTTGCTGGTCGCGACGTCGGCGATGTCCCCGGCGTTCGGCGCCAACGGCCGCGCGGGCGCAGGCGAACCGGCCGACGGTTGAGACGATTCGGGCGCCCCGGGAGCCTGCGGAGCACCCGGAGGGGGCGTACCCGGCGCACCCGGCGGCGGAGTCTCCGGCACCCCCCGCTCGCCCAGCGCGGGAGCCACCGCCGTGCGCGGCAGCCGGCTGCCGCCCGCCATCAGCGCGGTCTTCGCATCCGGTGTGGACGCGGGCGGCGGCGTGTCACCGTCGGCATCACTCAGCGGCGGCGCGAACACGGTCGCCGGCAGCGGCACCGAACGGTCCTCACCCGCCTCGGCGTTGGTGTCGGTCCCCGCCCACGGCGTCGCCCCGGCGGCCCCGCCCCGCACCTCGTCACCGCCCTCGGCGGCAGGCCACGGCGTACCCGACGCCGGACGTTCACCCTCCGCGGCCGGCCCGGAAGCCGGAGCAGACGCAGCAGCCGGCGCGGCCACCGGACGGGAACCGGCACCGTCCGACGCTCCGGACGACGACCCGCCACCCTGCCGGCGATCCGGAATACCCCTCTTGTCCGCCTCCTCCTGGAGCCACTCCGGCGGGCTCAACAGGAACGACGTCTGGTTCAGGTCCACCCGGGCCGCGGGCGCCGGCGCCGACTGCGCCGCCGCGTCCTGCACCCCGTACTCCTCCTCGTACCGGCGGATCACCTCACCCACCGGCAATCCCGGCCACAGCGTCGCCTCCCCGCTGTCCCGGGCGATGACCAGCCGCTGCGCACCCCCGTCCGACCGAGGCCTCTCGCCCCGGTCCTCCGCCCACACCACGAACCCGAGGCCGAACTCCCGCACCCGCACCTCACGATGCTGGTACGCCGGCACATCTGCGTTGATCCACTCTTCGGCGCGCTCCTGCGCCTGCGCGAACGTCACCATCGCCGACCTCACTCCCCCACCGACGACACGGGCACCGCACGCGCGAACCCGCCGTCCACCATCAGGCTCGCCACGGTCTCCAACTCCGGCGGATGACCCGCGAGCCGGGACAGGAACTGGTCGAAATCGTCACCGCACGGCAGCAACAGCCGCTCCACACGCTCGGCCGGCGGCAACGACGCATCGACATCACGCGCGTCGTCATACGCACAGAACCAGACCGAACCGATCCGGTCCCCCTTCACCTTGATGGCCAGCAGACCACCCTGCACGAAACCGACACCCAGGTAGTCCTTGGTCAGATGATCCCGCAGGCACTTGTTCACATACACCAGGTCATTGACCGCCGCCTCATCACGCACCGTGAAGAACGGCTGATCGATCAGCAACCCCAACTCCGCGTCGAGCGCGGCGCCCACCGGCGCACAGCCACCCGCCGCCTTCAGGAACGACCGATAGGCACCCGGCAACCGGTACCCCAGGTCCTCCTCGACCCCCTGCACCTGCTGCTCCGTCACCGCCACCGACGACTTCGGCAACCCGAAGTGCACGGGCCGCGTCTCCTGCAACGGCCGCGTCCCCCGCTTGCCCTGATCGACCAGCGCCGTCGCAACCCCGCCGTGGTGCCGGAGCAACGCCTTCACCTCGACCGGAACCAACTCGAGGCGACGCATCCCGGCCACGTGATGCCAGGTCCAGCCGTGCGGAGTCGCCACCGCCGGAATCGTGTCCCACAGATCGTGCCCCGACGCCGCCAGTGCCGCGTTCGCCGACACATAGTCCGTCAACCGCAGCTCGTCCACGCCGAAACCCTCCGGCGGCTCCGCGATCTGCGCGGCCGCACGCGCATACGGCGAGAAGTCGGGGTAGCCGTACTCGTCCACCCGCACCCCTCTCGGGTGGCGAGCAGCCCGAACCGGGTCAGGAAAGTACACGACCTGCCCGGCGTAGGCCGCATTCGGCGGCGCGGCTTGTCCCCCGGCCTGGCGGCCGGGAGGTGCCCCGAGCCCGAGCCGACCTGTCGTCATGGCGGTTGCCCCCTGCGGCGTTCTGTCTGGCCTGTACGGCGATGCGAATCGCGGACGTCGACAGCCTATGCGGTACGACGACACCGGTCACCGGGCCTCCGGCCCCCCACCGCCCATCGAACCACCGACTCCGTTACCAGCCGTCACCTCACCGTGACAGAACGCCGAGCACCGGCGTGTCACAGCGCCCCAGCTTCCGCACCGGCCACGGCATTTGGCAGTCTGTGTCCCGCCGGGGGGATGCAAGGGAGGGGAAAGCGATCATGAACGCGACACAGACAGACACCACCGGAGACCCGCGTATCGGCTGGAGCGCCGCCGACGCCACCCCCGCCCCCACGCTCCGCCACCGCCGCGACGGCATACTCCCCACTGTCGCCGCCGCCCTCTCCGTCCGCGGCACCACCCTCACCGGAACCGCCGCCCGCGGCGACCAGCCACCCGCCCTGCACCCACTCGTCCAGGACTTCCTCGACACCCTCACCAGCAGCCAGCGCGACCGCTACACCGGCCGCTGTGCCGAGGCCATCCTCATCTCCCGCCACATCGCCGCCGTGGACGCCACCCGCAGCAAACGCGCCTCGCGCAAACCGATGACCAACGGCGAGGGACGCAAAGCCCTCAAACACGCCAAACTCACCGCCCGCCACATCCGCGAGGACGGTGACCCGCTGCACGGCAGCTTCGCCACTCCCTGCCGTGCCTGCACCGCGCTGAGCGACCACTTCGGCGTATGCATCGTCGACCCCACCGCACCGAACTGACACCCCACACCGGCCCCACCCGCACGACGGCGCCCACGCCACCCCATGACACTCGACGAACGAAGGGCAGATGCACGCCGACCGCTCCACCTCCCCCAAGCTCTCCGAGCAGGGAGCACCCCCCACACGCTTCTCCGCAGCCGTGGACGCCGCACTGCGCGCCGCCGGCTGGCAACCCGGCCGCTGGGACATGCAGCAGGCGGAAATCTGGGCCGACACCCTGCGCGACCACGAATCCCCCGCCGGCCACCGGCACACCGTGTTCCCCGCAGCCGTCGAAGCCTGGGCGGAATTCGGCGGCCTCCGCATCACCGCACAAGGCCCCGGCCGCCAACTCGCCGCCGCCACCCTCCACCTCGACCCCCTGCACGGCCTCCACCTGGCCCGCACCCTCGGCGACCTCGGCCGCGCCCTTGACACCGAGGTCTGCCCCCTCGGCACGGAACCCGACAGCCGCACCCTGCTCGCCATCGACACCGAAGGCCGCGTCTACGCCCTCGACCACACCGGAGACTGGTACCTCGGCCCCGACATCGACCACGGCCTCACCACACTGCTCGCAGGCATCGAACCGGTCCGGCTGACAGCGGGATAACAGCGCCGAAAGCCGTCAGACGCGCTCGGCCGGAATCACCGCCGACACCCGGAAACCACCCGCATCCGTCGGCCCCGACACAAAGACCCCACCCAGCGCACCGACCCGCTCCCTCATCCCCAGCAGGCCATTGCCCCCACTGGGCAACCCGACGGCCTTCGCCGAACCCGGCTCCGGCGGCGGCTCGTTCTCCACCTGCATCGCGATCTCCGCAGAACGATGCGCCAACCGCACATGCGTCTTCGCACCGCCCGCATGCTTGTGCACGTTGGTCAGCGCCTCCTGCACCACCCGGTACGCCGTCTGCTCGACCTCACGCGCATACACACGCACCTCCCCCTCCACCGACAGACGCACCACCATCCCGGCCGCCGCCGACTGCCCGACCAACTCCTCCAGCTCCGCAAGGCAGGGCCCCTCAGCGGCATCGTCGGCAACCGCCGAAACGGACACCACGGCAGCCGCCCCCACGGCAGCGAGCGGCGCGGCCGACTGCGCGGACCGCCCCACACTCCCCTCACCGCTACGCAGCACCCCGAGCATCTCGCGCAACTCGGTCAGAGCCTGCCGCCCCATGTCCCCCACCAGAGCGGCGTTCTTGACGGCCTTCTCCGGATCCTTGCGGGCGACGGCCTGCAACGCCGCGGCATGCACGACCATCAGACTCACCCGATGGGCGACGACGTCATGCATCTCCCGCGCGATCCGCGTCCGCTCCTCGCTCCGCGCCCACTCCGCGCGCTCCTCGGCACGCTCGGCAAGCAGCATCAACTCCCGCTCCAGCGAATCGGCCCGCTCCCGCAGGCTCTCCATCAGCCGCCGCCGCGCGCCGACATACAGCCCGAGCAGCACCGGAGGAGCGGTCATACCGAGAGCCGTGGTGACGGACAGGAACGGAATGAACCCACCGGCGATCGCCAGATCCCCGCGCACCAGCCCCTGATAGGCCCGCACGTACGTCACGATGAACATCCCCACGAACGACATGCCCGCGAGCGCGCCGATGATCCGCCGGGGCAGTTCGGAGGCGGCGAGCGTGTACAGCCCGACGACACCCATCAGGAAGCCCATCTGGGCGGGCGTGACGGCGATGGAGACGAGCACCACCGCGATCGGCCAGCGCCGCCGCAGCACCAGCGCGGCCCCCGCGATCAGGCCGAACACCGTCCCGACGGGCACGGGCAGCCCGGCGTCCCGCGAGAACTGGATCCCCTCGAGCGCACACTCCAGGGCGGACACCGCAGCGAGCGAGATATCGAGTACGGCACTGCGCCACCGCCCCCACCACCAGGGCCCGCCCCTGGCCCCGATGTGGACTTCCCCCGTCGTGGTCATGCCCCCAGCCTACGGGCGCCGGGCGGGGGATTTCCGGCGAGTTCCGACTGCCGCGTCACACCACACTCCGTAATCGAACAGAAGCGAAACCATCCGGTATCCCTCGAACTGCTGAACCGCACACCGTTCGACCCTGGAAGCCCGGATTCCGCCCGAGGTTATGCCCATGGCACACGCACAGGGCAAGTACGCGGACTTCGAGGGGCTCAGAGAACGAGCGGTGAGGCTACGGCGCGGCGGCTACAGCCTTCGGCAGATCCGCGACGAGCTGAAGATCTACAACAACGACATCCTCAACCAGCTGGTGAAGGGTGAACCACCACCGGAGTGGACAAAACGCCCGCGTGCCAAGGACGACCTGCGAGCGAGGGCCCGGGAGCTACGACTCCAGGGCTGGACGTACGACCAGATCGAGGCGGAGCTGGGGTGCTCCCGGAGCTCGGTGTCGCTGTGGGTGCGGGATCTTCCAAGGCCAGAGCCGCGCTACACGCCAGAGGAGCAGCAAGCCCTCATGCGGGAGGGACTGGCAAAGCGTCGCGCCGCAGAGAACGAGGAGCGCAAGAAGACCAAGCTCGCAGTACACCGAGAGATCGGGGAGCTGGCAGACCGCGAGCTGTTCATGGCAGGGGTTGCCCTGTACTGGGCAGAGGGATCGAAGAGCAAGCCGTACGACCGGCGTGAACGGGTGGTCTTCGTCAACAGCGACCCAGGTGTGATCGAGACCTACCTCGCCTGGCTCGACCTGCTCGATGTCGACCGGGAACGCCTGAGCTTCCGAGTACTCATCCACGAATCCGCGGACGTGAAGGCGGCGCATGGTTACTGGGCCGGCATCGCCGACGTCGACGTCTCCGTCTTCGCGAAACCGACGCTCAAGAAGCACAACCCGAAGACCGTACGCAAGAACACCGGCGACGACTATCACGGCTGTCTGGTCATCTGCGTGGCGAGAAGCGCTGATCTGTATAACCGCATCGAGGGCTGGTGGAAGGGAATCGTGACCCAAGCGCAGGCACGTCTCCGGTAAGGTCTGAAGCGCTGTCCCCCGTGGTGTAACTGGCAGCACACTGGTTTTTGGTACCAGCAGGACAAGGTTCGAATCCTTGCGGGGGAGCCACAGCACACAAGACCTCAGTTCGGGCCCTGACCCCACCGTCAGGGCCCGCTCTCATGTCGCCCAAGGAACGCCCCGGTATCCTGCGGATGTCCACCCCACCCCAGAAGCCGAAGGGCATCCCCGTGAGCGCCAATCGCCCGGCAGCCGTCGTCGTTCTCGCAGCGGGTGAGGGCACCCGTATGAAGTCGGCCACACCCAAGGTCCTGCACGAGATCTGCGGCCGCTCCCTGGTCGGGCATGTACTCGCCGCCGCAGGCGAGTTGGAGCCCGAGAACCTGGTCGTCGTCGTGGGCCACGCCCGGGAGAAGGTCACCGAGCACCTCACCCGTGTCGAGCCCGGCGTACGCACCGCCGTCCAGGCCGAGCAGAAGGGGACCGGCCACGCCGTCCGGATGGCCCTGGAGGAGCTGGGCGGGTCCATCGACGGGACCGTCGTCGTCGTGTGCGGTGACACCCCGCTGCTCGCCGGCGAAACGCTCCGGCGGCTCGCTGCCACCCACGCCGAGGACGGCAACGCCGTCACCGTGCTCACCGCCGAGGTCCCGGACGCCACCGGCTACGGCCGTATCGTCCGCGACGACGCCACCGGCGCCGTGACCGCCATCGTCGAGCACAAGGACGCCGACGAGGGCCAGCGGGCGATCAAGGAGATCAACTCCGGGGTGTTCGCCTTCGACGGGCAGCTTCTCGCCGACGCCTTGAAGAAGGTCCGCACCGACAACAGCCAGGGTGAGGAGTACCTCACCGACGTCCTCGGGATCCTGCGCGAGGCGGGGCACCGGGTCGGCGCGTCCGTCGCGGGCGACCACCGGGAGATCGCCGGCATCAACAACCGTGTCCAGCTCGCCGAGGCGCGCCGCATCCTGAACGACCGGCTCCTGACCGAGGCCATGCTCGCGGGGGTCACGATCGTCGATCCCGCCACCACGTGGGTGGATGTGACGGTCACTTTCGAGCGGGACGCGATCGTGCAGCCCGGCACGCAGCTGCTGGGTGCCACTCACCTCGAGGAGGGTGCCGAGGTCGGTCCCCATTCGCGACTGAAGGACACCCGGGTGGGTGCGGGGGCGCGTGTGGACAACACGGTCTCCGATGGTGCCGTGGTGGGTCCGCAGGCCAGCGTCGGTCCGTTCGCCTATCTCCGTCCGGGTACGCGCCTCGGCCTCAAGTCGAAGGTCGGGACGTTCGTGGAGACGAAGAACGCCGCGGTCGGGGAGGGCACGAAGGTGCCGCACCTGTCGTATGTGGGCGACGCGACGATCGGCGCGTACACGAACATCGGTGCGGCAAGTGTCTTCGTGAACTATGACGGACAGGACAAACACCACACGACGGTGGGGTCTCACTGCCGTACCGGTTCGGACAACATGTTTGTGGCTCCTGTCACGATCGGCGATGGCGCCTACACCGCCGCGGGTTCCGTGATCACGAAGGATGTGCCGCCCGGTTCGCTGGCCGTGGCCCGTGGTCAGCAGCGGAATATCGAGGGCTGGGTGGCCCGTAAGCGTCCGGGGAGCGCGGCCGCGAAGGCGGCCGAGGCTACCTCCCGGGAGCCGGAAGACCAAGGCTGACCGGAAACAGGTGCGCCTGATACGGCGTACCGTGATAAGTGCACACCCGCACCCCCACCAGCTGACACGGCCGCTCACATCCAGCCGAAGCGGCTGATACGGCCTCTGGACACCCAGCTGAAACACCTCTGAGGAGACAGTGCTGTGACCGGGATCAAGACGACCGGCGCGAAGAAGATGATGTTCTTCTCCGGCCGTGCCCACCCCGAGCTTGCCGAGGAGGTCGCCCAGCAGTTGGGTGTCGGGGTCGTCCCGACGAAGGCCTTCGATTTCGCCAACGGTGAGATCTACATCCGGTACCAGGAGTCGGTACGCGGTGCGGACTGCTTCCTGATCCAGAGCCACACGGCTCCGATCAACAAGTGGATCATGGAGCAGTTGATCATGATCGACGCGTTGAAGCGTGCGTCGGCTCGTTCCATCACCGTGATCGTGCCCTTCTACGGTTACGCGCGGCAGGACAAGAAGCACCGTGGGCGTGAACCGATCTCGGCGCGTCTGATCGCGGACCTGATGAAGACGGCCGGTGCGGACCGCATCCTCACGGTGGATCTGCACACGGACCAGATCCAGGGCTTCTTCGACGGGCCGGTGGACCACCTGTTCGCGCTGCCGCTGCTGGCGGACTACGTGGGCGCGAAGGTGGACCGCAAGAAGCTGACCATCGTCTCGCCGGACGCGGGCCGGGTGCGGGTCGCCGACCGCTGGTGCGACCGTCTGGGTGCGCCGCTGGCGATCGTGCACAAGCGTCGTGACAAGGACGTCGCCAACCAGGTCACGGTGCACGAGGTCGTGGGTGAGGTGAAGGGCCGGGTGTGCGTCCTGGTCGACGACATGGTCGACACGGGCGGCACGATCTGCGCCGCGGCGGACGCGCTGTTCGCGCATGGCGCGGAGGACGTCATCGTCACCGCCACGCACGGTGTGTTGTCGGGTCCGGCGGCCGACCGTCTGAAGAACTCGAAGGTGGGCGAGTTCGTCTTCACGAACACGCTGCCGACCCCGGGTGAGCTGGAACTGGACAAGGTCACGGTGCTGTCGATCGCGCCGACGATCGCGCGGGCGGTGCGTGAGGTGTTCGAGGACGGTTCGGTGACGAGCCTCTTCGACGAGCAGTGAGGATGAGCCGGTAGAGCCGGCGGAGATCGTTTTGGGTGCGGCCTCCCCCTCCGAGTAGACTGTGGCAGTTGCTCGGCGAGGGAGGCCGTACTCATTGCGGTACGGCGGTCCGTAATCGACGCGCTCTTCGTAGCAGGCCGTTCGTGGCCGGGTGACCCGTCCATTCACTGGTTTCTACGAGGAGTGATCATGTCCGAGGTGAAGATCGCCGCTGAGACGCGCACCGAGTTCGGCAAGGGTGCCGCGCGTCGTATCCGTCGTGACAACAAGGTTCCGGGTGTGCTGTACGGCCACGGCTCGGACCCGCTGCACCTGACGCTTCCGGGCCACGAGCTGCTGATGGCGCTGCGTACGCCGAACGTCCTGATCTCCCTGGACATCGACGGCAAGGCCAACGAGCTGGCGATCCCGAAGGCCGTGCAGCGTGACCCGCTGAAGGGTTTCCTGGAGCACGTCGACCTGCTGCTGGTGAAGCGCGGCGAGAAGGTCGCCGTCGAGGTTCCGGTCCACACCGAGGGTGAGCTGGCCGCCGGTGGCAACCTGCTGGAGCACGTGCTGGCGGCTCTGCCGGTCGAGGCCGAGGCGACGCACATCCCCGAGGCTCTGACCGTTTCGGTCGCGGGTCTGCAGGCCGGTGCGTCCGTCCTCGCCAAGGACATCACGCTGCCCGCCGGTGTGACCCTGACGGTCGAGGAGGACGCGGTGGTCCTCCAGGTGCTGGCCGCGCAGGCGGAGGAGGCGCCGGAGGGCGCCGGGGGCGAAGAGGCCGCCGAGGCCTGATCCTCGCTGTCATCGTTTCGTCAGCCGCTGTTCCCGGGAGGGGCAGCGGCTGGCGCGTATCAAGGAGACATGAACGTGACGACCCCCGCAGGCGCCCCCTGGCTGATCGTGGGCCTCGGCAATCCCGGACCCGAGTACGCCATGAACCGGCACAACGTGGGCTTCATGGTGGCCGATCTGCTGGCCGAGCGGATCGGGGGGAGGTTCAAGCGTGCGGGCAAGGCGCAGGCGCAGGTGGTGGAGGGCCGTATCGGTCCACCTGGTCCGGCGAACCGCCGTGTGATCCTGGCGAAGCCGATGTCGTACATGAATCTGTCGGGCGGCCCGGTGAACGCCCTGCGCGACTTCTACAAGGTGCCGGTGGCGAACATCGTGGCCGTTCATGACGAGTTGGACATCGACTACGGGACCCTTCGTCTCAAGCTCGGTGGCGGCGACAACGGTCACAACGGTCTGAAGTCGCTGACGAAGGCGATGGGTTCGGATTATCACCGGGTGCGGTTCGGGATCGGGCGTCCTCCGGGGCGTATGCAGGTGGCCGATTTTGTGCTGCGGGACTTCTCGTCGGCGGAGCGCAAGGAGTTGGACTACTTCGTGGACCGGGCGACGGATGCGGTGGAGTGTCTGGTCATCGAGGGGTTGGAGCGGGCGCAAAGCACGTACAACTCCTGACTTGTCCCCGGTGGGAGTTGACCGGGCGCGGGAGGATGGCCAAGGATCGCCGGCATGCCTTTTGCCGTCTCCTCTTCTCAGGGCACGGTCGCGGCGTTGCGGTTCGGGCGGCTCGTGGCGATGGGTTCGGTCGCCGCGCTGATCATGATCGCGGGCGTCTGGGGGTCCTGGGGCACTGCGCAGTACGTGATGCTGACCAAGGGGCGTGAGCGCGGCACGATCGAGGTGACGCGATGCGGCCCGGACACGTGCAGCGGTCCTTTCACGCCCTTGTCGGCCGGCGCGAGGGCGCGCGGGGGCGTGGTCATCGACAGGACGGTCACGGTGGAGCGGGGGAAGACGTACGCGGTGGTCGTGAAGCCGGGCTCGGATGTTGTCGTACGCTCCGGTCCGGCCGGGATTCTGTACGCGTGGGTGCCGCTGGGCGGGGCGCTGCTGCTGGCCTCTGTCGTCGTGGCGGGCGGGTTGCGGCTGGTGCGTGCGGCGTGGGTGCTGGCGGGGGCGGGGGCGGTCTTGCTCGCGGCCGCTTTTGCCATGCTCTGAGGGCGTCCGGGTGATGTACGTCTCTGCAGAGGGTCTGTTCGTTGTCTGTTCGTGATTGACGGTTCGTCACTTGATGTCTGATGCTGAACTCACCCCCCATGTCTTCCCGTTCGCATCTCGAAGATGGACCTGTCACATGCGTACCTTTATCCGCGCCGGCGCGCTGACCGCCGGCGTTTCGGCCGTGCTGCTCCTTGCGCCGGCCGCGCACGCCACTACTCCCGGTGACAACGGCACGGTGAAGATCCACGATGCCAAGACCGGCGAGGAGCTTCGCCGCAACGAGCCGCACGTCTGCACGTTCTACCTGGACGCCTTCGGTTTCGACAGGGCCCAGAAGGTCGACTGGCACATCGAGGCCTGGGCTCCGACCGCCGCCACCAAGGGTGAGACGGTGAAGTCCGGTGCCCTCGTGCTGGATTCCGTGGGCCACGGCCGTACGGAGGACCTGTCGCTGCCCGACGGGCACTACAAGCTGTTCTGGAACTTCGACGGCGAGAAGGGCGCCGCCAAGCACAAGATGTTCTGGACGGACTGCAAGGACTCACAGGGTGGCGGCGGTACGACGCCGTCCGCCTCCGTGTCGCCTTCGTCGCCGGAGTCGCCCGCGTCGTCGGAGTCACCTTCGTCGCCGGAGTCGCCCGCGTCGTCGGAGTCGCCTTCGTCGCCGGAGTCGCCCGCGTCGTCGGAGTCACCTTCGTCTTCGGGCTCGGCCGGTGTGACGGCGTCGCCGAGTGCGTCCTCCGGCGAGGGCGGGGCGGCCCCGTCGGCCACCGCATCCCCGTCCCCACAGGGCCCCAACGGTGACCTGGCCGAGACCGGCAGCAGCCTCCCGGTGGGCCTGCTGTCGGGTGCCGCGGCGGCGCTGGTGGCCGCGGGCGGCTTCCTGGTGCTGCGGCGTCGCAGGGCCTCTCAAGGCTGACGTCCGCCGGGCATGACAGTGCCCCCGTGCTCGTCCTGGTGGCGAGTACGGGGGCACTGTCGTGTGCGGGGCGGGTTCAGCCGGTGTTGCGCAGGCCCGCCGCCACACCGTTCACCGTCAGCAGCAGGGCCCGGGACAGCAGTGGGTCCGCCTCGGCGCCGGTGGCGGCGGCTTCGCGCTGGCGTCCCAGCAGGGCGACCTGGAGGTAGGAGATCGGGTCGAGGTAGGCGTCGCGGATGGCGAAGGTCTGCTTGAGGACGGGGTTGTGGTCGAGGAGGTCCTTCTCGCCGGTCACGCGCAGGACTTCACGGACCGTCAGTTCGTGTTCGGCCTCGATGGCGGTGAAGACGTGCTTGAGGTTGTCGGGTACGAGGGTGTCGACGTAGTGGCGGGCGATCCGCAGGTCGGTCTTGGCGAGGGTCATCTCGACGTTGGAGATGAAGTTGCGGAAGAAGTGCCACTGTTCGTGCATTTCGGCGAGGACGGTGTCGAGGCCGGCCTCGCGCAGTGCCTTGAGGCCGGATCCGACGCCGTACCAGCCGGGCACGATCTGCCGGGACTGGGTCCAGCCGAAGACCCAGGGGATGGCTCGCAGGCCGTCGAGGCCGGCGCCGGAGTCGGGGCGCCGGGAGGGGCGGGAGCCGAGGTGGAGGTCGGCGAGCTGGTCGACCGGTGTGGAGGCGAAGAAGTAGGCGGGCAGGTCGGGGTCTTCGACCAGCTTGCGGTAGGCGGTGTGGGCGGCGTCGGAGACGACGTCCATGGCGGCGTCCCAGCGGGCGAGTGCCTCGACGGACTGGCGGGGGGCGGTGTGCAGGGCGGACGCCTGGAGGGTGGCGGCGACGGTGAGTTCCAGGTTCTCCCGGGCCAGGGACGGGATGAGGTACTTGTCGGAGATGACCTCGCCCTGCTCGGTGACCTTGATCTCGCCCTCCAGAGTGCCCCAGGGCTGGGCGAGGATGGCGTCGTGGGTGGGGCCGCCGCCGCGGCCGACGGTGCCGCCGCGGCCGTGGAAGAGCCTGAGGCGTACGCCGTAGCGGTGGGCGACGTCGCGCAGGCGGCGCTGGGCGCGGTGGATCTCCCACTGTGAGGTGGTGATGCCGCCGAACTTGGAGGAGTCGCTGTAGCCGAGCATGACCTCCTGTACGTCGCCGCGCAGGGCGACCAGGCGGCGGTAGGAGGGGTCGGCGAGCATGTCCTCCAGGATGGTGTCGGCGGCCTTGAGTTCGTCGGTGGTCTCCAGGAGCGGGACGATGCCGATCTTCGCCCAGCCGGCGTGCAGGTCGACGAGGCCGGCTTCGCGGGCGAGGACGGCGGCGGCGAACACGTCGTCGGCGCCCTGGCACATGGAGATGATGTACGACTCGATGACCTCGGGTCCGAAGGCATGAAGGGCCCGCTTGACCGTTTCGAACACGCCGAGGGTCTTGGCGCCGGCGGCGTCCAGTGGGGCCGGGGTGGGGGCGAGGGGGCGCCGGGAACGCAGTTCTCTGGCGAGCAGCTTGTGCCGGTATTCGCGCGGCATGTCGTCGTATCGCCAGGACTCCTCGCCGAGCCGGTCGAAGAGTTGGCCGAGGGCGTGGTGGTGGGCGTCGGCGTGTTCGCGGACGTCCATGGTGGCGAGTTGGAGGCCGAAGGCGGCGAGTGTGCGGATGGTGCGGGCGAGGCGGCCGTCGGCGAACAGGCCGCCTCGGTGGGCGCGCAGTGAGGTCTGGATGATGCGCAGGTCGTGCAGCAGCTCGGAGGTGCCGAGGTAGTCCCGTCCTGGTTCGTGGTGGGTGTTCCCGGCGAGGCGGTGCTTGGTGTTGAGGAGCTTCTGGCGGATGCAGGTGGCCTTGAGACGGTAGGGCTCTTCGGCGTTGAGGCGCTTGTAGCGGGGGCTGATCTCGGGAAGCAGGTCGAGGTCGGCCTGGAGGGATTGCAGCAGTTCTTCGGTGGCGCCGGTGTAGCGGATCGAGTTGGACAGGAGGCCGCGCAGTTCGTCGATCGTCTCCAGCGCGTCGTTGATGCCGTGCTCGTGCTGGAGGATCAGTACGTCCCAGGTGACCTCGGGGGTGACGTTGGGGTTGCCGTCGCGGTCGCCACCGATCCAGGTGCCGAAGGTGAGGGGGCGGGTTTCGTCGGGGACTTTGACGCCGACGCGTTCCAGTTCCGCGGTGAGGTCCTCCAGGACGTCGCCGACGGCGCCGGCGTGCAGTTCGTCCAGGTAGTAGATGGCGTTGCGGGCTTCGTCGGCGGGTTCGGGGCGGACGACGCGCAGTTCGTCGGTCTGCCAGACGAGGTCGATGTTCTCCGCCAGGCGGATGTCGTGGCGGCGGCGGTCGGTGTCGAGGACGGGGGTTTCCAGGAGCGCGGCGATGCGCCGGAGTTTGTTGAGGACGGACCGGCGTGCGGCTTCCGTGGGGTGTGCGGTGAACACGGGGCGCACGTTGAGGTTCTGGACGGTCTCGCGGACGTGCTCGGGGTCGGCGTCCTTGAGCCGGTCGGCTGTCCGGGCGATGAGGCCTCCCTCGGCGGCGCGCCGGGCGCGCAACTCGCGTCCGCGGTGCACCTGCTCGGTGACGTTCGCCAGGTGGAAGTAGGTGGAGAAGGCGCGTACCAGTTTGGCGGCGGTCTCCAGTTCGGTGCCGCGCAGCAGTTCGGCGGCGGCCTCTCCGTTCTCCCGGGTCAGCCGGCGGACCCGTTCGACCAGTTCCAGGAGTTCGGGGCCCTCCTGTCGGACGAGGGTTTCGCCGAGCAGGTCACCCAGTCGGCGGATGTCGGCGCGCAGCTCACTGCTCGTCGTCGTGGTCTGATCGTCGGCACTGCTCACAGGTGCTGCTCCTTGGAGTAATCCGGAGGTGCGTCGCGTCAGCGACTCCCTGAAAGGGCGGTGGTGGGCGACGGGTGGGATCGTGAGAGAGAGGCCCGGACGGGTGCCGTGCGCGGTGGGCGCCGCATACGGGCCGGGCATCCGGGAAGAAATCAGAGCGGACCGCGCTGTCCGACCGTTTCCAAGGATAGGACTCCGCGCGGACGCGCAGCCTCGCAGGCTCTTGCCGTCGGGCGACGCGCTGCCATACTTACGACGCCGTAGGTTACGGAGCCGTAGGTCTCCTTTCGGATTCCGGGGGACTACGCGTCCGTAGCCGGGCACATGCCCAGACCCTCGACCCCACAGGGGACGCCCCATGACCACGAGATCCGACGTGATCGGAGACGCCCGGAAGGCGGCCGACGGCACTCCCCTGCCCTCCGCCACGCTGGGCGGCGAGCAGAAGCGCTCGCTCGAGCAGATCACGCTGCTGCTGTTCATCACCGTCCCGTTCCTGGCGCTTGTCGCGGCGGTGCCGCTGGCGTGGGGCTGGGGCGTGAGCTGGCTCGATCTGGCCCTGTTGGTCTTCTTCTACTTCCTGGGCTGCCATGGCATCACGATCGGCTTCCACCGCCACTTCACTCACGGTTCCTTCAAGGCCAAGCGGCCTTTGAAAATCGCGTTGGCGATCGCGGGTTCGATGGCGGTCGAGGGCCCTCTGGTGCGCTGGGTGGCCGATCACCGCAAGCACCACAGGTTCTCGGACGCGGAGGGCGATCCGCATTCTCCGTGGCGTTACGGGGAGACCATTCCCGCGCTGGTGAAGGGCTTGTGGTGGGCTCATGTCGGCTGGATGTTCGATGAGGAGCAGACGCCGCAGGAAAAGTACGCCCCGGATCTGATCAAGGACGGGGCGATCCGGAGGATCTCCCGCCAGTTCGTGCTGTGGACGGCGGTGTCCCTGCTGCTGCCGCCGCTGATCGGCGGGCTGGTGACGATGTCCTGGTGGGGCGCGGTGACGGCGTTCTTCTGGGGGTCACTCGTCCGGGTGGCGCTGCTGCACCATGTGACCTGGTCGATCAACTCGATCTGTCACGCGGTGGGCAAGCGCCCGTTCAAGTCGCGTGACCGTTCCGGGAACGTGTGGTGGCTGGCGATTCTGTCGTGCGGGGAGTCGTGGCACAACCTGCACCACGCGGATCCGACGTCGGCTCGGCACGGTGTGGAGCGGGGCCAGCTGGACTCGTCGGCGCGGCTCATCCGCTGGTTCGAGCGGTTCGGGTGGGCGTACGACGTGCGCTGGCCGTCACGCTCGCGTATCGATTCCCGTCGCAGCACGGACGGGGACGGCTCCCGGCGCGGGAAGGTGTCCGCCGACGCGGCATGATGGACGGTGTGGCGACCGACTCCAGTACCCCCAGCAATGAGAAGCCGCGGCGTACCCGCCGTACCCGGATGACCGGTGCGGAGCGCCGGCAGCAGTTGCTGGAGATCGGCCGCACGCTGTTCGCCGCCAAGGGGTTCGAGGGCACGTCGGTGGAGGAGATCGCGGCGAAGGCCGGGGTGTCCAAGCCGGTGGTGTACGAGCACTTCGGCGGCAAGGAGGGGCTGTACGCGGTGGTGGTGGACCGCGAGATGCGGCGCCTGCTGGACATGGTGACCGGTTCGCTCACCGCAGGGCATCCCCGTGAGCTGTGCGAGCAGGCGGCCTTTGCTCTCCTGGACTACATCGAGGAGTCCACGGACGGTTTCCGCATCCTGGTCCGCGATTCGCCGATCCCGCAGTCGACGGGTTCCTTCGCGTCGTTGATCTCGGACATCGCCACCCAGGTGGAGGACATTCTGGGCCGCGAGTTCAAGACCCGCGGTTTCGACCCGAAGCTCGCTCCCTTGTACGCGCAGGCGCTGGTCGGCATGGTCGCGCTGACGGGCCAGTGGTGGCTGGACGTGCGTCGCCCGAAGAAGGCCGAGGTCGCGGCGCATCTGGTGAACCTGGCGTGGCACGGGCTGGACGGGCTGGAGCAGAGGCCGCGGCTGATGGGACATCGCAAGAACTGAGGCGCGGCCGCTCGGTCACTCGTTGTTATGACCGTTGTCGGTTACGGCGGCTACGGTGGGTATGCAGGCCCAGAATCCCGCTCATGGGAGGAATCACCATGACAGCCGAGCCGATCGCCGAGCCGACCCCCGAGCCCGCCGACGAGCCCGGCACCCGTTGACCCGTGCCACCGCCTGACGGATGCACCGTGGACGACCTGTTCACTCTGCCGGACCTCCCGCCGCACACCGAGTTGATCGACGGGAGCCTGGTCTTCGCGAGTCCGCAGCGGATTTTCCACAGCCGCATGATCGACCTTCTGGTGAACGGGCTGCGCCGTACGACACCCCAGGACCTGAAGGTCCTCCGCGAAATGACGGTCGTGCTGGACCAACGCAACGGCCCCGAGCCGGACGTCAGCGTGGTTCGCGCGGACGCCGTCACCAGCCTGGATCAGACTCGGTTCCAGGCCGAGGAGGTGCTGCTCGCCATCGAGGTCGTCTCCCCCGACTCCGAGGCCCGCGACCGCAACACCAAGCCCAGCAAGTACGCTGCCGCTGGAATCCCGTACTTCTGACTGGTCGAGATGACCGAGGGGAGCCAGCACCCGGTGGTTCGCGCCTACGAGATCGACACGGTCAACAAGGCGTACGCGCTGACCGGTATCCACCATCACAAGCTCGACGTCGGTGTGCCGTACGACATCGACATCGACATCACGCTGGAAGCGCTCAAAGCGCTCTAGCGGTCGGCTCCAGGAACTCCAGCCGGTTGCCCACCGGGTCCTCCGAGTAGAACCGGCGATGGCCCGGAGGGTTGTCGTCCCAGGTCACCGGCGCCCCACGCGCGGTGAGCCGGGCCGCGTAGGCCTCGATGCCCGTGACCCGCAGCCCCGGGTGGGCCTTCTTCGCGGGCCTGAAGTCCTTCTCGATCCCCAGGTGCACTGCACGGCCCCCGCCTGGAACCAGCAGCCCCCGCGGGCGGCCAGCGCGGGCGGTTTGGGCATCTCCGTCATGCCGAGGACGCCGGCGTAGTACGTACGCAGCAGGTTCTCGGAGCCGGGC
This sequence comes from Streptomyces colonosanans, assembly GCF_001866645.1. Taxonomy (GTDB): domain Bacteria; phylum Actinomycetota; class Actinomycetes; order Streptomycetales; family Streptomycetaceae; genus Streptomyces; species Streptomyces colonosanans. The sequence goes on from NZ_MLYP01000002.1 coordinate 41,221, forward strand.
GGGGCCGCGAGCTGGACATGGTCGACGGCGCTCAGCATGGTTCAGGCCTTCTTCGTGGCGACGGCGAAGATGCGGCGGAACGGGAACACGGTGCCGTGGCTGGTCGCCGGGTACGCCTCGCGGAGCGCCGTCCGGTACTCGGCGAGGAACTCCTCCGCCTCCTCCCCCAGCTCGGCGAGGACCGGCCGCAGTCCGGTGCCCTTCACCCAGTCGAGGACGGGGTCCTCGCCCTCCAGCAGGTGGAGGTACGTCGTCTCCCAGACGTCCGCCTCGCAGCCCAGGGCGACGAGCCGCTCCAGGTACCCGGCGGGTGTGAGCACGGCGTCCTCGTGGCGCAGGGTGTCGGCGAGGCGGTCCTTCCAGCGGGCCGAGTGGGCGAGTTCCCTCATCAGCTGGTGGCTGGGGGAGTCGAAGTTCCCGGGGACCTGGAAGGCGAAGGTGCCGCCGGGGGTGAGGCCGGCGATCCAGTCGGGGAAGCGGTCGGCGTGTTCGGGCACCCACTGCAGGGTGGCGTTGCTGATGATCAGACCGTACGGCGCCGGCGGTGTCCAGGTGCGGGCGTCGGCGTGGGAGAAGTCGAGGCGGCCGCCGCCCGCAGTGGGGCCCTCGTGGTCGGTGTGGGCCGCATCGAGCATCTCGGGCGAGTTGTCGTAGCCGGTGATGTGTGCGGTGGGCCAGCGGTCGGCCAGCACGGCGGTGACATTGCCGGGGCCGCAGCCCAGGTCGGCGATGCGGGGCGGGTCACCGGGAAGTTCGGGGACACGGGCGAGCAGGTCGGCGAAGGGACGGGCGCGGTGGCCTGCGTGGCGCAGGTACTGACCGGGGTCCCAGGTGGGGGCGGCAGGCATGGGTGTGGCCCTCCTCGAAGTCACCGGATGTCCGAGAGATGTTCCCAGTGGCTCCAGCCTCACACGCGAGATATCTCTACGTCAAGAGACTTGATATCGAGAAGACGCATATCAAGAGACTTCATGTCGACACAACCACTACACTGATCGCCATGGAGGACGAGGTCGATCGGCTGGTCGCGGCGTGGCGCCGGGAGCGCCCGGACCTCGACGTGGAACCGCTCGAGGTGCTCAGCCGGGTCAGCAGACTGGCACGGCACCTGGACCGCGCGCGCCGGCTGGCGTTCTCCGAGCACAGCCTGGAGCCCTGGGAGTTCGACGTCCTGACCGCGCTGAGGCGGGCCGGCAACCCCTACCAGCTCTCCCCCGGCCAGTTGCTGACGCAGACGCTGGTCACCTCCGGCACGATGACGAACCGTATCGACCGCCTGACCAAGAAGGGCCTGGTCGAGCGCCTCCCGGACCCGAGCGACCGCCGGGGTGTTCTGGTGCGCCTCACCAAGGAGGGCCAGGACCGGGCGGACCAGTCGCTCGCCGGACTGCTGGAGCAGGAACGCGCGATCCTGTCGGAGCTGAGCCGGGCCCAGCGCGGTGAACTGGCCGCGCTGCTACGCCAGCTGACCGCCCCGTTCGACAACATCCCCGGCTAACGCCCCGGCAGGCAGTGTCTGCCCTTCGATGAACGTCGCCTGCCGGGGCACCAGGTCGGCCGGCCCGACCCCGGCCCGGCGGGCGAGGGCGACGGCGGCGAGGGTGGAATGGACGCCCAACTTGCCGAGGACGTTCTGCATATGGGTGCGGACGGTGTGCGGGGAGAGGAACAGCCGCTCGGCCACGGCCTTCCGGCCGAGTCCGGCGACCATGCAGCGCAGTACCTCCCGCTCCCGCGGCGTCAGGGACTCCACCAGCCGCTCGCTCTCGGTGCGGTGCTTGCGGGCCGCGGTCAGCTCGCGCAGGACGCCGGTGAGCAGGGCGGGCGGAAGGTGCGTCTCGTCCCGCAGCACACCCCGGATGACCGCGAGCAGCCGGGAGAGCGAGCAGTCCTTGGCGACCCAGCCCGAGGCGCCCGCCTGCAGGGCGAGCGCGGCACGGTGCGGGTCGTCCTTCTCGGCGAGGACGACGGTCCGTACACCTGGGTGCCCGGAGCGCACACCGGCGACGAGCGAGATGCCGTCGACGAGCCCGTCCTCGTGGCCGTTCTGGACGGGGACCGCCGGGCGTGAGCCCGGCACACGGCTCCCGAGGTCCGCGTCGACGAGCATCACGTCGAAACCGCGGCCCTCCGCCGTCGCCCGCTCCAGGCAGCGCAGGGCGGCCGGACCGCTGCCGGCCGCGGACACGTCGACGTCGGGCTCGGCGGCCAGCGCGGTGGCCAGCGACTCGGCGAAAATGCGGTGGTCGTCGACGACCAGGACTCGGATGCGCACCACTGAAACCCCCACTGCTCGGGGGACGGCCGGCGCGGGTACAGCGCCCGGTGCGCCCCCGGTTGTTCACCTGGGACGGGGCGACGCAGCCGCACGGCCGCCGCCGCGCTGGAACTGCTACCCCCCACTCCGGGCGTCGTACCCGACTGTCTCGCCCCCTGATCAGCACCGGCCCCCACCGGTGCTGTTCTCAGCGTAGGGCCGCGAGCCGGGAGCGGAAGGAAATTTGCAGAACTGATGGACCGGCGCGTTTATGGTGAGCCGCATGTTTCGTATAGAGACGGAAGTCGACAAGGAACGGCGAGATCTGCTCCATACTCGGCTGCGCGAGACGAACACGGCGGCGTCACCGGTGCTGCGCGCGCTGCGCGGAACCCCTAACGAACGCGAAGTACCTCTCCACGTCTGGGCGTTGGATGCGGCGGGAGAACTGGCGGGCGGGCTGGTCGGCCACACCTGGACGGCCTGGCTGCATGTCGCGTACCTGTGGGTGGACGACCGTCATCGGGGGGCGGGCCTGGGCACGCGTCTGCTGGCTCGGGCGGAGCACGTTGCGCGCACGGAGCGCGGGTGCGCAGCCGCGCGCCTGGAGACCTGGGACTTCCAGGCCCCGGAGTTCTACCGGAAGCAGGGCTACGAGGTGGTGTGCACGATCCCCGACTATCCGCCAGGGGTCACGGAGTACACGCTGACGAAGCACCTGCGGTGAGCCGCCGGGCTCCTGACCACGGGGCGTACGGCTGCTCCTGGTCCAGCCCCAGGTCCGTGGGCGTGGCGACTTCGTGTCCCTTGCTCAGTCCTGCGGAACCTCCTCGACCACCGACTCCGCGAATCGCCACGACCCCTGGTTGCCGAACGCCTCCGCGCGCAGCCCTGTTTCCCAGGCGATCCGGGCGGCCCGGCGATGGGACACGTCGGGATACGCCTCCGGGTGCACCTTGATGTAGCCGCGCCGGTCGGGGCGGAGGGTGCGCAGGGCCTCGCGCAGCTTCTCCTCCTGCTCCTCCCGGCGACTGTGGTCGCGCGTGACGGTCTTGAACATCCTCTGCGTCCCGGACGGGGCCTTGCTCTTCCTTTCGGCTCGCCGTTGGGCGGCGTCCGACCCCTGCCACGTCATCCAGCCGACGGAGCCGAGCGCAACGAGGGCGAGTGCCCCGGCGCCGAGCGCGTCGCCGGTGGCACTCGCCTGGCCCGGTGTCTGGGGGCGGAGTTCGCCCTCGGGGTCCGCGATGACCGTCAGGACCTGGCCGACGTCGTAGTGATGGAACTCCGTTCGCATGGCCGGTCCCGGAACCGTGGTGCCGTCCTGTCGCTCCAGCGTGTAGTAGGAGTTACGGGCGTTGCGGCCCTGGGGCGGGTCGCTCCACTGCTTCACGACCGTGGCGGTGATCTCCTCGCCCCGCTGCTGGAGCGTGAGGTCGTCGCGGGCCACGCCGGCCACGTACACGGACATCGCGGACGCGAGCACGATGAGCAACGCCGCGGACAGGCTGGACTCCCAGGAGACTCTCAGCCAGCGGAGCAGATCGGCGAGGAGTACGCCGTGCGCGATCCACAGGAGGATCGTCAGGCCGGTGCCCAGGGCGTCGGTGAGAAGGAGCATGCCTGCGATCGCGGCAAGCACATAGCAGCCGATGCCGATCGCCAGCGGTATCCGGTAGCTCGTACGCCTCCGCCGCATGTCGTCGACGCCCGGCCGAGTTCGTCTCATGTTCCTTGCTCCGCCTCCTCAGAGGGCATCTGCCGAAGAGGCCGGTTCAGTGATTCCCGGCCTGTTTTCAGGATCCTCACGGCAGGTTCTTCCCTGCTGGTGGTCCATGCAATTGCCCGCCGAGGCTGGGACGGAGTAAGAAATCATCCGGGCAGAAGAGGACTTGGCAGCGCGGCACGAACCGCCCGGTGGACCGCTCTGGCGAGGCGGGCGCCCCACAGGGAGCGGGGCCCGCAGAAGTCATGGACGCCCTCGCCGAAGACGGGCGAGCGCGCGGCGACGCACACCGCGTCCGTAGGCGTGCCGGAGCAGTCGTGACCCGCGTCGAGCAGGGCCTGGACCTTGGCTTCGGTGGCGGTTGCGACCGCGTTGACCAGGGCGGCGTCGGTCAGCGCCACGGGGAGGGCGGCGATGATGTTGATGGTGCCCGGCTGGGCGGGCACGGTGGTGCCCGCCGCCGGGGAGGCGGCCCAGCCCCGTACGGAGATGCCCGCAGTGACGACGGCCTCGACGCCGTTGTCCTGCGCGCGGGCATGGCGGGAGACGTCGGCCGCCGTCATCAGGCCCACGCCCGGTCCTTCCACGCCCGCGTCACCGGCGAGGTCCGCGAGGTGGCGGTCCGGGTCGGTGCGCCGGTAGCCGTGCGGCACTTGGGCGTTGAGAACCCAGCCGCGCTCGCCGATACCGCCGCCGAGCACGGCGTTGCTGATCATCCGCCGGCCGGGGCCGGCCCGCCACAGCAGCGCGTGCAGCCGTTCGCCCTGTTCCAGGCGGGGCAGCAGCTGCACCGCGTGCAGTCCGGTGGCGGTGGCGGACGGGGGATGGACGGCGGTCACCGGTCAGCGCTCCTTGCGGTGGGGACCGGCTGATCGTATGCGGGCCGGGTGTACGTGCATACGCGTGGGCCTCATGCGCTCTACCGCGAGTGATCGGCAGGGTCAACCCGCGGGTTCCCGGCCCCCGGTGGCGATCTCGGCCCAGACCGTCAGGCCGACATCCGTCCGACGGGATCCCCATCGGGTGGCCAGGGCATCCGTGATGGTACCGGCTGGAATGTGACACGTCCGGAAGATGTGTCACATCTGCGGATTCCTCTGCCGACAAACCGCGCCGTACACCGCGTGCGCCCCGGTACCGTGAAACCCACACCGTGAAAGGATCCCGGCCGCCATGACCGCACACCCGGCAGACTCCGGCCCGCCCCATCTCCCCCCCATGCGCACCATCGGCGAGCTCCGCGCCGCCCTCACCATGGGATACGGCTTCCCCGGCGATGCCGACGATTTCGAGGCCGAGCTGGCCCGTGAGATCAACCACGCCGATCCCGCCGACCTCTCGGGTGTCGTCCGCCTGGTGGAGGAGTTCCGCGGCCGGATCACCGCTCGCCAGGACCCCGGGTTCGACTCCGCCGTCGCTGCGGCCGTCGCGGAGATCCGCGCGGCTCGGGGGAACGGCCGGTGACCGAGGAACAGCCGGTCGTCGCCGAGATCACGCGTGAGGCGCGCGCCCGCTGTGGGGCCATCGGAGGCGGCTCCCTCGACGCCGTCGAGGCGCTGCGTGCCGAGTTGGAGAAGAATCCGACGCTCGGGCGGCAAGCCCGCAGCGCTGTCGGAGGCATGAAGATCTACACGACCCGCCTCGACGGCACTCGTACGAGCCCGACCCTCACGGTCACCTACGTATACGACGCCCCTCCGCCCGCGCCCGGTCTGATCCGTATCGCGCTCGTCTCCCCCGTGCGCTTCGCAGGCGGCGGCACCGAGGTCTGACATCGGTACCGCCGTATTCCGGGGCCGCCGCCTCAGCTCAGCCGCCGAGCACCCGCCGAAGGCACCGCCGGGAACACCCGCGGGGCCGTGTAGCCCGCGGCGGCGAAGGCCTCGTCGATCGCCTTGGTGATCGTGTCCGCGCCGGACGCCTCCACCAGCACGACGGCCGAGCCGCCGAAGCCGCCGCCCGTCATCCGGGCACCGAGCGCGCCGGACGCGTTCGCCGTGTCCACCACCAGGTCCAGCTCCGGGCAGGAGATGCGCAGATCGTCGCGCAAAGAAACATGCCCTTGCGTCAGCACCGGGCCGATCGCCCGGACCTCGCCCGCGTCCAGCAGCCCGACGACCTGCTCGACGCGGTGGTCGTCGGAGACGACGTGCCGCACATAGCGGCGCACCCGCTCGTCGGACAGGCGGCCGAGCGCACGGTCCAGGTCGTCGTACGGCACGTCCCGCAGGTGGGAGACGCCCAGTTGCCGTGCGCCCTTCTCGCAGCCCTCACGCCGCTCGGCGTACGCCCCGTCGCCCAGTGCGTGCTTCACGCGGGTGTCGACCACCAGGAGCGCGAGGCCCTGGGACGCCAGGTCGAAGGGAATCTGACGGATCGACAGGTCGCGGCAGTCGAGGTGCAGGGCATGGCCTTCGATGCAGCACGCCGACGCCGTCTGGTCCATGACGCCGCACGGCACGCCCACGAAGTCGTTCTCCGCGCGCTGGGCGAGCCGCGCCAGCTCGGGGCGCGTGAGGCCGAGGTCGTACAGGTCGTTCAGGGCCAGGGCGGTGACCACTTCCAGCGCCGCCGACGACGACAGGCCCGCACCCGTCGGCACCGTCGAGGACAGGTGGAGGTCCGCGCCGGTGATCGCGTGCCCGGCCTGGCGCAGCACCCAGACGACGCCCGCCGGGTACGCGGCCCAGCTGGTGTCGGTCAGCGGCCTCAGCTCGTCGACGTGCAGTTCGACGATGGGGCCGTCGATGTCCGCCGAGTGCAGGCGCAGCACACAGTCGGTGCGACGTGAGACCGCCGCGACCGCGGTGTGCGGCAGGGCGAGCGGCATCACGAACCCCTCGTTGAAGTCCGTGTACTCGCCGATCACGTTGACCCGGCCCGGCGCCGCCCAGACGCCCTCGGGAGCCGTCCCGTACAACTCCGTGAAGCCTTCCCGGACCTGCTGTGCCCCCACTTACTGCTCCTTCGCGATGTGTTGTGCGAACTCCCATGCGTCCGCGACGATCCCGGCGAGGTCCGCCCGGGACGGGTTCCAGCCGAGCCGTTCGCGGGCCGTGGCCGCGGCGGCGACCAGGATCGCCGGGTCGCCGCCGCGGCGCGGGGCGGCGACCTCCGGGATCGGATGTCCGGTGACCTTGCGCACGGTCTCGATGACCTCGCGCACGGAGAAGCCGTTGCCGTTGCCGAGGTTGCAGATCAGGTGCTCGCCGGGGCGGGCGGCGTCCAGCGCCAGCAGGTGGGCCTCGGCCAGGTCCGCGACGTGGATGTAGTCGCGGACGCAGGTGCCGTCCGGTGTCGGGTAGTCGTCGCCGAAGACCGAGATCGCCTCGCGCCGGCCCTGTGCGACCTGGAGCACGAGCGGGATGAGGTGGGACTCGGGGTCGTGCCGCTCACCGCACCTGCCGTATGCACCCGCCACGTTGAAGTAGCGCAGCGAGACCGCGGCCAGTCCGTGCGCGGCCGCCTCGCCGGTGATCATGTGGTCGACGGCGAGCTTGGAGGCGCCGTACGGGGACGTCGGCGCGGTCGGGTCCGTCTCGGTGATCGGAGTGTTGACCGGTTCGCCGTAGGCCGCCGCGGTGGAGGAGAAGACGAGCCGCCGCACACCCGTCTCACGCATGGCGGCCATCAGCGCCATCGTGCCGCCGACGTTGTTCTCCCAGTACTTCTCGGGCTTCACGACCGACTCGCCGACCTGCGAGAACGCGGCGAAGTGCAGGACCGCGTCGAACGAGGCGTCCAGCCACTCGTCGGCGTCACGAATGTCGCCCTCGATGAAGGAAGCGCCCGCGGGCACGCCCTCGCGGAAGCCGGTGGAGAGGTTGTCGAGGACGACGACCTTGTGGCCCGCCTCCAGCAGATGCTGCGCGACCACGCTGCCGACATAGCCGGCGCCGCCGGTGACCAGGTACTTCCCGCTCATGAACTCGCTACCTCCCGCAGTCGACGTGCCGCGGCCTCCGGTGGCACGTCGTTGATGAACACATTCATGCCGGACTCGGAGCCCGCGAGGAACTTCAGCTTGCCGGAAGTGCGGCGGATGGTGAAAAGCTCGAGGTGCAGCGCGAAGTCGTCGCGGTTGACGCCCTCGAACTCCGCGAGGCTGCCGAACGGCGCCTGGTGCCAGGCGGCGATGTACGGCGTGGGGGGCTCGCCCTCACCGAATATCCGGTCGAAGCGCCTCAGGAGCTCCAGGTAGACCTCGGGGAACTCGGCGCGGGCCGCGTCGTCGAGAGCGAGCAGGTCGGGGACGCGTCGGCGCGGGTAGAGGTGGACCTCGTACGGCCAGTGCGCGGCGTACGGCACGAAGGCCACCCAGTGGTCACTCTCCAGGACGACCCGCTCGCCGGCGAGTTCGCGTTCCAGGACCGCGTCGAAGAGGTTCTCCCCGCCGGTCGCCTCCTTGTGGGCGGCGAGCGAACGGAGCATCAGGGCGGTGCGCGGGGCGGTGAAGGGGTACGCGTAGATCTGGCCGTGCGGGTGGCCGAGGGTCACGCCGATCTCCTGGCCGCGGTTCTCGAAGCAGAAGACCTGCTCGACGGCGGGCAGTTGGGACAGCTCCGCGGTCCGGTCGGTCCAGGCGTCCAGGACCAGGCCCGCCTGCTCCTCGGTCAGGTCGGCGAAGGAAACGCTGTGGTCGGAGGTGAAGCACACGACCTCGCAGCGGCCCACGCCGCCGGCCAGCGACGGGAAGCGGTTCTCGAAGACCACCACGTCGTACGAGGAGTCCGGGATCTCGCTCAGCCGCTCGCCCTGGGAGGGGCACAGGGGGCACTGGTCGGCCGGGGGCAGATAGGTGCGCCCCTGGCGGTGCGAGGCGACGGCGACCCGATCGCCGAGCAGCTCGTCGTGGCGGATCTCAGAGGTCGTGACGGTCCGCTCCAGCGGTCTGCGATCGGCCGCGTCGCGCACGGCGTCGTCACGCAGGTCGTAGTAGATGAGCTCACGACCATCGGCCAGCCGGGTCGAGGTCTTCTTCACCACAACTCACCTTTCTCCTGCGGTGCGGGCCTATGAGCCGCTTCATTCTTCAAACATAACCCAACACACCAAAACACAACGGACCACAACCGTCAACATCACAATCGAACAAAGATCGCGATGGAAAGTGTTTAAATATCGAACATGGAGGCGTTGGTTCCGCCCTGATCGGTTCACGCAACGAAGCGTGTACTCATGCAGACCCCCACATATCTGGCATCCGCGCTGCGGTTGTCGACCAACGGCCTCGATTACGCGATCCTCGGGATCTACTTCGTCGTCGTCCTCGGCATCGGCTTCGCAGCCCGCCGCTCCGTGAAGACCAGCCTCGACTTCTTCCTCTCCGGGCGCTCGCTGCCCGTGTGGATCACTGGGCTCGCGTTCATCTCGGCCAACCTGGCCGCAACCGAGATCCTCGGCATGGCCGCCAACAGCGCCCAGTACGGCGCCTACACGGTGCACTGGTACTGGATCGGCGCCATCCCCGCCATGGTCTTCCTCGGCCTGGTGATGATGCCGTTCTACTACGGCTCCAAGGTGCGCTCGGTCCCCGAGTTCCTGCTGCTCCGCTTCGACAAGTCGGTGCATCTGCTGAGTTCGATCTTGTTCGCCTTTGCCGCGATCCTGGTCGCCGGCGTGAACCTCTACGCTCTCGCGATCGTCGTCGAGGCGCTGCTGGGCTGGCCGCAGTGGGTGGCGATCGTGGTCGCCGGCGTGAACCTCTACGCTCTCGCGATCGTCGTCGAGGCGCTGCTGGGCTGGCCGCAGTGGGTGGCGATCGTGGTCGCCGGCTTCTTCGTGCTCGCGTACATCACCCTCGGCGGTCTGTCGTCGGCGATCTACAACGAGGTGCTGCAGTTCTTCGTGATCCTGGCGGCCCTCATCCCGATCACCGTGCTCAGCCTGAAGAAGGTCGGCGGCTGGGACGGCCTGACCGACTCCCTCTGATCGCGGGCTTCACAGCCTCCGACCCGGCGATCGCCAAGGCGGTGGGCCTCAACATCAACCTGTGGACCGGCGTGGGCATGCTGCTCCTCGGCCTGTTCTTCCTCGTCGGGCTGAAGCTGCGCCCGACGGTGCCGCCGGCCGCGGACGACCTGCCGGACGAGAAGCCGACGCCCTGATGGCCGGGCCGTAGCCGGGCATGAGCCCCCGTACCGCATGGCGTACGGGGGCTCGGTGCTGCATGGCCGCAGAGTCGCAACCGGCCGCGGACGGCCTGCTACGGCACTCCCGGCGCCAGGCCGCCCTCCGGTGGTGTCGCATGGTTCAGCGCGCCCGCCCGGTCCAGCAGGCCCGTGCGGGCCGCGAGTGCCGCCGCCTCCAGGCGGGAGCCCACGCCCAGCTTCATCAGGACCCGCTGGACGTGCGTACGGGCCGTCGACGGGGCGATGCCCATGCCGGCCGCGATCAGCTGTGTGTCCTCGCCGTCCGCGACCCGCACCAGGACCTCCACCTCGCGCGGGGTGAGCATCTGCAGCAGCCGCTGACCCTCGTCGTCCGGCTGTGCGGCCGGGTTCAGCAGTTCACCGAAGGCACCCTGCAGCAGTTGCGGCGCCACGGCCGCCTCTCCCGCCCGCGCCTTCATGATCGCCCGCTCGACGCCCTCGATGCGCTCGTCGTGGCGTACGTAGCCCGAGGCGCCCGAAGCGAACGCGGCCGCGATCCCACGCGGGCTCGGCACCGGTCCGAGGACCAGCACCGCGACCTGCGGACGCTCCCGCTTGATCCGCACCACCGGGTCGAAGGCCCCCGGCTCGGCGGGCGCCGCCGTCCCCAGCAGGCACACCTCGGGTGCCCTGGTGATCACCAGTTCCGCCGCGCCCGCGGCGGGTGCCGCCGCGGCGAGCACCCGGTGCCCCCGCAGCTTCAACGCCGAGGCCAACGCCTCGGCGAGCAGCCGGTGGTCGTCGACCACCATGAGCCGCGCTCCCATCGAGCAACCCCCCAGTCCCCCACGGATGCCCACTATGGATGCCCACTGGTCCGCACGGACAGATGCCCCCGGCGCACCTCCCGCTCTTCATCCACCCGGAAGCTACACGCTCGTTGCACGTTGCGCTGCCCCTACTGATGAGAAGTGCCCCGGATTGCCGAAATCCCGCCCGTTCCCGCCTGGTGACGGGCGTGCGAAAGGCCCCGCCCCCGAACAGGGGCGAGGCCTTCGCCGAGCGCGCTGTGCGCTACTTCGCGCCGAAGCCGAGCGCCGTGTACGACTTGTCCTTCGCCGAGTACGGCTTGCTCACCAACTGCTGGCCGAAAAACAGCCGCCCGTCGGTGTAGAGCAGTTCGGAGCTCTTCGGGACCATGGAGCTGATCGCGCGGTGCACCGACTCGGAGCCCGGCGTCTCCAGCAACAGGGTCGTCTTCAGCGTCTTGCCGTCGATCGAGACGACCTGGGCGCCCTTGTCGTACGGGCCGTCCTTGTACGCCAGGATGTTCCCGCCGTTCATGCGCATCGGGAAGAGCTCGTACTCGTCGCCCGCGTCGGCCTTGTCACCGGTCGTCTTCCCGGTGGCCAGTGAGAACGAGATGATCTCGTTGGTCTGGCTGTACTTGCCGGCGCCGTCGTGCTCCTTGGTCGGCACGTACAGCTTGTCGTTGCCGACCACGATCCCGTGGCAGTCGTGGACCTTGCCGATCTTGCAGTCGTGCGCGTACCTGCCGTCCTCCAGCGTGATCTTCGCGCGCAGCTTGCCGCTGTCGTCCAGCGAGAAGACGTCCGTGGTGCCGGTGAGGCTGGTATCGCCCGCGTCCAGGCCGAAGACGACCGGCTTGGTGGAGATCACCTTGGCGTTGTCGATGCCCTGGGGGAGCTTGTAGCTCCACTTGTCCTTGCCCGTCTTCGAGTCGAGGAGCTGCACCTCGTAGATCTCGCTGCCGTAGTCGCCGCACTTGCGCACCGCGACGAGCTGCTCGCCGCCCGCATAGCCGACGTCCGTGCAGGAGCCGGTCTTGGGCTGCCACAGGACCTTGCCGGTGGTGAGGTCGAAGGCGGCGCCGCCGTAGTAACCGCCGCCTGCCGCGACGGTGTTGCCGCTGATCGCGACCTCACCGAAGGGGACCGGGCTGTCACCGGTTTTGACCGACTTGGTCCACAGCTTCTTGCCGGTGGCGACCTCGAAGGCGGTGACGTCGCTGCACGGCTTACGGTCGTGCGCACCCGACCGCTTGCCCGACTCGGACACCACCACGGCGATGCCGGAGGTGGTGATCTCGGTCGAGCCCGCGCAGGTCTGGCCGTTCAGCGGCATGGTCCACTTGACCGCGCCGGTGTCCGGTTCGTAGCCGACGATCTTGTAGAGGTCGGCCTTGGCGTAGACGGAGTCGGTGAGCCAGGAGCCCGCGACGCTGTCGATCTCGTTCTTGTCCTTGATGTCGGGCGCGGGCAACTGGAAGAGGACCTTCGCGCTGGTGTTGGCCGGCACCTTCTCCGGCTTCTCCTTGGCCACGCCGCCGGTACCGCCGGTACCGCCCTTGTCTTCCCCGCCGCCACCGCTGCCGCTGCCGCCGCTCGTGCCGGCCACGGGGTCCTTGCCGCTGTCGCCGCCGGAGGAACTCTGCGAGTACCAGACCCCGGCACCGACGATCAACGCGATGGCCGCGACCGCGGCGACGATGATCCACACCTGGGCGCCCGGGCCCTTGCGGCCGGCGCCCTTGGCGGCCTGCGGCTGCACAGGGACGGCCGACGGCTGCGCATAGCCGTAACCGGGCTGCTGGTTCGGGTAGCCGTAGCTGGGCGGCGTCTGAGGATGCCCGTACGGCTGCTGCGGCATGGTCTGCGGCTGCGGGTAGCCGTACCCCGGGCCCTGTGCGGGCGGCGGAGGTGTCTGGGGCGGCGTCTGCGACGGCGGGGGTGGCGTCTGGGGCGCGCCGAAACCACCGGGCGGCGGGCTCTGCGGGGCACCGAAACCACCGGGCGGCGGGTCCTGCGGGGCACCAAAACCACCCGACGGCGGGCTCTGCGGGGCACCAAAACCACCCGACGGCGGGTCCTGCGGGGCACCAAAACCACCCGACGGCGGGTCCTGCGGGGCACCAAAACCACCCGACGGCGGGTCCTGCGGGGCACCAAAACCACCCGACGGCGGGTCCTGCGGGGCACCAAAACCACCCGACGGCGGGCTCTGTGGAGCACCAAAACCACCCGACGGCGGGTCCTGCGGGGCACCGGGACCGCCCGCAGGCGGCTGGTTCGGGGGCGGAGGCGGCTGGCTCATGACGTGGGTACCTCGAAGGACGGAAGGGTGGTGGGCGGGGACGGTGGCGTCAGGAGCCGGGTCACTTGCCGTAGGCCATCATCAGCTTCTCCTTCGACTGGCTGCTGCCCGACAACCGGGTCGCGGAGATGTAGAAGCGCCCGTCCACGTAGTCGATCGCACTGGAGTAGAAGCCTCTCTCGACCTGCGCGGCGCTCGACGGGTTCTGCAGCAGCCCGGTCGGGCTGTGGCCGCTGCCGGTCGTCGCGAGGGAGACGACCCGGCCACCGGCGTCGTACGACGGCTTGACGTACGCGATCAGGCGGGAGCCGTCCGTCTTCATGGGGAGCATCGACCCGTCCGAGGGGGACTTCACCCGCCACTTCTCCTTGCCGGTGTGGAGATCGAACGCGACGATCTCGTTCGGGCCGCTCTTCACATCGGTCGGCAGGTAGAGGGTGTTCGCGTCCGCCACGGTGCCCGTGCATCCCTGGAGGTCGTGCTCGAAGACGTCCCAGCCGCACCCGAACTCGAAGGTGTCCTTCGCAGTGAGCTGGGCGTCCAGCGTTCCGTCGTTCTTCAGCGCGGAGAGGTTCCGCCGATCCTTGTCCTCATTGTTGAGGAAGAGGACAACGGGGTCGACGGAGAAAGCGCGCGCGACCTTCCAGCCCTTGGGGGCCTTCCACACCCATCTGGCCTTGCCGGTCGCGGGGTCGAGTTCCTGCACCTCGTCGTGCTCGTTGCTGGTGCTCGCCGCGCAGGACGCCACGGATATCAGCTTGGTGCTTCCCGCGAACGCTCGCGGAAAGCAGGACGACCCGTACTGCCGCTTGTCCCACAGCTTCTTTCCGGTGGCGACGTCGTAGGCCGTGCCGGACTGCGAGCGGCCGACCACCAGGGTCTTGCCGGTCAGGGTGAGGCCGATGCTGAGCGTGCTGTCGAACAGGTCGCCGTCGGCGACCTGCGCGCTCCAGCCCTTCTTGCCGGTGTTGAGGTCGATCTGCTGAAGCTGGTTGCAGTTGGCGTTGTCGCTGACACCGCTCATGTAGGCGACGACGACCTTGTCGTCGTCGGTCTTCTGCGGAGTGACGGCACAGATCTTCTGCGGGAAGGAGACCGGGGACCAGGCGGGGTTGCCGCTGTCGACGTTGTAGGCGAAGACCTGCTTGTACGCGGCCTTCACCGCCACCTTGCCGGTGATCCACATGCCGGGGGCGTCGGCGCCGGAACCGGGCGCCGCGGGCGCCTCCTTGTACCAGAGGACCTTGTCCTCGCCCGCCTTGCGGCCCGCGTTGAGGTCAGTGTTGTCCTCACCGCCGTCGCCGCTGCCGTCGCCCGGGTTGACGGGGGCCGAGGCCGTTGCGGTCGGCGTGGTGTCCTGACTCTTGTCGGCGACGGGCTTCTTGCCCCCACCACTACCGCCGCCGCTGACGGCGTACACCGTGCCGCCTATGACGACCAGCGCGGCCACGGCGGCGACCGCCGCCAGCACGGGCTTGCCCTTGAAGGGGTTCTTGGAGCCACCGCCGGGGGGCGGGGCGGGTGCGCCGGGGAACTGGGGCTGCTGCGGGTAGCCGTAGCCGGACCGGGGCGCGGCGTAGGGTCCGGGCTGCTGGGCGTACGGGCCGGGCTGAGGCTGGGGCGTGGCGTACGGGCCGGGCTGCTGACCGTACGGGCCCGGCTGCGCGTACGGGCCGGGCTGCTGACCGTACGGGCCCGGCTGCGCGTACGGGCCGGGCTGCTGCTGAGGCTGACCGTACGGGCCGGGCTGCGGCGAGGCGGGGGGCTGGGCGGGCGGCGGGGGTGTGGCCTGGCGCGGGTCCTGGGGAGCACCGAAACTACTTGGCGGCGGATCCTGCGGTGGGTTCTGCGGTGCTCCGAAACCACCCTGCGGTGGCTGGTTCGGCGGCTGAGTCATCAGCGCGTTCCCCCTCTTGACTGATGTGTCGCCACGCCCGTGGTGCTCCGTTTCCGCCACGCCGGTGGTGCTCAGATTGTTCTCAGACGGCCCTTTCTATCACTGCGACAGCCTCGAACACGGGGCCGGTCCTCCCCCTGTTCCCAAGGGAGGACCGGCCTGTGATGCCCTTGTTACGCGCCTTCACGCCCCTTCACGCGCTTTTCACGCCGCGGCCGTGTGTACGCCTCTCGAATGCCTAGGCGTCCTCGGCGAGTTCAAGCCAGCGCAGCTCGAGTTCCTCGCGCTCGGCGACGAGTTCACGCAGCTCGGCGTCCAGCTTGGCCACCTTTTCGAAGTCCGTGGCGTTGTCGGCGATTTGCTCGTGGAGCTTGGTCTCCCGCGCGGAAGTCTTGTCCAACTGCCGTTCGATCCGCTGGAGTTCCTTCTTGGCGGCGCGGGCGTCGGCGGCGGAGACGGCGGGCTTGTCCGTCACGGGTGCGGGGGCGGCCGCCGCGGCGGCCTCCTCCATGCGGTGGCGCCGCTCCAGGTACTCGTCGATGCCGCGGGGCAGCATCCGCAGGGTGCCGTCGCCGAGGAGGGCGTGCACCCGGTCCGTGGTCCGTTCGACGAAGAAGCGGTCGTGGGAGATCACGATCATCGAGCCGGGCCAGCCGTCGAGGACGTCCTCCAGCTGGGTGAGGGTCTCGATGTCGAGGTCGTTGGTGGGCTCGTCGAGGAAGAGGACGTTGGGCTCGTCCATGAGCAGACGCAGGAGCTGCAGCCGGCGGCGCTCACCGCCGGACAGGTCCCCCACCGGCGTCCACTGCTTCTCCTTGTTGAAGCCGAAGGTCTCGCACAGCTGCCCGGCGGTCATCTCGCGCCCCTTGCCGAGGTCGACGCGTTCACGCACCCGCTGCACGGCCTCCAGGACGCGCAAGGTGGGGTCGAGCTCCGCGACCTCCTGCGACAGATAGGCAAGCTTGACGGTCTTGCCGGTGACGATCCGGCCGCCGGCGGGCTGCCGTTCCCCCTCGCTGCGCGCGGCGTCGGCCATGGCCCGCAGCAGGGAGGTCTTGCCGGCGCCGTTCACACCGACGAGGCCGATCCGGTCGCCGGGGCCGAGATGCCAGGTGACGTGCTTGAGGAGCACCTTGGGCCCGGCCTGGACGGTGACGTCCTCGAGGTCGAAGACGGTCTTGCCGAGCCGCGAGGAGGCGAACTTCATCAGCTCGCTGCTGTCCCGGGGCGGCGGCACGTCCTTGATCAGTTCGTTGGCGGCCTCGATGCGGAAGCGGGGCTTGGAGGTACGGGCGGGGGCGCCGCGCCGCAGCCAGGCCAGCTCCTTGCGGACCAGATTCTGCCGCTTGACCTCCTCGGAGGCGGCGATGCGCTCGCGCTCGGCGCGGGCGAAGACGTAATCGGAGTACCCGCCCTCGTACTCGTGGACCACGCCGCGCTGCACGTCCCACATCCGGGTGCACACCTGGTCGAGGAACCACCGGTCGTGGGTGACGCACACGAGCGCGGAGCGGCGTTCGCGCAGATGCTGCGCGAGCCAGGCGATGCCCTCGACGTCGAGGTGGTTGGTGGGCTCGTCGAGGACGATCAGGTCCTGCTCGGCGATGAGCAGCTTGGCGAGCGCGATACGCCGGCGCTCGCCGCCGGAGAGGGGGCCGATGACGGTGTCGAGCCCCTTCGGGAAGCCGGGCAGGTCGAGCCCGCCGAACAGCCCGGTGAGCACGTCCCGGATCTTGGCGTTGCCCGCCCACTCGTGGTCGGCCATGTCCCGGATGACCTCGTGCCGGACGGTGGCGGCCGGGTCGAGGGAGTCGTGCTGGGTGAGCACGCCGAGGCGCAGCCCGCCGGAGTGGGTGACACGACCGGAGTCGGCCTCCTCCAGCTTGGCGAGCATCCGGATCAGGGTGGTCTTGCCGTCGCCGTTGCGCCCGACGACCCCGATGCGGTCCCCTTCGGACACGCCGAGCGAGACGCCGTCGAGCAGGGCACGCGTGCCGTACACCTTGCTCACGTTCTCGACATTGACCAGGTTGACGGCCATTTCACTCCTGCCCGGAAGGATCGATCAGCCTTCAAGCGTAGGCCCTCCGGGGGAGCGGGCGGGGCGCGTGGGGTGCGTCACCCTTTGTAATGACCTGATCGGGAACCGGCCGCTACCGTGGAGGGCAGGCAGCAGGATCCCGTCCATGGGAGGAACCATGACCGCCGAGTCCGTAGAGCACCGAGGCCAGTGGCCGGTGCCGCCGCAGGGCGGCTACACCATGGACGACCTGTTCACACTGCCGGATCTCCCGCCGCACACCGAGTTGATCGACGGGCGCCTGGTCTTCGTCAGTCCGCAGCGCTACTTCCACTTCGCCGCGATCGACCTGCTGGTCAGCGGCCTGCGCCGCACTCTGCCCCCGACCTGCGGGTCGCACGAGAGATGACTGTCGTGCTCAACAAGCGCAACGGCCCTGAGCCGGATATCTCCGTCGTGCGTGCCGAGGCCATCACCGGCCGACGTCAGACCCACTTCAAGGCGGCCGACGTCCTGCTCGCCGTCGAAGTCGTCTCGCCCGACTCCGAGGCTCGCTACCGCGAGGCCAAGCCGCACAAGTACGCGGCGGCGGGTATCCCCCACTTCTGGCTGGTCGACATGGCGGGCCAGGACGACCATCCCGTCGTCCAGGTCCACGAACGCGGCGAGGCGACCGGCACCTACGCGCTGACAGGCATCTACCACAACCAGGTCAAGATCAACGTGCCGTACGAGATCGACATCGACCTGACCGCCATCGACGAGCTCTGAGCCCGACGGTCAGAGCACCGTCGCCCCTGGCGCCGGGGACACCGCCACCCGTGCCGAGCGGCACGTCCCGGACGCCATCAACGCCTGCGCGATCCCTTCCGCCGCCTCGGCGTCCCGCGCCAGGAACGCCGTCGTCGGTCCCGATCCCGACACCAGTCCCGTCAGTGCCCCGGCCGCCCGCCCTTCGGCCAGCGTCCGCGCCAGTTCCGGGAACAGCGACAACGCGGCCGGCTGGAGGTCATTGGAGACCGCCGCCGCGAGCGCCCCGGCGTCGCCCTTCGCCAGCGCGTCGAGCAGGTCCTGCGAGGCGACCGGCTCGGGTACCCGTACGCCTTCTTTGAGACGGTCGAACTCCCGGAACACCGCGGGGGTCGACAGCCCCCGCTCGGCCGTCGCGAACACCCAGTGGAAGGTCCCGCCGACCTCCAACGCCGTGAGCTTCTCGCCCCGCCCGGTGCCCAGCGCCGCCCCGCCCACCAGGCTGAACGGCACATCGCTGCCCAACTCGGCGCAAATGTCGAGCAGTTCCTCGCGGGAGGCGTGCGTGCCCCACAGTGCGTCGCAGGCCACCAGCGCGCCAGCTCCGTCCGCGCTGCCGCCCGCCATGCCGCCGGCGACCGGGATGTCCTTGGTGATGTTCAGGTGCACGGCGGGGCTGCGGCCGTGGCGTTCGGCGAGCGCGAGGGCGGCACGGGCGGCGAGGTTCGTACGGTCCAGGGGGACCTGGCCGGCGTCCGGACCCGAGCAGGTCACGCGCAGCTCGTCGGCCTCGGTGACGGTGACCTCGTCGTACAGGCCCACGGCGAGAAAGACGTTGGCGAGGTCGTGGAAGCCGTCCGGGCGGGCGGCACCCACCGCGAGCTGGACATTGACCTTCGCCGGGACGCGGACGGTGACGCTCACTGGTTTCCGGGCTCCTGTGTCGTGGCTGCGGGGGCCGTCCTCGGCTGTGCCGCGGCTTCGGCGATCCGCACGAACTCTTCCACGGTCAGCGATTCACCACGCGCCTGCGGCGAGACACCGGCGTCGACGAGGGCCGCCTCGGCCGCCGCCGCCGACCCGGCCCAGCCGGCGAGCGCGGCCCGCAGGGTCTTGCGCCGCTGGGCGAAGGCCGCGTCGATGACGGCGAAGACCTCGCCCTTGGTGGCCGTGGTCTTGATCGGCTCGGTCCGGCGGACCAGCGACACCAGCCCGCTGTCGACGTTCGGCGCGGGCCAGAAGACGTTGCGGCCGATCGCTCCGGCCCGCTTGACGTGGGCGTACCAGTTCGCCTTCACGGACGGCACCCCGTACACCTTGGAGCCGGGCGCGGCCGCGAGCCGGTCGGCGACCTCCGACTGCACCATGACGAGGGTGCGCTCGATGCTCGGGAAGGTGTCGAGCATATGGAGCAGGACGGGCACGGCGACGTTGTACGGCAGGTTCGCCACCAGCGCGGTGGGCGCGGGCCCCGGCAGCTCGGTGACGTGCAGGGCGTCGGAGTGCACCAGCGCGAACCGCTCGGCCCGCTCGGGCATGCGGGCCGCGATGGTCTCGGGCAGCGCCCCGGCGAGGACGTCGTCGATCTCGACGGCCGTGACGCGCTCGGCGACCTCCAGCAGCGCCAGCGTCAGCGACCCGAGCCCGGGACCCACCTCCACCACGATGTCGTCGGGCCGCACCTCGGCGGTGCGCACGATGCGCCGCACGGTGTTGGCGTCGATGACGAAGTTCTGACCGCGTTGCTTGGTGGGGCGTACGCCAAGGGCTGCCGCCAGCTCACGGATGTCGGCGGGGCCCAGGAGGGCGTCGGGGGTGGGGCTGCTCACGGACCAAGGGTACGGGCCGCGCGGGGTGGCGAGGGCCGCACGCCCCCGCTCAGCGGTACAGCCGCCTCCCGCAGTGCGGCCAGGGGCTGGTCCCGTGGCGCACGTACAGCTTCTTCGCCCGGTACGTCTGCTCCTCGCCCGAGGCGTCCTGTGGGCGGCCCATGCCGCCGAGGCTGTGCCAGGTGCTGAGGTCGAACTGGTAGAGGCCGCCGTAGGTGCCGGACCGGTCCACCGCACCCGGTCGGCTGCCGGACTCGCAGGCCGCGAGTCTGTCCCAGTTCAGGCCCTCCGCGCCCATCACCGCGCCTTGGCGCGGCTTGATCCCCACCCGGACCAGCTGGGCCCGGGGCTCCAGCACGATCTCGGAATCCATGTGCCTCGGTCTCTCCCGGACGCCGTTGACCGAGCGCAGGACGTAGGTCACCCGGCGCGTGCCCGGCTGCCCGGTGCGCGCCACCACCTCCGTGCCCTTGAGCAGCGTCGGATCGTTGGTGCGCCGCACGTCGAACGGGATCGGTTCCTCGCGGACCTCCTTCGAGCCGGACACCCGCAGCACGGTCACCGTCTGCCCGTCGCGCGGAAAGCTTCCCGGCGCCACGGACGTGGTGTCCTGCCCGCGCAGGACGGCCCCGGCCTGCTCGACGGCCTCGCCGACGGTCGACGCGTTCGTCCGGATCGTGCGCGCCCGCCCGTCCGCCATGACCGTCACCGTGCGCTCGGTGCGTACGTCCAGCGCCAGCCCCTTGCGGCCGATCAGCTGGGATCGCGAGGTCGAGACGTACGCGCCCTCCGCGCGCACCCCGAGCTGTCTGAGTGCGTCGTCCACCGTGGTGGCCGTCGTCCACACCTGGAACTGGCGCCCGTCGAGGGTGAGGCGCAGGGGGCGGCCGTGGCGCACGGCCACCTCGTCGCCGCTCGCGAGCGCCGTCCGGCTCCCGGGTGCGACGACATCGTGCCGACCCACCTTCACGCCCTCCTCGGCGAGCAGTTCGCCCACGTCGTCGGCGAAGGTGTGCAGTGTGCGCGGGCTGCCGTCCACGGTCAGCTCGATCGCCTTGTCCTGGGCGACGAACGCGGTGGTTCCGCCAGCGAGGAAGGCGACGACCAGCGCCTGGGGCAGCAGACGGCGCACGGGGTCGGGGCGTGTGCCCCCGCCCTTCCTGCGCCGCGCGGCATGCCGGGCCTGGGCGCGCCCCGCGGTGCGAGGGGGGCCGTCCGCCGGCCGGGGCGGCTGGGGCGGCTGGGGCGGCTGGGCCTTCCCGGCACGCACCGCGCGCTCCCGCATCTCGTACGCGGGCCGGTACGGGTCCGCGTACGCCTGGCCGTACGACTCGCGGTCCTCGTACGGCGAAATCGAGCCGTACGTCCCGTACGGCGAGTACTGCCGATTGCTCACGACGACACGCTCCAGAGAGGGTCCGAAACGGGAGACCAGAACCTAACGGCTGGCCGTCACTCTCCAAAGCAACGCGGTGACTCGGTGTGGCGACACGGCTCCGTGGTCCCGTGGACGAGACCGGAAGGCGCTCGCAAGCGTTTAATCGGTCAGTATCAGTAGTTGAAGGCGCGTGCCGTGTTCTCCGCGAGGGCCGCCGCCAGCACGTCCTCCTCGACCCCCCGCACCGCGGCCATCGCTCGAACCGTGACCGGAACGAGGTACGGCGCATTGGGCCGACCGCGGTAGGGCGCGGGTGTCAGGAACGGTGCGTCGGTCTCCACGAGGACCAGGTCGAGGGGGGCCACGGCGAGCGCGTCGCGCAGCGGCTGCGCGTTCTTGAAGGTCACGTTGCCGGCGAACGACATGAAGTACCCGGCGCGAGCGCACACCTCGGCCATCGCCGCGTCGCCCGAGTAGCAGTGGAAGACGGTCCGCTCCGGCGCACCCTCCTCCTTGAGGATGCGCAGCACGTCGGCGTGGGCGTCACGGTCGTGGATGACCAGGGTCTTGCCGTGCCGCTTGGCGATCTCGATGTGCGCGCGGAAGGAACGTTCCTGGGCGGCCTTGCCCTCGGGCCCGGTGCGGAAGTAGTCGAGGCCGGTCTCGCCGATGCCCTTGACGTGCGGCAGTGCGGCAAGGCGGTCGATCTCGGCCAGGGCCGTCTCCAGTGCCGCGTCGCCGCCCGGCTCGCGCGCGCCCTGGCGCGACCAGTCTCCCCCAGGATCGCCGTGCACGATGCGCGGGGCCTCGTTCGGGTGCAGCGCCACCGTCGCGTGCACGGCCTCGTGCGCGGCTGCCGTCTCGGCGGCCCATTGCGAGCTCCGCACGTCGCAGCCGACCTGTACGACCGTCGTCACGCCGACCGCCGCGGCCTTGGCAAGGCCCTCCTCGACGGTGGAGGACTGCATGTCGAGGTGGGTGTGCGAGTCGGCGACGGGAACGCCGAGGGGCTCGGGAAGCGGCGGCGGCGCGTTCTTGTCGGACGCTTGGGAAGGCATGCTCCGATCCTACGAAAGGCCGGTCCCCACGAACGACCGATCGAACGGCCGCCGGTCCTTCACCCCGCCTTGCGGTGGTGGAACGGGTGCAGCAGATCCGACAGATGCCAGCGGTGGCGCCCGTGGCGTTCACCTTGCAGGCGGCTCTGCGCGAAGGACACCTGGCCCGGGCGCATGATGCGCACCACATGACTGTCGCAGTTCAGGCAGGTGGGCCGGCTCAGCGGCGACGGGACGACGCATCCGGCCGCCACGTACATCACGAACTCGTTGCCGTCCCCGTCGAGGTGGTGCTCTATCTCGTACGACTGCTCCCAGCCGTGCCCGCAGCGCATACAGGCGAAGGAATAGGACTCATGGACGACGGCGGTCGCCACACCTCGATCGGTCTGCCCTGCGATCTCAGCCATGCCGGCTCCTTGGTCCGCTGGACAAGAACCCCGCCAAAGCGGGGTTCCCGGGGGCGGATACGTCCCTTCGACCAGTGGACGCTTCTGCGGGCGCGAACGCATCCGAACTGTCGACTATTGGAGTCGATTTGGACAGTCCTTGTCGGAAACCCCCCGGAATGCGTCCTGAGCTTTGCTTTTCGCGTCGCTCCTTTGCCTGTCCATGAGCCTCAGCATGGCGCGTTCTTCGCCGCCACGACCGCGTCGAACACGTCGCGTTTGGGAATTCCGGCCTCCGCGGCGACCGCCGCGATGGCCTCCTTGCGGCGCTCCCCCGCCTCTTCCCGCACCCGTACCCGGCGCACCAGCTCGTCCGCGTCCAGTTCCTCGGCGGCCTTCTCGCCGGCCCCCTCCACGACGACGGTGATCTCGCCCCGCACGCCCTCGGCGGCCCACAGCACCAGCTCGCCCAGCGGACCGCGCCTGACCTCCTCGTATGTCTTCGTCAGTTCACGGCAGACGGCGGCCCGGCGCTCGGCGCCGAACGCCTCGGCCATGGCGGCGAGGGTGGCCTGAAGCCGGTGCGGGGCCTCGAAGTAGACGAGCGTGCGCCGCTCCTCGGCGGCCTCGCGCAGCCGGGACAACCGCTCGCCCGCCTTGCGCGGCAGGAACCCCTCGAAGCAGAACCGGTCGACGGGCAGCCCGGACAACGCGACCGCGGTGAGCACGGCGGACGGGCCGGGCACGGCGGTGACCCGGATGTTCTCCTCCACGGCAGCGGCGACCAGCCGGTACCCGGGGTCGGATACGGAGGGCATCCCCGCGTCGGTCACCAGCAGCACGCGCGCGCCGCCCACCAGGGCCTCGACCAGCTCCGGTGTCCGGGCGGACTCGTTGCCCTCGAAGTAGGACACGACACGCCCGGCCGGCTGCACACCCAGCGCCTGGGTGAGCCGGCGCAGCCTGCGCGTGTCTTCGGCCGCGATCACATCGGCGGTCGCCAGCTCCTGCGCGAGCCGCGGCGGTGCGTCCTCGATGTCCCCGATGGGGGTGCCGGCGAGGACCAGGATTCCGGACGCGGCTCCGGTCGTGGTTCCGGGTGTAACTGTCACGTTTCCATCCTCGCAGGCGCCATCCGCGGGACTCACTCAGCCGGGTTCCCTACGATGGCGCGGTGACCAGTACCGCGTCCTCCACGGACACCCGGCAGGGCCAGGCCACCGAAGACCAGCGGCCGTCGTGGCAGCAACGGCTGCACCGTTTCGGCTACACGGCGCGCCCGGCAAGCGACGTCCGCGACCAGCTGGTGCCGCCGTACAGCGAGCCCAGCCCGCGTCTGTGGGCGGTGATCGGGCTGCGTCGGGAGGTCGCCGACCGCCTCATGCGCTGGTCGGCGTGGGGCGGCCCGCTGCTCGTGACGCTGATGGCCGGGCTGATGCGGTTCTGGAACCTGGGCAGCCCCGACGCGGTGATATTCGATGAGACGTATTACGCCAAGGACGCCTGGGCGATCATCCACCACGGGTTCGAGGCGAACTGGGCGAAGGACGCCAACGACCTGATCATCCAGCACCACGGCCATGTGATGATCCCCACAGATGCCGCGTACGTCGTGCACCCGCCGGTCGGCAAGTACGTCATCGGGCTGGGTGAGCTGATCTTCGGGTTCAACCCGGTCGGCTGGCGCTTCATGACGGCGCTCCTGGGCACGCTGTCGGTGCTGCTGCTGTGCCGCATCGGCCGCCGGCTGTTCCGCTCGACGTTCCTGGGCTGTCTGGCCGGCGCGCTGCTGGCGGTGGACGGGCTGCACTTCGTGATGAGCCGCACCGCGCTGCTGGACAGCGTGCTGCAGTTCTTCGTACTGGCGGCCTTCGGCTGCCTGCTCGTCGACCGGGACCGGGCGCGCGCCCGGCTGGCCGCGGCGCTCCCGGTGGACGCGGACGGCCGGGTCCGCCCCGACGCGCACACGGCGGAGACGACGCGCCTCGGATGGCGCCCCTGGCGCTGGCTGGCGGGCCTGATGCTCGGCCTCGCCATCGGCACCAAGTGGAACGGCCTCTACTTCCTGGCCGCCTTCTGCGTGATGACGGTCCTGTGGGACGTGGCCGCGCGCCGGGTCGCGGGCGCCCACCGCCCCTACCTGACGGTCCTCAAGCGGGACACGGGCTTCGCGTTCCTGGCGACGGTCCCGGTCGCACTGGCCGTCTACCTCGCCTCCTGGACCGGCTGGATCCTCTCTCCCACCGACGGCTCCGGGGGCTACTTCCGCAACTGGGCGGCCACCGACGGCAAGGGCGGCTTCTGGTCTTTCCTGCCCGACTGGCTGCGCAGCCTGTGGCACTACGAGCACGAGGTCTACCAGTTCCATGTGGGCCTGTCGTCCCCGCACACGTACCAGTCGAACCCATGGAGCTGGCTCGTGGCGGGCCGCCCGGTCTCGTACTTCTACGAGTCCCCCTCCCCCGGCCAGGCCGGCTGCCCCGCGGACGCGGGCGAGAAGTGCGCCCGCGAGGTCCTGGCGCTCGGCACCCCGCTGCTGTGGTGGGCGGCCTGCTTCGCGATCCTGTACGTCCTGTGGCGGTGGGCGTTCCGCCGTGACTGGCGGGCGGGCGCGATCGCCTGCGGCGTCGCGGCCGGCTATCTGCCCTGGTTCCTGTACCAGGAGCGCACGATCTTCTACTTCTACGCGGTCGTCTTCGTACCGTTCCTGTGCCTGGCGGTGGCGATGATGATCGGCGCCATCCTCGGCCCGCCCGGTTCGAGTGAACGCCGCCGGGTGGTGGGAGCGGCGGGCGCGGGCGTCCTGGTCCTGCTGATCGCCTGGAACTTCATCTACTTCTGGCCCATCTACACGGGCCAGGCGATCCCGATCGACTCGTGGCGGGCGCGCATGTGGCTCGATACCTGGGTCTGACGGGTTAGGGTCCTGCCCATGGGGGCTCATCTGGGGGACGACGGACGGTACTACGGCGAACTGCGGTGCCGCTGGTGCGAGACGCACATCAAGCAGGGCGGGCGCCACAAGCCGCGGCTGTACTGCCGCGGGACCCATCGCTGGAAGACCTACGGCATGCGGGTCGTCGGCGTGTTCGCCGCGATTCTGGGGTGAGCCCGGGGTCGGTCACGTCTTTGATCACCCTTCGGACAACAAACGATCACAGCCTTCACCGGTTCCCCTCAGGCGCCCTACAGTGCGAGGCCTACCGGAGGGGGCATCATGCACAGGGGGGCCAAGACCGCCATAGTCGGCGGGGTGTTCGCGGTGATGGTGGGGGGCGCCGGGTACGGCGCGTACAACTTCCTGAACGCACTCAACAGCAGCGCGGGCGGTCCGGGCAGCAGTGTCGGCGGGCCCGCGCACAAAAAGACCGGGCCGCCGTCCGCGAGCGAGGTCAAGGAAGCCGGTACGAAGTTCCTCGCCGCCTGGGCGAAGGGCGACGCGGCCACCGCCGCCTCGTACACGAACAACACCGAAGCCGCGGAGCAGCTGCTGACGGCGTACGGCGGCGACGCGCACATCGGCGCGGTGCACATCACGCCGGGCGCGCTCAGCGGGGACTCGCTGCCGTTCTCGGTGAAGGCGACGGTGTCCTTCGAGGGCAAGTCCAAGCCCCTCGCGTACAACAGCACGCTGAAGGTCGTGCGCGGGATGACCACGGGGCGCGCGCTGGTCGACTGGGAGCCGTCCGTCGTCCATCCCGCTCTGGAGAAGGGCGACACGCTCGTCACCGGTGAGGCCAAGGTCCCGCCCATCGAGGCGGTGGACCGCAACGGCGTGGTGCTGACCGGCAAGAAGTACCCCTCGCTCGGCCCGATCCTGGACGCGCTGCGCGCGAAGTACGGCGACAAGGCCGGCGGCAGGCCGGGTATCGAGCTGTCCGTCGTACGCGCCGACGGCAGCGCTCCGGTCAAGACCCTGCTGACCCTGGCCAAGGGCAGGCCCGGAAAGCTGCAGACGACGCTCAGCGCCGGCGCGCAGGGGGCGGCCGAGCGGGCCGTGACGCAGTACGCGGAGTCGTCGGTGGTGGCGGTGAAGCCGAGCACGGGTGAGGTGCTCGCGGTCGCCAACCACCGCAAGGACGAGTTCAACGCGGCCTTCGAGGGGCGACTGGCGCCCGGCTCCACGATGAAGATCATCACGGCGGCGATGCTCATCGACAACGGTGTCACCACCATGAACGGGCCGGCACCCTGCCCGGCCTCGGCCGTGTGGCAGAGCCAGACCTTCACCAACCTCAAGGGCATGGCACCCGACGACAACGCCACCCTGGCCAACACTTTCATGCGCTCGTGCAACACCGCCTTCGTCAAGCTGATCGACGAGAACCCGCTGACGGACGCCTCGCTCACGGCCGAGGCCCAGGAGCGGTTCGGTCTCGGGCGGGACAACTGGAAGACGGGCATCACCTCCTTCGACGGCAGCATCCCCGCCTCCAGCGGCCCGGACCGCGCGGCCAATGCCATCGGCCAGGGCCAGGTGCAGATGAGCCCGCTGAACATGGCGTCGGTCACGGCGACCGCGATCACGGGCACGTTCCGGCAGCCCTATCTGGTCTCGCCGGGGCTCGACGACCGTCAACTGGCCACCGCCCGGGGCCTGGCGCCGGGCACGGTGGCGCAGCTGAAGACGATGATGCGGCTGACGGCGACCCAGAGCCCGGGCACCGCCGTCCGCGCGATGGCGGGCCTGGGCCCGGACATCGGCGCGAAGACCGGGTCCGCGGAGGTCGACGGCCAGACGAAGTCCAACAGCTGGTTCACGGGCTACCGGGGCGACATCGCGGCAGCGGCCATGACCCAGGAGGGCGGGCACGGCGGCGACGCGGCCGGTCCTATCGTCGCAGCTGTGCTACGAACCGGCGGCTGACATCACGCGTGTCACCGCGGGACTCTAGGGTGGTTGTTCTCGTTGGGGGGCGTGGGTGCACTGGTGACTCGGGGACTGCGGAGGGTCGGAAGCTGTGGGCAAGAGAAGGCGCGCCACCGAGCGGAAGTCGAACGGACCGCTGGTGATCGCGGGGCTGCTCGCCGTCGTCGGTGTGGGCGGGGCGGTCGTCGGCTACAGCGTGATGGGCGACGGCGCGGCGGCCGAGGACCGTACGACGGCCACGGCCGACCACGAGGAAGTGAAGAAGAAGGGCCCGCTGTCGGCGTCCGAGGTCCAGACGGCGGCCACGGCATTCCTGACGGCCTGGCAGCAGGGTGACGTCACGAAGGCGGCGGCCGCCACGGACGACTCGGCGGCCGCGACCCGGGCCCTGACGGGTTACGGCAAGGACGCCCACATCACGGGCGTCACCCTGACCCGTGGTACGCCGTCCGGGGCGTCGGTCCCGTTCTCCGTCAAGGCGACGGTGTCGTACCAGGGCAAGAGCAAGCCGCTGGCGTACGAGTCGAAGCTGACGGTGGTGCGCCGGGCCGACGACGGTGCGCCGCAGGTGCGTTGGCAGCCGTCGGTGGTGCATCCCGATCTGACCGACGGCGACCGTCTGGTGACGGGTGAGGCGGGCGCGCCCCCGGTCAGGGCCCTGGACCGGGCCGGCGGCGAACTCACGACGGCCAAGTACCCCTCCCTGGGCCCGGTAATGGACGGCCTGCGCGAGAAGTACGGCAAGAAGGCCGGCGGCACGGCGGGCGTCGAGCTGCGGATCGTCCGCAAGGCGGCGGCGAAGGGCACGCAGAAGACCCCCGACAAGACGCTGGTCACGCTGAGCGAGGGCACGCCGGGCACGCTGAAGACGACGCTGAACCCGACGCTCCAGGCGAAGGCCGAGCAGCAGGTGGCGGCGAAGGACAAGGCGTCCGTGGTCATCATGCGCCCGTCGACGGGCGAGATCCTGGCGGTGGCGAACTCGAACCACGGCTTCAACGTGGGCTTCCAGGGTTCCCTCGCCCCCGGCTCGACGATGAAGATCGTGACGTCGACGCTGCTGTTCGAGAAGGGCCTGGCGTCGCCGGACAAGCCGCACCCCTGCCCCAAGTACTTCACGTACGGCGGCTGGAAGTTCCAGAACGTCAAGGAGTTCGAGATCAAGAAGGGCACGTTCAAGGCGAGCTTCGCCGCGTCCTGCAACACGGCCTTCATCAGCCAGGCGAAGAAGCTCCACGACGACGACCTCACCAAGGTCGCCCAGCAGGTCTACGGCCTGGGCCTGAACAACTGGTCGATCGGCGTCCCGACCTTCGACGGCGCGGTCCCGGTGCAGAGCGCGGCCCCGATGGCGGCGTCCCTGATCGGCCAGGGCGGGGTCCGTATGAATCCGCTGAACATGGCCTCGGTGGTCTCGACGGCGAAGACGGGCGTCTTCCGTCAGCCGTATCTGGTCTCCCCGTCGGTGGACAACCGCACCCTGGCGAAGGCGAGCCGCACGATGTCGGCGTCGACTCAGGCCCAGTTGAAGGACGTCCTCCAGTACACGGCCGCGGCGGGCACGGCGGCCAAGGCGATGGCGGGCCTGGGCCCGGACTTCGGCGCGAAGACCGGCTCGGCGGAGGTCGACGGGCAGAAGCAGCCCAACGGGTGGTTCGCGGCCTGGAAGGGGGACCTGGCCGGGGCGGGCGTGGTCCAGGAGGGGGGCCACGGCGGCGACACGGCGGGGCCGATCGTGGCGGCGCTGCTGCGCGCCGGAAGCTGACGCGGGCATGCGGCCGACACCGGGCAATCGGGTCGCATGCCGCATATCCCCGCCGCTAGCGTGACGTTCTTGTCCTCCTCCCCCAGTCAAGGAGTTCCCGATGACGACGTCCCCCGCAGAAGACTCCGGAGCCCACCCCCGTTTCGCCGAGGCGCTGGAAGAGCTGGGGCTCGGTGAACTGCGCACCCGGATCCGCCGTTTCCCGGACGCGACGCGTACCGCTGCGGAGGCCGCCGCGGCGATCGGGTGCGAACTCAGCCAGATCTGCAAGTCGTTGATCTTCGCAGTGGATCAGGAGCCGGTGCTCGTCCTGATGGACGGGGCGTCCCGGGTGGATGTGGAGCGCGTCCGGGAAGAGCTGGGCGCCGAGAAGGTGACCCGGGCGCGGGCCGAGGTCGTGCGGGAGACCACCGGGTACGCGATCGGCGGTGTGCCGCCCTTCGGACACCGTACGAAGACGCGGGTGCTCGCCGACCGTTCGCTGCTCGACCACGACACCGTGTGGGCCGCGGCGGGCACTCCGCACACCGTGTTCCCGATGGACCCGAAGACACTGATCGCCCAAGCGGGCGGCCTACTGGTGGACGTGCGCGAGCGGTCCGCGTGACACCGGCCGTCACCGCGGCGGTGCTGCTCGCCGCGCTCACGCACGCCGGGTGGAACGCGATCGCGCACCGCATCACCGACAAGCTGGTCGGCTTCACCCTGATCGCGGGCGGCGGGATGCTCATCGGGCTGGCCATGGCCCCGTTCACGGCGTTCCCGGCGGCGCGGGCGTGGCCGTACCTCCTCGCCTCCGCCTGCATCCATATCGCCTACTACGCGCTGCTGATGCGCTCCTTCCAGCTCGGCGACTTCGGGCAGGCGTACCCGATCGCGCGCGGCACCGCGCCCCTGCTGGTCACCGTGCTGGCGGCGGTGTTCGCGCACGAGGTGCCGGACGGCTGGGCCGCGGCGGGCGTCGCCGTGTCGTGCGCGGGCCTGACCGGGGTGGCGCTGTGGGGGCTGCGCGGGCGCCGGCCGAACTGGGCGGCCATCGGCGCCGCCCTCGCGACAGGAGGGACGATAGCGGCGTACACGGTGGTGGGCGTACGGGCTTCGGGGTCCTCGTTCGGGTACATCGCGTGGCTGATGGCGGTGCAGGGAGCCGTGATCCCCGCATACGCCGCGCACCGGTGGCGAGGCGAACTCATCGGCGTGCTACGGCCGTTCGCGACGCTGGGGCTGCTCGGCTCGGCCCTGTCGGTGACGGCGTACGCCCTGGTCCTGTGGGCGCAGACCCGCGCGGAACTGGCCCCCGTGGCGGCCCTGCGCGAGTCTAACTTGGCTGGTCGGGGGGCTGGACGTCGAGTAGCAGCTAAGGCGTGGGCCTTTTGAGCCCGCTCGGCCCCAGAGCGGGCAGGCCACCGACCAAACCTGCTCCACCGACCTCTAGCTAAGGGCGTCGTCAGTCGAGGGCTGGTCACTGGATGTCACTGAGTGGCGTAGGGTGTTCCTACACCGACGCGGGGTGGAGCAGCTCGGTAGCTCGCTGGGCTCATAACCCAGAGGTCGCAGGTTCAAATCCTGTCCCCGCTACTACATGAAGCGGAGCCTGGGCGTACACACCAGGCTCCGCTTCATTTATTGCTGGGCAGTTTCCTTTCGGCCCAGCGAGTGACGTCAGTCAACCCTGGCTCATACAGTAATAACCTTGCTAGCCAGGGGGCTTGACGAGGTCATCCCGTACACTCCGGCCACGTCTTATGCCGTGAGTCCTCGGTACGGTCGAGGTCGTGACCGGCGAGCGTCGGGCAATGCCTCTTGCGGAAGTGTTGAGGTCCTGCTGGCTACGGAGTTGGGTGCGCTGTAGGTGTTGGTCGCGCTCCTGCTGCCCTGAGGATTTCGGCAGTGTCGGGGTGGGGGCCATTGTTCGCCCAGTCCAGGGGGGACCTGCCTGCGCCGTGGTCTTCGCGGAGGTTGGGATCAGCGCCATGCGCCAACAGTTCCCGGACCGTTTCGGTGTGTCCCCAGCAAGCGGCTGCGCACAGCGGTGTGCCCTCCGAGCCGGGCCCGCTACTTTCTGCGTCAAGAGAAGCCCCGGCTTCCATAAGCAAGCGGGCTACTTCGGCCTCTCCCTGTACCGATGCCAGGTACAGAGGAGTGGTGCCGTCGGTGTTCCTTCTCTCCGGACTCGCTCCACTGCGCAACAGGGCCTTCGCGCTCCTGGCATCGCCTGACAGGACTGCCTCGAAGAGTCGGTGAGAGAGCTTCTTCTGCTGCCGCTGCTTCATAGCCGGTGAGGCTAGCGATCACGGATGCGCCAGAGCCAGTCAGAACGGAAGCTCGGGCCTGGCGGCGCCTCGCCTGATAGTCATGATCTGCTCGTGGAAGTCGCGCGTGGCGGCTTCGCGCGGGTACCTGGCGCGCAGTTCCTTGTCCAACTCGTCGGCGACTAAAAGCAGGGATGGCAGGGACTTCTGGTCGGCTTCCAGAGCTGTGGTGCCCATGCCGATGGCTTCTTCGATGTCACCCATCCGGGCGGAGGCGACTCCGAGCGTGAGACGGGCCTCTGCCGCGCGCATGGGTGAGATCTCGGTCCCGTCGGGGCCGGTGCTGATACGGATCACGGAGCGGGCGTGGGCGGCGGCGCGTTCGTCATCTCCGAGGAGGCGGTAGGCGTCCATCTCGCAGAAATCCCACTTGTCCGGGTCAATGATGAAGTGGTGTTCGGGGTGGTCGGGCCTGGGGAGTCGGTCCAGCCTCGCGCGCCCGGCGTCGAGTGACTCGCGGACGAGGCGGCCGTCTCCCATGCGTGCGGCGGCGCGGGCCTTGTGCGCGTACAACTGTGGGCCTGTCCGACGGGTCGCGTCACCGACCCCGCACCCGCCAAAACTGTCACCCGACCGGCGCAACATGACGTGCCACCCACATGGGTGAGGATCAAGCTGACTAGTGCCCCAACCGAGTCAATCCGTGAAAGGGGAACCAAATGCGCATTCGACGAATCCTCGCCGCCGTCAGCGCCACGGCAGCCCTCGCCGGGCTCGGCCTCACAGGCGCCGCCACCGCCACCGCACAGGATGGCTCAGGCTTCACCACCCCGTCTCAGTGCAGGGAGGGCGGCGGACAGCCCTATCTGCACAACACCGTCAAATGCTGGGGCGGCAAATACGACGGGATGACTGTCGACTAAACCCCACAAGGCGCCCCGCAGCCACGCGCCGCGGGGCGCTCCCGCGCGAGCGTTGCCGGGAGAGTCGCGGGGACTGTGCCGACCCCGCACCCGACAGCCCTGTCACCCGAATGACGCAACATGACGTGCCACCCACATGGGCGAGGATCAAGCTGACTTGTGCCCCAACCGAGGCAATCCGTGAAAGGGGAACCGAATGCGCATTCGACGAATCCTCGCCGCCGTCATCGCCACGGCAGCCCTCGCCGGACTCGGCCTCACAGGCGCCGCCACCGCCACCGCCGCCACCACAAAGGGTGCCCCATCCGCCGTCACCCCTGAAGAGTGCCGGGAGGGCGGCGGAATGCCAGAAAACTTCTCCTGCGTGGGCGGTACGCATAACGGGCAGTACCTCCTCGACTAAACCCCACAAGGCGCCCCGCAGCCACGCGCCGCGGGGCGCGCCCGCGCGAGCGTAGCCGGGAGAGTCGCAGGGACTGTGCCGACCCGTCGGGCACGCTAGTCCAGAGGGTTCGGTTCGATCTCCACCCGGTCCGTGTCGAACCCCCTACCCCTCCGTGTCGGCGGGCCGACGATCACGGCGGCGAACAGGAACCGATAAATCGCGTTCATACGCGCGTGGTCCTCCGCCTTCTCCAACCTCTCCCAGTTGGCTTCGGCGTCCGGTCCCGCGATCCCCTCCAGGACGGCAACCGGCCGCTTGATGGTCTTCCGCTGCCGCTCCTTCATCCGCTTCACGATCGGCGTGCGCATGGCCTGGAAGTCGGCGGTCGTGAAGTCGTCGTCGTTGAGCCACAACTCCTTCAGCTCCCGCAGCTTCTCGCGGTCCTTCTCGTCCGCGATGACGTCGGCTTCGGGGCGCGTGGTCATGGCGGGCTCGTAGCCGGAGGTGTCCAGCTTGGTCAGCACCTTGATCGCCACGTCCCGAACGAATGCCTCCAACGGCTCGGCCGAGACGGAGCGGTTGCACTTCTGCTGGTCGGTGTTGTCGGCGCGGTTGCACCGGTAGTAGGGGTACCGCACGCTGTTCGATCCACCCATGCGCGCTCCGCATGCGCAGGTGACCACCCCGCGCAGGATGTAGTTCCGGATCGGCCGAGTCTTCGTGTCCCGGTGTTGCTGGGCGCGGTATTCCCTGAGCCGCTGCACCTCGTCCCATTGGCCCCGGTCGATGATGGCGGGCCACGTCCCGACGGCCACTTCTTCGCCCAGGTGGAACCGCAACCCCGCCACGAAGTGGGACGACAGCAGATGGCGAACGTTCTCGGGGTTCCACGCCTTGCCCTTCGACGTGGGGATGCCGCGTGCTGCAAAGTCCTGCGCCATCTGGTTCGGTGACTCTCCGTCCAGGTAGCGGCGGTAGACCTCACGAACGATCTCCGCTTCCTCCTCGACGATCGCACGGCCGTCACGGGTGTAGCCGTACGGCCGGTTGCCCACGTGCGGCCGACCTTCGCGGGCGTGGTCCTTCAAGGCATCCTTGAGGCGGCGCGACGAATCGTCGGAGGAGCGGCACGCGTGGGCGACCTCGATACGAAGGATGAAACGGTCGTCTGGGTCCGACAGGTCCCGTCGGTTCGCCTCGCCATGCAGAAGGACGCGCTTGTCGTCGGCGATGGAGAGCAACTCCTCAAGATCCTTGGGCTGCCTCATGAGGCGGTCGGGGTGGTAGACGATGACGTGCCGAATCTCCCCGTCCCCCATCGCGTTCAGCATCGCTTCCCAACCCGGCCGCTTGCGGTTGCGCTGCCACGCCGAACGGTTGTTGTCCACGTAGACGTGCGTCGACTCGACGCGGAGTTGCAGCCGTTCGGCGATGTCCCGGCAGATGCGCTCCTGGCGGTCCACTCCGGTCTGGTCCTCATCCCGGGTGTGGGAGATAAGGCAGTAGATCGCTGCGGGCTCGCCCGGTGTGATCGTGGCCTTGCCTAACTTGGATCGACTCATGGAAACACCGTATGAGCCGGGTATGACATCGATCATCGTCGGCGCGGCGATCGGCGCGATCTTCTTCAAAGAGCGGTTCGGCATCCCGCGGATCGCGGCGGCCGGACTGCTGGTCCTCGGCATCGGCCTGATGCTGCACGCCGGGTAGCCGGTGAGCGGTGCCCGTTCCTCTCCGGCGAGCGGCACGCGGGACCCGGTGATCCTCGCGGAAGTTTCGCGTCCGGGCGAGCATCCTGAGCAAGCAACGCTGAAGCGCACCACCATCGCACGGATCAGGAAGATGACGTCATGACCGACAAGCTCACCGTGAGCGTCCTGGGCACCGGGATCATGGGGGCCGCGATGGCCCGCAACCTCGTCCGCGCCGGGCACACCGTCCGCGCCTGGAACCGCACCCGCGCCAAGGCCGAACCGCTCGCCGCCGACGGCGCGCACATCTCCGACACCCCCGCCGACGCCGTGCAGGGCGCCGATGTCGTTCTGACCATGCTGTACGACGGGCCCACCGTCCTCGAGGTCATGCGGGAGGCCGCCCCCGCCCTGCGCACCGGCACCGCCTGGGTGCAGTCGACCACCGCCGGGACCGACGCCGTGGGCGAGCTGGCCGGCTTCGCCCGCGACCACGGCCTGGTCTTCTACGACGCCCCCGTGCTCGGCACCCGCCAGCCCGCGGAGGCCGGGCAGCTGACCGTCCTCGCCGCCGGCCCCTCGGACGGCCGGGAGGCGGTGACGCCCGTCTTCGACGCCGTCGGCAGCCGCACCCTGTGGACCGGCGAGGACGGTGCCGCGGGCAGCGCCAGCCGTCTGAAGCTGGTGGCCAACAGCTGGGTTCTCGCGGTCACCGCCGCGACGGGCGAGGTGCTGGCCCTGGCCCGGGCTCTCGACGTCGACCCGCAGAAATTCTTCGACCTCGTCGCGGGCGGCGGGCTCGACATGGGCTATCTGCGCGCCAAGGCCGATGCCATCCTGAACGACAGGCTCACCCCGCCCAGTTTCGCGGTGACCACCGCGGAGAAGGACGCCCGTCTGATCGTCCGGGCCGGTGAGCAGCACGGCGTCCGTCTCGACGTGGCCGCCGCGGCCGCCGAACGCCTCTCCCGCGCCGCCGCCCAGGGCCACGCCGACGAGGACATGGCCGCCGCGTACTTCGCCAGCTTCGACGAGAAGCCCGCCTCCTGAGGGCGTTCCCGTGAACCGGATCCGCACCGTGCGTGAGGCGGCCAGGAGGAGCACCCTGGAATCAGCGGTTCCGGAGGTGATGGTCATGGTTCTGCACACCGCAGTGGGATGGCATGTCGAGCTCGAATTCCAGGAGGACGATGACAAGACACGGGCGGCGGCGCTCGTACGGCTACCCGACGGGAACGAGGTCCGCTCGCGCGGATACGCCAGCCGCCACCACACCGATGCGAATCAGCCGCGTGTCGGGGAGGAGATCGCGGGGGCGCGCGCGCTCAACGAGTTGGCGATGCGGCTGCTCACGAAGGCGCACGAGGAGATCGACGAGGCGTCGGGGAGGACGTCGCGTCCGCTGACGCACTGAGTGCGTTCCGGTGTTGCCCGTACGCGGTGAGACGTACGGGCACCGCCATGCCCGCCGTAGCGGGCGGCTACCGAACACTTGCCCAGTGCTCCACCCTTCAGGGTGGAGGTGAAGGGCATCCGGTCCCTTGCGGCCCGGAGGGCCACAGCGGCATGGCTACGATCGCGTCATCCGATGACGGAGTTGTCGGATCTACCGCCGGACGGGCGGCAAGTGACGCCTGTGCAGGCCCCTGTAAGACCGATCTCCCCGGAGAGCGGCAAGGGCCGGTGAAGCAGGAACCCGAGGTGGCACCGCGTAGCGGTGCGGACCGCAATCTCCTGCCCTCGGGCAGGAGAGGACGTCAAGCCAGTGACGTACGCACGGCCCGGACCAGCGCCTGCGCCCGCGGGTCCGCCGTCACGCTCGTGAGGAAGCCGTTGGTGACGTAGCCGAACGCGATGCCCGACTCGGGGTCGGCGAAGCCCAGGGCGCCGCCGCGGCCCGGGTGGCCGAAGGAGCCGGGGCCGAGGAGCGGGGACGCGCCACCGTGGAGCATGTAGCCGAGGCCGAAGCGGGTGGCGACGACGAGCACGCGGTCGGGGCCGGCGGAGGACTCCGCGCGGGCCCACTCCAGCGTCCGCGGCGCGAACAGGCGTATGCCGTCCACCTCTCCGGTCAGTGCCGCGTAGAAGCGTGCGAGGCCGTCGGCCGTCGCGATGCCGTTCGACGCGGGAAGAACCGCAGCGCGGTAGGCGGGGTCGTTCTCGTCGGGCGGTGGGGTGATCGCGGCGAAGGCGCGGCGGGTCAGGCTGCCGGGGTCGGCGTACGCCTCGGCGACCGCGCGCTTGGGGCGGGCGCGCAGGGCGCCTTCCTGTGCCGGTGCCGCGATGGGGCCGACCCGGCCCGCCCGCTGCGCCTCCGCTCCGGTCAGGCCCACCCACAGGTCGAGACCCAGCGGCCCCGCGATCTCGGTGGCGATCCACGCGCCGATCGAGCGGCCCGTGACCCGCCGCACCAACTCACCGGTCAGCCAGCCGTAGGTGTGCGCGTGGTAGCCGTGGTCCGTGCCGGGCTCCCAGGCGGGGGCCTGCGCGGCCAGCACGGCGGCGGTGAGGTCCGGGTCGGCCGCCTCGGCGGGCGTGAGCGGACGGTCCAGCACCGGTACGCCGGCACGGTGCGCCAGCACGTCCCGCACCAGCGTGCGCTCCTTGCCGCTCTCCTTGAACTCTGGCCAGTAGTGGCCGACCGGCGCGTTCAGGTCCAGTTCCCCGCGCTCGGCCAGCATCAGCAGGACGGCCGCGGCCACGCCCTTGGTCGCCGAGCGCACGATCTGCGCGGTGCCCTGCTCCCAGGGCACCGTACCGTCGACGTCCCGTGTCCCGCCCCACAGGTCCACGACCTTGCGCCCGTCGCGGTACACGGCGACCGCCGCCCCGCGCTCCCCCAGCGCCTCGAAGTTCCGTACGAACGCTTCCCTGACCGGCTCGAAGCCCTCGGCCACAACGCCGCTCACATCCACGCCCGTCTTCCCCTCACTCGCCTACGCCCTCACACGCCTGTGCCAGTGAGTGCAACGCCGACCCGATGCCTTCGATTCCTCGAACGCTCGGCCCCTACGCGCCCAGGGTCACAGACGGCCCGTACCCGTCGGCACGCTTCGGGGGTCGAAGCCGAAGGGCAGTTCCAGACGGTGCGCGCGCATGAGCGCGTCGTCGGCGAGCAGATCGGCCGTCTTCCCGTCCGCCGCGATCACGCCGTCGCTGAGGACCAGCGAGCGCGGACACAGCTCCAGCGCGTACGGCAGGTCGTGCGTGACCATGAGGACCGTGACGTCCAACGACCGCAGGATGTCGGCGAGTTCGCGCCGTGAGGCGGGGTCGAGGTTGGACGACGGCTCGTCCAGGACGAGGATCTCCGGCTCCATGGCCAGGACGGTCGCCACGGCCACCCGGCGCCGCTGGCCGAAGGAGAGGTGGTGCGGCGGGCGGTCCTTGAAGTCCGTCATGCCGACCAGGTCGAGCGCCCGGTCGACGCGCGCCTCCAGCTCGGCGCCCTTCAAGCCGGCCGCCGCGGGTCCGAAGGCGACGTCCTCGCGGACCGTCGGCATGAAGAGCTGGTCGTCGGGATCCTGGAAGACGATGCCGACACGGCGGCGGATCTCGGCCATGTGCTGCTTCCCGACGGGGAGCCCGGCGACGGTCACCGTCCCGGTGCCACCGCTCAGGATGCCGTTGAGGTGCAGCACGAGCGTCGTCTTCCCGGCGCCGTTCGGCCCGAGCAGGGCCACCCGCTCGCCGCGCGCGAGGCGGAAGTCGACGCCGAAGAGGGCCTGGTGCCCGTCGGGGTAGGCGAAGGCCAGTTGGGTCACTTCCAGCGAAGGTGTCACAGGGTCCATCCCAGAACGCAGACGGCGAGGGCGGCGAGAGGCAGGGCGAGGGCGTACGACCACTGGGCGCGGGAGGCGGTCACCTCGTCGATGACCGGCATCGCACCGGCGTAGCCCCGGCTGACCATGGCCAGGTGCACGCGCTCGCCGCGCTCGTAGGAACGGATGAAGAGCGCGCCCGCGGACTTCGCGAGCACGCCCCAGTGGCGGATGCCGCGCGCCTCGAAGCCGCGCGACTCCCGGGCGATCCGCATCCGGCGCATCTCGTCGGTGATGACGTCGCCGTAGCGGATCATGAAGGACGCGATCTGCACGAGGAGCGGCGGGAGTCTGAGCCGCTGCAACCCGAGGAGCAGTTCGCGCAGTTCGGTGGTCGAGGCGAGCAGGACGGAGGCGGCGACGCCGAGGGTGCCCTTGGCGAGCACGTTCCAGGCGCCCCACAGCCCGCTGACGCTCAGCGACAGTCCGAGGACGTCGACCCGCTCGCCCTCCGCCACGAACGGCATGAGCACCGCGAAGGCGACGAACGGGATCTCGATCAGCAGCCGCCGGAGCAGGAATGCGGCGGGGACCCGGGCCGCGTACGCGACGACGCCGAGGAGGACGGCGTACAGCGCGAACGCCCACATCGCCTCGCGCGGCGTCGACACCACGACGACCACGAAGGCGAACGTGGCCGCGAGCTTGGTGTGCGGCGGCAGTCCGTGCACGGGAGAGTGCCCGTGCCGGTAGAGCCTGTGCGCGTGCCCGGCTCCCACCTCAGCCGACCTGCGAGGGTTCGCTCGTACGACGGCGGCGGACCGCCCAGAAGACAGTGCTGCCCGCGACGACGGTGACCCCGACGCCGATCACGCCCGCGAGGCCGCCGGAGAGGCGGGCGTTGCCGATGTCCTTGACGCCGTAGTCGGCCAGCGGCGAGTCGGCGCTCGCGTGCTCCTGCGCCTTCTTGTCGATGCCCTGGTCGGCGGCGACCTTCTCCAGTCCGTCGGGGCTGGCGGAGGCGTAGAAGCTGACGAACCCGGCGAGGACGAGGGAGGTGACGAGACCGGCGGCCCAGAGCCCGCGGCGGGACCGGGCGGCGACGGGCGCGGGCTCGGCGGCGGGCGCGTCGACCAGTTCCCCGCCGACGCGCAGCTTGAGGCGCTGCTGAAGGCCCCGGGCGCCGTACACGAGGTCGGGCCGGACGGCGATGACGGCGCCCACGGTCAGGGCGGTGATGGCGGCCTCGCCGAGGCCGATGAGGACATGGACGCCGATCATCGCGGTGGCGACCTTGCCGATCGAGACGTCGGTGGTGCCGCCGACCGCGTAGATCAGCGTGAAGGCGACGGCGGCGGCCGGGACGGAGACCAGGGCGGCGAGGAAGGAGGCGACGGTGACGGAGCGGCGCGTGCGCGGGAGTACCTTGACCAGCCCGCGGAAGACGGCATAGGCGACGACGGTCGTCACGATCGCCATGTCGGTGATGTTGACGCCGAGGGCGGTGAGGCCGCCGTCGGCGAAGAGGATGCCCTGCATGAGGAGCACGACGGAGACGCACAGGACCCCGGTGTAGGGCCCGACGAGTATGGCGGCAAGCGCCCCGCCGAGCAGGTGCCCGCTGGTCCCGGCGGCGACCGGGAAGTTCAGCATCTGTACGGCGAAGATGAACGCGGCCACCAGGCCGGCGAGCGGCGCGGTGCGCTCGTCGAGTTCACGCCGGGCGCCCTTCAGGCTGACAGCCAAGGCGCCCGCGGCGACGACTCCGGTCGCGGCGGATATGGGGGCGTCGATGAATCCATCGGGTACATGCACCGTACGAGAATACCCGCTTATTGCGAACGATTCGCAAGAGCAAGAAGGGCCTCGAAGCGACGCGCACGCGACAGGAGGCCACTTTTGTCCCGTTATGCGACATTGAAGGGGTGACGGATCCACAGATCCTGCCGCGATGACGCAGCGTGAGGAGCGGCCCCATGTCCGTTGTCGAACAGTACGCACGAGCCCACGTCATCACGGACTCCCCGGACGCCCCTGACGCGATCCCCGTCATCCTGCGCTACGACCCGAGCGCCGACTCGCTCGACGTCCACATCGACCTGCCCGGCCCCCACGAATGGACCCTCTCCCGGGATCTGCTGGAAGAAGGCCTGCGCGCCCCGGCGGGCAAGGACGATGTCCGCATCTGGCCGTGCGGCCGGGTCCAGGCGGTGATGGAGTTCCACACGCCGGAGGGCGTCGAGGTGGTGCAGTTCGAATCGCAGACGCTGCTGCGGTTCCTGCGGCGGACTTACCTGGAGGGGGCAGCGGCGCGCTGAGCGGAGAGGTACGTGACGAAGTGAGGGGTGTTCGCGGGCGACGACGCCGGCGACGCGGAGCACCGAGCGCGCCGGCCGCGCGGTCACGGCGCACACGAGAGGGCGCCCCCGAGTGGGGGCGCCCTCCGCGTTCAGCCGGGCGACGTCACGCCCGTACCAGCTCCCGGTCCTGGTCCGCGTCCGGATCCCGGCGGCCGTCGTCGGCGGACGCCAGACCCTCGCCCTCCACGTCCACGTTCGGCAGGGCGCGGTCCAGCCACTTCGGCAACCACCAGGCCTTCCTGCCCAGCAGCGCCAGCACCGCCGGCACGATCGCCATCCGCACCACGAACGCGTCGAAGAAGACCGCGACCGCCAGGCCGAAGCCGATCATCTTGACCATCGACTCGCTGGAGCCGATGAAGCCGGAGAACACCGCGATCATGATGACGGCCGCGGCCGTCACCACCCGCGCGCCGTGCTGGAAGCCGGTCACGACCGCCTGGCGGGGAGTCTCCCCATGGACGTACGCCTCGCGCATGCGGGTCACGAGGAAGACCTCGTAGTCCATCGCCAGGCCGAAGACCACGCCCACCATGAAGATCGGCATCATCGACATGATCGGGCCCGTCTCCTCGACGCCCATCAGGCCGGAGAGCCAGCCCCACTGGAACACCGCGACCACCGCGCCGAGCGCCGCCAGCACCGAGAGCAGGAAGCCGAGCGCCGCCTTCAGCGGGACCAGGATCGAGCGGAAGACCACGATCAGGAGCAGGAACGCGAGGCCCACGACCAGCGCCAGGTACGGCAGCAGCGCGTCGTTCAGCTTCTGCGACACGTCGATGTTCATCGCCGTCGAACCCGTGACCAGCAGCTGCGCGTCCGTGTCCGCCTTGATGCCGGCGCCCGCGTCACGGATGCCGTGCACCAGGTCCTCGGTGGTGGTCGAGGACGGCTTGGAGCCGGGGACGACCGTGACCACCGCCGTGTCGCCGGCCTTGTTGTACGTCGCCGGGGTCACCGTCACGACGTTCTTCAGACCCTTGATCTCGTCCGTCACCGTGGCGACGGCGCCCTTCGGGTCGTCGCTCGCCTTCGCGTCGACCACGACCATCAGCGGGCCGTTGACGCCCGGGCCGAAGCCCTCCGAGAGCAGGTCGTAGGCGCGGCGCTGCGTCGTGGAAGTCGGCTGCGAACCGTCGTCCGGCAGGCCCAGCGTCAGCGAGGCCGCAGGGACGGCCGCCGCACCGAGGCCGAGGACGCCGAGCAGCAGGACAGTGATCGGGCGGCGCACCACGAAGCTCGCCCAGCGCGTGCCCATATTGGGCTTGTCCGCCTTCTTCGCGGCCCGGCCCCCGCCCAGCAGCCTGCTCTTCTCGCCGGCCGGCTTGACCTTGCGGCCCGCGTAGCCCAGCAGTGCCGGAATCATCGTCAGGGCGATCAGGACCGCGATGGCGACCGTGCCGGCCGCGGCGACGCCCATCTTCGTCAGCATCGGGATGTTCACGACCGCGAGGCCGACCAGGGCGATCACCACCGTCAGACCGGCGAAGACGACCGCGGAGCCCGCCGTGCCGACCGCCCGGCCCGCCGCCTCCTCGCGCTCGCGGCCCTCGGCCAGTTCCGACCGGTAGCGGGAGACGACGAACAGCGCGTAGTCGATGCCGACCGCGAGGCCGATCATCATCGCCAAAATCGAGGTGGTGGAGCCCAGGTCCAGCGCGTTGGCCAGCGCCGTAATGGTCGAGACGCCGATGCCGACGCCGATCAGGGCCGTGAGCAGCGGCAGCCCGGCCGCCACCAGCGAGCCGAAGGTGATGACGAGGACCACCGCGGCGATCGCGATGCCGATGACCTCCGTCGCGCCCGTCTCCGGTACGGCCATCAGCGCGTCACCGCCGACCTCGACGGTCAGCCCGCCGTGCCGGGCGTCCTGCGCGGCCGTCTTGAGGGCTTCCCTGGAGGAGTCCTTCAGCTCCATCCCGGAGACCTTGTACGTCACCTGCGCATAGGCGGTCGTGCCGTCCTTGCTGACGGCGTGCGCGGTGAACGGGTCGATGACGGAGGCGACCTCGGAACCGCCGCCCAGCTCCTTGACGGTCTTCTCGACGACCGCCTTGTTGTCCTCGGCGGTCACCTTCTCCCCGTTCGGTGCCTTGAAGACGACGCGTGCGGTCGCCCCGTCGGGGGTCATCCCGGGGAAGCGCTGCTCCAGGAGGTCGAAGGCCTTCTGGGCCTCGGTGCCGGGGATGGAGAACGAAGTGGAGCCCGCTGCGGGGGCGTTGGCGGCGCCGACGCCCGCGAGCGTCAGCAGCGCCACCCAGATCAGGGCGACGAAGTGCCGCCGCCTGAAGGACAGTCGGCCCAGTCGGTAGAGGAATGTGGCCACGAGGGCGTACTCCCGGTCAGGTCGTGGGGTGTTCAGGGCAGGGGTGATCAGCCCGACGACGTGAGCGGTGACGTCAGGTGGGGCTAACTGGAGATGTGTCAGCTGGTGGGCGCGCCGAGGGCAGGGAGGACCACGGCGTCGATGTACGAGGTGAGGAAGGCCCGCGTCGGTGGCTGGTCGTCGAACAGCGTGCGGGTGGCGAACGCGCCGACCAGCATGTGCGGCAGGAAGTCCAGCGCCGGGCAGTCCGGCCGGATCTCGCCGCGGTCGACGGCACGCTGCAGAACGCGCCGGGACTGTGCCATCTCCGCGTCCACGAGCTGCTCGCGGAAGGCCTGGCGCAGATCCGGGTTGTGGTGGATCGCCATGGCCACGCCCCGCATCAGCGCGGAATTCTGCTCCATGGTGCAGTCGTCCTCGTGGGCGATCAACGCGTGCAGGTCGCCCCGGAGTGAGCCGGTGTCGATCTCGTCGATACGGTCCCGCTTGCCGTGCCGGAGAGCCTTGACCACCAGGTCGGCCTTGCCGCCCCACTGACGGTAGAGCGTCGCCTTGCTGGAGCGGGTGCGGGCGGCCACCGCGTCCATGGTCAGGGCGTCGTAGCCGACTTCCCGGAGCAGATCGAGCACGGCCCCGTACAGCTCGGCCTCGCGCTCGGGCGTGATGCGACTGCGACGCCCCGGTGCAGGCACCGGCTCCACCGGAACGGCTGACACCGCGCCCTTGGATGCCTCGGTCATCTCACTCCGCCTCTCCTGCTCCGCGCCCGGAGCGCAGGGCTCCGAACGACACGGTTTCGTACGACTCTGACGATACCCTTGGACACTATCGAAACGAAACGGTTTCGTACGTGTCCTGCACCACGGCTCCGGCGCTCAACCGGTGCACGGGTCCGGACCACACCCGGCGTCGAGTTGCCGTGACCCGTTCGGAGGAAAAGCATGGGTAGGTGAGCGACACGAGCGACGTGTACGAGAACGCCCGCGGCTATCTGCGCTACCCGCATCTGCACGGCGACCGGCTCTGCTTCGCCGCCGAGGACGACCTGTGGGTGGCCCCGCTGGAGGGGCCAGGCCGCGCCTGGCGGCTCACCGTCGACCGTACGAAGATCGGCCATCCCCGCTTCTCGCCCGACGGCCGCCTCATCGCGTACACGAGCTGGCGCAACCTCGCACCCGAGATCCATCTGACGCCGGTGGACGGCGGCCCCGGCCGGCGCCTCACCTACTGGGGCAGCACCGACACGCGGGTGTGCGGCTGGACGCCCCCCGAGCCGGACGGAAGGGCCGACATCCTCGCCGTCGCCTCGCACGGAGAGCCGTTCTCCTACTTCACCTGGGCCTACAAGGTCCCCACCGACGGCGACCCCGGCGGCAAGCTGCCCTGGGGCCCGGTCTCGGACATCGCGGTCGCCGATGTCGAGGGCGAGCACCGGACGCTGCTGCTCACCGGCACCCCTCCGCACGAGCCGGCCTCCTGGAAGCGCTACCGCGGCGGCGCCATGGGCAGACTGTGGCTGCACGGGCGGCAGCTGCTCCCCGACCTCGGCGGCCACCTCGACTCGCCGATGTTCGTCGGCGGGCGGATCGCGTTCCTCTCCGACCACGAGGGCATCGCCAACCTGTACTCGTGCGCGTACGACGGCTCCGATCTGCGCCGCCACACCGACCACGACGCCTTCTACGCCCGGCACGCCTCCAGCGACGGCACGCGGGTGGTGTACCAGTGCGCGGGCGACCTGTGGGTCGTCGACGACCTCTCCCCCGACTCGACCCCGCGCCGCCTGGACATACGGCTGGGCGGACCGCGCGCGGGGCGTCGCAAGTACCCGGTGCCGGCCGCGCAGCACCTGGACGGGATCTCGGTCGGCGAGACCGGGCGGGCCAGCGCGGTCGTCGTCCGCGGCAGCCTGTACTGGCTCACGCACCGCGAC
The DNA here is from genome assembly GCF_001866645.1 of Streptomyces colonosanans. GTDB lineage: Bacteria > Actinomycetota > Actinomycetes > Streptomycetales > Streptomycetaceae > Streptomyces > Streptomyces colonosanans. The sequence continues at coordinate 85,997 of NZ_MLYP01000002.1, forward strand.
GGCCCCGCCCGTACGATCACCGACACCCCCGGCGTACGGGTCCGGCTGCCGGAGATGCTCGGTACGGGCGGCCGGCTCGCCTACATCACGGACGCGGAGGGCGAGGACGCCGTCGAGATCGCGTATCTGCCGCGGGCGTCCGGCGACCGGGAGCCGCGCAGGCCGGCCTCCGGGGGGCTGGGCCGGGTGCTGGAAATGGTGTCGGACCCGCAGGGCGAACGGCTCGCGATCGCCTCGAACGACGGGCGGCTGCTACTGATCACCGTGTCCGAGGAGGAGGCCGCCGCGGGGACGGCGGAGCCGGACGGGGAGGTCACCGAGCTGGTCCGGTCGGTCAACGGGCCGGTGCGGGACCTGGCGTTCTCCCCGGACGGGGCATGGCTGACCTGGTCGCATCCGGGGATCGGCCGGTCGCTGAGGCAGATCAAGATGGCGCGGATCAAGGACCGGCTGATCGTCGACGTGACCAACGGGCGCTTCGAGGACGAGAACCCGGTGTTCACCTCGGACGGGCGCTATCTGGCGTTCCTGTCCTGGCGCGGCTTCGACCCGGTCTACGACGTGCACACCGGGGACCTGTCCTTCCCGCTGGGCTGCCGCCCGTACCTCGTCCCGCTGTCCTCGGCGACCCCGTCCCCCTTCGCACTGAACCCGGAGGGGCGGCCCGCCGCCGGGGGTCTCGATCCACTGGAGGAAGAGGAGGGCGGCGGCACGGTCACTGTCGAACTGGAGGGCCTGGAGAGCCGGGTGACGCCGTTCCCGGTCGCCGCGTCCAAGTACTCGGCGCTGCGTCCGGTCGCGGGCGGGGGCCTGGTGTGGCTGCGCTGGCCGATCTCGGGCGCGCTGGGCGAGACCTTCGCGAACCCCGACGACACCACGGGGCGGCCGACCCTCGAACACTTCACCATCAGCAAGGCGAAGAAGGCCGAACTGGTGAGCCACCTGGACTGGTTCGCGGTGAGCGGGGACGGAACACGGCTGGTGGTCGTCGACGAGGGCGTTCTGCGAGCGGTCCCCTCGTCCGAGACAGGCGACATCGAGACGACGGTATGGATCGATGTGCGCCGGATCATGCACGTGGTGGACCCGGCGGCGGAGTGGCGGCAGGCGTACGCGGAGGCCGGCCGGCTCATCCGGGCGTACTTCTGGGATCCCGGCATGAGCGGGATCGACTGGGACGCGATCCTGGCGCAGTACCGCCCGCTGGTCGAACGGGTCGCGTCACCGGACGACTTCGCCGACCTGCTGCGCGAGGTGCTGGGCGAGCTGGGCACGTCCCACGCGTATGTGACGCCGGCGCGGCGCAACGAGGGCCCGGCGCACTACCAGCGCTACCAGGGCCTGCTGGGCGCCAATTTCGTACGCCGCGACGGCCATTGGGCGATCAGGCGGATCCTGCCGGGCGACCCGTCGGACTCCAAGGCGCGCTCGCCGCTGGCGGGCACGGGGATCCGGGAGGGGGCGGTCCTGACCCATGTGGACGGACGGCCGGTGGACCCGGTGACGGGACCGTACCCGCTGCTGGCGGGCGCAGGCGGTACGACGGTGGAGCTGACGTTCACACCGGCGGAAGGCGAAGGGCGGCCACGGCGGGTGGCCGTGATCCCTCTGATCGACGAACGCCCCCTGCGCTACCAGGACTGGGTCACCAAACGCCGGGCCGTCGTCCGCGAGTTGAGCGGCGGCCGCTGCGGGTACCTGCACATCCCGGACATGGGCGGCTCGGGCTGGGCGCAGTTCAACCGGGACGTGCGGATGGAGGTCTCGCGCCCGGCGCTGATCGTGGACGTACGCGGCAACGCCGGTGGCCACATCAGCGAACTGGTCATCGAGAAGCTCACGCGCACCATCCTGGGCTGGGACCTGACGCGCAACGCCCAGCCGGTGTCGTACACGTCCAACGCCCCACGGGGGCCGATCGTGGCGCTGGCCGACGAAGCGACCTCCTCGGACGGCGACATGATCACCGCGGCCTTCAAGCTGCTGAAGCTGGGCCCGGTGGTGGGCCAGCGCACCTGGGGCGGAGTGGTCGGTATGACGGGCCGCCATCGCCTGGGCGACGGCACGGTGATCACGGTCCCGATGAACGCAGCGTGGTTCGACGCCTACGGCTGGTCGGTCGAGAACCAGGGCGTGACACCGGACATGGAGATCCAGCGCACCCCGCTGGACTGGGCGGAGGGACGCCACAGGCAACTGGACGACGCGGTCGAACTGGCCCTGGACCTGCTGCGCACCCAGCCGGCGGCAACACCCCCGGACTACAGCGATATCCCGGACAGGACCCGCCCGAAACTCCCCCCGAGGAACACGGGTTGAGAGGCGTCGCCTGAGCAGGCGACACCGAGAGCGGTCGGCCTCGGGAGCGGCGCGCAGCAAAAAGTGGGGCACCCTCAGAGCGAGGGTGCCCCACTTCACGGCCAAGGCCGAGTGCAGCGGCTACGCGTCGTAGTCCTGGTTGAAGCGGTCTTCCGACTCGTCCCGCATCCTCTGCGTGTCCTCCTGCGGCTGGCGGCCGCGCTGCTGGCTCTGCTGGCTCTGCTGGCCGCGCTGTTGGCTCTGCTGGCCGCGCTGCGAAGCCTGCTGCTTCGACTGCTCCGCCTTACGCTTCGCCTGCTGCTTCATCTGCTCGGACTTGTCCTGGTTCTGGTCCTTCATGCCCATGTGGTTTCACTCCCGAAGTGGGTGAGGGGATCGGGCTCGACCAGACTGACACGCCCGGACACACTGCGCATTTCGATCAGTCACGCAGCGTACGCAGCCGCTGCTCGTCGGCCTCCCCACCGGCCCCGACCAGCCCCGTAGGCACCTCGCGGAGCCGCGGCTCGAACCTCCGCATCTCCCGCTGCCCCACCGTCGCGATGACGCCCGGCAGACAGCCGCGCACGCCCTGCATCCCCCGCAGCCACCACTGCGCGTACACATGGCTGGAGCGCCGTTCGATCCCCGCCACGATCCGGTCCACCGCCGGCCCCAGCGGGTAGGTCTTGTTGGACGGCCACGGCAGCCGCTGCCGCAGCTCCCGCATCACCTCGTCCTGGTCGGCGCCGCGCACCATGTCCGTGTCGGTCCAGGACAGGTATCCCAACCCGACCCGCACGCCCTTGTGCGCCACCTCGGCGCGCAGACTGTGCGCGTACGCCTCCACGCCCGACTTGGACGCGCAGTACGCCGTCATCATCGGCGCGGGCGTGATCGCCGCGAGCGAGGCGATCTGGAGCAGAAAGCCGCGGCTCTCGACCAGCACCGGCAGGAAGGCGCGGGCCGTCACCGCGGAGCCGATCAGATTGACCTCGATCACCCGCCGCCAGGCCTCGGGGTCGGAGTCCGCGAACGGCCCGCCGCTGGCCACTCCGGCGTTGGCGACCACGATGTCGACCTTCCCGAACCGCCCCTTCACCTCCCGGGCGACCCGCGCCATCACCTCGTGGTCGGTGACGTCCGCGTACCAGTGGCCGCTGTCGCCGTACAGCTGCTCCGATACCTGCTTCAGCGCGTCCACCTCAAGGCCGACGAGCGCGACGGTCGCGCCGCGTGCCGACAGCTTGCGGGCCAGCAGTTCACCGACGCCCCGCGCGGCGCCCGTGACGACCGCGACCTGCCCCTCCAGGCTCACCCTGCTCATGCGCCCTCCTCCGTCCTGGCGTTCGTCGCGTACGCGGTGACGAGGTACCGGATCCTCCCGGTCACCAGCTCCGGCGCCTCCACCGGTGTCATATGGCCGAGCCCGAACAGCTCGGTGCTGCCGACGCAGTTCGGCAGGGCAGCGGCCAGCGTCCGTGCGTGCACCAGCGGAGTCAGCCGGTCAGCCGTGCCGACGACGACCTCGGTCGGTACGGTCAACTCCCGCATGCCGTCGTCGAGATCCAGCGTCTCGAGCACATACGACCAGGCGTGGCGCACATCGCGTGGGCAGGCGTGCACCACCCGAGCGCAGGCCTCGACCATCTCCGGCGCCGAACCGGCGCCCATGGTCGCGTACTTGAGAACGCGCTTGGCCGCGGGTGTGACCGGCCCGAGCGGGAGCCGCGAGCCCAGGATGCGCGCCGTGAGCCAGGTGCGCGGACGTCCGGCACGCATCGGCACCACGCGCGCCTCGGCGACCAGGCGCGCGCTTCCCGTGCTGCACAGCAGGGCGGCCGCCGTGTGCGCCCGGAAGCGGGGACGCCGGGCCGCGGCCAGCACGGCCACCCCGCCCATGGAGTGCCCCCCGACCACGGCCCGCTCGCCCGGCGCGAGGGTGGCGACGAGCACCGCCTCCAGGTCGTCGGCGAGCGCGTCGGTGGAACACCTGGCACTGGCCGGGCTGCGCCCGTGCCCCCGCTGGTCGTAGGCGATCACCCGGTGGTCGACGGCGAGGTCCCGTATCTGTGCCGCCCAGAAGGCGGTCGAGCAGGTCCAGCCGTGCGCGAGGACGACGGGTGGCGCGTCCTCGGGCCCGTGTACCTCGACATGCAGCCGGGCGCCGTCGGCGGACACGACGGTCAGCTCCCGGGCGGGGGCGCCGGGCGCGTACGGACCGCTCACGACGTGCGCCGGCCGGCTCATGCGCGGGCCTCCGCGGCCGCGATCTGCTCCTCGGTCGCCGCGGCAGCGCCCGCCCGGGGCGCCCTCAGTACCTCGTACTCCCCCAGGTCCACGCGCCGCGTCGCGTTGCGGAACTCCGTCGTCGTACCGGGCCAGACGGTGGTGTTGCGGCCGTTGGCGTCGAGGTACCAGCTGGTGCAGCCGCCGGTGTTCCACACCGTGCGCTTCATCCGCTCCTGCACCGTGTGGTTCCAGGCCTCGACGGCACGCGGCCTGGCGTCGAGCGCGACCCGGCCGCCCAGGACGTCCAACTGCCGCAGGTAGTCGGCCATGTAGTTCAGCTGGGACTCGATCATCAGGATCATCGAGGAGTTCCCGAGGCCGGTGTTGGGCCCGATGATCGTCATCCAGTTGGGGAACCCGGAGGCGGTCGCGCCGCGCAGCCCCTTCATACCCTCGCTCCAGGACTCCGCGAGCGTCCGCCCGTCGGCACCGACGACCCGCTCGGCCATCGGCATGCCCGTGACGTGGAAGCCAGTACCGAAGACGATCGCGTCGACCTCGGCCTCGGTGCCGTCGGCGGCGACGACGGTCGATCCGCGGACCTCGGCGAGCCCGCTCGCGACGACGTCCACATTGGGCCGGGCGAGGGCCGGATAGTACGTGTTGGAGAGCAGGATCCGCTTGCAGCCGATGCGGTAGTCGGGGGTCAGCTTGGCCCGCAGCGCCGGGTCCTTGACGGCGCGGGCCATGTTGTACTTGGCCAACTGCTCGACGAAGCCCAGCTCGTTGGGGCGCTTGGTGAACGCCTGGACCTGCAACTCCCGGATGCCCCACAGCAGTCCGCGCCGCAGTTTTGTGGTGAAGGGCAGCGCCCGGTGCAGCGAGCGTTCGGGACCGCTGATGGCGCGGTCCACGCGGGGCATCACCCACGCCGGGGTCCGCTGGAAGAGGACGAGCTTCGCGACGTCGGGCTGGATCGACGGCACGATCTGGATCGCGGACGCGCCCGTGCCGACCATGGCGACCCGCTTGCCGCGCACGTCGTAGTCGTGGTCCCAGCGGGCGGAGTGGAAGACCGCACCGGGGAACGAGTCGAGACCCGGGATGTCCGGCATCTTCGGGTCGGACAGCGGACCGGTGGCGGAGACGACGACGTCCGCGGAGAAGCTGCCGCCACTGGTCTCGATGTCCCAGCGCAGCTGCTGCGCGTTCCAGGCCATCCGCTTCACCTCGCAGCCGAAGCGGAGGTGGGGCCGCAGCCGGAAGACCTCCGCCACGTGCTCCAGATACGCGCGGATGTGCTCCTGCCCGGAGAACGTGCGCGGCCATTCGGGGTTGGGTGCGAACGAGAACGAGTAGAGATGGGAGGGGACATCGCAGGCGCAGCCCGGATAGGTGTTGTCGCGCCAGGTCCCACCGACACCGTCCGCCCGTTCCAGGACCACGAAGTCGGTGATCCCCTCCCGGCGCAGCCGCACGGCGGCCCCGAGCCCGCCGAACCCGGACCCGATCACCGCCACCCGTACATGCTCGTGCTCGGCCATCTCGAAGCCCTCCCGCTCCGCAAAACCCTGCCAGTGATTACTGGCACAGTCGGAGAGTAGGGCAGCGGCGTACCGATGGGCAGGGGGGCGGAACAAGGAAGTTACCGGCGGTACGACGTAGGGTGCGGGCGTGGCAGATCACGGGGAGCGGCGCGAGTACCGCATGGAGGAGCTGGCGGAAGCGGCCGGCATCACGGTGCGCACCCTGCGCTTCTACCGCGAGCGCAAGCTGATCCATCCGCCGCGCCGCGAGGGCCGCATCGCCTGGTACGACGACTCGCACCTGGCCCGGCTGCGCACCATCTCGGCGCTTCTGGAACGCGGTCACACCCTCAGCGGCATCGCGGAACTGGCCGAGGCCTTCGACCACGGACGCGACGTCGGCGACCTGCTCGGCCTCGACGCCCCCACCGAGGAGACCCCCGTACGGCTCACCCCCGAGGCCCTGGCCGACGTGTTCGGCGCCGAGGCGACCCCGGAGAACCTGACCGCGGCCCTCGACCTCGGCTACCTCGGTGTGGACGGCGACGACATAGTCCACATCAGCCGCCGACTGCTGGACGTCTCGGCGACCCTGGTGCGCGAGGGCATCCCGCTCGCGGACGTGCTGACCGCCGCCCGCCGCGTCCGCGAACACACGGAGGCTCTCGCGGACGTCTTCACGGACCTGATGACCGCCCACGACCGCTCCCCCCAGGACGCCGAGCACCTGCGCCCCCTGGCGAAGAGCGTGGTGGAGGCGGAACTGTCCCTGGCCCTGGACAGGCGGCTGCGCAAGCAGGGGTGACGGCCGGGCCTCAGAGGTCGTACACGACCGTCACCGGGGCGTGATCGGACCAGCGCTCGGCATGGGTGGCCGCGCGTTCCACGAACCCCTTGACGGCCCTGGCGGCGAGGCCGGGCGTGGCCCCGTGGTAGTCGATCCGCCACCCCGAATCGTTGTCAAAGGCCCGTCCGCGGTACGACCACCAGGTGTACGGCCCCTCGGCCTCCGGATGCAGTGCCCGCACCACATCCACGTATCCGCCGTCCGCGAGGTCGAAGACCCGGGTCAGCCACTCCCGCTCCTCCGGCAGGAAACCGGAGTTCTTGGTGTTGCCGCGCCAGTTCTTCAGGTCGGCCTGCCGGTGAGCGATGTTCCAGTCGCCGCAGACGAGCACCTCGCGCCCGTCAGCGACGGCCTGCTCGCTCAGTTCCTTGAGATAGGCGAGGAACTCACCCATGAAGCGGATCTTCTCGTCCTGCCGCTCGGTACCGACCTCACCGGAGGGGAGGTAGAGGGAGGCGACCGTCACACCTGGCAGATCGACCTCGACGTAACGCCCGCTCGCCTCGAACTCCGACGACCCGAAGCCGACCTGGACCCGGTCCGGCTCGCGGCGGGAGTAGAGGGAGACGCCCGCACGCCCCTTGGCGGCGGCCGGCGCGTGCACGACGTGCCAGCCCTCGGGCGTGCGCACATGCTCGGGCAGTTGCTGCGGCTCGGCGCGGACCTCCTGCAGACACAGCACGTCCGCCCCAGTCCCCGCGAGCCACTCCACGAAGCCCTTCTTGCCGGCGGCACGCAGCCCGTTCACGTTGGCGGAGGTCACAGTCAGCATCCGGGCACCCTACCTGCACACTGGACGAGGTCCCGTAAGGGACCGCATGCTGACCCTCCTGTTACTCACAGCCTGGACATACGGTTACGAAAATGCTCATCCACCCTGTTCCCTTCGACCACCCGGACGCCGTCAAGCTCAATGGCGAGGTCCAGGCCGAGTACGACGTGCGCTACGGCGACGGTGGCGACGCCACTCTTCTGGACCCCGCCGACTTCCGGCCGCCGAACGGCCTGTACCTGATCGCGTACGACGTGGACGGCACCCCCGTCGCCACGGGCGGCTGGCGCAGCCGGGACAAGAACGCCGAGGGGAACGAGGACGGCGACGCCGAGCTCAAGCGCATGTTCGTCGTCGCAGGCATGCGCGGGCGGGGGCTGGCCCGGCGCATCCTGGCGGCCTTGGAGGAAGACGCCCGCGCGGCGGGCCGGGTCCGCATGGTCCTGGAGACCGGCACCAAGCAGCCCGAGGCGGTCGCCCTGTACGCCTCCAGCGGCTATGAGCCGTGCGAGAAGTTCGGCTACTACCGCTTCCACGACGACAGCCTCTGTTACGCCAAGCCGCTTTAGGACGCCGCCGGGCCGGTTCACCCCGGCCCCGCGCACCGCCTCACAGCCGCGAACTCTTCGCTTGACGGGCGGCGTTCGGCGACTTGTGCGCACAACGAAAATCCCGCCCGGTCTTCCGACCGGACGGGATTTCCCAACTCCCCGAGACTCAGAGAGTCGTTGCGGTGGACCTGAGGGGATTTGAACCCCTGGCCCCCTCGATGCGAACGAGGTGCGCTACCGGACTGCGCCACAGGCCCTTGCAACGAGTGAAACTCTAGCATCCCCATCGGCCAGTCTGGAAATCCGTTCCGCCCAGGTCAGCACCGCGGGATGCGGCAGGCCGCCGGGACACCTACTCGTTGGCGGCCCGGGGCCGATCCCCGTCCTCGTACTGGTCGAACAGCGGGGTACGCCCCCGCTCCCGGGACCGCCGCGCGGACGCCGCCCGCCGGGCGTCGCTCCGGCCGCCGTCCCCGGGCTCCGCCGAGGCGGGCCGCCCCGGATCCGGCTCGGATGCCGACACCCCGGGTACGGGCGCCGCCGCCTCCGCCGCACTGGACCGGGCGGAGCTCCAGGCGTCAGGCGCCCCGAGGTCCACGCTCGGTGTCGCCCGGGGGGCGACCGGCGCGGTCACATACGTCGGCAGCGGCACCGGGACCGGGTCCCAGGTCTCCCCGTGGCCCGGCCTGCGCTGGCGCTCGCGCTGCTGGTCCACCCACTCCGCGTGGTCGGTCTGCTCGACGAGCGCCCGGCGGTCGGCGGCGAGCGCGGACAGCCCGGGGTCGCTTTCCGGCTCGGGTCCCTCCTCCGGTTCGTCCGGGTCGGCGGCGACCGGGGGCCGCCGCCTGGGCTGCCGCTCCCTGAGCCGCTGAGCCGCCACCTCGGCCTGTCGCCGGTCCATCGTGTACGTGAACCGCTTCCGCTCCTGCACCCGCAGATACGCGATGTACGCGCTCAGCAGCACGGCGGGCACGCCGGGCGCCCACAGAAAGGCGAGGCCCCCGACCGCGGCGACGACTGCGCCGATGGTGAAAGCGAGGAAGAGCACCACGGTCGTACGCCGTCGGCGCGCGAGCACCTTCGAGCGCTGGGCACGCGCCGCCGCCTGTGCCGACGGCGCCTTCCGCGCCGGGGGAACGCCCGCCGGCTCCGCGGGGTGCGCCCCGGTCGCCCGGGCCGGGGTCTGCGCTCCGGGCCTGGGCGCGGCCTTGCCCGCCGCTCCCCGCCGGGCCGGGGCCTCCGGCTCCACTCTCGCCCGCGCCTGCGGATCGGTCGGAGGCATGGCGAAGGCCCGGACGTCCACCGAGCCGGTGACGCCGTCCGGAAGGGCACTGGACTCCCCCTCTTCGGTGGAGCGCGCCCGCAGGTCCTTGGCGTATCGGCGCTCCATACCCGCCCGCCCGGACAGCAGCCGGATGGCGGTACTGAAGCGTTCCGTCGGACGAGACTCGTTGAGTTCGTCCTGCCTACGGAGCCACATCGGCACCAAGTAGGCGGCCCAGGCCCCGACAATGACTGCGTAGATGAGGCCGCTGCTGCTCACGCCTCACACGGTAGAGGGATTTGCGTGAGGCCATCCGCCAATTGGGCCGGTGTGTCGCACGATCTGGCTGATATTTCGAGCTTTTTTTGAGACCGATGCGATCAGCACGCCATCGGGACCGCTAATTCATGGGACCGAGACGGTCAGTGACCGGTCAATTTCGAACATATTTTTTATTTCCTCGGGTTGACCGGCTTGCCCCGGCCCGAACTCGACCCCGGTGCGCGGGAACCCGGGCCCGGTGCGCCGGTCTGCTGTGAACGTGCCCGGTGCCAGCGCGCCAGCAATCCGTCGGGCAGCTCTTCCGCGGTGAGCGCGAAGACGAGATGGTCCCGCCAGGCCCCGTCGATGTGCAGGTAACGCGGCCGGAGCCCTTCCTCGCGGAATCCGAGTTTCTCCACCACGCGGCGGCTCGGCCCGTTCTCCGGGCGAATGCAGACTTCGATGCGGTGCAGCCCGACGGTCCGGAAGCAGTGGTCGACGGCGAGCGCCACGGCCGTCGGCATCACCCCGCGGCCCGCGACCGCCTCGTCCACCCAGTAGCCGATGTGGCCCGAGCACATCGAGCCCCAGGTGATCCCCGCCACCGTCAACTGCCCGGCGAGCCGCCCCCGGTACTCGATGACGAAGGGCAGCATCCGGCCCGCACCGGCCTCGCCGCGCAGGTGCCGGACCATCTGGCGGTAGGTCGGCCGGTGTGTGACCGGGCCGCTGGGCGCCGGCGGCGGAATAGTCGCCTCCCATGGCCGCAGCCACTCCCGGTTGCGGCGGTTGACCTCGCGCCAGGCCCGCTGGTCACGCAGCTTTATCGGCCGGAGGACGACATCGCCGTCCGCCAGCTCGACGGGCCAGAATGGGCTGTTCAGCGTGCACCCCCACTCGGTCTCGAGCGGTCCTCACCGGCCGCGGAGCCGCCCGTGTCGGCCCTGCGGTGATCACCGCCGCGGATCTGGTCGACGGCGTGCACCAGCAGGGGTTCCAGGACGGCCAGTCCGTCCTTCACTCCGCCGGTGGATCCCGGCAGGTTGACGATCAAGGTCCCGTCGACGACTCCGGCGAGGCCCCGGGACAGCGCCGCCGTGGGCACCTTCTCTCTTCCGAACGCCCTGATGGCCTCGGGAATGCCCGGCACCTCGTAGTCGATCACCGCACGGGTGGCCTCGGGGGTGCGATCGGTGGGCGAGATACCGGTACCGCCGGTGGTCACGATCACGTCGTAACCGGCGCGGGAGCCGACGCGCAGCGCGTTCTCCACCGGGTCCCCGTCCGGGACCACCCACGGCCCGTCGACCGCGAAGCCGAACCGGAGGAGCGCCTCGGCGATCAGGGGCCCGCCCTTGTCCTCGTACACGCCCGCCGCCGCGCGGTTCGATGCGGTCACCACCAGGGCGGAGTACGCCGCGAAGAGGGCGCCGCCGATCGGCGGCTCGACCGGGGCCGTCATGCCCGGCTCCAGTCGCCCGACGTGCCGCCCGTCTTCTCCTCCACGCGCACGTCCGTGATCACCGCTCCCTTGTCGACCGCCTTGACCATGTCGATCACGGTCAGCGCCGCGACGGTGACCGCGGTGAGCGCCTCCATCTCGACACCCGTGCGGTCGGTGGTCTTCACGGTGGCCGTGATCTCGACGGCGTCGTCCGCCACCGACAGATCCAGCTTCACTCCCGACACCGCCAGCGGGTGGCACAGCGGGATCAGGTCGGGCGTGCGCTTGGCGCCCATGATCCCCGCGATACGCGCCGTGGCGAGCGCGTCGCCCTTGGGGACGCCCTCGCCGCGCAGCAGCTCCACCACGCGCGGCGAGACCAGGACGCGGCCGCCGGCGCGCGCGGTGCGCTCCGTCACGTCCTTCCCGGACACGTCGACCATGCGGGCTGCTCCGGCGTCGTCGATGTGGGTCAGTCGGTCGTGCGTACTCATGTGCTGCGGCGCTCCTGGTCCGGGCCCGGCGCGCTACCGCGCGGGCCTGCTGTGCGCGACACGGTACCGCCAACTCGACGCGTCCAACCGGGCAAGGTCCGGCCGTCCGCGCACCCGGACGGACGAGTCCCCGCAACACGGACGTCCGGAACAAGGCTCTCGGCCACGACCCCACCCGGCGGCCCGCTCGGCGCGGTGGGAGGCCCGGGAGACGGCCTCCCCGACCGAAGGATCTCCTGCCCCGACGCGAGAGACCCGAGCAGGACCGCCAGGGCCCCGCGTCCGGCCGTACAGCGGGGTGAAGCCGTGGGTCGCTCAGCCGAGCAGGACCACTTCGACCTCGGTGCCCGGCTCGACCGACGTGTCGGCCTCGGGGACGACGATCAGCGCGTCGGCCTGCGCGAGGGCCGCGATCAGGTGGGATCCGGCGCCACCGACCGGGGTGACCACGCCGTCGGCGTACGTCCCGCGCAGGAACTGCCGGCGCCCCGCGGGCGAGGTCAGCACCTTGTCCGCACGCAGGACGGCGCTGGTCCTGGGGCGATGGACGTCCTCCAGGCCCATCAGGGTGCGGATCGCGGGGCGTACGAACAGTTCGAAGGAGACGTACGACGACACCGGGTTGCCCGGCAGTGCGAGCAACGGCGTGTGGTCGGGGCCGATCAAGCCGAAGCCCTGGGGCTTACCCGGCTGCATGGCGAGCTTGCGGAACTCGACGCCGCCGCCCGCCTCGCCTTCGTCACCGTCACCGTCACCGACGTCGACGGAGGTGAGCGCCTCCTTCACCACGTCGTACGCCCCCACGCTCACCCCTCCGGTGGTGACCATGAGGTCGGCACGGACGAGCTGGTCCTCGATGGCGGAGCGGAGCGTCTCGGCGTCGTCGGCGACCGCACCGACCCGGTAGGCGATGGCACCGGCGTCCCGGGCGGCGGCGGTGAGGGCAAAGCTGTTGGAGTCGTAGATCTGGCCGCCCGTCAGCTCCTCGTCGGGCTGGACGAGTTCACTGCCGGTGGACATGACGACCACGCGCGGGCGCGGGCGCACGCGTACCGTGCCGCGGCCGATCGCGGCGAGCAGTGCGATCTGCGGCGGCCCGAGGACGGTGCCCGCCGCGAGGGCGAGGTCACCGGCCTTCACATCACTGCCCTTCGCGCGCACATGCGCGCGTGCCTCGGCCGGGCGGTGGATCCGCACCTGCCCGGTGGCACCCTCGGGCGACAGGCTGCGGGCGGGCATTGCGGAGACGGGGCCGCCGCCCAGCCCGCCGTCGGTCCACTCCACGGGGACGACGGCCTCGGCACCGGGCGGTAGCGGGGCGCCGGTCATGATGCGTGCGGCCTGACCGGGCCCCACCTCGAGCAGGTCGGCCGAGCCCGCCGCGACGTCCCCGATCACCGTGAGGACGGCGGGGAACTCCTCACTCGCGCCCTCGACGTCCGCGACCCGCACCGCGTACCCGTCCATCGAGCTGTTGTCGAACGGTGGCAGCGAGAGCGGCACCGTGACGTCGTCGACCAGGACGCAGCCCTGGGCGTCGAGCAGGTTGAGCTCGATGGGTTCCAGGGGGCGGACGGTGGCGAGGATGTCCTTCAAGTGTTCGTCCACCGACCAGAGGTGGTCCTGCCCGGTGGCCCGGGTCGCGGCGGCGCTCAAGATCGCTACATCTCCTCGGCTACATAACTGCGAAGCCAGGTCCGGAAGTCCGGGCCCAGGTCTTCACGTTCGCATGCGAGTCGGACAATGGCACGCAGGTAGTCGCCACGGTCGCCGGTGTCATAGCGGCGGCCCTTGAAGACGACGCCGTGCACGGGGCCTCCGACCTTCTCGTCCTCGGCAAGTTGCTGGAGGGCGTCGGTGAGCTGGATCTCACCGCCGCGGCCCGGCTCGGTCGTACGAAGTATGCCGAAGATGTTCGGGTCGAGGACATAGCGGCCGATGATCGCGTAGTTCGACGGGGCGTCCGCCGGGTCGGGCTTCTCGACCAGGCCGGTCACCTTGACGACGTCGCCGTCCTCGGTGGACTCGACGGCGGCACACCCGTAGAGGTGGATCTGCTCCGGAGCGACCTCCATGAGCGCGACGACGCTGCCGCCGCGCTCCTCCTGGACCTCGACCATGCGCGCCAGCAGGGGGTCGCGCGGATCGATCAGGTCGTCGCCGAGCAGGACGGCGAAGGGCTCGTGGCCGACGTGCGGGGCGGCGCACAGCACGGCGTGGCCGAGACCCTTGGGGTCGCCCTGGCGGACGTAGTGCATGGTGGCGAGATCGCTGGACTGACGGACCTTCGCGAGCCGTTCGGCGTCGCCCTTCTTCTCCAGGGCCGACTCGAGTTCGTAGTTGCGGTCGAAGTGGTCCTCGAGAGGGCGCTTGTTGCGGCCGGTGACCATCAGGATGTCGTCGAGCCCTGCGGCCACGGCCTCCTCGACCACGTACTGGATCGCAGGCTTGTCGACGACCGGCAGCATCTCCTTGGGAGTGGCTTTGGTGGCAGGCAGGAACCTGGTGCCGAGGCCCGCCGCGGGGATGACAGCCTTGGTGATCTTGGGGTGCGACTCAGTCATGTCCGCAACCATATCCGCTGGCTATGTACTGAATCCGCAATTCCAGTTAGTTCGCTCTCATATGAGCGCTTTTACGAAGGGTAGGGCAGTGACCTGTGGTTCCCAGGGGACACGAGGCAGAGCCTGACAAGAGGACGTTGCGGCGAGGGTTCCTCGCGGTGAGAAACGGGTTGACCGCGGATGACGTGCGGGAAGCGGCGGCGGCGCTCGCCGGGCACGCGCTGGAGCTGCCCGAACTCGGACATGCACACACGGTGGCGGCCTATGTTTCCGTGGGGAGCGAACCCGGCACCCTCGCGCTCCTGGACGCGCTGCGCGCGCGGGGTGTGCGGGTGCTGCTCCCGGTGCTCCTGCCGGACAACGACCTCGACTGGGCGGCGTACGCCGGGCCTGACTCCCTCGTGCGCGTCCGGCACGGCGGGAAGATGGCCCTCCTGGAGCCCGCGGGCGAGCGACTGGGCCCGGAGGCCGTCGGACGGGCCGATGCCGTGCTGCTGCCGGGCCTGGCCGTCGACGCACGCGGCATGCGGCTGGGGCGCGGTGGCGGCTCGTACGACCGCGTACTGGCCCGCCTGGAGCGTGCGGGCGCCGACCCCGCGCTGGTGGTGCTTCTGTACGACACGGAGGTCGTCGAGCGGATCCCCGAGGAGGCACACGACCGTCCGGTGCACGCGGTGGTGACGCCGTCGGGCGTACACCGCTTCCACTGAGTTCCATCGCCCAACTCCGCCCCGGGAGACGCCCGGAAGCCGCCCCGTACGCGAACCGGCCCTCCACGCGCGCGTGGAGGGCCGGTTTCCTGCCGGGACCGTCAGGTCAGGGCTTGAGCACCAGGGTGTCGCTCGTGTTCTTGTCGACCGCGTCCTTCGAGAAGTTCCACGGCAGCAGTTCGCCCTTGGCCCACTTGTCCGTCTGGTCGGTGTAGTGGGCGCTGTAGGCGTGTCCCGAGGCGCCGGAGAGGTTTATCCACTTGGACTTGTCGAGGTCGTCCAGGTTGATCACCATGCGCATCGACGGCACCCAGATCGCGCCGTAGCCGCCCGCGGCGTTCCAGCCGGTGGCGTTCACCGTCGCCTCACCGCCGTCGATCTTCCAGGGACCGCGGTTGAGCATGTACTGCACTATGCGGGGACCGCCCGTGCCCAGGGTCTGGTTCTTCAGGAACAGGCGGTGCAGCCGGCCCCAGCTCCAGGTGTCGATGTCCTTGCCGAGCTTGGCGGTCAGCTCCCAGCGCGCGTCGTGCATGGCGCGCGCGAACAGCTCGTCGCGCGTCGTGGTGGCCGGCTGGGTGCGCGTCTTGGGCGACTGCCACCAGTCGTTCTGCTGGTCGTTGACGATGTTGCGCACCACCTCGAACCAGCGGTCGCCGCCGTCCGGCTGCGCCTGGTCCGCGTCGCGCTGACCGCACTCGCGCACCTTCTGGTTCTCGTCGGCGGGCCTGGTCGTGGCGACCGGCTCCACCCACAGGCACTGCCCCTTGACCCGCAGCTCCTTGGGCATCTTGTTGCCGAAGGCGAGCTTGAGGATGTTGCGCCAGACGGCGTTGAAGTACGCGGCCGCCGCCGAGTCGGAGTCCTGGGTGTAGTCCCAGCCCTCCAGCAGCTTCTGCGCCTCGCGGACGTACTTGTCGGAGACGTCGATCTTGAGCAGCTTGGGCACCAGGAGCCTGGCGATCTCGCTGCTGTTGTCGAGCTGCATCTGCCGCATGTCGTCGGTCGAGATCTTGCCGCCGCCCTTGATCTTCGACTCGATCAGGTCGGTGATCCGCTGGCTGCGCGCGCCGTAGCCCCAGTCCGTGGTGAGCGTGTAGGGGTACTTGTCCTTGTCGACCACGGCCTGGTTGGCGGTGACGATGTAGCCGCGCTTCGGGTCGAACTCGTAGGGCAGCTCATCCTGCGGGATGTAGGGGCCCCAGCTGTACTTGGAGTCCCAGCCAGGCGCGGGGAGCGAGCCGGCGTCGCTCTTGGCGCGCGTCGGGATCCTTCCGGGCAGCTGGTAGCCGATGTGGTCCTGGGTGTCGGCGTAGATCAGGTTCTGCGAGGGAACGTCGAAGGACCGGGCCCCTTGGCGGAACTCCGTCCAGTTCGAGGCCTTGTCTATCGCGAAGACGGCGTCCATGGAGTTGCCGGGCTCCAGGGCGGTCCAGCGCAGCGCGATGCCGTAGCCGTCGCCCCGGTCGGGCGCCGCGGTGGTGACGGTGGCCTTCTTGCCGACCTTGACGAGCTCGTCATCGCGGTCGGACAGCAGGGGGCCGTTGTTCGTCTCGCGAACGACGATCTTCTTGGACCCGCCCCCGGCGATCTTGATCGTTTCGGTGCGGGTGGTGAACGGCTTCACCTTGCCGTCGTACAGATAGCCGTCACCGGAGAGCTTCTCCAGGTAGAGGTCGGTGACGTCGACGCCGGAGTTGGTCATGCCCCAGGCGATGTTCTGGTTGTGGCCGATGATCACACCGGGCATGCCCGCGAAGGTGTACCCCGTGACGTCGTACTGGCACTTGCTGGAGACCTCGGTGCAGTGCAGGCCCATCTGGTACCAGACCGACGGCAGTGACGCCGACAGGTGCGGGTCGTTGGCCAGCAGCGGCTTGCCGGTGATGGTGTGGCTGCCGGCGACGACCCAGGAGTTGGAGCCGATGCCGTGGCCGTTCACGCCGACGGCCGTCGGCACGTTGTCCAGGACCCTGGTGAGGCCCGCCAGCTGGTTCTGCAGGGCCGAGCCGGCCGAGGTCGTGGTCGAGGTCCCGGCCGTCGCTGTCGACTGCCCGCCCGTCGCGGAGCCCTGTTCGAACGTCTTGGTGAGGGCGTTGTACTCGCCCTCCTGGACGATCGCCTTGTTGCGGCTGTACGGGTACTCCGGGTACAGGTCGGCGATCTGCTTCGGACCGAGGCGGCTGGCCATCAGGGAGCGGTCGATCTCGTCCTGCATGTTGCCCCGCAGGTCCCAGGCCATCGCCTTGAGCCAGGAGACCGAGTCGACGGGGGTCCAGGCCTGGGGCGTGTAGTCGTTGGTGAGACCCAGGGCCGCGTACTCCAGCGAGATGTCCTTGCCGCCCTTGCCCTTCAGATAGGCGTTGACCCCCTTGGCGTACGCCTGGAGGTAGGCCTTGGAGGAGGCCGACAGTTTGGTGTCGTACTCCTTCTGAGCCACCCGGTCCCAGCCCAGGGTGCGCAGGAACTCGTCGGACTTCACCTGGCTCTTGCCGAACATCTCGGACAGGCGTCCGGACGTCATGTGGCGGCGCACGTCCATCTCGTAGAACCGGTCCTGCGCCTGAACGTAGCCCTGCGCCATGAACAGGTCCGCGTCGGACGAGGCGTAGATCTGCGGGACCCCGTAGCCGTCACGCTTGACGTCGACGGGACCTGAGAGTCCGTCCAGGGTGATCGAGCCCTGGGTCTGCGGGAAGGAGGCGCGCACGGTGCTGACGGACCAGTAGCCGCCGTAACCGACGCCTCCCACGAGAGCCAGAACCAGAACGATCACAAGCAGACGGGCTCTGCGCCCCTTCTTCCTGCCGGACTTGCCGGGCTTCTGGCCGGAAGAGGCGGTGGTGTTGGGGGGCATCGCTGTCCTTGCTGTCCTTACGCGAGCGGCAGGGCGGGCTGTGCTTTCTTCTTGAGCGCTGGAGCAACCATAGGCGCAGAGCCCGCCCCGCCTTGACGCGGAGTCGGGAACCCACCCGGCCTGAAGTCCGCTCGCACAGCCCCCGAGCGTCAAGGAAACGTCAAGAGTTAGGTAAAGTAATGAAGTAGTCGCGCGGAAGACCGTGGCACCACCCGGCTTCACGTGCTCGGATCGAGGCGTTCGCATCGCGGCGCTCGGATCGGCGAGAAGGGAACGGCCGCTGACTGTCCACCACCTCAACCAGCTCCTGCTCGTCTGCGCGCTCGTACTGCTCGTAGCGGTGGCGGCCGTCCGGATCTCCTCGCGCAGCGGGCTCCCCAGCCTGCTCCTCTACCTGGGCATCGGCATCGCCATGGGCGTGGACGGGTTCGGCCACGTCTACTTCAGCGGCGCGGCCTTGACCCAGGTCATGGGGTACGCGGCCCTGGTCGTCATCCTGGCCGAGGGCGGTCTCGGGACGAAGTGGAAGGAGATCAGGCCGGCCCTGCCGGCGGCCTCCTCCCTGGCCCTCGTGGGCGTCGCGGTGAGCGTGGGCGTCACCGCCGCCGGCGCGCACTACCTGACCGGTCTCGAGTGGCGGCAGGCGCTCATCATCGGAGCGGTGGTGTCGTCGACGGACGCGGCGGCGGTCTTCTCGGTACTGCGGAAAGTCCCCCTTCCCGCGCACCTGAAGGGTGTTCTGGAGGCCGAGTCCGGCTTCAATGACGCCCCGGTGGTCATCCTCGTCGTCTCCTTCTCCACGGCAGGTCCCGTGGAGCACTGGTACGTACTCCTGGCCGAGATAGCCATGGAGCTGGCCATCGGTGCCGCCATCGGTCTCGCGGTGGGCTGGCTCGGCTCCTGGGGTCTGCGGCACGTGGCGCTGCCCGCCTCCGGTCTCTACCCGATCGCCGTCATGGCCATCTCGGTCACCGCCTACGCGGTCGGCGCGCTGGCGCACGGCAGCGGCTTCCTCGCCGTGTACCTCGCGTCGATGGTGCTCGGCAACGCGAAGCTGCCGCACTGGCCCGCGACACGCGGCTTCGCCGAGGGGCTCGGCTGGATCGCCCAGATCGGAATGTTCGTCCTGCTCGGACTGCTGGTCACCCCGCACGAGCTGGGCGGCGACATCCTGCCCGCCCTCGTGATCGGCCTGGTGCTGACCCTGGTGGCGCGGCCGCTGAGCGTGGTCGTGAGCCTGGCGCCCTTCCGGATGCCGTGGCAGGAGAAGACGCTGCTGTCGTGGGCGGGGCTGCGCGGTGCGGTGCCCGTCATCCTGGCGACAATCCCCATGGTCAACGGCGTCGCCGCCGCCCACCGCATCTTCAACATCGTCTTCGTCCTGGTCGTCGTCTTCACCCTGGTCCAGGGGCCGACACTGCCGTGGCTGGCCCGCAGGCTGCAGCTGGGCGAGGGCCCCGAGGCCGCCGACCTCGGCATCGAGTCGGCCCCCCTGGAGAGGCTGCGCGGCCACCTGCTGTCCGTCGCGATCCCCGAGGGGTCGCGGATGCACGGCGTCGAGATCAACGAACTGCGGCTGCCGGCCGGGTCCGCCGTCACCCTCATCGTCCGGGACGGAAAGTCCTCGGTGCCGCTGCCGACGACGGTGCTGCAGCACGGCGACGAACTCCTCGTGGTCACCACCGACCAGGTCCGCGATGCGGCGGAGAGCCGCCTGCGGGCCGTCGGCCAAGGCGGCAAGCTGGCCAGTTGGCTGGGGACGAGCGGGAACGGGGGGCCGGGCCGCTGACGGGCCCCTGCGGCGGCGGGCACGGGGCCCGCGGACGCGACCTGCCTCTGTAGAATCGGGGGCGCACCCTGATCGAACCAACTCTGCCTGACGCAGAGCTGGCGCGACCGTATGGCGGCCGGGGCGCCCACCTGAGCGGGCGCCGGTATCTACCGCAGTCCGCGCAAGAGGACAGCTCTCGGCGCCCCGCACGGGCGCTACCAGGTGGCAGAAAGGCACGGGCCGTGGCGTCCACGGTCACCTCGAAGTCGTCCCGTCCGGGCTACGGGCAGCTGCTGCGCACCCGCGGCGCCTGGACGTTCCTGCTCCCCGGTTTCGCGGCGCGTCAGCCGTTCGCGATGCTCACCATCTCCATCGTGCTGCTCGTGCAGCACACCACGGGCTCGTACGGGGCCGCGGGCGCCGTCGCGGCGGCCACCGGCGTCTCCATGGCGCTGTTCGCGCCGTACGGCGGCCGCCTCACCGACCGGTACGGCCAGCGCACGGTACTGCTCCCCGGCGTCCTGGTGCACTCCCTGTCCGGTGTGTCCCTGACGATGCTCGCGCTGGCCCACGCTCCCCTGTGGGCGCTGTTCGCGGCGGCGGTCCCGACCGGCGCGTCGGTGCCGCAGGTCGGCCCCATGGTGCGCGCCCGCTGGGGCGTGAAGCTCCAGGGTTCCCCGCTGATGACGACGGCGGCGGCCTTCGAGTCCGTCACCGACGAGCTGACCTTCGTGTTCGGCCCGCTGCTGGCGACGGCCCTGTGCACCGCCGTGAACCCGGCCGCGGGCCTGCTGAGCGAGGCGGCGCTGACGCTGGTCGGCGGCCTGCTGTTCGCGGCGCAGAAGAGTACGCAGCCGCCCGTCGCCGACGTGACGCACGCGCGCGTGGAGCACGCTTCCGCCCTGCGCGTCCCCGGGGTGCGCGTTCTGGTCGTGACCTTCCTGGGCATCGGCTCCGTCTTCGGCGGCATGCAGGTCTCGCTCGCCGCGTTCAGCGACTCGATCGGCAAGCCCGGCCTGAACGGCGTCCTGTACGGCGTCTTCGCCGCCGGCAACATGCTCTCCGGTGTCGTGTGCGGCGCCATCGCCTGGAAGGCCGCCCCGCAGCAGCGCCTCGTCATCGGCTACGCGGCCCTCACGCTGACCGCCTCGGGCCTGTGGACCGCGCACTCAGCGGTCGTCCTGGCGGGCCTCGGCCTCCTGGTGGGCATGTGCATAGCGCCCGCACTGATCAACGGCTACACACTGGTCGAGAGCCTGGTCCCGGCCCAGGTCCGCACCGAGGCCTTCACCTGGCTGACCGGCGCGGTCGCGCTCGGCCAGGCGGCCGCGGTCACGGTGGCCGGGCAGTTGGAGGACCGCCTCTGGGACGGCGCCGGATTCCTGGTGCCGATGGCCGGTACGGTGCTCGCGCTGGCGACCCTGGTGTCCCTGCGGTCATGGCTGTCGCCGTCGCAGGGGACCACCACGGCCACGCGCGGCGCGGCCCCTCGCGATCCCGTCGCGGTCGGCGAGATGTGACGTGGACGGGAGATCCCGGTTCGGCAAGGAATACGCCACTGCGCCTCCGCCGCCGACCCGGCTTCTCACCCGGGCACAAAGGCCGTCATGACGGTCACGCCGCGACCGCCTCCCGGGGGACAGGTGACGTTCGTTACTCCGTTCGCCTGCGGCACGGGTTACCATGGACGATCGTTAGCACTCATTGAGTGAGAGTGCCAGGAGGAAGACAAGTGCCCACCTACCAGTACCAGTGCACCGAGTGCGGCGAGGGCCTCGAGGCGGTCCAGAAGTTCACCGACGACGCCCTGACCGAGTGCCCCAACTGCGGTGGGCGCCTGAAGAAGGTGTTCTCTGCCGTCGGCATCGTCTTCAAGGGCTCCGGCTTCTACCGCAACGACAGCCGCGGCGCGTCCTCGAGCAGCAGCCCCGCGTCGTCGAAGCCGTCCGGCTCCTCCACCTCGTCGTCGACCGACTCCGGGTCCTCGTCGACCGGCTCCGGATCGTCGTCGACCGGAACTTCCTCCAGCTCCGCCGCATAAGGCCCGGCCAGGAGACCCTGCCGTCGTGACGACGGCGGGGTCTTCGGCATTTCCCGGGCCAACTACTGTGCTCGCCGTGACGTACGACAGGCCAGGGAAGCGATTCCCCCACCGGCTCGAGCCGGTGGCCCCCTCGCTAGGAGACTGATGGAGAACGCAGAGATCGGCGTCATCGGCGGTTCGGGCCTCTACTCCTTCCTCGACGACGTGACCGAGATCCAGGTCGACACCCCTTACGGCGCGCCCAGCGACTCCCTCTTCCTCGGCGAGATCGCCGGCCGTCGGGTCGCCTTCCTCCCCCGCCACGGCCGCGGCCACCATCTGCCGCCGCACCGCATCAACTACCGCGCCAACCTGTGGGCGCTGCGTTCGGTCGGTGTACGGCAGGTACTCGGACCCTGCGCGGTGGGCGGGCTGCGCGCCGAGTACGGCCCCGGGACGCTGCTCGTGCCGGACCAGATGGTGGACCGTACGAAGACCCGCACGCAGACGTACTTCGACGGGCTGCCGCTGCCCGACGGCACCGTGCCGAACGTGGTGCACGTCTCGCTCGCCGACCCGTACTGCCCGGTCGGCCGCAAGGCCGCGCTGGAGGCGGCGCGCGGGCGGGACTGGGAGCCGGTGGACGGCGGCACGCTGGTCGTGGTCGAGGGCCCGCGGTTCTCCACCCGCGCCGAATCGTTGTGGCACCAGGCGCAGGGCTGGTCCGTGGTGGGTATGACCGGCCACCCCGAGGCCGCGCTCGCCCGTGAACTGGAGCTGTGTTACACGTCGTTGACGCTGGTCACGGATCTGGACGCGGGCGCCGAGACCGGCGAAGGCGTCTCGCACGACGAGGTGCTCCAGGTGTTCGCGGCGAACGTGGACCGGCTGCGGGACGTGTTGTTCGACGCGGTCGCGGGACTTCCGGCGAACGAGACGCGGGACTGCCTGTGCACGACGGCGCTGGGCGGGATGGATCCGGGATTCGAGCTGCCGTAGGGGTGGGCGCAGAGGCCCGGAACGTCCCGTTCGGGTGAGCGAGTTGTCCACAACCGGCCGGTAGTCCACGGTCGTCGGCGGACTTCGCCGCAAGCCCTCATCGTGGATCGCGTCTCGATCTCGTCGATCTCGCGATGCAGGTGGTGGTCAGCATGGCTCAGCTCCCCCTTTCCGCAGGCCCTTTGTACAGGGGCGCTTCCGTACGCCCGCCGGAACCGGACATCGCGGCGCGCCCGCCGGGCTCGGGTATCGCGGTACGCGCGGACGCGCCTCCGGCCTGCGCGGTGCCGCAGTTCGCTCCCGTGCGCGTAGGTGGCGGGCGACACCGACTTCGGCGTCTCGTACGGCACCGGAGGCGGGCCGTGGCCCTGGGCCTGGCGGTCGGTGCCGCCGCTTTGGTGGCTGCGGGACCGCGCGACTTCGAGAGGCCACGGGGACATCCGGGCGTCGAAGCGCGTCCGACGACGGCGGCCGAGCCCGCACGGGAGCGACGCGTGGTCGAGACGGTGACGGCGCCCGTGCGGATCGCGGACGGGGCGACGGTGCGGATACTGCGGCCGGGCGACCGGGTCGACGTGATCGCGGCCGACGGCGGCGCCGCGAAGGTGGTCGCGGCCGGGGCCCGTGTGACGCGGGTGCCGGACGTCGACCTCACGGAGAGCGGCGCGCTGCTCTTGCTCTCCGTGCCGCGCACCACGGCCGCACGCCTGGCCGGTGCCGGCGCGACCTCACGGCTGGCGGTGACGCTGCGCTGAGCACCCAAGGCGATCCGCGATCCCCTGCCGGCTCTGGCCCGGGCACCGTCGCGCGTGGCCGCGGCGCGGCGGTGGGTGCGCGGGTGCGCCGCCTGGTTCAGATGTGGTGGGGCGGCTTCTCGTCGAGGAAGCGCTTCAGATCGGCCGCGCTGTCGGTGCTCGGCCGCTCGCCCCACCCACGATCCGTGTCGTCCGCCGACTGCTGGTCCAACGGGTCACCGAAGATCAACGTGTTCTTCGGATCGAGCGGTTCGGGGGCAGTGCTCATGCCCCCAGGGTACGTCCCTGGGGGAGCCGGGCCGCGACGGTGCCGCGTCGCGGCCCGCCCTTGACCGTCGGCAGCGGGCTTCCAGGTGGGGCCCCGGGGGGGCTTGCTCAACTCTGTGATGTGCGTGGACGCCCGTGCGGCGGGTGTCCGCCGTGGGCGCGGGCGTGGTGCCGAGGGGCCGGGTCACCGCGGTCGCGCCAGGGCGGCCCGGCGGGTGTGTCAGTCGAAGCGGAGGCTGCCCGTCCGGATCCTCTTCAGTTCGAAGGCGTCCGGGTAGTTGGCCAGGGCGCGGGCTCCGTCGAAGATCCGGACGGCTTCCTCGCCTCGCGGAATCGAGTTGAGCACCGGGCCGAAGAAGGCGCCGCCGTCGATGTGGACGGTAGGCGTGCCCACGTCCTCGCCGACCGGGTCCATGCCCTCGTGGTGACTCTTGCGCAGCTCTTCGTCGTAGGCATCGGTGCCGGCCGCGTCCATCCGCGAGGCGGGCAGGTTCCGCGCGGCGAGCGCCCCGGCCGCCATGGCGAGGTAGTCCTCGTCGCCGTTGTGGATGCGGGTGCCGAGCTCCTCGCAGAGACCGGGCAGGACGTCCTCACCGTGGTGGTGGGCCGCCGCGGCACAGATCCGGGTCAAGGCAAGGGAGTTGTCCACCAGGGTGCGGTACCGGTCCGGCAGCTCACGGCGCTCGTTGAGCACGTACAGGCTCATCAGCCTGAAGCGCAGGTCCAGCGGGCGGTGCTGCTGCACCTCCAGAATCCAGCCGGAGGAGATCCAGGCGAAGGGGCAGGCCGGGGCGAAGTATGAAGTCGACCTTGGCGGTGTCCCTTCCGGCGCTCCCGGGGGTGGTGGTCATGCAGCGGATTCCTCACGGACGGTGAGGAGCCGGTCCTCGTTCCGTCGGACGTAGGTGGCGAGATCGGCGTACTGCTCGCGCAGTTGCCGCTCAAGAACCCTGCAAGTGATGCCGACGGGCAGGCCATCCTCCTCCGGGACGGTCTCCAGCAGGCCGAACGCCGACGCGGACGTCGCCTCCGTCGCCCTCCAGGCGATCGCGGTGCCCGTGGGGGTGACACCGACCGCGTGGACGGCCGCGCGTGAGGTCACGACCGCCGAGTAGCAATGAATCATGGGGTCATGACAGTTGACGCTCTGACGGATGTCGCGGGTCTGCGGGTGGGGCACGCCGCACGGACCGGGGACGGCTGGCTCACCGGCACCACGGTCGTGCTCGCCCCGGAGGAAGGCGCGGTCGCCGCCGTGGATGTGCGCGGTGGCGGCCCCGGCACCAAGGAGACCGACGCGCTCGATCCGCGCAACCTCGTGCAGAAGGTCGAGGCGGTCGTCCTGACGGGCGGCAGCGCGTACGGACTCGACTCGGCGTCGGGCGTGATGGCCTGGCTGGAGGAGCGCGGACGCGGAGTGCGGGTCGGCCCCGACCCGGCGCACGTGGTGCCGGTCGTGCCCGCCGCCTGCGTCTTCGACCTGGGCCGCGGCGGCGACTTCAAGGCCCGTCCGGACGCGGCCCTCGGGCGGGCCGCGGTAGAGGCCGCCGCCGCGAGCGGGCCGGGTACGCCCGTTGCCGAGGGCTGTGTGGGCGCGGGCACGGGAGCGACGGTCGGCCGGATCAAGGGCGGGGTCGGCACCGCGAGCACGGTGCTCGCCTCGGGAATCACGGTCGGCGCCCTGGTCGTGGCCAACGCCGCGGGCTCGGCGGTGGATCCGGCAACGGGTTCCCTGTACGGGGAGTTGTTGCTCCAGGGCCGGGTCGAACACCCGGCGCACGAGGTGCACGAGGCCGCGCGGCGGCGGCTTGCGGAGTCCGCCGCCAAGGAACGCCGCCCCACGCTGAACACGACCCTCGCCGTCGTGGCGACCGACGCCGCCCTCACCAAGGCACAGGCGCAGAAGCTCGCGGGCACCGCGCACGACGGCATCGCGCGTGCCGTGCGGCCGGTGCATCTGCTCAACGACGGGGACACGGTGTTCGCGCTGGCGACCGGTGCGCGACCGCTGGACCCGGCCGATCCCCTCGCCCTCAACGAAGTGCTCGCGGCGGGCGCGGACCTCGTGACACGCGCGGTCGTACGGGCCGTGCGCGCCGCCGATTCGGTGGACGGGCCGGGCGGTACCTGGCCGTCGTACGAGGAGTTGTACGGAGAGCAGTAGGTACCGGAGCCGGGTGATTGTCCCGGTTCTGTCACATCGATCCGCTCACCGCGATGGGCGGGAACCCTTCGGCGCGGCGTTCGCTCTTTGTCCACGTACTCGAGCGGATCACCCACGCCACGACGACGATTTGGAGTAGCCCGTGACAACGCCGGACATGCGAGAGCGGCGTGTACTGGGGGCCTGTGCCGCCCTGATGATCGGCGCCCTGACCCTCACGGCCTGCGGCGGCAGCGCCAACGCCGACAACCACAAAGGCGGGAAGGACTCCGCCAAGACCTCCACCGCGAGGATCACCATCTCCGCGAAGGACGGTTCGACGGGCGCGTCGATCAACGCGACCGGGGTGAAGGTCAGCGACGGGAAGCTGACCGAGGTGAAGATGACGGTGGCCGGGGCGGGCACGGCCGTCGCAGGGGAGCTCTCCGCGGACGGGACGTCCTGGAAGCCGAAGGAGCGGTTGGAGCGGGGGACGAAGTACGAGATCAACGCCACCGCCAAGGACGCGGACGACCGCGTCGCGGCCGCCAACTCCATCTTCACCACGGTCACATCGGCCAACAGCTTCATCGGGACGTACACGCCCGACGACGGGACGACGGTCGGCGTCGGAATGCCGGTGTCCTTCACCTTCGACAAGGCGATCACCCATCAGAAGACCGTGCAGTCGCACATCACGGTGACCTCCAGCAGCGGGCAGCAGATCGAGGGGCACTGGTTCGGGGCGCAGCGACTGGACTTCCGGCCCGAGGAGTACTGGAAGGCCGGCTCCAAGGTCACGATGAAGATCAACCTGGACCGGGTGGAGGGCGCGAACGGCGTCTACGGCGTGCAGAAGAAGACCGTGACCTTCACGATCGGCCGCTCGCAGGTCTCCACGGTGGACGCGCACACGCAAACCATGACGGTCGTGCGGGACGGGCAGACCGTCAAGACGATCCCGGTGTCCACAGGCAGCCCCGAGCACACCACGTACAACGGGCAGATGGTGATCTCGGAGAAGTTCACGCAGACGCGCATGAACAGCCAGACCGTCGGCATGGGCGGCGAGTACGACATCTCCGACGTGCCGCACGCGATGCGCCTGACGGCCTCCGGCACCTTCATCCACGGCAACTACTGGTACAACCCGAGCAATCCGCCGTTCGGCCGCCAGGGCACCAGCCACGGCTGCGTGGGGATGGCGGATGTACAGGGCGGGCGGGGCTCCACCACGGCCAAGTGGTTCTACGACAGTTCGCTCACGGGGGACATCGTGATCGTCAAGAACTCCCCCGACAAGACCGTCGCCCCGGACAACGGCCTCAACGGCTGGAACATGCCGTGGAGCGCGTGGACCGCGGGAAGTGCCGTCTGAACCGGGCCGTATGGCGACTGATCGGGCCGCGCGGGAACGTCTCGCGCGGCCCGTCCGTTTTCCGACCGTACGTTTTCTCGGTTTCCGGACATGATGTCCGATCGAGGGGCTACGGTATGCACCCACAAGGTGACATGCAGCAACGCCGGGAGAAACCTTGAGCGTTCCGTACGAGACGGCAGCGTACGAGCCACCCGAGTCGCCCGAGTCTCCTGAGGAGCATCTCGCGCGACTCCTCGGCCGCGCCCTGAACTCCTTCGAGCTGCCCGACGAGACGATCGGGCAGCTCGACTGCGCACTGGTGTACGACAGTTCACTGCACTCCGCGCACCACAGCGCGGGGCTGTACCGGGAGACGTACCGGCACACCTGGCTGCTCACGGACGGCTCTGCGGTCACCCTGTGGGAGCTCGTCCACAACACGGCACCGGACGGCCTTCTGGAGCACGAGGTGTACGTGGACGAGGAGGAGCTGGGCGCCGCCACGGCCCGGCTCCCGCTGCCGCAGGACGCGCCCGACGTCGAACTGCCCGTCCTGGTACAGCTGTCACAGATCCCCGAACCGCGCCATGTGTACATGCCGGACGACTCCGCGGACCACGCGCGTCGGCTGCTGCGCCGGGCGGAGAACCCGGACCGGCCGGGTCCGGATCTGGCGACGTTACTGCTGCGCGCGGCCTTCGCGCACGAGATCACCCAGGCCTTCGGACGGCCATGGCGGGCCGGCCGGGCGGGGCTGTGCTTCTCGCTCTATGAGCACGCGTTCCTGCTGCGGGACGGCCGGGAGCTGTCCCTGTGGGAGGTCGAGCACACGGCGACGCCGGACGGACGGCACATGTGCGAGGTGTACGCCACCGAGGAGGCGGCACGGGAGGCGATGGAGCGGCGCGCAGCGACGCGTGGCCGAGGCGCCTGAGCGCCTCCGAGCGAAGGCCCCGACGCAGAAGATCCTGTGCCGCCTCACACGGCGGCGCCCGGCAGGGCTCGCGCGAAACGCGACCCGCCGGGCGCCATCAACCACCACCCCGGACACCGGCACCGTTCAGGAGACGAGCACCCGCTCCTCGGCCGCCTCCGTCCCCATGGCCGCCTCCGAGTCCTGCGTACCCTCCAGATGCTGCGCCGGCCGCTTCGGCAGGGCGAACATCAGCAGGAAGATCGCCACCAGCACGGCCGCAACCCAGCCCAGAGCGTGCTGGAAGGCGTGCACGAACGCCGGGCCCACCTGCTCAGGAGTCAGCCGGTCACCGATCTCGCCGAAGAAGACCACCGACACCAGCCCGAGGCCCAGTGCGTTGCCCATCTGCTGCACCGTATTGATCAGGCCCGACGCCGAACCGGAGTGCTCCGGCGGCACCTGGGACAGGACCGCGTCCGTCAGCGGAGCCACGATCAAACCCATGCCCACCCCCATGACCACCAGCGGCAGCGCCATCTGCCAGGGGGCGATGTCCAGGCCGTAGCGGTCGGACTCCGCGATGTAGAGGAGTACGCCCGCCGCCATCACCAGCGCGCCCGCCTGCAGCACCTTGCGGCCGAAGCGCGGGACCAGCTTCTGCACGGACATCCCGGCCGCCGTCGAGACCGCGAGCGAGAACGGCACCCCCGTCAGGCCGGCCCGCAGCGCGCTCCAGCCCAGCCCGACCTGCATGTACAGCGTCCAGACCAGGAAGAAGATACCGAGGCCGACCCCGAACACCGTCTGCACCGCAATGCCCGCAGCGAAGCTCTTCACCCGGAAGAGGGAAAGCTCGATGAGCGGGGACCCATCGCGCACCGCCTTCCTCTTCTCGTACGCCACCAGCACCGCGAAGACGACCAGCGCACCCGCCATCGACGCGTACCCCCACAGCGGCCAGCCCAGCTCGCGGCCTCGGGTCAGCGGGTAGAGCAGCATCAGCAGGCCGAGGGTGACCAGGGCGACACCTACGAGGTCCAGTCGCAGCGCCCGCGGGGCCTTCGACTCCGTGATGAAGCGCCGGCCCAGGACCAACGCCGCAACGCCGACCGGCAGGTTGATCAGGAAGATGGGCCGCCATTCCAGCCCGAACAGGTTCCACTCGGTGAGCAGTGCGCCGAGCAGCGGCCCGGAGACCGCCCCCAGCCCGACGATGGCGCCGAAGAGCCCGAAGACCTTGCCCCGCTCGTGCGCCGGGAAGGTGGCGTGCACGATCGCCAGCACCTGCGGCACCATCAGCGCGGCCATCGCGCCCTGCAGGATCCGCGAGGCGACGAGCATCTCCGGGTTCGCGGCGAAGCCGCACAGCGCCGAGGCGAGCGTGAACCCGGCCACGCCGAGGAGGAAGAGGTGCTTGCGGCCGTGGATGTCACCGAGACGGCCTCCGGTGATGAGCCCTGCGGCGAAGGCGAGCGCATAACCCGCGGTGATCCACTGGATCTGGCTGAACGACGCGCCCGCGTCCCGCTGGATCGACGGGATCGCGATGTTGACGATCGTGACGTCGACGAGGTCCATGAAGGCCGCGGTCATCACGATGGCGAGCGCGAACCAGCGACGACGGTCACCCGCGCCCGCGGTGGTACTGAGAGTGCTCTCGGTGGAGGTCATACCGCAAAGCTACGCGGCCATTAGGTCAGATCACGTCCTATTCCTGCGGCACCCTGGTAGGTATGACGACCGACACACCGGCGCGACTCCTGCAGCTCCTCTCCCTCCTCCAGACCCCGCGCGAGTGGCCCGGCGGCGAACTCGCCGAGCGACTCAGGGTCTCCCGGCGCACCGTCCGGCGGGACATCGACCGCCTGCGCGAGCTGGGCTACCCGGTGCAGGCCGCCAGGGGAGCCGACGGCGGATACCGGCTGGCCGCCGGGAAGGCCATGCCGCCGCTGGTGCTGGACGACGAGGAGGCGGTGGCGATCGCGGTGGGGCTGCGCGCCGGTGCCGGCCACGCGGTGGAGGGCGTGGACGAGGCGTCCGTACGGGCCCTGGCCAAGCTGGAGCAGGTGCTGCCGAACCGGCTGCGTCATCGCGTCGCCACCCTGCAGGCCGCCACCACGCCCCTGGCCAGCGGCGACGGGGCGAGCATCGCGCCGGAGACGCTCACCGTGATGGCCTCGGCGATCGCGGGCCACGAGCGGCTGCGCTTCGCCTACCTCTCCCACGACAAAACGCCGTCGCGGCGTCTCACGGAGCCGTACCGGCTGGTGTCGACCGGACGCCGCTGGTACCTGGTGGCCTTCGACCTCGATCGCGACGACTGGCGCACATTCCGGGTCGACCGGGTCAGTGAGCCGTTCGCGACGGGCGCGCGGTTCGCACCGCGGGAGCTGCCGGCGGGGGACGCGGCGGAGTATCTACGGCAGTCGATGCAGCGGCGGCAGGAGACGTACGAGTTCGAGGTGACCTTCGCCGCGCCCGCCGACCTCGTCGCGGCGCGTCTGCCCCGCTGGTTCGGTACACCCGAGCCGCTCGACGAGGACAACTGCCGGCTGTGCGGCACATCGAGCGACTCCGTGGAGTGGATGGCGGTGCGTCTCGCAATGGCCGACTGCGAGTTCACGGTGCACCGGCCATCCGAACTGGTCGCGTGCGTAAGGGACTTCGGGGCTCGGTTGAGCCGGGCGGCGGACACCCGGGGAGCGTGAGGAGAGCGGCTGCCCTACAGGAAGAGCCGGGCTTCAGCACCAAGGGGAAGGGCGCCGAAGCCCGGCTCGGGGAGAGTCCCGACGCCGGGGGGAGTGCGTCGGGACTCGGCTCTGGGGACTGCGACGCAGCACCACGTTCGCACGACGTGAGCGGCGCCGCCGGGCCGACGGGTAGGCCGTCGGCCCGCGGTCACCGGCCCTGTTGACGCCGAACACTCACGCCGCCGCGTCGAACCCGGTGTCCCGCGCCAGCTTCTTCAGCTCCAGCAGCGCGTGCTTCTCGATCTGGCGGATCCGCTCGCGGGTCAGGCCATGCTCCTTGCCGACCTCCGTCAGCGTGCGCTCCCGGCCGTCCTCGATGCCGTACCGCATCTTGATGATCGAGGCCGTGCGCTGGTCGAGCCGGCCGATGAGGTCGTCCAGCTCCTCGCTGCGCAACAGCGTGAGCACCGACTGCTCGGGCGACACCGCCGAGGTGTCCTCGAGCAGGTCGCCGAACTGCGTCTCACCCTCGTCGTCCACCGACATGTTCAGCGAGACCGGGTCACGGGCCCAGTCGAGCACGTCGATGACGCGCTCCGGGGTCGCGTCCAGCTCGGCCGCGATCTCGGCCGGCTCCGGCTCCCGCCCGTGCTCGCGGTTGAACTCCCGCTGGACGCGGCGGATCCGACCGAGCTCCTCGACCAGGTGGACGGGCAGCCGGATGGTCCGCGACTGGTCGGCGATGGACCGCGTGATGGCCTGGCGGATCCACCACGTCGCGTATGTCGAGAACTTGAAGCCCTTGCGGTAGTCGAACTTCTCGACCGCCCGCACCAGGCCTGCGTTGCCCTCCTGGATCAGGTCGAGCAGTGGAAGACCGCTGCGCGGATAGCGGCGCGCCACGGCGACGACGAGCCGGAGGTTCGAGCGGATGAAGACGTCCTTCGCCCGCTCCCCTTCGGCGACCAGGGCCTCCAGCTCCTCTCGGGTGGCATCGGCCTTGGCCTCTTCCACACCGCCGAGGATCTGCTGCGCGAACACCCCGGCCTCGATGACCTGGGACAGCTCGACCTCCCTCGCGGCATCGAGCAGCGGTGTACGCGCGATCTCGTCGAGATACATGCCGACCAGGTCGCGATCGGCGATCTCGCCGCCATGGGCGCGAACACTGTGTGCCGCGTCGACGGTCTCGCCTCCGGCGGACTTGCGACGGGCGACGGCACGGGTTGCCATGCGTGCTCCCTTGCGGTTGGGGTCCCCCCGCTCGAGCGAAGCCGAGAGTGGGGAAGGGCTGGCGATGGTCCTGCGACGCTGCGGCCACCTTTTCGGGTGCCCGGCATCTGATGGAAACAACGACTGGAATCCGGACAGAATTCCCAACCCGCCCCGCAACTTTTGCGATCATGCAGTATCCTGCACCGCCACAATGCGGCGCCGAGTACCGACGGAACGTAAAGAGGTGCAGGTCAGACCGGGAGTCGAAGGTGACCTCGAAGCCCTCACGGGCATCTACGACCACTACGTGCGCGAGACGCCCGTCACATTCGACACGGAGGCCTTCACGCCGGAAGAGCGACGTCCTTGGCTGCTCTCCCACCCTGAAGACGGCCCGCACCGGCCGATGGTTGCCACGGCCGCAGGCTCGCAGGCGACTACGAGGTACGTCACATCCGGCGCCTTCCGCGCGAAGCGGGCGCCGGGACCCCTACCCGAACTGCACCGACCGCTTCGCCAACCCCATCCAGAACCCGTCGATCACCGACCGCTGCGCACCCAGTTCCCCCGTCGCGTCCGCCGCGCCCATCGCCACGAAGAGCGGAGCGAAGTGTTCCGTGCGGGGGTGGGCGAGACGGCCCGCCGGGGATGTGCGGGTGAAGTCGAGGAGGGCGTCGACGTCACCGGCGCCCAGGGCGCGGCGGCCCCAGTCGTCGAACTCCGCCGACCAGCCCGGAACTCCCCCGCCCGTGTGACGCAGGGCCGCAAGGTTGTGGGTGAAGAAGCCGGAGCCGATGATCAGGACGCCTTCGTCGCGCAGCGGCGCCAGCCTGCGGCCGATCTCCATCAGCTTCACCGGGTCGAGGGTCGGCATGGAGATCTGCAGGACCGGGATGTCGGCCTCGGGGAACATCTCGACGAGCGGGACATACGCGCCGTGGTCCAGGCCGCGGTCCGGGAAGTCCTGTACGGGGATCCCCGGCGCGCGCAGCAACTTCCTCACGCTCTCGGCGAGTTGAGGGGCTCCAGGGGCGTCATAGGTCACCCGGTAGTAGTGCTCGGGGAAGCCCCAGAAGTCGTAGACCAGTGGAACCGTCCGCACCGCACCGAGGGCGAGAGGGGCCTCCTCCCAGTGGGCTGAGACCACGAGGATCGCCCGGGGTCGCGGCAGACCGGCGGACCAGGCCGCGAGCTGGCCGGGCCAGACCGGGTCGTCGGCCAGCGGGGGCGCGCCATGGCTCAAGTAGAGGGCGGGCATGCGCTCGGGCGCGGTGCGCCCATCGATGACGGCGGACACGGCGGCAGCCCCTTTCAGCTTTTCTTGAAGTCTCAAGCTCTATGTCAAGCAGCCTAACGCTCACTTGTTTAACTTTCAAGAAGAGGGCTCGTACAGTGGTGCACATGAAGACGGCATCCGCTGAGGACACACGCTGGCTCACCGACGAGGAGCAGCGCACCTGGCGTGCGTACATGCATGCCGTCACCCTCCTCGAGGACCATCTGGACCGCCAGCTGCAGCGTGACGCGGGCATGCCGCACGTGTACTACGGACTGCTCGTCCAACTCGCCGAGGCGCCGTGCCGGCGGCTGCGGATGACCGAGCTGGCCATGCGGGCGAAGATCACGCGCTCACGGCTCTCGCACGCCGTCGCCCGTCTGGAGAAGAACGGCTGGGTGCGACGCGAGGACTGCCCCTCCGACAAGCGCGGACAGCTCGCGGTCCTCACGGACGAGGGGTACGAAGTACTGGCACGCACCGCACCCGGCCATGTGGCGGCGGTACGCCAGGCCCTCTTCGACCGGCTCACCCCCGAGCAGCAGAAGTCGCTCGGCGAGATCATGACGATCCTCGCGGAGGGGCTGCAGCCGAAGGAGGCGGGGGCGGACCTGCCCTGGCTTCGCTGAGCCCCGGGCGGAGCCACACGGAAATGCCCCGGCGTCAGGTACGGGCCGGCGGCAGGGGTGCTCCCGCCGCTCACCCGACCGGCCCCACGCCGACCGAACGCCCCTGTTCACGCCGCCCCCGCCATCACTCCTTCCGCACCCGAGAACCCCTCGTTCGGTCCGCTCCAGCGAGCATCCCCGCCCGCCGCGCCACAGGGTGATCGCAAGGGTGCAGCCGGACACCGGTGGCTGCCGTGGAGCGAAGGGCACCGCATGCAGCCGTCCAGCCGCCGGATATGCCCGCGCCGCGTCGCCTCACTCGCCTCGGTCACCGTTCTGACGCTGGCGGTCGGCACCTCCGCCACCCGCGGGCATCTGACGCCGGATCCCGCGACGGGGGGCGCCATAGCCCAGGCACATTCCGCGGCACTCCGCCCCTGCATGATCCACGGCCATGTCGGCGTCCAGATGTCGGAGGGCATCCCGACCGTCTCCGGCTACGCCCGCTCCGCCGGCACCGTCCACGCCCTGACCCTCATGATCGACTTCTCCGACGCGCCCGGCCAGGGCCGTGCGCTCACCCGGTTCGCGGAGTTCTTCCCGCAGACCCGGAGGTGGTTCGCCACCAGCTCGTACGGCCGCCTCGACTACCGCCCGGAGACACCGATACGCCACTGGCTGCGAATGCCCAAGCCGTTCAGGTCCTACGGGATAGAACGCGGCGCCCCCTTCGACCCCGGCTACCGCGCACTGATCCGGGACATCGTGGCCGTCACCGGACCCAAGGTGGACTTCCGCCACTACGACCTGCTGAACGTCCTGGTCACCCCGAACGCGGGCCCCTCCGCCCTGGACACCGTCCTGTCGGTGACCTTCGCGGCCAACACCGAGGCACCGGACGCCGACGGCGTGCCGATCACGAACGCGTCCTTCATCTACGGCCGCCAGGACGACGGCTCCGGCTCTTACGCCATGACCGGCTACCGGGTCCTGCCGCACGAGAACGGCCATATCTTCGGCCTGCCCGACCTCTATACCCAGGAGGGCGGGGGCGCGGCCGGGCACTGGGACATCATGAGCGAGGACTGGGGCGCCGACAACGACCTTCTCGGCTGGCACAAATGGAAACTCGGCTGGCTCGACGACTCCCAGGTCAGCTGTGCGACCAGACGCGGCACCGCCGAGTACACCCTGACGCCGCTGGGTCGCGCCGGGGGCCGCAAGCTGGTCTTCGTGCCGATCGGCTCCACCGCCGGGTACGCCCTCGAACTACGCACCCAGGAAGGCAATGACGCGGTGGTGTGCCGGCCCGGCATCCTCATCTACAAGGTCGACGCGGACGTCGACACGGGCAACGGGCCCATCACGGTCTACGACTCCCAGCGCAACAGCGGCGGTTGCACCCGCAGCCCGAACGTCCAGGCCGAACTGTCCGACGCGCCGTTCGCCCCCGGGCAGACCTTCAAGGATCCGAAGAGGGGCATCGCCATCACCGTCACGGAAGCGGATCTCTCCGGCGACTACCGGGTTCATGTGACGCGACGGTGACGCGACGGAACGTCCGGCTCACCCCGCGCGTCCCCGGTCTCGGCTTCCCGCCGCCGGCCCGGACGATGCCGCCGGACATCGCGACCTCGCGGCGCCAACGAGATTGATTCGCCCAGCCGTTGGGAAGTGTCGTCAGCCTTCAGGTCACACGACGCTCTGCCCGGCGGTGTGGTCAACGGTCCGCATGGCCTATAGTTGATCACGAGCTGGTCGCCAGAACTCCTGGCACCCGGCCATGCGTTGGTGGTCCAAGGAAAGACGCCCCACTTCCTGTGGGGAGATGCAGGTGCAAGGCCTGCCCGGCGCTCGAACGGAACCCCATCCCGCGAACTGCGGGGTGGGGTTCTTGCGTTGCCCGCCAGAACGGCCGCTCCCTACCGGTCCAAGGCCGACTCGGACAGCACGACGGGAGGGGGCCACCGACGAATCGGTGGCCCCCTCCCGTCGTGCTGTCATCCGGCGGCCGCCCCGCTCGTCGAGACCTGCCCACCGTCGGTCCCGGTCTCGCCGAAGACTGACGGCAGTGCAGCAGCAGCTCACGCAGCGCCGCGCTCTTGGTCGGCGCGGAGATCAGGGCCAGGATCGCGGGCACGTCGGCATCGGTGATGGCCACGGCCCGCAGACCCTGATGCTGGGCGATCATGGACTCGGAGAGCACCGCGACCCCCAGTCCGCGCTCGGCGAGGTTGAGCACGCTGCCCGGGGCGCTCGCCTGCAGAGCGATGGTCGGGGTCACACCGCAGGCGGCGGAGGCTTGGTCGAGCACCGCACGGATACCAGTCCCCTCGGGCATACAGATGATCGGGTAGGCGCTGAGCTCGGCGAGAGTGACCCTGCCGCGTTCGGCCAGCGGATGACCGTCCGGCATCGCGGCGACGATCGGTTCGCTGATGATCTGCCAACCGTCCAGATCCTCCGGTGCCCGGCCGGCCGCACCGATCAGCGCCAGGTCGACGGCGCCCTCGCGGACGTACTCGACGAGCTTGCCGGAATCGTCCTCGATCAGACTGATCTCCACCCCGGGACGGGCGAGACGGAAACCGGACAGCGCGTCGAACAGCGGCGTGACGGTGCACGCTGTGACCATGCCCACGACGAGTTTGCCCCGGACGAGCCCGTTCATCTCGTCGACGGCGTGCTGCAGCGACTCCATCGCGGCGAGCACGGACTTCGCATGGCCGAACACCACCTCGCCGACCGCGGTCAGCGTGGCACTGCGGCCGGAGCGGTCGATGAGCGTTGCCCCCAGTTCACTTTCGAGCTGACGAATCTGGGCACTGATTCCGCAGCCGCTTCCCACGCTCGTCCGCGGTGATATCGCGCTGACCTCGACCCCTCCGAAGGACGGTGCGGGTGCCCGTGCGCAGGTGGTCCGGCGTCAGCCCGACGGCTGGCTGCGCATCATCGACCAGCCGGAATTCCGGCCGCCCACAAGCTGAGACAGGAAGGTCGGACCGGCGCCCCCGCACAACCGATGCCGACCTCACCAGACCCGCTACACTGTCCGGCGGTGGCCCAGACCTCACCGGCCTGCCCACCACAACCCTGTCGGCAGCAAGCCTGAAGCCCACCGCCCGCCCGGGCCGGTTTTTGGACACGTTTTCCGACAGATCCCCGCCTTCGTAGCTCAGGGGATAGAGCACCGCTCTCCTAAAGCGGGTGTCGCAGGTTCGAATCCTGCCGGGGGCACAGAGAAAAGGGCCAGCTCAGGAGGGATTTCCTCCCAGGCTGGCCCTTCGCCGTTTCAGGAGTCGTGCCACAGGCGTGCCACTACGGGCCCGCAGGGTCCTTCTCAGAGGGGTCGGAGGCCGCTCCCCCACCGCCCCGGATCATGGCCCCGAGCCGGTCGGCGATGGCCCGGTCCCGGTCGCTTGTCATGTACTGATAGATCAGTGCGGCGCGCGAGCTGCTGTGGCCCATCCGCGTCATCAGCTCCCAAGGACGGCGCCACGCTGGCGATGCTCTCGACACCCTGCTACTCGCGGTGGTCGCGACCCGGCACTGGCACAGCACCCGCCACCACGAACAGCAGGCCGACGCCGCCCGCCGAGCGGCCGAGCACCTGCGCGCCGCCTACCGGGTAGCAGCAGCCCAGCCGATCGCAGTGATCCACCAGCGGGGCCTGTACCTGACCGTCCCCCAACAGCACAGGCAGGCCACCGCCTTGCGCCAGACACTGCCTCCCGCGCTGGCCGAGCAGGTCCTGGCCGAGCCCGGCTGGCCCGCACTCGCCGCCACCCTCGCCGACGCCGAAGCTGCCGGTCGTGACCCAGTTGCCGTGCTCACCGAGGCGGCCGCCCGAAGGGAGCTGGGCACCGCCACGTCCGTCAGCGAAGTACTGGTGTGGCGCCTACACCACCTCGTGGACCTGCCACTGCAACCCGCCCCAGGGCAGCCGGCATCCGCTCCGCCCCCAGCCCGGTCAGCCCGACCCACCCAGCAGCACCGCACACGCTGAGCCCGAAACCCCATCGCCCGGGAAGTCCTCGGCAGCCTCGCCCCAACAGCACGCGCCCTTGCCTCGCGTCTGACCAGCACAACCTGACCCATGACGCCCTCCGGGGCCAACGTAGTTCGGCGTTGGCCCCGTTGGTATGCCGCCGCAGTCGGAGAGAAGGCTCCTGGGCTCGCGCCACGGGTGACGAACACGCCGAACACCGAAGCAGTTGTGCAAAATCTGCGACATAAACTAAAGTCAGGGCCGCACTGGAATGCTTCGATGCGTAGTCCGACCCTAGGAGTCGTCCGCATGAGTATGCCTTCGTCCTCGTGGACGACCGACGTGTTCGGCACGCAAGCAGCAGCTGTACGCCTCGGCGTCGGGCAGGGCCTTCGCAACATGCAGGCCAACGCACAGGCCGCACAGGAACAAGCCGCATCCCGCACCACCCGCACCTACGGCACCAGCCGGTATGAGAACCAGTACGAGCGGCTGCAGGACGAACTCAAGAAACTGCCCGGCGCCCGCGCGGTCAAGCCGTTCGAGTTCTCTTACGAGCTGATGCTCATCGGCAACGGGCTGCTCTACCCGTTCCGGTACTCCAAGACCAAGTCAGACGTACGCAGCGCGCGCATCCCC
The DNA here is from genome assembly GCF_001866645.1 of Streptomyces colonosanans. Classification (GTDB taxonomy): domain Bacteria; phylum Actinomycetota; class Actinomycetes; order Streptomycetales; family Streptomycetaceae; genus Streptomyces; species Streptomyces colonosanans. The sequence continues at coordinate 124,467 of NZ_MLYP01000002.1, forward strand.
AGCCAGTCCCGGCTGGTGCAGGAGCTCTTCACCTTCGCACCGGCGCCGAAGCACACCCAGGACCCGTTCGACCTCGACTTCGGACCGGCCGTCCCGACCGCCGAACCGCGCGGCGCTCTGGCGACCGTCCCGCAGGGCACCCAGCTGATCCTGGTGCCCTTCGCATGCAACGCCTCCGAGCTCCTTGAGGCGTACTGGGGCAGCGCGGCGCTCGGGATGAACCGGCAGCTGGAATGGGCCACCGATCCCGAGCCGCTCCACCTGCCTCAGTCGGTCACCTCGCACACGCCGCGGCCGATCAGCATTCCGAACCAGGTCACGGCACACACCAGCTTCGCCGACGGAACCGAACCCACCCTTACGCTGTCCTCTCGTACCGCCTCGGACCAGGCCCTGCACGTGCCCGTGCAGACCGAGGCAGAACCCGTCGAGGACCAGACCAGCGAAGACGATGCGACCCATTAAGCAAGACCTCATTCCCGGTACGGAAGAACGAGGCGCCACGCCACGTGCCATTTCCGACGCCTTCGATCCCACCCGGCTGACACAAGCCCGTCGGCTGGCGGAGATGACGAAGAAGGACGTGGCGGTACAGCTCGGGGTGACGCCTGCCGCCGTGGGTCAGTACGAGACGGGGGTCTCGAAGCCACGACCTGACTTGATCCCCCGACTCGCAGGGATCCTCGGGGTCCCTGTGACGTTCTTCCTGCTGGGAAGGCCGGCCAATCGACTCGACGCGTCCATGGCGCATTTCCGAAGCCTGCGCAGCACACCGAAGTCCCAGCGAGAGCGTGCGCTCGCCTTCGCCGAGCAGGTCTGGGAGCTCACGTACGCGCTGGAACAGCGGATCCAGTTGCCTCTTGTCGACCTGCCGGGATTCGCCGGTGGCGAGGTCCACCCCGGCGAGGAGCTGTCCACCGACCCCGCGTCCGCCGCCCGTGAGCTGCGCAGGCGCTGGGGCCTCAACGACGGCCCTGTCACGCACCTGGTGAGGCGGATGGAATCTCACGGGATCGTGGTGGTCATGCCGCCTGCCAGAGATCCTTCCGCTGCGAGCGTGGACGCCTTCTCCACCCGGGCCGCGCGACCGCTCGTCGTTCTGACCGCCAACCGGGCCGACGACATCTACCGGCACCGGTTCACGGCTGCCCATGAACTGGGCCACCTTGTGCTTCACGGCGATGCCACCGGTGACAGCCGCCAGGAAAAGGAGGCCGACGCCTTCGCGGCCGAGTTCCTGACCCCTCAGGACAGCATCCTGCCGCTCCTGCCGCGGCGAATGGATTTTGCACGGCTGGCCGAGCTCAGAGGGGTCTGGGGAGTCTCCCTCCACTCACTCGTCTACCGCTGCCGCGAGCTGGGGCTGATCTCCGACGCCACCGCCAGCAGGACGTATCAACGCCTACGCGCTCTCGACGGCCAGCCCGGCTTCACCGCGGAATCGGTCTCGAACTTTCCCGGTGAACAGCCTTCGCTGCTCGGACAAGCCTTCGACCTGGCTGCCAAGGAAGCGGGCCTCTCGGTTCCCCAACTGGCACATGAACTGGCCTGGACAGGCGCGAGGGTGCGGGACTTGCTGGGCGTCCAGGAACAGAGGCCGGTGCTCCGCCTGGTCCAGTAGCGGTCGCCACTCGGCCTCGGGGGCTGCGGGCGAGGTTCTGCTGCCCGGCACTCCGCTGCGGCCCTCCAACATTGGAACGCTGCTATGCCGGCAGCGCATGGGCACGCCGCCAGGGCCGACACATCTCAGTGCCGGCCCCGGTGGTGTGTTGATGTGCTCGAAGGCTCAGAGCGTTGCCTCGCCTCCGAGGCTTCCGGTACTGATGGCGCCCCGCAGGACGCGGGCGATCTCCTCGGGCTTGAGGTCGATGCCGTCGAGCCCCTCCACGGTCAGCGGGATCTCCTCCAGCGCGTATTGACCCCGGCCCTCGGCGCTGAACTCGGGACCGGTGCGGTCGTCGAAGGACCAGGTCGCGATGCGGGCGAGGTAGAAGAGCTGACGCTCGTCGTCGGACTCCATCGTGTGGAGGAGGCGGATGATGTCGGCCTTCCCCGCGATCTCCTCGTGGATCTCGCGGTGGAGGGCGGCCTCCCGGGACTCGTCGCTGGCTTCAACGCCGCCGCCAGGCAGTACCCAGTACTCGGGGATGTCGGACTTGGTGCGGCGAATGACCAGCATCGTGTCTTCAGCGGTGACGAGAACGGCGCGGACTCGTTCGATCATGTCGGTCTGTCTCCTTGCTTGTTGGCGGTCTCAGTGCAGCAGCCAGCCGCCGTCGACGTGGACGGATTGCCCAGTGATGAACGAGGCGGAGGGGCCCACGAGGAACGTCACCAGGGCCGCGACGTCTTCGGGCCGGCCACGGCGAGGGACGCACTGGCGTTGGATCTGGTCCTCCGGGCGCGCACGGTGCTGGGCGGGGATCCCGTTCTCGGCCTCGACCTGGATGGCGCCGGGCATGACCGTGTTGACGCAGATCCCGTACGGGCCCAGTTCGCGGGCGAGGGAGCGGGTCAGGCCCAGCAGCCCGGCCTTCGCGGTGCTGTACGCGACGAGGTTCGTCCGGCCGGCGCGGGCGTTGACGCTGCCGATGTTCACGATCCGGCCCCACCGGCGTTCGACCATGCCGGGGGTCACCGCGTGGCAGGTGCGGTAGTGGGCGGTGAGGTTCACGTCGAGGGAGTAGTTCCAGGCGGCCTCGTCGGTGTCTCGCCAGGGGACGCGGGGGTAGGAGCCGGCGTTGTTCACCAGGATGTCGATGGGGCCGATCTCGGCGCGGACGAGGTCGACCATGGTCTGGACGGCGCCGGGGTCGGTCAGGTCGGCGTTCGCTTCGATGCCGGGGCTGCCGTCGCGCTTGAGCGCTGCGAGGAGGATGTGGGCGTCGGAGTCCTGGCCAAGGTGGTTGACCGCGACGGTCGCGCCGGCGGTGGCGAGTGCCCGTCCGATCTCGGCACCGATGCCGGTGGCCCCGCCGGTGACGAGGGCGTTGCGGCCCTGGAGCGGGCGGGCAAGGAGAGGGGGCTCAAGCAGGGGCAGGGACATCGCTGGTCCGTTCGCCAGAGTGGGGGTGAGGGGCCGGTGTGGTGGTGAACAAGGTGTCGGTCGTCGTGAGCGGGTCCTGGCTCTCGGCGAGCTTGATCAGTACGAGCAGAAGGTCGTCTCCGGTCAGCCGGGAGGCAGGGATGACTCCGAGGATGCGCAGGGCGAGGAAGGCGTGGATCTCCTTCAGGCCGCTGCCGTCCTCCCCCCAAAGACCGTCCAGGGCCCGTGTGATGGCCGCAGTGCGGCCGGGGCCGACGTTCCAGGAGTACCGGACGTCGATGTGCCGACTGCCCTGGTGCAGTTCCAGGTGCTCGATGCGCGGGTGGGTCAGGGGCGGCAAGGCAAGGCGGAGGGTGCGGGCGTACACGTCGGGCTGGTAGCGGGGAACGAGCCAGCCGCCCAGGGCCATCAGGTACCAGAGCAGGTTGGCGGCCTCGCCCGCCGCGGTGTTGCGGCCGGCGAATTCGAAGTCGAGCCAGCACAGCGGGTCGGCGATGTTGGGTTCCGTGGGGTCGCCTTGCGTCAGACCGGCCAGCCAGCTGCGGTCGGGGGCCAGGAAGTGGCGGAGGCTGTCGATGATGTCGGCGACGTTCAGCGTCAGCTGCCGGCCGTTGGCGGTAAGGGTGAAGTCGGCCAGCTCCCGGAGGGTGAGGGTCGTATCGGTGTGGGGCAGGGCGATCGGCAGGTCACAGCGGAGGTACCAGCGGTCCAGGCGGCCGCCCAGGCGAATCCGGTCGAGGTACAGGTCCGGAACGCACTCGGCCAGCGGCACGTTCTTCCCGGTCTCCTCGGCCGCCGCCCGCAGGTCAGCGCAGACGCCGTCCACGAGGCGGTCCAAGCGGGACTGCACGGCCGGATCGCGGTCGGCGAGGGCGATCACGTCGCCCATCAGCAGCTCGCACCGGCCGGTGGCGAAGACGTCCTCGTAGGCGAGGAGCTGCCTATCCGGTAACGCGATCTGCCCGTGAAGGGCCGGAACCGCGATGCGGGAGGCGAGCCGTGCCCATCCCTTCGCCTCGACCTCGGCCTGCTCGCGGGTCGCCACCGGCTTGTGGAAGGCGCCCGCTGTCGCCGGGGCCCGCCGGGCGCTCGCGCTCACCGCGTCTCCCCGGGGAGGGTGTCCAGCCAAGTCTGGAGAACGAGGCGTGCGAGCGCTTCGGCGGCGGGCCGCTCGGTGCGGGCGGTGGTGACCACGCTCGTGTCCTGCCGTTTGGCGTCGAGGAGGACGGTGAGGGCGTCGCTGTCGGAGGGGCACTCGATGCCGCTGAAGCGGAGCTGAATTTTCGCAAGCAGCGCGGTGACCTTGTAGAGGTCGCGGAGGTCGGGTGCTCCCTTGAGGAGCTGGCGGCGGATCTCGATGGCGGCCTGGATGCCGTCGCGCAGGCTCACGGCGATGTCGGTGGCTGCGTCCGGGGTGGGCAGGGCCAAGCCGGGGGAGGACCACAGTGGGACCAGCGCCCCGCTGCCGATCAGCGCCAGGACGTGGAGGAGGCGGGAGGTCACGGCACCGGCCCGGCACTCGGCTCGGGTCAGTACGGTCAGACCGAGTTTGACCCCGCCGAGTTCGGCCTCCAATTCCGCAAGGACCTGGCGCATCTCGTCGAGGGAGGAGGCGTCAGCCACGACCAAGACGTCGAGGTCGCTCCAGCCGTGCTGGTACTTGCCTCGGGCGCCACTGCCGGTGACGGCCAGCAAGTCGATCAGCGGACGCAGGCCGGTGGTGCGGTCGAGGAACTCGGCCAGGTAGGACTCCAGGTGTACGGGGAGTCCAAGCGCGTTGACCGGCATGGTGCTGGGCTGATGCTCCGGCCAGCGGCGGTCGAGCACGATGCGGTCCAGCCGGCGTTCCAGTTCCAGCCGCGGCCCGTCGTTACCGATGGCCTCGTGGGCGATGGAGGCGATCTTGTCCGCGCCCCGTCCGCTCTTGACGATGTCGCGGTCGGCGACGTCCTGGGCCCCGGCGGTGCTCCGGCGTGCGCGGGTGGTCTCGGAGGCGTCCAGGTAGGCGATGGTGAGCTGGGATCCGAGCATCCGGGCGAGTTCGGCGGTCGAGTCGAAGTCGTGCAGCGACTCGATGCTGACGGAGTCGAGGAAGTGGTGCGCCTGGCAGAACCGGTCCAGCGCGTCCACGATCAGTTCGGCCTGCACGATCGGGCCCACTCGGTACGGATCGGGAATGACCGCCCGCCCGGCCGCGTCCTCGATGAGATACCCGATCTTGAGTCGGGCGTGGCCGTGGTGCGTACGCAGGTACTCGCCGGCCGTGCTCTTGCCGCTCTCCGACATGCCGCCCAGCGCGGTGACGTGTACGCCTGCCAGGGCCCGGCTGGGCACGTTCGGGTGCAGGGGCGCCAGGAGCCGGCGCACCTCGTCCTGGATGGTGATGGTCGGCCGGTCTCCGATACGGATCGACATCGGGAAGCGGCCCTCGGCGACGAGCCGGTTGATCTGCTCGTGCAGGTGGCGCTGGTACGCCGCATAGGTATCGGTGACGGTCACCTCATGGGCCAGGCTTCGGCGTGCGCCTTCCTCGGGGTCGTCGCAGTGCAGGAGGACGAGGGCGCATTCGTCCTCCTCGGCGGCCCGCAGGTCGGCCTCGTACGGGGCCAGCAGGAGCCGAACCCTGTCCGCGGCGTGTGTGGTGCCCAGGTTCTCCCGTACGGCGACCGTCGCGGCCACGGTCGCCTCCAGCATGGGGATGCCCCGGTCCAGCAGGCGCACCGGCGCGGAGAAGGGGTGACGGGAGCGTTCCAGGTAGGAGGTGGCGAGAACATCGGCGACCTCCTCGACCGGGCCGGTCTCGAACCACCAGCGGGCCATGCCGTCGGCCTTGATGGTGGCCCAGCGCGGGTCGTAGCGATCGAGCGGGCCCGCTGAGGTCGCGGCCGGGCCCATGCGCCGGGCGAGGATCCCGATCTGCTTGGTCTTCCCGGTGTTGTCGGGGCCGCTGAACGCGACCGACACGGGGAGGGGGTGCATGTCGCTGCTGTACTGGCTGGACATCGGTTTTCCCTTCGCTGGTGATGCGGAGCGTGTGTGCCGGCGAGGTGCCGTGGAGGACCTGCGGCGAGAGGGCGGGGCCGGCCGGGGCCGGAGTGCCTAACCGGCGCCGTCGGCCAACGAAATGTCGTCGGCGCTGAGCGGCGGACTCGCCAACGGCATCTGGGCGGCCGGGTACTCGGCGTGGACCAGGAGCCCGACCATGGCGAATCCGGCAGCCGTGCCGAGCGCCCAGACCCAGCCCAGGGCCATCTCCAGCGGGTCGGTTAACGGAGAACGGCTCACCGGGCCCGCCCCTCGGACCGCGGAGTCCTGTGCCGCAACAGGCCCTCGCGAAGGCGGGATCGAGCGGGTCCGTGCGCTGTCAGCGGTCATCGCCACCGTCGGTTCCTCTCACATGTCCGGGCAGGCTCCGACGGGCCCTGAACAGTGCCTGTTCGAGCCATTCGGAGATCTGCGGGGTGATGTTCAGTGAACGGCGGTCCGCCCTCCCAGGACAGGGCCCAGGATGTAGTCCTGCGTAATCCCGCGTAATCCAGGTGGGGAGGGTGACGAGGTGCCGAGGAACCCGGCCGTCGCGGAACTGATCAAGCAGGCATGCCGGGAACGGGGATGGGGGCCTTCGGAGTTGGCACGTGCCCTTGGCCTGGCCGAGTGCGGCGACCCGCGGCGCCTCCAGCGCCAGCACGCCCGGCGCTGGATTGAGGGAGAGCGGACTCCCGGCCACTGGTGGCCCTACATCGCGCAGGTGTTGGGGCTGGACCCCGAGGCGATCGACCTTCCGGAGCCCATGCCGGCGGCACTCCACACCGATACCGTTGCATCAGTCCTGCACCTGGGAAGGAGCGACGTGGAACGTCGGGAGTTCGTCCTCGCCTCCAGCGGATACGCGCTGTCCGTGCTCGGCCTGCCCGATATGGACAGCATCACCCGCCGGACCAAGACCGCCCTTCCCGGAGCCGTCCGCGTCGGCCAGGGCGAGGTGGCCGCCGTACGCCACATGGTGAAGGCCCTCGGCGACTCGGCCTCCGAACTCGGTGGCGGCCATGCCCGCCACCTGGCCGTCCGCTACCTCACCCAGGACGTCGCGCCCTGGCTGGAGGGCCGCTTCACCGAGGCCACCGGCCGGGACCTGTTCTCCGCTACCTCTCAGCTCGTCCACCTCGCCGGCTGGATGGCCCAGGACGAAGGCGACACCCCCGAACTGCGCGGGCTCGCCCAGCGCTACTACGCGCACTCCTTCCGCCTTGCCGCCGAAGCAAGCGACCCCGAACTCTCGGCGACCGCACTCCGCGGTCTAGCCGTGCAGTGCGTCGACCTCGGCTACCGGGCCGAAGCCGTCCAGCTCGGCGAAGCCTGCGTGGACTACGGCCGCCACCTCGACAACCCGCGCGCCGTGGCCTACTACGAAGCCACCCTCGCCAACGCCGCCGCCCAGGACGACGACCGCCGCATGGCCACCAAGCACCTGGCCATGTCCGAGGCGGCCATCGGCAGGCCGGCTGCCGCGGGCGGCGACTCCTGGGCAGCTCACTACTCCCCCGGCCGCTGGGCCCACGAATCCGGCATGATCCTCTCCCGCCTCGGAGACCTCGACGCCGCCGAGGAACACCTCCACCTCGCCCTCGACATCCACGGCCTCGACCGTCGCCGCACCCGCGCCATCGTCCTCGCCGACCTCGGCGGCGTGCGGCTGCGCCAAGGCGACGTGGACGGCGCCATGTCCACCTGGTGCGAGTTCCTCGACTGCGCCGACGGAATCCGCTCGGTGAAGGTCCAGGCCGCCCTCCAGGACATGCGCGTCCGCCTGCGCCGGTACAGCGGAGTGCCGGAAGCCCAGGAGCTCCGCGAGCAGGCAGCCCGCATCGCAGGCTGAACCTTCGGACCAGCTCTGTCAGCGCTGGGTGGTAATCCTGTTCTGAGCCAATCACCCCGGCGCCCGCCCGGACAGCAGCCGACCAAGTGGGCCGGGCACCTACATCATGCTGATGGGTACTGCAGTCACTAACAGGGAGCACGATGCTCGACTTTCGCGAGTTGGCGCCGGACGGCGAGGACCTGGAACAACTGGTCCGCGAGCTGGCCCTAGCCCTCGGCTACCGGGCCAAGTGGTCAGGTAGGGGAGCAGACGGCGGGCGCGACCTCCTCCTCGAGGAGCCGGGGGATGCCGTGCTGGGGGCGAAGACACGCAACTGGGTGATCTCGTGCAAGCACATGGCTCACGCCAAGGATGGTGCCGGACGCTCGGTCAACGGCGAAGACGTTGGAAGCATCGGCGGCATCGTGGACGCCGTTGCTCAGCATGACGCCGACGCTTTCCTGCTCGTCTGCTCCACCCAGCCCTCAAGCGCCCTGGTCTCCCGGCTGGAGTCAATCGAGCGGACCAAGGGCGTCCACACCCATGTCTGGGACGGAGTGGAGCTCGAACGCATGCTCGCCACTCCTCGCGGCTGGGCGGTGGCCCAGCGGTTCTTCCCGGTGAGCGCCGAAGCCAGCGGGTGGAGGGTCTTCGCCACCAGCGAGCCAAACCGGTTCATCGGTGTCACCCGCGGCTTCTACCTCCGTGTCGCCAACCGGCACGGAAGCGCCGTCGGGTTCCCGCTCAGCTGGATCGACGAGCGCTTGGACAGAGTCGCCTCGATCGAATTGCCCGTCGGGCACGAAATCCGCCCTCGGGGTGTCTTCTACGACGACAAGCACGGCGGATTTGTCTGGTATTTCGACTACCTACATGGTTACCGCAGCTGGCAGCCCGAGGAGATCGAGCCGCCGATGGATGCGTACACGTTGCGCCAGCGGCTCGGCGACGATGGTGTCTCCTACGACGACGGTCAGTTCGACAACTTCGAGATCACCTTCAGGAAGGTCGACCGAGGTCACGATGCCTACGATGCGGACCACTACCGGTACTACGAGAGCGTCCCCAGCTACGTCTAGGCCACTGGTGCCTGACGGCTGATCTCGAAGCGACGAACCCGACCAGCGCGGGTGAAGCGAACACCGCCGAGACAAGGGGCATGCCATAACGTGCCAGTAGGACAACGGTCACCAGCGGACCCAGCGAAGCATCCGGAACGGGTCTCTTTGTGAGGCGTTTCCGCAGATCAGACACAACATGCACGTTGGGGTGCCGGGTGATTACCAAGCGGGTTCGATACCCGTCATCCGCTCTTCAACGAAGGCCCGGGGCAGAGAGCCGGGCCTTCGTCATTGTCCAGACCTATGCAGGTTCGAGCATTGGCCTGCCGTAGAGCTCCATGACGCGCCAAGCCACCCTGAATCACGCGGTCCCTTGCAGAGAGTCGACTGTGGCGTACTCCACAACGAGAGGACTCGCCACTACACACCGAGGGGTGGCCGGGGTGCTCGGAAGAAGACCCGTGACACGTGCGTACCCGGTCATCATCGCGGCCGTGTCGATGCTGTCATCCTCATCGTCCAACGCATTCAGCAACTCCTGCACGCCGCGCCCATGCAGCCGCACGGCTGTCCGGGATGGAGCCTGCTCCACTGGCAGAGGGTCGCGGTGCCTGGCGAGAGCCTCAACGACCTGCCCGGCCCTGGTGACGAATGCAGTTCCCAGACTGGAGGCCGAGTCCTCCATCTCCAACGCGGGACCGTCCACCGACATCGGACTCCAGCCCCTTAGATGCCTGACCGACCCATGCATGAGCAGACGGCAGCCTCCGTCAGCCACAGGTCCTGTTCCCGTTCCGCCTGCTGGATCCACGAACAATGCGAGATCCTGATGGGCACCGCTGAGCGTCACGCATCGAAGTGGCGCTTCGAACAGCACCCACTGGCCAGGACGGAGGTCAGACACCGCGTACCAATCCGCCACGAGCTCAACGTGCTTGCATACCTCACGCAGATGTCGCAACTGGCCTTGTTCCGTGTCTGCCGCAGGCGCGTCCACATCGATACCGCCAAACGGCGAGGTCAAGCGGAGAGCACCGGCGCGCGGGACACGACGAGGCTCGGGCACGAACTGCCGCAGCTTGCTCTCCGACAAGTAGACGATCTCGCGCAAGGGGCACCCCGTCCGGTCCGCTGGTGACGTGACACGTCATACTGCCACGCGCCACCGACAGTGACTGAAACAGCGCAATGCCTGGGTAAATCAAGCCAGTTGTAAGACGAACGCTCATGCGGAACCGACAATGAGCAGTACGAACTTCACTCGGTGATGACCTCGGGGGATGCCATGGAAGACGGGCTTGAGCCGGACTCCGCACTAGACCGACTCAGCGAACGAATCGAAGGGGTAGAAAGGGGGCAAGGCCGTCACGAAGAGAAGCTGGACGGCTTCAGGGAAGCCCTGCATGGCGTGGAAACGGACGTCGTGAGGCTCGGCAGCGAGGTCAGCAATGTACGCCAGGAGATCGCAGGGCTAGAGAGCGCAGTCACCAACACACGCCAGACCCTCGACACCTTCATCGAACAGTACGGGCGCGACCGGGAAGTCTCCAAGGCCCAGGCAGCGCTGTCTCGCCTTACCACCGAGTGGCATGCGAACTTCGCGCAGCGCAAGCAGACCCGCGCCTTGGCCCGTGGCCTGGTGCACACCCTCACCGCGCAGGCCATCTACAGAAAAGTGGTGAATACAGCCACGGTGCGGGCATGCTCTGAGGAGCGGCTGCTCCTCGAACCGACTTACTGGCTTGCGCCTGCCGCCATGGCGGTCGCAGCCAAGTTCCGCAATGAGGAGGAGCAGGGTGAGCGCGCCCGGGCGCACGCCTGCGCCTTGGACGCTGCTAAGGCCAACCTCTTCTTCTCGTTGACGTGTTCTCGCCTCGGAGACGAGACCGAAGCCGCTGCATGGATGGACCTCTACCTCCAGTCGCTCGATCCCGATGAACTGGGCCAGGACTTCCTGGTCGTTCTGGACGCGATCGCCGGCAAGGAACTCGGCGAGAAGGCGCTTGGTTACACCCAGCAGGCCATGGCGCGATGGAACCAAGGCGGCTCGCCCCTCTCAACCGGCGCGTATACATCGCCCGGCACGCGCGGTGGCACCCACCTGGAGTCCCGGCTGCTGAACTTGCGCAATCGCCTTGCCCAGAATCGGTACGCAGCTCTACGCAAGACATGCGGAGACCAGTGGGAGGTACTCCAGGGCGCTTGGGAACTATCGACCGTGCCTGACCAGACTTTGACCCACCTCGAGCACATGTTTCCGGACGGGTTCGACGGAGTCGACGGGGCCCACACGCCGGTCGGTAACGGCGGCCACTTGGAAAGCGCCCTCGAACGCCTTATCGACCAACTCGAGCCGGACGAAGCGGATATGCGCGAGAGGATGCGACGGCTCGAGCGCATCATCGACCACGGCGGAGACCTTGTGGCAGCCGACAGGGCAAACGAATCGTCAGTGTCCCCCGCACCCGCCCCGGTCGCACTCATGACGCTCCTCGATCAGGCCATATTCGAGCCGGACGAAGTGCGGCTCGGCCAGCCGGCTCGCCGCATGGCATTGCGGGCCATCTGGCCGGATTTGGAGGAGGCTGCACAGCGCCTAGTCACCACCTCCCGAGATCGCCTTCCGCGTCACATCACGTTGAGCGTCGCAGGCTGGGACTGCTCCGTCCCGACGGACCCGCGGCTGATGGTGCAGCCGGGCCAGCTTGTCAATGAACTCGCCACGCACATCGAGCGACAGACTCAGGACCGGTCGGACGCTGTAATGCGCAGATGGCCACGCGTGATAGCCGCCTTGGTGATCGGTACCTTCACCCTGGCGCTGGTGGTGCCGTTCGTCGACGGCGCGGCTCGCTGGCTCTTCGCGCTGCTCACGATCGGCCTGTTCACCGGGGCGGGTTGGGAGTTCGGAAGCGTCCCGTTCCGCAGGAGGCGCGTACGTGATCAGGGAGACCGATTGCGACACGAGGCTGTCGCGACGATGAACAAGGCGCTCCACCAGTGCGAGGACCTCCTCGAGGATTGGCACGATGCGGTGGAGCAGCTGGATCTCCTCACTCGATGGGGAGAGAGCCATAAGCGGGACTAATCGCCGGACGTGGGAATCCAGCCAGCGATCAGAAAAGGAAACAGATGGACACCTCTAAGCTGGTCGGCGGCCGTTTCAAGGTTAAGGACCGCCCGGTCAGCGGTGCCATGGGTGACGTCTGGCCGGCCGAGGACACGAGGCTCGGCCGTACCGTAGCCCTGAAGTTCCTCGCACGACGACGCCTCCGCCAGCAGGGAGCTCCCACGGAGTTCACCGATTGGACGCTGAAAAGGTTCGGTCGGGAGAGCGTTGCCATGGCTCGGGTCAGCCACGCCCACGTCGCGCAAATCTACGACACGGGCGAACACGAGGGTGAGCTCTACATCGTCATGGAATACATCCAGGGCAGATCGCTCGCCGGCCATTTGAAGGAAGGACCCACCCTCACGCTCGAGCGAACCGTGCGATGGACACAGGAGATCTGCGAGGGCCTGGACGCCGCGCACTCACGCGAGGTGCTCCACCATGACATCAAGCCCGACAACATCATGATCACGAACGAGGGCGAGGTGAAGATCGTTGACTTCGGGCTCGCGTCCTTCGCCGATGCCACCCAGTCCCACACGGGTGTCGGCACCGCGCTGTACAAGGCGCCCGAGAGGTGGGACGGCAGCCCAGGCAGCGTGCGCAGTGACCTGTACTCCGTGGGCTGCGTCCTGTACGAGATGCTGACGGGGCGCCCACCCTTCGGCAGCCCTCAGGACGACCCCATGACCGTGGGCAGAATGCACCAGGACAACTTGCCGGCACCACCCAGCGCCCACCGCCCAGGCGTGCCCGATCAACTCGACCTCATCGTCCGAATTCTCCTGGCCAAGGATCCGGGAGATCGCCCGCGAAGCGCCGAAGCGGTAGCCGTGGTGATGAGCGACATCCAACATTCCCTGGGCGCTGAGGATGTAGCCACTGCGTTGGGGCGGACACACCTGCCTGACGCCATGGAAAGCAATGCCGGTCACTCGGAGCGTATTCGGGCATTGGATCATCGCATCTTCGAGTTGGAACTCCGGTTCGGCCCGTATGGCCACGCAGTGATCGAAACGCGCATGGAGCACGCCGAACTCACCGGCCAGTCGGGCGACGCACGAGGGGCCGCAGCTCTGTACAACCGTCTCGGCCGTGACTGCCAGGACCACTTCGGACCGTATGACACGTGGGTACTCAACGCCTTCGAAGGTGTGGCTCGCTGGATCGCAAGATCGGGCGCAGAGTAGCGAGCCTGTGTCTGCGGTGGAGCTGGGCGCCGTAAGCAGTCCACCGGCGCTGCTGATCTAAACACACGGCACGCCCGCTGTCTTTAACGTCCAGGCACAGCCAGTAGCGGACGGCCCGTCATGAAAGAGGGCCCAACCTGATCCGCTTCCCGGGCTCCACCGCCCATCGGCCTGGCGAGGGCTTCGGCACGGATGCGTAAGCGGTGGCACGGCAAGCCCACACCTGACCGGCATCCTGTTGATCCCCACCGCGCCGGGCCACGCCCCCATTCCAAACCGGACGACTCCCATGGCGCCGCTCGGGAAGCCGTGCCACAACGTGCCAGTAGGAACGGTGAACAGCGGTCAATACGGGGTCCGGTGAAGCAGTCAGAACGAGGCCACCGCCGCTCATTCGCGCAGGTCAGGTGCCATGCACAAGCTCAAGCACCGGGTGATTCCCAAGCTGAGGGCCTCGGCGCTCAGTACGGCCGCCTAATCTGATGCTCTTCCAACGCCGTGGAGTAGCGCGCCAGCAGAGCATCGAGGCTCGCCAGCAGGAGGCCGGCAGATTCCCCTGCCTCGGCCAAGTCGCCGCGCTCGCAGGCCCGCACGACCTCGGCCAGGTCGCCGCGGAGGATGTGCAGGAAGTCGCCCTGGATCAGTACTCCGGGGAACCGGCGACCGGGCAGGGTATCCACGGGCACCGTGGACGTCACTCCGTAGCCGTCGACGCCGTTGAGCGTGACGCCGCCGTCGACCCAGCCGGACCCGACCTGTGCTCCGCCCTGCAGCGTCATCGCATTGCCCGATGCGGACGCATCCGGCGTCACCAGCGGGGAACCTGACGCCGTCTCGAACATCCAGCGCCCCTTCACTACCGTCCGCTGCTGGGCCTCGTCCACAGACACCTCGCCACGCGCGGCCCGGCCCCCGGCCGGGCTGCACTCCTGTCTGTCTACGCCCCGCTCCAGCCCGGCCGGCGCCCGTGCCGCGCGCTGAGCAATATGCCGCTTGCTGCCAGAGGAGGGGTGCATCGCGGCTGGTGCTACCCCCACCCTCACCGCGGGGGCGCTCCTCATGGATCACCGGATTTCTGTGGACAAGGCTGACGGGACAGAACCGACGGCCGCCCGGGGCGGCCCACAGCTCGGAGGTGGCCTGCATGCGCGTGCTGGGAGTCACGAAGCAACAAAGGGACGGACTGCTCAGCGTGAGGCTCAGTGCGATCTGCCGCCGCGGATTACTTTTCGCGGCCCTTCTGTGCGTCACGATCGTTCTTCTACCCGCAGGTTCCGCGGTGGCCCGCCCCGCAGACCTCACCACCACCGAGGTCTCCTTCGTGGGGGCCGGTGGCGTCGAGTTGCACGGGACGCTGGTGGCTCCGCCATCGCGGGGCACGACTGAGCTGCACCCCGGTCTGGTCATGCTGCCCGGAGCAGGGCCCGGCGAGCGGGCGGAGCTGCGGACCGCTGCGGAGGCCTACGCGCGCCACGGCGTGGTCACCCTGATCTACGACAAGCGAACGACCGGGTACTCGATGGTCCACCGGGACTACTCGGTGCTCGCCGACGACGCACTGGCCGCCTTCCGCCTCCTGCAGAAGCGGCCGGACGTCGACCGGGGGAAGGTCGGGCTCTGGGGACTCTCGGAGGGAGCATGGTCGGCCTCCCTTGCCGCCAGTCGCTCTGCCGACGTGGCGTTTCTGATCACCGCAGGTGCCGTGGGACTCACCCCCGCCCGGCAACAGGCCTGGGCCTATGGAGAGTTCCTCCGCCATCACCGGGTGTCCGGTTCCCTGACGGACACCATGCAGGACACCGCCACCAGGCAGCTGGTCGGTGCGGGGTTGTTTCCCGAGGCCGACTACAACCCGGTGCCCGCGTGGGAACGCGTCCACCAGCCGGTCCTGGCGCTCTGGGGGGTACTCGACCACGAGGCAGCTCCCGCGGAGAGCGCCCAGATCATCCGAAAAGCCCTGGCCCGGGGCGGCAACACCCACTACACGATCCGCTTCGTCCCAGCAGTCCGCCACAACCTGAACCTGTCCGAAGACGACGGCTTCGACCGGCCCTCGGCGCTTCCGGCCGACTACGCCGATTTCGAGTCCTCGTGGATTCAACGGCTGAGCGACGGCGGCGGCCTTCCGCCGGTCAGCGTCGGCCCCGCTCCACAACAGGACCGGCTCAGCCAGGCGCTCGCCCCGCTGGCCTGGTACGAGTCGCCCTGGCTCCAACTCGTGGCCATCTCGTTGTTCGTTGTCGGCTTCGCCGGGTACCCACTGGTAGGTGCGGTGCGAAAGCTTCGCGGTGACCGGCACCCCGCACCACTGGGCTGGTCGGCCCGCTGGCTAGCAGGAGCCGGTCTGGCCGCCTCGGTGGGGACTCTCGGCTACCTCCTGTTCTGCGTAATCACCGCGGCCAACATCATCGGCCCGGTGCTCCTGGGCCGGACAGTGCCCTGGCTCGCCCTCCAGGGCCTCGCGGTCGCCGCCGTTGTGGCGGCCGTGTGCACCGCGGTCACGTGGCGGCGCTCTCGGCCCGTGCTGTCACGATCGGAGCGGGCTCGCCTCGGCCTTCTGCTGACCGCTGGAGCCGTATTCGTACCCTGGGCTGTCCAGTGGGGTCTTCTCCTGCCCTGATACCCCTCCCTCCCCCTCACCGCACGCCCAGGGTGAGAAGCCCGCCCTCTATGGCCGGGAGATCAGCGTCCTGTGCCTGTGCCCCATCGGCGCCCGGCGCGCTTTCCGGTTCCGCTCCGCGCAACGCTCCTGCCTTCGGCCCGCTCTGCGCGCGCTGGTCCGACCGGTTCCGGCGTCCTGTGGAGTGGTCATCATTGGTCATCCGTGGCCGCTGCTGGGTGCCCTCGGACGGCCCAGAGACGGCCCGACGGAAGCCT
Source organism: Streptomyces colonosanans (assembly GCF_001866645.1). Lineage (GTDB taxonomy): Bacteria > Actinomycetota > Actinomycetes > Streptomycetales > Streptomycetaceae > Streptomyces > Streptomyces colonosanans. The sequence continues at coordinate 140,611 of NZ_MLYP01000002.1, forward strand.
CACGTCGTTTCTTATAGTGAGGTGCCCGCCTTTTTGGGGTGACACGGCCATAGAGTTACCGGGCTGGTTGTCCATGGAGGGGGAGCTTGGTGAGCACAGAGCAGTGGTCAAGGATCGTTTACATCGCTCTTGGGGTGGTGTCGGCTGCACTGTGGGCATGGTTGGTGATTGCCCTGTGGTTTTAGCCGGGAGCTGCTTCGGCGCGAGTGATCACGGTTCCTTACGCCGGCCCGCGCCGGTCCGTTGTCTCCTGGATAAGGTTCCGGAGCTCGCCGGGCGTGGGCCACGGCGTGCCTCGGCCAGAATGCGCGGCATGAGCATCGAGATGCAGCTGCGCGCCATGCCGGAGTCCGAGATCCGAGAGGACTGGGCCTGGCTGGAGGAGTTCATGAAGGACGCCGGGGACTTCGACCGCTTCCAGGCCGAACGCCGGGCCGGAACCGCCGAAGCCGTGGAGTACCACTTCCCCGCCCTCCATGAGGTCTACAGGGCGGCGTGCACCCTGCAGGGCTCTCATGACTGGGAGCTCCCGGTCTTCGGGGGCAGCCCGGTGTACCACGCCACTCACAACCAGCCGCCGTTTCTGATACTCCGCCCCGTCCAGGTGCGCGAGGTGGCGGCCTTCCTGGCGGCGGTCTCGTTCGACGATCTTTGGGAGGCGGCCCGGCCGAAGGTGCTGCCTCCCTTCTCCGCCTTCGACGAGGCTGAGGTCAAGGGCTGGTTCCTCACCCACCACACCGACCTGCGGGCCTTCTACAACCGGACCGTCCCCACGGGGCACGCCGTCGTCAAGGCCTTCTGGTACTGAGCCGCAGTCTTCTCCTCGGCTCGCGGCTACCTCAGCCCACCACTTACCCAAGCTCCCATCCCGTCCGCCGTCGACCCACACACCGTGGAGCGGGCGTGGTTCAGGACGTCAAGGTGGAGCGCGCCATCGACGGAGCCCGCTGTAAGGCGGCCGGCTTCTCCCTTGCGCGAATCGTGGCCCTACAGCACCGCAGGCCGGGTGCACTCTTCCAGCGGCCAGCAAGGATGGCGCCTGACGGCAATAACTGACGGCAACGTAGGCGTACTTTGCCTCACCACGGAGGGCACCGACCAGCCCAGCCGATGCGGGTGAACCGCTGCGAGGCTGGCCGCCAAGAGGCAGTGAAGATCTCCTAAAGCGGGTGTCGCAGGTTCGCATCCTGCCGGGGGCACCAGCACAAACGGCCCGGACCGATCATGGTCCGGGCCGTTTTGACGGCAGCAGTTGACGGCAGGCGGCCTAGACCGCCCTCCGAGGTCGCTCGGCAGCACCCGTATCAGGCTCCGTCTCACGCGCCGCGGTTTCATGGCCGTCCACGGCAATCCGACGACCTTGACCGGCAAGTGGTAGCCGTGACTTGTACGCAGGTGGCCGACTCGGGCCCCTCAGCAGGGCTGTAAGGCGCCCTGCTCAGCCAGCTCACCATACGCCTCCGCTTGCAGTGAGTGGAGGTCGTCAGACAGTCGCCTTGGCGATGATGCGTTCCATCTCCCCTTGGCCGAAGGCCCGCAGAGTCGTGGAACGGATGTTGCCCACCCCGCCGAGATGCAGGAGTGCTGCGGTGGCAGTTTCGTCGTCGGGTGCCTCAACGATGGCCACGAGGTCGTATGGACCGACGGTCCAGTAGATGTTCAGGAGCTTCGCCCCGATCTTCTGTGCCGCTGCGCCGAAGGTCTCAGCGCGCTTCGCGGTGTCCTTGTAGTCTCGGACCCCCTGATCGGTCCAGTTCAGCAGCGTGATGTACGTCGGCATGTTCTCTCACCTTCACGAGGAAACACATCGCGAGGTCAATCCTGGACATCGGGGCTGACACCTGCACGGGATACGCACCCGAACGAGCGATACGAGCACCTACAGGCGGTTGATCACGGTGGTTGGATCCCGGAGAGGTGCTCGCACAACAGCCACGCCGACCTGCGGTGTGACACTTGACTGCTCCTGAGGTCCGGCCCCCAGCCACCCCGCTCCACCGATCCGCCGGAGTGCGCGTCGGGGGGCAGGCTGACATCCACGCCTGACTGTGAGGATGTCGGTGGTGCCGCCCGAGGTGGTCTGACCCGCCAACTGGCCGACGTACAAGCTGTCTTGTTGATGAAATGTCGGCCGACTCGGGTGGTGCCGCCCTGCGGCGTCTGGCCCGCCGCCACCCAGCTCCTGATCACCGCCGGCGACAACCCCGAGCGGCTCGCCTCGGAAGCATCGTTCGCGCACCTGTGCGCGGCAGCCCCCATCCAGGCCATCTCGGGCCGCACCAACCGGCACCGCCTCAACCGCGGCGGCGACCGCCGGGCCAACCACGCACTCCACGTGATCGCGCTGGTCCGCATGCGCTACGACCAGCGGACCCAGAACTACGTCGCCCGCCGCACCGCCGAAGGCATGTCCAAGAAGGACATCCTCCGCTGCCTCAAACGCTTCATCGCCCGCGAGGTCTACACGCACCTCACCCGTCCCCGCCACACACCGAAACCACTCACACAGACCGCTTGACGGTCTATAGGAGCGTCATCAACGGGGGCGGTCATGACACCCGGGGTGCCTCCGCAGCAGGCGGTCCATGTGACTCATAGCCTCACGCTGGGTGTCCTGGACGACGTGGGTGTAGACGCCATGGTGATGCTGATCTGGGAGTGCCCCAGGATCTCCATCACGACGCGGGGCGCGACTCCGGCCGCCGTGAGAAGGGTCGCGGTGCCATGCCGGGCGTCGTGCAGGCGGATGACGCGGAGGCTGGCGGACTGGGCGATGCGGGTGAATGAGCGATAGACGTTCCGCGGCTCGACCGGGCGGCCGGTGCGGGTGGTGAAGACGTCGGCGGAGTCCTGCCACCTCTCCCCCGCCTTGGCGCGGGCAGCTGCCTGCCGCATGCGGTGCCAGCGAAGGGGCGTGATGCAGAGCGCGGGCAGCGAAACGGCACGGCGACGACGGCTCTCGGTGGGCGGCGCCGTGGAGTGGCTGGGTGACGAGCGCGATAAGCAGGCGCTGGATCTCGTTGCTGGTCTGCGGGATCAGGTCGTTGGGGCTGGGGTTCCGGGCCGCCCAAGGCACACGGGTGTCCGGGCGCGGCTGCGCCCGGACACCCGCGCCGGTCAGAACCGCCAGGCGGCATTGTCGGCGATCTTCACCAGGTCGCTGATCTTCAGGGCCGCGCCCGGCTTCCCGGCCCACTGCTGGAGCACCACCGTCCGGCCGTCGGCGCGCTGCACGCGGACGTACTGCGAGACCTCGCCGTCCTGCGGGAAGGTCAGCGTCATCGCCTCACCTCGGGCGCCATCCGGGAGCTTGACCACCTGGCAGTCGGTGCGCGGGGCGACCTCCTGCGGGGACGGGGCGCCGGGGCGCGGGGTGACCTTGGGCAGCGCGATCGTGGCGCAGAACGGAACCTGCGGCGCGTCGGCGGTCCACTCGGCGCCGCCGTGGAACTCCACCGGGCCGGCTGCGGACCTCCAAACGACCCGGAAGGTGCGGCCCGGGAATTCGCCACTGGTCGCTGTCTTGCTGCCGGCTGCCGGAAGCAGCGCTGCCAGGGTGTTCCCCAGCTTCTCGCTGCTCCAGCCGGTGGGCTGACCGGAACCGGATCCGAAGGAGTCCGGGCGCAGCGGCTTCGGGGCGGCACTGGTCGAGCCGGCCAGGGTCAGCGGGCCGACCAGCGGGTCGGCGGCCACCGTCGTGGTGTCCGGCCCCGGGGTGGCGCCGCCCGTCGGGTAGCCCACCACTGCGGCCACCGCCGCGGTGGCCGCCACGCCGACGCCGACCCGGGTGGCCATGCGGGTACTGCGGCGGCGCCGTCCGGCCGCAACCGCAGCGTCCACCGTGCCGGAGCGCAGCGGCGGTTCGGCGTCGAGCCCGGCCGCGAGCAGGGCCTGCATCTCGTCGTGCCCGTCGAGAGCGTGGTTGTGTGTCACAGCATTTCCTTCAGGGGAGCAGGGGCAACGGACAGTTCGTTGAACGGGTCGCTCTCGCCGAGCAGCTCACGCAGTCGGGTGAGGGCCCGGGAGCTGTGGGTCTTGACCGTGCCGACGGTGCAGCCGAGCGCCTTGGCGGTGGCCTTGATGTCCAGGTCGGCCCAGAACCGCAGGACCACCACGGCCCGCTGCCGCGGCGGCAGGACGGCCAGCGCGGCGCGCACCTGCAGGCCGAGCGCGGGGTCGGCGCCCGGGCCGGCCCGGTCGGGCAGTGCGGACGTCGGGTCCTCGCGCCGCCAGCGGCGCCGAGTGTGGTCGATGCAGGCCCGGGTCAACACCCGGTGGGCGTAGGCCTCCAGGTTGTCGATCCGATGCCGTCTGCCCCACACCGCGTACAGCTTGGTCAACGCGGTCTGCGTGATGTCCTCGGCGTGGTGCCAGTCGCCACACATCAGGTACGCGGTTCGCCGCAGGTGCGGCAACCGGTCCTCGGCGAAGCCGCGGAACTCCTCCAGGTCTGCGCTACGCACAGGGTGCGCCCTCCGTTCGTCTCTACTCAGTCCGACGGAGCGCACCACGCGCGGGGATGACACGGAACGGCAGAAAATCCTGCCGCTCCATGTCTGACAGCCGACGATGTCCTCCGGCACATCCCGATGCCCACTCCATCAGGGGCCGTGATCCGCGTACCGTGTGGCCCAGTGCAAGGAGAAGGAAGCCAAGGAGAAGAAGCGCAGGATCCGCAAGAAGCGCTAGCTTCTGCTGACATCCACGGGTGACATCAACAGCACCGGACGCGGGCACCCATACGCGGCCCGGCACGTTCGACCCGACCGGGTACTGACGCCACCGGGCAGGGCTCGGATCGAACTCCTAAAGCGGGTGTCGCAGGTTCGAATCCTGCCGGGGGCACACGATGAAGGGCCAGCTCAGGAGGGTTTTCCTCCCAAGCTGGCCCTTAGCCGTTTCAGGCTTCGTGCCACACACGTGCCACTACGCCCGCACCCGCCCTGGGCGACGCGCCCGCACATGGGCGGGAAACCGCACAACAGATCGCCCGCCGCGAACTCATGCCGAGTGTCGGATGGCCTGCAGGAACCCGCCGGACCCATCATCAAGCAGCCAAAACGACCAGCCATTGCGGTTCGGGTTCACGCCCGGCTTGTAGTGCGCCACCACGGCCCGCGCCGCCCCAGTCGGCGTCTTGAAGCTCTGCCCGGCAAGCGGCCCCGATGTGATGTCGATCCGCTTCGTGTCCCGGTCATAGCTGCCGCGAGTCCGATGACCTTCGTAGTCGACGTACACGTCGACCTTGCGCTCCTTCCCCTCGCCCTCCTTGCTCGCGGCGGCCGGCGCAGAGGGCGGCACGCTTGCGGTTCTCACGAGCCGAGCAACAACCTCGCCAGCAGTGGTATTGCCCATGCGCGCCGCGAACTCGATGGAGCGACAGGTCTGTTCATCAACCTCAATAGTTGGGCTCATGCCCTCCCCCTTGCCAGTCGGTGTCGACCACCGAAGACTAGCGCAACTAGAGGACGCAGAGCACACAAAGGAAGCATTTAACGAATTCTGCGAAACGAGCGAGAGGCCGGGCGCAGACAGAAGGGCCAGCTCACGAGAGGTTTTCTCTCAGGCTGACCCTTCACAGTTCAGGCGTTACGGCTACGCATTCGCTGCTACCGCTGTTCGGGTCTCGCCCCCGCCGAACCAGCGGCCGCTCCCCCATCGCCGCGGATCATGACACCGAGCCGGTCGGCGATGGCCCGGTCACGGTCGCTGGTCATGTGTCGGTAGATCAACGCGGCGCGCGAGCTGCTGCGGCCCATGCGGGTCATCAGCTCCCGTGTGCTGGCCCCAGCCGTGGACGCGAGGGTGTTGCCCGTGTGCCGCAGGTCGTGAAAGTGCAGCTCGGCCGGGAAGGACACCGCGCGCACACCGGCGGCGAACTTCGGCGCCTTGTCGAAGAGCTGGCCGGTCTGCAATTCGGCCTGCGCGCGGCGGACAGTGACGGTCAGCGCCTCCAGGTCGATGTCCTTGCGCCGCAGAGCCGCCAGCTCACCGAAGCGGAGGGTGGTGAAGGCCGCCAGGAGGACGAGCAGCCGATAGCGCGGCCCGATGGCGTCAGCGATGGCGAAGACCTCCGACACCGTGAGAACCGGCCGCTCGGGCACGTCGTAGCTGTCTGCGCCCTTGATCCGGCACGGGTTGCGCCGGATCAGTTCGTCGTCCACGGCGGTGTTCATCAGGGCCCGCAGGAGTTGGTACGCCTTGGCCACCGTCGGCTCACCGATGCCCGCCGCCAGGAGCTTCCCGCGCCAGCCGCGAACCCGTGCTGTCGTCACGTCGGCCACGCTCCCGGCCCCGAAGATGGGCAGGATGTGCAGCCGGATCACCGACTCGTTGCGCTCACGCGTGCGATCGGCCAGCTTCCGGGTCCACAAGCCTGCCCGATCCGCGGGCCAGCGTAAGGGGCCATGATCACTCGCGCCAAAGCAGCTCCCGGCCAAAGTCGCTACGCCGACCGCTCTGTAGGGTGCGGCGCCATGACTCCTGACGCGCCTCGGGCATCGGACCAACACGGCCCCGCGAAGTGGGAAGACCTCGTCACCCGGTATGCATGGGCGGATGCCGACGAGCCGGACGCGTTCACCTTCTCTGTCATCGCAGGGAAGACGGAGGACGAGGTGATCCAGGCCTTCGGTGGCGATCCCCGAGCGTCACGGCTGATGACCTTCGCCGAGACCGTCGAAGAACAAGCCGGTCATCTGTATGAAGACTACGAACTGCTCCGTGTGGTCAGTGCCGAACGGCATGTTATTGCCATCGAGTGGGGCTACTACGGCAGCATCCCGGAGATCGCCCGGCGAGCGTCCGTTGACGGCGGCGAGTTCTTCAGCGTCTACCGGAGTCTCAATGCCAGGTATCAGGTCGTGCACGCCCTTGACGGCCGCGTAGACGGCATGTTCGACCCCTTCGAACTCGAGGACGCGGCCTGGATGGAACCGGAACCGGAGGTCCCCGCCTGGGCAGAAGGGGTCGCCTTCCACATGGAGACCCTGTGCGCCGAGTCCTTCGCGCTCATGGAACGCACCATGGGCGTGGCCATCGATCCCGGGTGGATGGACACAGCGCTTCGCACCGTGCTGCTCGCCTCACCCTCTGAGCTCTTTGGGCAGTCGGAGGCAGCGTGGCTCTCATGACCACACCGCATCGCTCGCAAAGGCATCGAGTCGTCCGAGCGGCTCGGCCGCCACCGATGGGTCGTCGAGCGGACGGCCTCGTGGCTCGCCGGCTGCCGACGACCCCACCACCGCTACGAACGCAAGGCCGACCACCAGTGCGGGAAGTAACTTCCCTGCCGCAGCTTGGGGATGGCCAGTTCGACGGTTCCCGCCCTGGTGTCCCACTCACGGGGGCGGTAGCCGTTGCGGTGGTTGACCCTCTCCTCGCCGACCTGCCCGTATTCCGCGTTGCAGAGGGTATCTGCCTCAGCAGACATGAGCGCGTCGGCGAATGTCTTGACCATGGCGCGCAGTAGATCGGGACTCGCCGCGGCGAGGCTGTCTTCCGCGAGGGCGTGCAGGGGCAGACTGTCGGGTGCGGTCATCGCGCTGATCTCCTTCAAAGACTTGGTCGTCTTGAAAGATCAGCCGGTGGCCGTTCTTGTATCCGGACACTCACTCCGACGCCGGGGCAAACGCCCGGATCAGATGGGAGCCCGTACACCACTTCCCAGGACGCAACTAGCATCCCTTTCCTGACACAGCACCGCTGCCGCACCACAAGCGCACCAGAGCGAGCGCGGGGAATCACGGTGAAGCAGCGGAGCCCGGTGAGGCTACGCCCCGGCCGTTCGCCACAGGTCAGCGCCCGAGTCGGCCGCCCGTGATCTCAACTTCCCAAACTGAGGGCAGTCCTGTCGGCTTACGGACATTGCTTCCTCAGGCCCTGCGCTGAGTAGCCGGCGCCCACATGACGTCTTATTCCAGGATCCCCACTTTGCGGTCCGGGCGGCAGAGCTTAGGCGGCCGGGCGGGGTTTCCGCGCCCGCAGCCTGCGTGCGAGCAAGCCGACCAGCACGGCGTTGAACAACCCGGACAAGACAACACCGGCGGAGAAGACCACCGGGCTCAGCCAGGCGAGCGAGGAATATTCCGCAGGTGCCGCCACCAGCAAGGCGAGGATGCTAAGCGGCGCCGTCGCCATGAGCGGCCAGATCCCGGCGAACCCCGGGTCCGGCAACACGAACGCGGCGCACAGGAAGAATCCCAGCGACGCCGCGACCACCACGAGATACCCACGCGCGAGCCAGTTGTCCACCGCGGGCGCCAGCAGGGCCCGAGCCCTCCGCAGGCGTGGGCGTGCCGAAGGTGCCAAGTCCGTTCCCTCCTGTTCAGGGGGATTCGAAATGCGCGGGAGGGGCGCACTCCGGCCAGACGATGTGGCGGTCGCGGACCTCCTGACCAGGGCGCCGAGCACGGCGGCGTTCACGAGAGCGCACAGGAGGAGCCATACGGCCCAGAAGCCGATGGCCGGCACCTCGACTGCCCCGCCTCCCTCGGTGCCAGGACCGAAGGGGAGGACCACACCCAGGAGGGAGAGGGGCGCCGTGAGCATCAGAGGGCTCGCAGCGTAGGCGCTCTCGGGCAAGAGGAACATGACCAGGACGCAGACGGCGAATACAGCCAGATAGCCCCGAGCGAGCCAGTTGTCCGTGGCAAGCGCAAGGAGCAGGCGCGGGATGCGGCGTGGGCGGGAGGCAGTCGGCATCGCGGGTCCTTCAGGTCAGTGCGGGTTGGTGCTCCCCACAGTGGGCCGGAGGGCGCGCTCAGGCATGAGTACGGGTACTCATCGGCAGGGCAGTAGGACCTACCACGCTGTTTAGGCAACCACCACGCCTCCGGTTGACCGTCAGTGGCCCTCGGTACCCGCATGAGCAGCACCCTGGACCACAATGGCCATACGGCCAGTAGTTCGAGACGAAGAGGTCTCGTGCCACAGCCGTGCCAGATACGAGGGTCAGCCGCGGTCAACAAAGGCGTCTGGCGGACGTATCCATGCCTGCTAGCTCGGCCATGAAAGCCGCAGGTCACAGGCAAGGCTCCTCTACGTCTCTCCTGAAGTGGGTGTCGCAGGTTCGAATCCTGCCGGGGGCACACGATGAAGGGCCAGCTCCCTGGGGTTTCTCCCCAGGGAGGCGTTCCGTTCGGCCTTGAAACCCCTTGTCCTGGGGCGTTTGCGTGAGCGGGTGGGAAGTTGACCCCCCGAATACGCCCATCGGAACAGCACCATCCGGCATGGACTCCGGGCCGGGTTTCTCCGCGCCGCCGGGCTCGAGCTTCGCTTCGAAGGCAGTGCTCGCACACCCCTGGGCTGCGGGGGCGAACCCTCCGGGGAGAGCAAGCCCCGACACACAGAACATGGCATACTCGAAGTATGGCAACCCGGAAGATCACCATCACAGTGCCGGAAGAGCTGGTGGAGTCGATCAAGGAGCGTGTCGACGCGCGCGGGGTGTCCGGCTACATCGCGGCCGCCGCCGCTCATCAGGACGCCATGGACCGACTGCGCGAGTTGGCCGAACGCCTCGAAGAAGAGCACGGCGCCGTGACGGACGACGAGCAGCAAGCGGCACTGGAGCGCATCGCCGCCATCGACGGCTGGCATGACGAGCACCGATCGCGCTCGGACGAGGCCGCGTGAGCCGCACCGCCCGAGCGAAGGTGCATCGGCCCCGACAGCGCGTCTTCGTATTCGACTCCGAGGCTCTCTCCAAGGCGGTCCGGGGCGATCGGGAGATGGCTGCGCTGATCAAGACGGCTCCGCGGCTCGACATCCCGATCGTCACCTCGGCGCTCACGACCTTGGAGGCATGGGACCCTCGCGAAACGTCGAGACAGGCACTTTGGGACTGGACGCTGTCCCGGATCCGCGTCGTGCACACGGACGACCAGGTGATCGCCATGGCGCGCGACATGCTGCAAGTAGCCGGCCTGCATGGGCACAAGTACGCCATCGACGCCGTCCTGGCGGCTGTGGCCGGGCGGGAAGCCGCGCAGGGAGTTCAGGCAACCGTCTTCACCTCCGACACCGACGACATGAATCAACTCCTCGCGGGACACTCCGTGCGAGTCGAGAAGGTCTGACGAAACGCCGCGGCGTGATGCTTGGCGTGGTGGAGCAAACAGCACCCGGACTTCCACTGGACGACGACCGGCCAGTCACCCGACGCCCAGCGGTCCTTCACCGGCCGACGTCATTCAGCCGCGCACAGTTGTCGATCACGCGTACGATCTCGCGACGGCCCCGGGGGGCGCCCGCAGGGCCGGTGAATGGGAGGGGCGCCATGTCCGGCATGTCCAGACGATCCCTGCTCGGATACTCCGGGACGACCGCCGCGGGTGCGGTCCTGGGCGGCGCGGCGGCGGCGCAGCCGGCCCAGGCCGCCGAGCCCCAGGCGCAGACCGCCTCGGCCGACTTCCCCGCGGGGACCCTCTTCGAAGGCAGGGTCGGCATGAACATCGGCGCTGACACTCCCGCCAGCCTGCAGATCAAGTTCAGCGTGAGGACCGAGGAGACGCCCGCCCACTACGACATCTCCCCGCAAGAGATCGCCGACCTGCTCAACGAACTCGCTGTCCGCCGGGGCTGGCCGACGATCACCTTCTACGGCACCCCGGCACCCGCCCGGCTGACCTGACGCATCCCGTCAGCGGCCCCGCACCGTTCACCGGCACCACCACACGGGCCGGTCGGCGTGGGGCCGTCCCACGTCCATGCCCCATGCGCCGAGATCGCACCTGGAAGGTGTGATCAAGGTCGCCGAGGCGGGCCATAAGCGCGCCGGAACGAGTAGCACCGGACTGACAGCACATGCTGGGCCGTGCCACACGCGCGCCAGAACGAGCAGGGACCAGCGGGGAACGGCGAGGAGAGGAAGCGATCGCACAAGAGATCCGTCCCTGACCAAACTCGCTGGTCAGGGACGGATACTCCCAAGTGAGGCGGCGCCAGGATTCGAACCTGGGAAGGCTGAGCCGGCAGATTTGTATGTTGCTGTGGACTGGGTGCCCGAGGGACTTGTCACGCTGTGAGCTGTCCACCTATGTTCGATCACTGTGCTTGCTTCCCCGATGATCAGTGTCATAGTCGCCGCGCACGACCTTCAGGGACAGCTGAAGGTCTGCCTGGATTCGATACTGAACCAGTCCTTCCGGGACGTGGAGGTTGTCGCGGTCCTCGACCAGTCTGCTGAATGCCCTGCGGGCTTGGTGGATGACTATGCTCGGCGCGATGGGCGGGTCTCGGTCGTGCGGCTGACGGGCGTCGTCGGCATCGGCCGGATACGCAACGCGGGGGCGGAGCGCGCCGCCGGTGACTACCTGCTGTTCCTGGACAGCGATCACATCATCGGGGGTGAAACGCTTCAGGCGATGGGTGATCAGCTGCAATCGGCAGACGAGCCGGACGTTCTTCTCTTCGGGCACACTCGCCTCCATCGCGGCCGCTCGTGGCCCAGTGCCGCCGCTGGCCTGCTTGCCCAGCAGGGACGTGAGCCCTTCGCCTCGATCGACCAGCCCCAGATGTTCGGTGCTCCCGCCTACTCCTGGGACCGTTTGGTCCGCCGCGACTTGTGGATCCGGCAGGAACTCGCGTTCCCTGACGGTCTCCACGAGGAGATCACAGTCATCCACCGCGCAATGCTCGCCGCCGACCGGGTCGCCGTACTGAAATGGAACTGCGTCCAGATCCGTCGTCGGCACACTCAACACCCCGCAGGCTCACCGGACGGCACCCACTTCGACGTCTTCGGCCGGTACGAAGAGAGCTTCGGCTTGCTCGAGGAGCGCGACGCGCTGGACGTTGTGGCTCCCTTTCTCTTCACTCGTATGATTCGTCATTACCTCTTCCTTCTCAATCTCGAGGGATGCCTCTCCCGCTCCGAGCGCCCGCAGTTCTTCGAACGCGCCAGCGAGCACTACCGGCGGTTCCTCCCCGACGGCTACGAGCACCCCGAAGGCCGGGAGGGTGTCAAGTTCCAACTCGTGGCGAGCGGGAGATTCAGTGCGCTGAAGGCCGCCAGTCTCCCTCAGCACGCGCGGAGTTTCGTCTCCCGGGGCGCCGCCGTCCGCGGACGGTAGCCCCATACCCACCAGGTCATGCGGCTCGACGAGTGGCCAGCAGCCGATGCGTGTTCGCCCCTGGGCCGTCTGTGGGCCGTCCGAGGCCGCGACCGGTGACGACTACTGACGACAGTCGTCCGGAGCGACAGCCGCAGGTCACCCGATTGGATCTGCGACACTGGTACAGCCATGCCTAAGCCCGGAGAACTGATGCCTGTCTAGTCATCCAGCGCGGCGCCTGCTTGCAGGAGAAACGCCCTAACTCCCTGCTCCAGTGACTTGAGCTGATCCGGAAGCTGCGAAGTGTTGTAAGCCGTTGTGGAAGTTCCTTCGGCGTCCGCTACTTGGTGCAGGGTCTGCATGAACCTGAAGAGGGAAACGAGGGCACCGGCCACCTCGATCACCTTGGTCACAGAAGGCTCCAGGTCGGCTGGCCCGTCCAGAATCACGTGGCGCCCTCCCAGGGGGTGGACCCGAAGGGTAATAACGGAGAGATCTCAGTCCCAGCGGGACGCGGGCGGGATGCTCTGGTCGTACTGGAAGACGTTGTGCGGGTCGTACTTCGCCTTGATGTTTCGCAGTCGGCCGAGGTTGGATCCCCAGTAGGCGGTCTCCCAGTCCTGCATGCCGATGTTCGGCACGTTGACGTAGGCGCCGTCCACGTAGGGGCGCAGTGCCTGGCTGAATTCGGCGATCCAAGCCTGGGCCTGCGGGGTGAGCGGATCGCAGATGCCCGGCTGGTCGGAACGGGTGCCCCAGCCGACGCCGGGCTCGGAGTAGAAGAGCGCGTCGCGGTGTGGGAACGCCGTGCCGCCGCGGGGGCTCTTCCTGACCGCCCCGCCGAACGCCTGGGTGAAGAAGTTGCTGTCGTCCGTGGGCGCGTCCTTCATGAACGAGGAGATCACGTCGATCGCCTTGCCCGGGAACGGCTTCCTGGTGAACTGCGAGTAGAACTTCCAGTTCGCGGGTTCGTCCTCGGTCGGGATCTGGAATCCCGAATACACCTCGCCCCAGTTTCCTACCTGCATCGACACCTTGGGGCTGTCGACCGACAGGATCGGGGCCAGCAGCTTCTTCGCTTCCGCGGGTGTTCCTTCCGCGAGGACCGCGAACAGCAGGGTCTGGTTCCGGTGAACTTCGAGCTGGGTGCCGAGGCGGTTGTCGGCGTACGGCGCAGTACGCTGCCAGGCGTCAAAGACCCTACGCAGCTCGCCGATTCCGTCCCATGTGGCCGTCACATACGTGACGCTCTTCAGCGGGGCCACTTTGTAGGTGAGCGAGGTGACGATCCCGAAGTTGCCATTGCCCGCTCCGCGCAGCGCCCAGAGCAGGTCCGAGTTGTGGTTCCGATCGACCTTGATCACCTTGGCGCACTCGTCGCCTTCCGCGACGACGACCTCGGCGCCGATCAGGCTGTCGCAGGCCATGCCGAGCCAGCGGGTGAGGAAGCCGAAGCCGCCGCCGAGCGTGGCGCCGGCGAGGCCCACACTCCCTTCGGTCCCAGTCGTCACCGCGAAGTTGTGCTTCGCGAGCGTGGTCACCGCTTCCAGCTGGTTGAGTCCGGAGCCGACCGTCGCGACACGAGCGGCGCTATCGATGTGGACCGACTTCAGCTCGCTGATGTCGATCACAAGGCCGCTGTCGACGTTCGACCAGCCCTCAAGGCTGTGGCGGCCGCTCCGGATCCGCAGCGCGACGTCGTTCTGCCGCGCCCACGTCAGGGCGTTGACTACGTCCTGGGTGTTCTGAGCGAAGACGATCACCAGCGGATAGTGAGAGAAGAGCTGGTCCCAACCGAGGCGCGCGTCCGTGTACCCAGGGTCGTTGGGGCGGACGATGCGGCCGGTCAGCTTCGCGGGCGGGCACTTCGCCCCGTGCGCCTCGCCCACGGAGGCCTCGGTCACGGCACTCGCACCGGGGGCTTCGGCGGCCGCGGCGCCCGGCACGACGATCGCGCCGGCACCGGCGACCGCCGTCGCCTTGAGCAGTCTGCGACGGGAAAAGTCGTTCATGGTCCGTGTCCTCTCGACCACCAGCGGACGTGAATCGGCCCTTTACGGACTATTTATGCGAAGCGGACGTTAGCAAGGGCCACCACGGTGGCCCGTCTCGACACGCTCGCAACCACGACCGGGGCGCATGTCCCGAGTGCAGCCCGCCCACGCAGTCCGGCGGCTCCGTCCTCTTCAAGCGGGAGGACGATGGCCGGCGGACTTGCCGGACACTGTGACGGTGTCCCTCGAACCCGCCCCTGGAACGGCCGTAGCCGGCGCCAGGCGGCGACCAGCAGCAGGTCGACCGAGGGGTAGGCCCACGCTTTCCAGCCGTCCTTCCTGTCCGGCGGTGTCGTGGCCGCCCCAGGGGTCGGCGCCGTTCGGCGGTGGCCCAGGCCGGGGGCGGGGTGTCTCCACTGTCGGGGCCGTCGAGGCGGATGACGGCGTGGAAGTGGACGGCGCCGCGCTTCCCCCTGGGGCGGCCTCTTTGGTTACGGCTCCCCGGCGCGGATCAGGCGCACGGTAGCCGGACGCCGAACGACCTATGGTTGTGCGAGGTCTCGCAGGGGTGACCACACTGTGAACATGGAGTGTCGTCCTCCCGCACCGGAGCCGCACGGGGACGCCGCGCCGGAACGGGATTACACCGGCGCCGTGTACGGCTCGCTGCTCGCCGCCTCGGTGGTGGTCGGGGCCTCGGTCGGCCCCTTTCCGCGGCTGCAACTCGTTCTCCTGCTGCTCGGCACCGCGGTGGTGTTCTGGGCCACCCACGTCTTCGCCCAACTGTTCGGCGAGCGGATCATGTACGTGCCGGTGAACGCCCAAGAGATCCGGCGGATGTGCGCGACCGAGTGGCCCATCGTCACGGCGGCCGTCCCACCAGCCGTGGCAGTCGCCGTCACACCCCTGCTGGGCATCGGCCCGAGAGGGGCATCGTGGCTGGCCCTGGGCGTAGCGCTGGCCGGTCATGTCGGCTGGTCCACGGTCGCCGCCAAGCACGCGGGGGCCACCGGCCGCACGGTCGTGACCGTCGGGGCGATCAACCTGGTGCTCGGCCTGCTCATCGTGGTCCTCAAGGTCACCCTGACGCACTGACGTCATCGCGGTCCGGAACCGTTGATCAGCTCCCTCCCGCTCAGCAGGCACGCCCAACCGTCGCGTGCAACCCTGGAAGTAGTCCGGTCCCGGCCTCTGGAACGCGGGAGGAGCGGACATGGAGATCAAACCGCAGGCGATGGTCATCCCCAAGGAGACCGACCATCTGGAACAGGGGAAGTACGGCCCCGTCTTTCCGCGAACTCCGGCCTGCTACGGGTTCACCATCATCGGGAAGGTCAAACCGGGCAGGGCCGACACGGTGCGGGCGTACGGCTACACCCTGGCCAAGGCGCTGGAGCAGGATCCATACCTTCTCGCGCCGCTGAAGCTGCACTACCTGCGCTGGGTCCTGTTCGACGACGACACGCGCTTCATGTATCAGGCGATCTTCGACACCGACTTCGACAAGTACACCGAGGACGCCATCGCGCTGTTCACCAAGGCGGGTGTGAGCACCGCCTTCGAGAACCTCGAAGGATTTCCCGAGGACTGGCGCACGAACCCCGAGGCGTTCGTGCACTTCGTGCGCGAACACCACTGTCCGAGCTTCATCGAGTACGGAGAGTATCCGTACGTGACGGCGGACGAGGTCAAGAAGGCTCTGCAGATCAAGAGCGCCCTGTCGGAGATGCTCGACCAGATGCAGTGAGACGCCAGACGCAGTGAGACGCCATCTGAAGTGAGACGATCGACATGAGCGAGGTCAGGACCGCGCGCACGTACAACCAGAGGCACATTCCACGGAAATACACCCCTGACGGGCGGCGGGTGAGCATCTACGTCTCGTGGAGCTATCCGGCCGAGGCCGGTCGCAACGCGGCCGAACTGGACAATCGCTTCTCCACCATGACCGAGGTCAGGCGGACGGCATGGCCGGCCTACGAGGATCCCAAGTGGTCGGATCCGTACCGCTTCCAGCAGGGCATCGCCGGGGCACTGGAGCTGTTCTTCTTGGCCTGGGTGCCGTTCCAGGACTTCGTCGAGGAGGTCACGGGGCATCCCGTACCGGTCTATCAGCGCATCGACCAGGCGGGTTTCCAGACCCCGCTCGACGAGCGGGTGCTCGACGACACGGACGTCATGTTCGTGTTCGGGCTGGACCACATGGTCACCGGACAGGAGGCGCAGCCCGGTGAGATCGAGGCCCTGCGGGCGTTCCTCGGCCGGGAGGACGCCTGTCTCGTCCTGGGCCCGCACCACGACGTCGGCGCATCGGACGACCCGTCGGAACGTGAGATGGAGTACCTCCATCACGGCGATCCCCTGGTCCCCCGCCAGCAGCGATTCGCCACCTACGTCAGGGGCTTGATGCAGGGCCTCGGAGTGCCGGTCATGAACCGGTACGGGCTGCGCCCGGCGACGGGTGAGGGCAACCGGATCGTCCCTCTGTCCACGGTCCGGGACCTGGACCCGAAGGGCTGGCTGGACGGGGTGACGAACTTCAACTTCCACATGCACCTGCCGCACTACGACGTGACGACCGACGCACCGGACGCCGTCCATGTGCTGGCCAGGCAGCCGATCGAGCTGTCCAGGCCGCATCCGTTCACCGAGGCCGGCAACACCGAGTTCAACATGTTCCTGTGGATGCCTCCCGGCGAAGACCGCGCCGGCGATCTGCTCCTGGCGGACTCGACGATCTTCAGCTCCTTGTTCGGCGGGGACGAGAGCCTGCGGAACTTCTGGCGCAACCTCGTCTCCAAGTAGGCCGGTCAGGAGCACGTAGGGGGCCGCACAGGGCCGCCAGGAGGTCAACCGTGAGCGAGCACACGAACGTGGCACTGGAACTCGACGACATCCAGCGCGGGGTGCTCAGCCCCCGGCCGACGCCCTATGCGGCGACCTACCTCGCCTTCCGTATCGACGACCGGGCTCACGGACGGGAGTTGATGCGGCGGGCGAGTACGGCGGTGACCTCCGCGGCGGACCCGGTCAGCCCCTTGGGGGAGACCTGGGTGAGTGTGGCCGTCACCTGTCGCGGTCTGGAGGCACTGGGGGTGCCGCGCGCTTCGTTGGACACCTTCGCCTGGGAGTTCCGGCAGGGTATGGCGGCCCGGGCCGGGACGCTCGGCGATGTGGGCGAGAGCAGCCCGGAACACTGGGAGACGCCACTGGGCGGCCCCGACGCCCATGTGGTGTTCACCGCGGTGGCACCCGACCCCGCGCAGCTGGAGGTGGCTGTCGACCACGCCCGCCCGGCGTACGACGGGCTGTCCGGTGTGACGGCGATATGGCGGCAGGACTGCTACGCGCTGCCCACCGAGACAGAGCACTTCGGGTATCGCGACGGGGTCAGCCAACCGGCCGTCGAAGGCAACGGCATACCGGGATCGAACCAGCTGGAAGTGCCGCTGAAGGCCGGTGAGTTCGTCCTCGGCTACCGGGACGAGATCGGCGGCATCCAGAGCCCGCGGCCCACCGTGCTGGGACGCAACGGCAGTTACGCGGCCTTCCGCAAGCTCCATCAGAAAGTCGCCGAGTTCCGGCGCTATCTGAGGGACAACTCCACCGGGCCCGAGGACGAAGAACTGATCGCCGCGAAGATCATGGGGCGCTGGCGCAGCGGTGCTCCCCTGGCGCTGGCTCCGCAGGCCGACGATCCCGCGCTCGGCGCTGACCCGTACCGCCGTAACACCTTCCTGTACGAGAGCGACGATCCGGAGGGATTCACGACGCCGGGCGGCTGCCACGTCCGCCGGGCCAACCCTCGCGATGCCGCGGTAGCAGGGGAAGTACGGCTGCACCGCATGATCCGACGCGGCGCCGTCTACGGTCCGCCGCTGCCCGAGGGAGTACTGGAGGACGACGGAGCCGACCGCGGCCTGATGTTCGCGTTCGTCGGGGCGCACCTGGGGCGGCAGTTCGAGTTCGTCCAGTCGCAGTGGATGAACGACGGCGTCTTCTTCGGCGCGAACGACGCCAAGGACCCGGTCACCGGATCCCACGACGGCTCCACCGGCTTCACCATTCCCCGGCGGCCGCTGCACCGGCGCCTCGCCCCGTTGCCGCGGTTCGTCGTCACCCGAGGAGGCGAGTACTGCTTCCTGCCGAGCCTGACCGCCCTGCGCTGGCTCGGCGAGCTCCACGACTGACAGTGGGGGAAGCCAGATGGAGACCCTGCACCTGGTACTCAACGCCGTCACCGTCATCTTCATCGCGGTCACCATGTTCGCCGCCGGCCTGGGCGCCACCGTATCGGCACTGCGCGGCGTCTTCACCGACGTCCCGCTCCTGTTGCCGGCGCTGATCGCCAACTTGGTGGTCGTCCCTCTGCTCGGCTGGGGCATCGGTGCGCTGTTCGGGCTTTCGTCGGCCTCCTTCATCGCGCTCGTCCTGGTCGCCTCGTCCCCGGGCGGCCCTTTCGGGGCGAAACTCGCCATGGTGCAACGCGGTGACGTCGTCGGCGGAGCGGCCATGCAGGTGCTGCTCGCCTCCGTCGGCAGCATCACCTTCGCCCCCACGGTCAACGGCCTGCTGACCGCCTCCGGCGTCGGCAGCAACGTCTCCCTCGACGTCGGAGCGCTGGTCCGGACCGTGGCCCTGCTGCAACTCGTACCGTTCGCCATCGGCCTGCTGCTACGCCGCTACGCGGAGCCCACCGCACGGTCATGGCACGCCGCGGCAGTGTCCGTCTCCAACGTCACGTTTCTGATCGTGCTGGCGGGCATGCTGCTCGGCAACTGGCGGGGCGTCGTCGCGCTCCTGGGCTCCTTCGCCCTCCTCGCCGGGTTCCTGCTCTCGGCCGCCGCCTTCGCCATAGGAACGCTGCTGGCCACGGGTCCGCCCGTGCGACGTACCACCATGGGCAGTGTCGCGTCGGTACGCAATGCCGGTCCCGCGCTGGCCGCGATCGGCATCGCCTTCGACAACCAGCCCGCCATCCTCGGGGCGCTCGCCGCCGTCCTCCTCAGCGGCCTGGCAGCAGCACTGCCGATCGCCACCATTCTCAGCGGCCGGCGAAGGGGTCCCACGGCGGCCACGACGGAGGTGCGGGCGAATGGTCGGCATGAAGCGGACGATCCGCCATAGCAGCAGCCGACGTCTCACGCCTGCCATGCGGGGGCCCGCCGACCGCCTCTCGGACGGCCCCGGTCAGAACGGATCCAGCACACAGGAGGCCGGGAAACCCGCTGAAGACGGGAGAACTACGGAGGGGTGTTTTCCCGCGCCAGGCACCTACTGGTGACGTTGTGTTCAGATCGGCTGTGCCGGCAGCAGTGGCTTGTGCTCGTCGCCACTCGGCGCGGGCGTCCCGAAGGGCACCGAGCGTGGTCGAGCAGCGGCGGGACTTGGTGGAGAAGTGGCCGCGGAATCGCGCTCCACCTGGACGCCAGGAACCACGCCCGCTCCACGGTGTGTGGGTCGACGGCAGACGGGATGGGAGCTGGGGAGGGTGGTGGCACTGAGGAGAGGCGTCGACCTCGGGTGATCAGCGGGGATAGGAGCCGGGTGCGTTTCCGTACCGAGGTCACATAGCCTCTGCTGGCCCGCACAGCCGTCGGGCGGTTCAAGGGGAGGGATGCTCATGCGGCAGACGTTCGCCAGGTTGAGAGATGTGGCCTGGGTGTTGGCACCATTCGGGTTGGCCCTCCTGGTAGGGGTCATCGTGTACACCCTCGCGAACTACAAGATGGTCACAGAAACGGGCGACTCGATGAGGCCCACTTTCCGCCCGGGTGATCGACTGTTGATCGAGCAGATCGACGCGACCGAGATACGTCGAGGTGATGTCGTACTCATCGATCCGCCCGAGCGCTATATGGCGGAACCGGTGTTGCGGCGGATCATCGGGATAGGTGGCGATCACGTGGTGGGGGCCGGGAATCGGGTCACGGTGAACGGAAAGCCACTCGACGAGCCGTATGTGAAGGATGTCTACGAGGACCTGGGGGTCGACCCGTACGACGTGAAGGTCCCGGAGGGGCGGTTGTTCGTGCTCGGCGACCACCGTGCGAACTCCAATGACTCGCGTTACCACCTCAGTGAACAGTCGGGCAGCTTCGCGGCCTCCGGAGTGCAGGGGCGAGTCATGGAGAACTCCGCCGCGCCAACAGTGCTGGTGACAACCGGAGGCCTCGGGATTGCGCTGACTCTGCTCGGCATCGGGGGGTACACAGCCAGACGACGCGCCCAGAGATCGCTTCCGCCCGCCGCACCATGGCTCTTGGCCTGAGTGCCAACGCCACCAATCAGTGCGTGCCCGGGCCGGTCTTCAGCGCCGGCAGGCACATCAACAACTTGCAATTCGCCTGTGCCCCATCCGTGCCCGATGCGGCAGGAACCTACGGGGACACCGGACAGCCATGGTGGTCGGACACGACGACGGCCCCTGACCAACCACCCGGGTCAGGGCGGGAGTGAAGATCGTGAATCTCTCGGCTCACCTCGGCGCCAGAAGCTACTGTCGCGGCCATGGTCGAACACGATGCCCTCAGCGCCACCCGCGAGGCCTACGACGCTGCTGCCCCCCTGTACGCGCAGCTGTTCCGCGACGATCTGCGTGACAGGCCGCTGGAGCGTGCGATCTTGGCCGGCTTCGCCGAGGTCGTCAATGCGAGTGGCAACGGTCAGGTGGCGGATCTGGGATGTGGACCTGGTCATATCACCGCTTATCTGAACGAGTTGGGGCTGGAGGCGTTTGGCGTTGACGCCTCTCCTGCGATGATCGAGTTGGCTCGGCATGACTATCCGGGCCTGCGGTTCGACGTGGGCTCGATGGCCGCGGTGAACATCGCCGACGGTGTGCTGGGTGGCGCACTCTCACGCTGGTCCATCATCCACTCTCCACCGCAAGAACTCCCTGCCATTTTGGGCGAGTTGCACCGTGTGCTCGCACCTGGCGGCCACCTTCTGGTGGGCTTTTGGGCCAGCGATGACCCGTCTCGTCCGACGCAGGTCTTCGATCACACGGTTGCGCCGGCCTATCGGTGGTCGCCGGATCACCTCGCCGCGATGCTGCGCGAGTCCGGGTTGGCCGAGGTAGCCCGGATGGTTCACGAGCCACAGCTCACCGACCGACGGCAGTTCCAGTCGGTTCACCTGCTCGCCCGCAAAGTCGAGGCTTGATCTCAGGGCCGATCGCGCTCCGCCCCAGGTCGGAGAGTTGCCAGGACAGCCGCCATCCGCATACGGCGTCTTCCGAACCAGTGCTCCAAGCCCCAGGCCGGGGTGCTTGACCGGGTTCATTGAAACTCCAGCCCAGGGCTCTCACCGGCAATAACCCAGCTCACCAAGACCGGGGACAAGACCCGGGGCAAGAAGAAGCAGGGAGCCCCCGCCCCGGTCTCACGAGAACTCCGAGTCTGCGGATTGCCGTGGCCTCGGGGCTCTCGCCGTGCTTCGGCCTGGTACACCACCTCCGTGGACACGGCCCTGTCGGCATCCAGCCAGGCGACGCGCCCCCGCCGGCGTCATCGCTCGGAGGGCCCGATCCGGCTCCCGACGGGTCGCGTATGGTCGGCCGGACGGACCTCGGTCCGGGCCGACCCGACAACGTCACCGATATCTGGGGTGTGAAGATGACCTCGCAGTCCTACCTCACCGAACTCTTCTCGCTGGAGGGCCGGGTCGCACTCGTCACCGGGGGGAGTTCGGGGATCGGCCGGGCCATCGCCAAAGCCCTCGCGCATGCCGGGGCCAAGGTCGTGGTCATCGCGCGCAAGGAGGCGGAACTGATCGCCACGGTCGACGAGTTGGTGGCCGATGGTTGCCGAGCGGCCTGGGTGAGCGCCGACCTGAGTACGCGCGACGGTGTGCGAGCGGCGGCCGAGGAGGCGGCGGCGGTGTTCGGCGAGCCGGACATCCTCGTCAACTCCGCCGGGGTCAACCTGCGCCCGCCGATGGGCGATCTGACGGACGAGGTGTGGGACGCCACCATGGCGGTGAACCTCGAGGCGCCCTTCCTCCTCGGGCAGCGCTTCGGCCCGGGCATGGCCGAGCGGGGCTTCGGGCGGATCGTCCACATCACCTCCCAGCAGGCGCACCGGGCCTTCGTCCAGAGCGGCGCGTACGGCGTGTCCAAGGGCGGCCTCGAGTCGCTGGCCCGCTCACAGGCGGAGGCGTGGTCCCCGTACGGCGTCACCTGCAACACCCTCGTCCCGGGCTTCGTGATGACCCCGCTGAACCGGCGGCTGTCCTCCGATCCGGCCACGGTGGCCGAGCTCGCCGCCCGCACGCTGGTCGGGCGCAACGGCCTGGCGGAGGACTTCGCGGGCGCGGCGGTGTTCCTGGCGAGCCGCGCGTCCGCGTATGTCACCGGCCAGTCGATCTTCGTGGACGGCGGTCTCTCGGTCCACTGACGCGTCCTCCCACCGGGGTGCGTACGGCCCCGGCGATCCAAGGCCCGCGCCACACTCGTCCACTTTGCCTTTTCTTTACAACCTGTTCGGTCGCTGCCTCGTCTCTCCGCTCGATCCGTCCCTCAGCCCGCCGTACCGGGCGGACCGACGAAAGAGAGCGATTCCATGCGCCGCACCGTCCTCAGTTCCCTGGCACTCGCGTGCACCGCCGTACTGGCGGGCACCGTGCCCGCGTTCGCCGACGCGAGCCCGACCGCCGAACCCGTCCCGGCCACCTCCTCCCCGGCTCACACCGCCACTCCCAGTGCGGCGCCGACCGCCGAGGCCTCGGCTCCCAGTGCCGTGCCGCCCCGGCCGACGCCTTCCGTCAGCTCGGTTCCGAGCGCCGAGCCGAGCCGGCCGCCGGCCGGGGGCCAGGTTTCCGTCGTCCCGAAGGGCGCGCCCGACACCGGAGTGACGGCGGCGTCCTCGGGATCCGGGAACCAGGGCGCACTGATCGGCGGCGGCGCTGCCGCGGTGCTCGCCGCGGGCGGCGCGACGGTCTTCGTCGTACGCCGTCGGCGGGCGACCGGGGCATGACCCCGCTCTCCAGGCGCACCTTCGCGACCGCGGCCCTGGCCGCGGTGCTGGTGGGTTGCGGCGGCCCTCAGGCCCACCAGTCCGCGGCCGCGGGCTCCGGCAGTACGCCACCGCCCTCGTCGACCTCCGCGAACGCGGCGCATGCCCTGAGGCGTTCGACGCCGGTCAGGCTACGGATCCCGGCCATCGGCGTCGACACCCCGGTCATACGGCTGGGACTGGCGCCGGACGGCAGTGTGCAGGTGCCCCCGATCACGGCACACGACCGGGCGGGCTGGTACGGGCACTCGCCGACCCCGGGTCAGGTCGGTCCGTCGGTCATCCTCGGCCATGTCACGGTCGGCTCCTACGGGGACGGGGTCTTCCGTCACCTCGCGCAGCTGCACCAAGGTGACCGGATCACGGCGCGCCTGGAGAACGGCACAAAGGCCGCCTTCACCGTCAGCGCCGTACGGACGGTCGCCAAGGCGGACTTCCCGGCGGACGACGTCTACGGGGACGTGGACCGTCCGGAGCTGCGGCTCATCACCTGCGCCGGCCCCCGTACCGGCGACGGCTACCGCGACAACGTGATCGTCTTTGCCACGCTCAGCTCCACCAGCCCTTGACATGACGTCACCGATCCCGGGCAGGCGGAACGTACGCCGTCGGCCCGGGGTCCTTCCCCACGAGTGCCCTCACGACCATGGAGAGCGTTGAAACGGTCCCGCGACAAGGCAGCGTCCGAGTTGTTCGCCGCCCTCTACCCGCGCCTGGCCGGCTGGTGCCGCCGTCTCGTCGACGACGACGAGACGGCCCACGAGGTCGCCTCGGAGGCCTTCACCCGGCTCTGGGCCCGCTGGACGTCCGTGGAGGAACCCCGCGGCTTCCTCTACGTCACCGCGGCCAACCTCGTCCGGGACCACTGGCGCAAGCTGGAGCGCGAGCGCAATGCCCTGCGCCGCGTCACCTCGGAAGCCGCCGTCCGCCCCCACACCGAA
Source organism: Streptomyces colonosanans (assembly GCF_001866645.1). GTDB lineage: Bacteria > Actinomycetota > Actinomycetes > Streptomycetales > Streptomycetaceae > Streptomyces > Streptomyces colonosanans. Next base: position 164,616 of record NZ_MLYP01000002.1, read on the forward strand.
CAGGCCGACCCGTCGGTACGCATGCTCGTGCAGTCGCTGCCGGAACGACTGCGTGTCCCGATCCTGCTTCACTACTACGCTGACATGCCGATCCGGGAGGTGTCCGCGCTGACCGGGCGCAAGGAAGGAACCGTCAAGGCCGACCTCCACGCGGCCCGAGAACTGCTCCGCGTCCACCTGAGGAGAAGCCTTGAGCACACGCTTTGACGACGACCCGGAGTTCGCAGCCGACGACCCGCTCGTGGTGCTCCTGCAGCCCTCCACCGACTACCTCGGCCCGCCCCCCGGCCGCTATGAGGCGATCCGCCGCACCGCGGCCCGCCGCCGGCTGCTGCGCGCCTCGGTCGGGGTGGGCGTGTCCTGCGCCGTTGCCGTTCTCATCGCGCTGCCGCTGCGTCTGGCGGCACCCGGGACGCCCGCGTCCCCGGCGGTCCCCGCCGCACCGCCGCCCACGAGCCGTACTGCGGAGCCCACCAGCCCATCGGCGTCACCCGCGCCCGTCACCTCCCATCCCCCCACGAAGCCCCGGCCCCACGAGTCCGGCACCCCGGACGGCCCGCCCGAACCCACCCGCGAACCGTCCGGAACACCGAGCCCGGCGCGGAGCGCGCCGTCGGTGCAGGAGAGCAAGGCCGTTCCCAGCCCATCGGTCCCCACCCTGCCGTAACCCGCGCAGAGTGGCGCCTCCTCGCGCGCGACGGCTCAACGTTCTCCCGCCAGCGGGCGTTCGCCCGGTGCGGCGCCCCGCACCGGGACTTCCTCGGCCCCGCGCTGCCGGTACCGGGCCGGCACGGACAGTGTGAGCGTCACCGCGAGCGAGGCCGCCGCCATCACCGTCATCGCCGCTCCCGGATCGGCGAGTTGGGCGATCCCGCCCGCCAGCGCCGCGCTCACGCCCTGCATCGTGAGCATGCCCGCGGAGTGCAGGCCGAGGGCGTGGCCGCTGAGTTCCTCCGGGGTCAGCCGCATCAACTGCTCTTGCTGGATCAGGCTCGAGCCGAAGCCCACCGAGGCCAGTGCCACGCAGGCCGCCGCCGCGGGCACGGCGGGTTGCAGGGCGAACAGCAGGTACGGGGCCGCCAGGAGCAGCAGGAACGGAATGCCCAGGCGGCGGCGCAGGGCGGGCGGCAGCAGGCGGCCCGTGGTGACGTCCCCGACGAACATGCCGAACGCCGCGCTGGCGAACAGCGCACCGGCGCGGTCGGGGGCGTAGGAGACGTACAGCGACTCGCAGCCGACGACCAGGCCGTTGGGGATCCAGAGCAGAAGGTACGTCGTCCGGCGCTGCGGGGACGACCACAGCAGCGCGTTGGTGCGCCAGGTCTGTGCGATCGACGGGCGGCCGGAGGTACGGGGAGCGCGGCGGGTCAGGCCGAAACGGAGGCCGATCGCCGCCGCGAGGTACAGGGCCGCCGCCACGACGAGGGTGGTGCGCGGTGACAGCAGCGCCACCAGCACGCCACCCGTCCCGTACCCGGCGATCTGCATGATCCCGCTCATCATGTTGAAGACCGAACGGCCCAGCAGATAGCCGTCCTTGGACAGGATCTCGTTCAGCAGACCCCAGCGGACCCCGCCGCCGAGCGACTGGATCAGGCCGAGGAGGAGGAGCAGCGCGAAGAGCCACGCGATCGGCAGGCCCGGCGCCGCCATCAGCGCCGTACCGGCCGCGAACGCGCACGCGATGCCCGTCATCGTCGCGCGCGGCGGCAGCCTGTCCGCCGCCGACAGCAGCGTCGTCGCACCCACGACCTGCGCCAGTTGCAGACCGAACATGCTGATGGCCGACAGCAGGGGCGAGTCGGTGGCCCGGTACACCAGCGTGCCGAGCGCCAGGCCGCCGAGCGTCATCGCGGCCGTCTGCAGGGAGGTGGACAGGAAGAACGGCGTGAACTCCCGGGTGCGGAACAGGTCGGAGTAGCTGCGCATGCGGGGAGTCTGGGCAGACGGCGAGCGCGATCGTTAGTGTTTCGCGTACACGCGAAACATGGAGGGGCGGCGCCATGGGGCTCTGGTACGTCAACGCCGACACCCTCGCCGGGAGCCGGTTCCTGCTCTCGCCGCTCGCCGAGGTGTTCGCGAGCCTGAAGCTGCTGCACAGGGGAACCGCCTCCCACCCCGGGGAGCGCGCCTGGCTGGACGCCCATCTGCCCGCCTACCGCGGGCGGCTGGCCGGTGATCCCGTGACCGCGCTGCTGGTGCGATGCGGGCTCGGGCCGGCGTGGATCGCGGACTTCCTCACCCCCACTCCGAGGGACGGGGAGAGCTTCGAGGAGGGTGTGGCCCGGGTCCGGGCGGCCTCCCCCGCCAAGGCCCGCGGCAACGTCGCCGTCGCCCTGCGCGGGCCGCTTCCCGCCCTACTGGACCGCGACGACCTGCCCGAGCGTGCCGCCGATCTGTTCACCTGGGTTTGGGCCGAGACCGTACAGCCGTACTGGGACCGGCGGCGGCGCATCCTGGAGGCCGATGTGATCGCGCGAACCACCCAGTTGAGCCAGGGCGGCTGGGCTGCCGCGATGGACGCGCTGCGACCTGGCCGTACGCGCTGGCTCGGCGGCAACCGGCTCCAGGTCAACCTCCACGAGTACCCGCCGCGCGAGATCTCCGGTGCGGAGCTGTTCTTCGTCCCCGTCACCCCGCAGACCGGCTGGGTGTCCTGGGAGGAGCCAGACCGGTACGCCCTCGTGTACCCCTGTGCGGGCGTGCTGGCACAGGGTTCGCGCAGGGCGGTACCGGAGAGCCTCGGCGCGCTGCTCGGTCCCGCCCGGGCCGGGGTCCTCGTCCTCCTCGACTCCCCCATGAGCACGAGCCAGTTGATCGCGGTGACCGGGCAGGGGCTCGGCTCGGTCGGGCGTCACCTCAGGGTGCTGCGGGAGGCGCGGCTGGTGGAGCGGCGGCGGGTGGGGCGCTCGGTGCTGTACTCCCGCACGGCCGCGGGCGAGGTGCTCGTCACCGCGCAGCGGGGCTGACGGGCCCGCCACGCGGCGCTGTCGGCGTCCCGCTTCACAAGGGGCCGCGACGAGGGGAGCGTCCCTCGTCAGCGCAGCTCCTGCGGGCATGGCGTCCCCCACGGCAACTGGTACGGCGCGCCCACGCGGTAGGTGCCCGGACGCGGGGCCAGCAGTTCCGTCCACTTGTCGCCCGAGGAGTCCTCGGGAGCCTCGATCAGGCAGCCGTTGAGGTTGTCGTAACTCTTCGGCGTGCCCTCCAGCCGGTGCTTGGACTCCTCCGTCTCCTGCGGCGGCTTGACACCCTTGCCCTTCTCGTCGACCAGGCCCAGCCAGGGCGAGTACGGGATGCGGATGAGGACGCGGCCCGCCTTCTTCACCTGGATCGTCAGCTCGCTCTGCTCCGCCCGTTCGACCACCGCCGGCGGATCCGCCATGGGGGTGGGGTCGGTCATCGCGAACAGCTGCCAGTTCTCGTCGCCCCAGATCTGCTTCAGGTACGGCATGCCCCGCTGGACGAGTTCGCGTTCGCGCTCGCCGCCGCCGCTCCCGTCCGGATCCCCCTTCGGCAGCACCACGTAGTGCACGGACCAGCGCTGCAGCCACGCGTGGTAGTTCGCGGAGTTGAGCGTGTCGTCGTAGAAGAGCGGGTTGCGTTTCATGTCGGCCTGCCGGTTCCAGCCGCGGGCCAGGTTCACGTACGGGGCCAGCGCCGACGCCTCCCGGTGCGAGCGCGCCGGAACCACCTCCACCCGGCCCTTCTCCGCGCCCACCACCTGGAGCTGGTTCACCAGCGGCGCGAGTTCGCGCGCCCAGGACGCCGCCGGGGTCGTGTGGACGATGTCGTTGACCGTCTTGATGCCGATCCAGACGAAGAAGCCGACGGAGGCGACGACGAGGGCGTACCACTTCCGGCTGCGCGGCACCGTGAACGGCAGTGCCGCAATGAGTGCCGCGCCGGCGAACACCATCGCGAGCCGGGTGATGTTCGAGCCGATCTGGGAGCTGATCACCCAGACCAGGAGCACGGCGAGCGCGTACACCGCCGATGTGATCCGTACCGTCTTCCACTCCGTGGGGACCAGGAAGAAGACGAAGACCGCGTAGACGACCGGCAGGGTCGTCGACTCCACGTTCATCGGCTGCGTTCCGGAGAACGGGAACAGCCAGGCCGACAGCGCGACCACCACGGACGGCGCGAGGCCCAGCGCCCACGCGCCCGGCCTGCGCTTCTGCAGGAACAGCGCCACCGCGACCAGGCCGACGAACAGGCCCGCCACCGGCGAGGACATCGTGGCGAGCGCGGCCAGCGGCGCGGCGCACAGCGCCTTCGCCCAGCGCTTGTGGCGCCAGCGGTGCGGCCAGCAGAAGACGCATGCCGTCGCGCCCAGCGCGAACGCCATGCCCAGGCCGAAGGTCACCCGCCCGGAGAGGGCGTTGCACACCAACCCGAACACCCCGGCCAGGGCCGGCCCCCACGGCTCGCGGACCGAACGGCTGCGGATGAGGATGAGCGTCAGCAGCCCGGCCGAGACCGTCCCGGCGATCATCATGGTCGTACGGACGCCGAGCACCGACATCAGATACGGCGACACCACGCTGTACGACACCGGGTGCATGCCCCCGTACCAGGCGAGGTTGTACGCCGAGTCCGGGTGCCGTCCCACGAACTCCGCCCACGCGTCCTGCGCGGCGAGGTCGCCGCCGCTGTTCGCGAAGGTGAAGAACCAGACGAGGTGCAGCACCCCGGCGAGGCCCGTGATCGTAAGGACGGGGTGCCGGCGGGCCAGGTCCGCGCAGCGGGAGGACCGCAGTCGGGTGAGCAGTGCTCGCAGGCGAGGCTCATCGGTCGACGTGCCCTGTGGTATTCGCGGGGCCGGTGCCCCGTCCGGACGACGGCCGGGTTCGGCGTCGTCGGCGTGTGTCGGCTCCGCTGTGGCCACCTGAAGGCACTCCCGTGGTTCTTGTAGTTGCCGTGGCGCCGGCCCGCCACCGGAAGCCGCCGTCCAGCCATCTTGCCCCATTCGGGACGCTAGCACGCAGGGTGGACGCCACCATCTCGCAGGCTTCCCGAGGAGGTGGCGCAGACAGGCCGGCCGCCGCTCCTCGAGGAGCGGCGGCCGGCCCGCGATTCGAGTCAGCCCGGACAGGTCAGCCCAGACGGGTCAGCTTGTCCGTCCAGCGGGGTTCGACCAGGTCTTTCTGGAGAGCGACCGGGATCTTCACCGCGCCGTCGGCGCCGCCGTCGCCGACGGTGAGGGTGCCCACCTGGGTGCCGGCCTTCGCGGTGTGCGGCACCTCGCCGGAGGTGAAGGACAGCTTCACGGTCAGCCCGGCCCAGCCGACCGCGGTGACGTCCTTGGTGACGACGACCGGCGTGTGACCGCCGAGATGGTCGTCGACGTACCCGACGACGTCACCCTTCTTGAGGATCTTCGCCGAGGTCGGCACGTCCTTGGCGGCGAGCAGCGCGGTCTTGCTGACCGCGTTGACCGTTTCGAGGATATTCGGTTTGTACTGGCCGAGGATCGCGCCGACGATGGTTACCGTCCGGCCGCCGACCTGCTTGTGGGCGGCGAAGAGCAGGTTGCCTCCCGCCGCGGTGGTGGAGCCGGTCTTGAGGCCGATCGCGCCGATTTTGAAGGGCAACTCGTTGTAATTGGTCCAGTACTTCCCGGACGGATCCGTCCAGCTCGCCACGCTGGTGATGGCCACCATGGCCGGGATCCTCATGGCCGCGGTGCCGAGCTTCACCTGGTCCTCGGCCGTGGAGACGGTGGTCTTGGTCAGGCCGGACGGGTCGGTGTACGTCGTGTTGGTCATGCCAAGTTCCTTGGCGGTGTCGTTCATCTTCTTGACGAACGCCTCCTCGGAACCGGCATCCCAACGGGCGAGCAGGCGCGCGATGTTGTTCGCAGAAGGGATCATGACCGCGGACAGGGCCTGCTTCTCGGTGAGGAACTGGCCGGCATGGACGGTGTTGAGCGTGGACTCGTCACCGCTCTCGTCGTAGCTGCCCTCCTTCGCCGCCGTCGCGTCGATCTTGATCTTGGGGCCTTCCTGCCCCGGCTTCAGCGGGTGGTCCCTGAGGATGATGTACGCCGTCATGGTCTTGGCGACCGAGGCGATGGGCACCGGCTTCTGCTCGCCGAAGTGGTCCATCGTGCCGACGCCGTCGACGTCCATCCAGCCCTGGCCCTCGCCCGGCCAGGGCAGCTTCACCTTGTCGCCGTCGAAGGAGTAGGTGTCCTTGGCGGTGAGGGTGAGCGTCGGTGCCGGCAGCGGACGTACGACCTGCACGATCGCGATGATGACCGCCACCAGCAGCACGAGCGGCGTCCAGATCTTGACCCGCCGCGCTATGGAGCGCACCGGGGTCTCCGGCGGCGGCGGGGTGTTGGTCAGCTCGGCGAGCAGGTCCATCGGCGGCTTCGGCGGAAGCGGCTGCTGGGTGGTGCGCTCGGGTCCGACCTGGGGCAGCGCGGTGGTCGCCTCGGCGGGACCGGCGGCAGGCTTCGGCTTCGCCGGGGCCGACTCGTCCAGCGACTTCAGTGCGACGAATTTGCTGGTGCGTTCGGTGTCAAAGGGCCCTGCGTCGCTCCCGGAGGCCGACTTCGCGGCGGGCGCGGGCTTGTCGGAGGCGGAGGCGTCCGGCTTGTCGGCGGTGCCGGCAGCGGGCGACTTGGCCGCCCACGAAGGACCGGGCTTGCGCGCGGACTTGTCGGCGGTTTCGTCGGACGGCTTGGGCTCGCGAAGCTTGAGCACGGTCGTGGGCTGATCCACGGCCGGCTGCCGAACCTTGAAGACGGCGGTGGGCTTGTCGACAGAGGCCTTGGAGTCCGTCGGACCGTCCTCGACTCCGGTCTCGTCCTTGGGGTCGTCCTTGGGGTCGTCCTCGGCCTCGGTCTCGTCCTTGGGGCCGCCCTCGGCTTCGCTGTCGGCCTTGGGGTCGCCCTCAGATTCCGTGCCAGCCTTGGAGTCGCCCTCAGCTTCCGTACCAGCCTTGGGAGTTCCCTCGGCTCCAGCCTCAGCCTTGGAGTCGCCCTCGACCTCCGTCTCGACCTTGGGGTCGCCCTCGGCTTCGGTCTCGGCCTTGGGGTCGCCCTCGGACTCGGGCCCGGCCTTGGAGTCGCCCTCAGCTTCCGTCCCAGCCTTGGGAGTTCCCTCGGCTCCAGCCTCAGCCTTGGAGTCGCCCTCGACCTCCGTCTCGACCTTGGGGTCGCCCTCGGCTTCGGTCTCGTCCTTGGGGTCGCCCTCGGACTCGGGCCCGGCCTTGGAGTCGCCCTCAGCTTCCGTCCCAGCCTTGGAAGTTCCCTCGGCTCCAGCCTCAGCCTTGGAGTCGCCCTCGACCTCCGTCTCGACCTTGGGGCCGCCCTCGGCTTCGCTGTCGGCCTTGGGGTCGCCCTCGGACTCGGGCCCGGCCTTGGAGTCGCCCTCAGCTTCCGTCCCAGCCTTGGAAGTTCCCTCGGCTCCGGCCTCAGCCTTGGGGTCGCCCTCGGCTTCGATCGCGCTCTCGGGGGCCTCCTCGGACTCGGGAGCATCCTCGGCCTTGGGCGCGTCCTCGGCATCGGCTGCGGAGTCCACGGGCTCCGCGCCATCGGCCTCCTCGCCCTTCGCGGATCCCTCCGCGCCGTCGGCCTCCTCGGAGCCCTTCTCCGCAGGCTTCTCCGCAGCCGTCACCGACGATGCGCCGGCGGTCTGCTTTGACGCCTCACCCGCAGCCTCCCCGGAAGCCGCGTCCCGCGCGTCACCGTCCGACGCCGCACCGGAACTCTCGTACGCCGCACCCGACTTGGACGACGTGGCGTCCCCGCCCTCGGCGGCGGACCCGGTCTCGTTCTCCTCCGCGCTGCGCACCCAGGAAGCCAGCGAAGCCCGCAGCGCGGTGTCGTCCCCGGCACCCTTCCCGGACTTCGCGGCACCCCCGGACGGCGGATCGGCCTCGTCCGCGGCCGAACCGGCGAAGTCACGCAGCGCCCGCGTGGAGAACACCGCCGTCGGCTGGTCGACCCCCGCCTTCTCCCCGGTCATCGTGAGCCGGGGATCACGGGCAGCCCCGGCCGGTTCCGGAACCGGTGCCCCGCTCCCCGTCGTCGTTTCCGCCGACGACCCCTGCTGCTTCGACCTGTCGGGGGACTCGCCCGCCACCGATGCCTCCTCGTTGCGCCACGAACCCAGTCGCGCGTCTTGCCGAACCATGAACCGCCGCCCGGACACAGCTGTCCGAACCATGTACCAGTGTCCTGTGTGAGTGATTGACCCATGCGCTAGACGAGAACGACATACCTACTGGTTCCACTACATTCCGGTCACGCACTCTCGACAGACCAATGTGAGAGGGGTCACCCTGTCATTCATCCACGCGGGGAGGCATGGATGGGCAGGAGCCGCAGAACAATTCCGGAGGAGCTTCTGCTGCTGGCACTGGACCCGGCCACGGGTACCACTGCACAGCCGCAGTCGCTCGACCTCGGTCTGGCCGGAGCACAGCTCGTGGAGCTGGCGCTGGCCGGACGGATAGCCCCAGACGGGGATCGTATCGCCGTGGTGGTGCCACGGCCGACTGGAGATCCAACTCTGGACAGCGCGTTGGAGTTGCTGCGCAGGCGCGGCGCTCCCGTACGGGCCGTCCACTGGATCGGCGGGCCGCGTCTCGGGCTTCGCCAGACCTATCTCTCGCACCTCGAACGGTGCGGCATGGTCCAGGCCGTACCCGGCCAGATGTGCGGGGTGCTGCCGACGACTCGCTACCAGGCGACGGAGACGGCCATCAGCCGGGAGATCAGGGCCCGGCTGGACACCGCGATCCGCACCGGTGTTCCGCCGGACGCGCGGACCGCGGCGCTCGCCGCGCTGGCCCACGCCGTCGGCCTGGGCAAGCACCTGTATCCGGGGAACGAGGGGCGCTCGTCCCGCTCCCGGCTGCGGGACCTGATCAGGCACGACCCCATGGGCGGCCTCGTGGCACACGCCGTGATGGACGTCCAGAACGGCGCGGCAGCACAGTCGCGCCGCGGCCCGGCCCCGTCCCGCCGCCAGGCCGCCGGAGCCAAATCCGCAGCGGAACCCGCCCACAGTGTTCCGATGCAGCCGCACCACGGGGCCATGGCGCGCGTCGTGGCGCACTGAGCCGCAGTCCCACGGCCCGGCAGAACCACCTGCTGAACCGGCACAGCCGACGCAGCGGGTACGCACGGCCCGCACCGCACACCCCGTCCCGAAACCCGGCCTGTGAGCCGCCGGCCGCGCGGGGCGACGAGACCGTACGTCGGGACGACGACACGGCCTCACCGCCCCGCGCGGCCGCATGACGGCGCCGCGGCAGAACCTCCGTCCCACGACGGACACTTCGTACGCGGAAGTCAGAGTCATACGGCATTCCGTGGCTCCATGGAGTCAACTTCGGCCCAAATGCCGCCCAATTGGCGTGCAGGCAGGGCATATCCGCTGTTTCCCAGCGGTAGAAAGCACCTTGGTGGCAATCTGCTCAACAGCAGATAGGCAAAGCAGAGGCACATAGCCGGAGGTGCACGTCCGTGGCGTCGAATGTCAATCCCACCGTCCGACGACGCAGGCTGGGCCAGGAACTGCGCCGGCTCCGTGAACTCAAGGGAATGACGGCCGAAGAGGTCGCCGAACGACTGCTGGTCTCCCAGTCGAAGATCAGCCGCCTGGAGAACGGCCGCCGCAGCATCAGTCAGCGCGACGTCCGCGACCTGTGCGGTGTGTACGAGGTCGAGGACCAGCGTGTCGTGGAGTCCCTCATGCAAATGGCACGGGACTCGCGCCAGCAGGGCTGGTGGCACGCCTTCGGGGACATCCCCTACAGCGTCTACATCGGCCTGGAGACCGACGCGGAGTCGCTGCGGGTGTACGAACCCCAGATCGTCACCGGCCTGTTGCAGACCCGCGCCTACGCAGAAGCCCTCATCCAGGGCGCACTGCCCGAGACGTCGCCGGCCGACATCGAAAAACGCGTCGAGGTGCGGATGCGGCGCCAGGAACGCATCGCCGCCGAGAACAACCCGCTCCGTCTGTGGGTGGTGCTGGACGAGGCCGCGCTACGCCGGGTCGTGGGCGACAACCTGGTGATGCGGGAACAGTTGGAGCACCTTGCGGAGATGTCCCGGCTTCCTCATGTCACCGTGCAGGTGCTGCCGTTCGACGTGGGTGCGCATCCCGGGCTCAATGGCCAGTACGCGGTCCTGGAGTTCGCCGACGCCGCCGACTCGAGCGTGGTCTACCTCGAAGGCGTCACCAGCGATCTCTATCTGGAAAAGCCGCACGACGTACAGAAATACTCCGTGATGTACGAACATCTGCGGGCCCAGGCGCTGAACGTGGACCGGTCCCGTCAACTCATCGCCGACGCGGCAAAAAAGTACGCAGAGTATGCACGCTGACCCTCCCGCACGGAGAAGCGCCGGACCCTACACCAATTAAACCTTTACGCGGAAGACTTGACCGGAATATGCCATCCGGTTGGGTGAACGGCCGCTCCGGGCAGAGATGTTGCCGAGTAGCTTCCCTAACGCCATCAGCAAACACGTTGGCGCGCATCGCATCGCGGACATATGCCGTGACTGCGAGGCGATGACAGCAACTCAGCAACTCAGCAACTCGCTACGGAGTGAACATGCCAGTTCTTCAGGGGTCCACGGCCACGTGGACCAAGTCGTCGTACTCGGCCGGCAACGGCGCCTGCGTCGAGGTCAAGTCTCCGCTCCCGTCGGCACTGAAGGTCCGGGACTCGAAGATCACCGAGGGCCCGATCCTGACCTTCCCCGCGGACTCCTGGAACGCGTTCGTGGCGGCTGTGGGCCGGGGGACGTTCGCCCTCGACTGACGCGTCGATGACGTCGTCCACAACACAACCGCACAGGCATTACCGACAGAGCCCTCTCGACTGGCCCGCCGTCCCGGCCGAGGGGGCCCTCGCCTGTCCGGGCCCGGTTCACCTTCTAGTGCCGCGGCAGGCAACGTTTGCCCGTTCAGGAGCGGCGTTCGGTGCGTTCCCCCACGCTCGGCTTCGCTCGCGCGGGCGGTGCCCCCACCGGCGTGCCGGCCGGAAGCCCTCGTACTGGACGTACTTGGGCTTTCG
>NZ_MLYP01000020.1 GCF_001866645.1 Streptomyces colonosanans
GCGACAACCTGCTGTTCAAGATGAGCGTCTCCGACTGGGACACGGTCATGAACGTGCATTTGCGCGGCGCGTTCCTGATGTCGCGGGCGGTGCAGAAGCACATGGTGGACGCGGGCTTCGGCCGCATCGTCAACCTCTCCTCGTCCTCCGCGCTCGGCAACCGCGGCCAGGTGAACTACTCCGCCGCCAAGGCCGGTCTGCAGGGCTTCACCAAGACCCTGGCCAAGGAGCTCGGCAAGTTCGGCATCACCGCCAACGCCGTCGCCCCCGGCTTCATCGCCACCGAGATGACCAAGGCCACCGCCGACCGGGTCGGCATGGGCTTCGAGGACTTCAAGGCCGCGGCCGCCACCCAGATCCCCGTCCAGCGCGTCGGCGAGCCGGACGACATCGCCAACGCGATCGCCTTCTTCACGGGCGACGCCGCCGGATTCGTCTCCGGCCAGGTGCTGTACGTCGCCGGCGGACCGCTCGACTAAGGGCCAGGGGATCACGGAACATGACTGCACTGCCTGAACCCTCCGGCAAGGTCGCCCTCGTCACGGGCGCCAGCCGCGGCATCGGCCACGGGGTTGCCGAGGCCCTCGTCGCCCGTGGCGACCGCGTCTGCATCACCGGCCGCAACGAGGACGCCCTCAAGGAGGCCGTCGAGCGCCTCGGCGCCGACCGGGTCATCGGCGTCGCGGGCAAGGCGCACGACGAGGCTCACCAGGCCCTCGCCGTGGAACGCACCATGGAGGCCTTCGGCCGGGTCGACTTCCTGGTCAACAACGCCGGTACGAACCCGGTGTTCGGGCCGATCGCCGACCTCGACCTGGGTGTCGCGCGCAAAGTGTTCGAGACCAACGTGATCTCGGCGCTCGGTTTCGCGCAGCGGACCTGGCACGCCTGGCAGAAGGACAACGGCGGCGCGATCGTCAACATCGCCTCCGTCGCCGGCCTGTCGGCCTCGCCCTTCGTCGGCGCCTACGGCGTCAGCAAGGCCGCGATGATCAACCTGACCCAGCAGCTGGCGCACGAGTTCGCGCCCGGGGTACGGGTCAACGCGATCGCGCCGGCCGTGGTGAAGACCCAGTTCGCGAAGGCCCTGTACGAGGGCCGGGAGGCGGACGTCACCATGGCCTACCCGCTTGGCCGGCTCGGTGTGCCCTCCGATATCGGTGGAGCCGCCGCGTTCCTGACGTCGGACCAGTCCGACTGGATCACCGGCCAGACGCTCGTCGTCGACGGCGGCCTCTTCCTGAACGCCGGGGTCTGATGAGGTGAGCTTTGGGTACGGGCGCCACATGTACGGAGGAGGCGCCCGTGCCCGGTACACGAGACAGACAGACGGATGACAACGTCGTCAATCACGTGGTGATCAAGAACCTTTGCGAACCCGGTTCAACGGGCGTTGCGCTGCGGTAGGGTCTGCCGCCAACCCTGGTACGGCAGATCGAGGAGTGCGCGCGTGTTCAACCGGATTCGTTGTCTGCGTCGGCTGGCGACGATCACGTCCGTCGCCCTGGTAACCGGCTGCGGCGTCTTCTCCTCGTCGTCCTCCGCCGACAAGGGGCCGATAGTCGTCGGCACCACCAGTGCCCCGAGCACCTTGGACCCGGCGGCCTCCTGGGACGGCTCCTGGGAACTGTTCCGCAACATCTACCAGACCCTGTTGAGCTACCCGACAGGCGCGACGGTACCCGGGCCCGACGCCGCCGACGACTGCTCCTTCACCGACCGCACGAACCTCGTCTACCGCTGCGTGCTGCGCAAGGACATGACGTTCTCCAACGGGCACCCGCTGGACGCACGGGCCGTGAAGTACTCCATCGAGCGCATCCGCGCGATCAACGCGCCCGGCGGTCCCGCTGGCCTGCTGGGCAGCCTCGACCGCGTCACCGCGAGCGGCGACCGCGAGGTCGTCTTCCACCTCAACAAGCCCGACGCGACGTTCCCGTTCGTACTGGCCACCCCCGCCATGTCGATCGTCGACCCCGACGAGTACCCGGCCCGCTCACTGCGCAAGGACGGCAAGGTCCTGGGTTCCGGCCCCTACCGCCTCAAGTCGTACAAGGAGGGAAGTCGGGCCGAGCTCGTCAGCAACGACCACTACAAGGGCTTTGCGAAGCTCCGGAACGACGCGGTCACCATCCAGTACTTCCAGGACTCGGGCGAGATGGTCTCCGCCCTGCGCGAGAAGCGGATCGACGTCACCTACCGGGGGCTCGCCTCCCCTGACATCGTCTCCCTCCAGGGCAACGCCTCCAAGGAAGGCCTCCAGCTCGTCGAGGGCGTGGGCATCACGATCAACTATCTGGTCTTCAACCCGAAGGACCCCTGGGCCGGGAAGCTCGCCGTCCGCCGCGCCGTCGCGCAGGTCGTCGACCGCCCGGCGATCGCGCACAAGGTGTACAAGGACACCGTCGACCCGCTGTACTCGATGGTTCCCACGGGACTCACCGGGCATGTCGCGGGCTTCTTCGACGACTACGGCGACCCCAGTTCCTCCAAGGCGCGCAAGATCCTTCAGGAGGCGGGCATCACGAGCCGTGTGCCGCTCACTCTCTGGTACACAACCGACCGCTACGGCTCCGAGACCGCCCCGGAGTTCCGTGAGCTGAAGAGCCAGCTCGAAGGGTCGGGCCTGTTCACCGTCACCCTCAAGAGCCGCCCCTGGAAGACGTACGAGCAGGGGGCCAACAAGGGCGAGTACCCGGTGTCCGGGCGGGGCTGGTTCCCCGACTTCCCGGACGCCGACAACTTCATCGCGCCGTTCGTGGGTGAGCAGAACGCGCTCGGCACGCCCTACCCGGCGACGGAGATCACCGGAGTGCTGCTGCCCAAGTCCCGGCGCCAGAGCGACCGTGGCAACGTGGTCGAGGAGTTCCAGCATGCCCAGCGGATCCTCGTCGACGACGCCCGGTTGCTGCCGCTGTGGCAGGGCAAGCAGTTCGTGGCGGCGAGCGAGGAGATCTCCGGCGGGGAGCAGGCCCTGGACCCGTCGACGATCATGAAGATGTGGGAGCTGTCCCGCAAGACCAGCTGGTAGCCCGGACCGCGCGGGGGCCCGGGGGCCGGTTGTCAGTGGTCGCCTGTAGGTTCTGAGACCTGGAACCGTCCGCACATCGGAGGAAGTTGACGTGACCGACATCGCCATGCTGCCGGAGTCCTGGCGGGGCGTACTGGGTGACGAACTGCAGGAGCCCTACTTCAAGGAGCTCACGGAGTTCGTCGAGGACGAGCGTGCCAAGGGTCCCGTCTACCCTCCGCGCGAGGAGGTCTTCGCCGCGCTCGACGCCACGCCGTACGAGCAGGTGAAGGTGCTGATCCTCGGCCAGGACCCGTACCACGGCGAGGGCCAGGGGCACGGTCTGTGCTTCTCCGTGCGGCCCGGTGTGAAGACCCCGCCCTCCCTGCGGAACATCTACAAGGAGATGCAGGCGGAACTGGGCACGCCGATCCCGGACAACGGCTATCTGATGCCGTGGGCCGAGCAGGGCGTACTGCTGCTCAACGCGGTGCTGACGGTGCGCGCGGGCGAGGCGAACTCGCACAAGGGCAAGGGATGGGAGAAGTTCACGGACGCGGTGATCCGTGCCGTCGCAGACCGGCCCGACCCGGCCGTGTTCGTGCTCTGGGGAAACTACGCGCAGAAGAAGCTGCCGCTGATCGACGAGACGCGGCATGTCGTCGTCAAGGGTGCGCACCCCTCGCCGCTGTCCGCGAAGAAGTTCTTCGGCTCGCGGCCGTTCACCCAGATCAACGAGGCGGTGGCCCGGCAGGGGCACGAGCCGATCGACTGGACGATTCCGGATCTGGGGTGAGGCCCGGGGCCCGTTCCGGCCCCGCCCCGCCGGTCGTGGCCGCGGCCGCTCCCGGTCGTCACCGTCTTGGCCCAGTGCGCGTACGGAGCCGCCTGAGCGCGATTGTCCGGGGTGGGGGCTAGCGTCATGGGGGGACGGGCGACGAGCGTGGAGGACGCGGTGGCGAAGCGACAGGAGCAGGCGGCGCCGGATGCCGTGATGACCCGGATCGGGCAGGTCGTCATGTTGCACCACGGCGGCGACCGCGAAGAGGCCCGCAACCGCTTCCTGCAACTGTGGGCGGAGATCGGCGAGGACGGCGACCCGCTGCACCGCTGCACGCTGGCACACTACATGGCGGACACACAGGACGAGCCGGACGACGAACTCGCCTGGGATCTGAGGGCGTTGTCGGCGGCGGAGGAACTCACGGACGAACGCCTCGCCGAGCACGACGGCGCACTCGTCGTACGCGCGTTCTACCCTTCGCTGCATCTGAACCTGGCCGCCGACTATGTGAAGCTCGGCCGTTCGGAGGCCGCCCGGGTCCATCTGGGCCGGGCTCGCGGCGCGGCAGGCACCCTCGGTGACGATGGCTATGGCGAGGGTGTCAGGGCGGCGATCGGACGTCTGGAGCAGCGGCTCGCGGAGGAGGAGCCGCCGGGTGGCGTGCCCGAGCCCGGCCCCCTGGACGGTCCGGGCGGGGAGACCCTCGGGCCGCCGAGACGGCGGCCGTAGGGGGTGTCGGGCCGCCGGCTCCGGAAAGGCTTCCGTACGAGGTTCGGTACAAGGCTCGTCTTCCGTTCTCAACGTCCGTAAATGCCCTGGCAGAAGGCTGCCTCGGGGCTGTTCGGCTGCCACTTGCCGTACCTGCGGCCGAGCATGCACATGTCCGTGTTCCGGGGGAAACCGTCGCGGATCGTGGGAGGTTCCCCGACGTGCGGTCGAGGAGGGGTCGGTTTCGGGTGCGGGGCGGCGGACCGATCGTGCGGGGGCGCCGTAGGTACGGCGGTGGGGGTCGGCCCGGTCGTGCGCCGCGGGCCGGCGGCGGACGGCGACGGGTCGGGGGAGGGCCGGACCAGCTCCAGTGCCTCCCGTGCCGGGGCCTGGACGGCATGGGTCTTCGCGCTGCCGTCCGGGTGCGGTGTCGAGGGGTGCGAGTGTGCCGGAGGCGGGCCGGGAGTGGTCGGTCGGTCGACGGTCACACAGCCGCTGAGGGCCGAGATGGTGACCAGGAGTGTTGCGGTCGTTGTCGTTCGGTGCACGCGCGCAACTCTGCTGTGTCCGGCTCGTTTTGGGGAGCGGACAGGCGGCGGATGCCCCCTACGGGTGACCCCGGCCCGTACGGAGGGCCCGGACCGCAGCGGCTGACGTAGCTCCCCGGTTGCCCCGTCGATCCGCTCGTGGATCAGATCGGCGAGGCGCAACCCGCTACCCCGTCAGCCGGTACTTCCGCAGGGTGCGGTCAGTCGCCGAGCATCCCGTCGAGCAGTTCCCGCATTCCTGTGCGCACCGCGTCCAGGCTCGGCACGTCCGCGGCGAAGGACCCGGCC
>NZ_MLYP01000021.1 GCF_001866645.1 Streptomyces colonosanans
CCCACGGCACCTTCGGCCCGCGCGACGTGGCTCTGCTGTACGGGCGGCACGGCGAGGACGGCGAGACCGTGCTGCGCTACTCGGGCCGGCCCGAGGTCCAGGTGCTCAGCGGTCAGGTCAAGCAGACCTGGGAGGCGGCGAGTGGCGATCTGCGGCTGAACTACGCGCACGACGGCCTGGCCAAGGTGCTGATCACCCCGCCCGGCGGCTCGACCCCGCTCCTGCTGCTGCTCGCGGACGACGCGACCGCGGACACGTACTGGCGCCTCGACACCCCGCAGGGCCCGGTCCTCGCGAGCGGCCCCGAGCTGCTGCGTACCAGCTCCTACGCGGACGGCGTACTCAAGCTCACCGGGGACACCGACAAGGCGGCGAAGCTGCACGTCCTCACCGGTACTCCCGCGACGTCCGTCACCTGGAACGGCAAGCCCGCGAAGGGCGCCCTGGACACCACCGGGGCCGAGCTCGCCGGGCCGAAACCGGTCACCCTGCCGACCCTGGGCGGCTGGAAGTTCCACCGCGAGACGCCTGAGGCACAACCCGGGTTCGACGACGCGGCCTGGCATGCCGCCGACGAGCAAGCCCTGTCGATGGACCACTACGGCTTCCACGCCGGCTCGGTCTGGTATCGGGGGCACTTCACGGCGGCCGGTACGGAGACCGCGGTGCAGCTCGACGCGACCACGGGGAACGGTGGCGCGTATCAGGCATGGCTGAACGGCGTCTATCTGGGCAGCAGCGGGAACGCCGCGCACCGCTTCGGCATCCCCGCCGGGGCGCTGAAGCCGGGCAAGGACAATGTACTGGCCGTCCTCACCGCCAACCTGGGGCACGAGCAGGACTGGTCCGCGGACGACCACCACAAGCAGCCGCGCGGGCTGACGGCGGCACGCCTGGTGGGCTCGGACAAGCAGATCGGCTGGCGGCTCCAGGGCGCGCTCGGCGGCGAGGACCTGGTCGATCCGGTGCGCGGGCCCCTGAACACCGGCGGCCTGCACGGCGAGCGACACGGCATGCACCTGCCGGGCTACCCGGATGACGAGTGGTCCTCCGTCTCGCTGCCGCACAGCGGCGCGAACGCACCCGGCGTCTCCTGGTACCGCACCACCTTCAACCTCGATCTGCCGAAGGGCCAGGACGTCCCGATGGGGCTGAAGTTCGCGGACGACAAGGCGAAGCACTACCGGGCCCTCGTGTACGTCAACGGCTGGATGGTCGGTGTGTACGTCAACGACCTGGGTCCGCAGACCAGTTTCCCGGTCCAGCCGGGCATGCTGCGCACGCACGGTCGCAACACGGTGGCGATCGCCGTCATCGGCCAGGACCCGGACGGGGACGGCCTCGGCAAGGTGTCGCTGGAGGCGTACGGGAACCACACCACGCCCCTGCGCTACGGCGACATCGACTCGCCAGGCTGGTCGGCCGCCGTCTACCGCGATCCGCGCGCAGGCGCCGATGTACGCGTCAGCGCCCCGGACACAATCACCCGCGGTGGCACGGGCGAGGTCACGGCCACCTTGGCACCGCGCCGCTCCACCGCCCACGACGCCTCGCTCGCGCTGCGGCTGCCGGAGGGGTGGAAGTCCGAGCCCGCGGCCACGCAGCCACTGGGCGACGTACGGGCCGGGCAGACCGTGACCCGCACCTGGAAGGTCACCGCGCCCACCGGAAGCGGGCCGTGGTCGACGGTGCTGTCGGCCACGGCGCGCTACCGCGAGGGTTCGGCGGCGGCCGCGACGAGCGTCGCCTCGCCGCCTCCGGCGCCCGGCGCGGGCACGCACGACCTGGCGGACCTCGACTTCACGGCCACCAACGGCTGGGGTCCGGTGGAGCGGAACACCTCCAACGGCGAGGACGCGGCCGGGGACGGAAAGCCCATGTCGATCGGCGGCACGCGGTACGCGAAGGGACTCGGCGTCCACTCCGACGGTGACGTCAGCGTGTACCTGGGCGGAACCTGCACCCGCTTCAGCGCCTCGGTGGGTGTCGACGACGAGACGAACGGCAACGGCTCCGTCACCTTCACAGTCCTCGCGGACGGCAAGCAAGTCGCGTCGACCCCGGTCATCAGGGGGAACACGAAGGCCCTCGCAGTGGACGCCGATGTGACCGGTGCCAAGGTCCTCGACCTGGTCATCGGCGACGGGGGCGACGGCAATTCGTCGGACCACGGAGACTGGGCAAACGCCACACTGAGCTGCACGGGGTGATGTCCAGGGGCGTCCGGGGCGCTGTCGGCGCGCCCCGGACGCCTCCACTGCTTCCGGAGCTTCTACGCCTCACCGTTTGAAGCCGCCGTGGCCCCGGTCAGGAGCAGAGTCACCAACCGCGTGAGCCGGGGGCGAACTCGGAGGCCACCTCGCCACATGGGGCTGCCCACCATGAGCACCCCGTCCGACCGGCCCGGGACGGCCGGATACAGTGCGCGCGACGGCAGCCTGGTTACTCAAGGAGGGGAAGCGTGACCGACACCAGCGAAACCCGATCCGCCGACAGTACAGCGCACTCGACTCAGCAGAGCCGACTGCACCGCCTGATGCGCTACCTCCCCCTGATCGCCCCCGTCCTGCTGTGGACCGTGCCCTGCTGGGTGCTCCTGCACACCGGCCAGCACTGGCCGCTCCCTGTCACGCTAGCCGGCACCGCCCTGTTCGCCCTCGGCCTGATCGGTATGCCGCTCGCGATGATACGCGGCCACGGCCGACGCCAGCAGGACTGGGCGGCGATCGTCGGAGACACCCTGCTGGGC
Organism: Streptomyces colonosanans; assembly: GCF_001866645.1. Classification (GTDB taxonomy): domain Bacteria; phylum Actinomycetota; class Actinomycetes; order Streptomycetales; family Streptomycetaceae; genus Streptomyces; species Streptomyces colonosanans. Next base: position 2,750 of record NZ_MLYP01000021.1, read on the forward strand.
ACCATCTGGACCCTGTTCACCTGGTCCGTCGTGCTCGGCGTCCCGCTGCGGCTCGCCCTGACCGGCGTCGGCGTCGGCGACGGCCAGGACCGGGCCCGGATCGTCACCTGGGCGGTCCTCGGCGCAGCCACCATGCTGCTCACCTGGGGGTACGCCGAGGCTCGCCGGGTCCCACGGGTACGCCGCCTGGACGTGCAACTTGCGCGTCTGGGGGCCGGGTTGGACGGCACGCGCGTCGTCCTCATCACCGACACCCACTACGGCCCACTCGACCGCGCCCGCTGGTCGGCGCGGGTCTGCGAGACGGTCAACACGCTGAAGGCCGACCTGGTCTGCCACACCGGAGACATCGCGGACGGCACGGCCGAACACCGCCGCGCCCAGGCCGCCCCACTCGGCACCGTGCAAGCCACCCGGGCCCGGGTCTACGTCACCGGCAACCACGAGTACTACAGCGAGGCCCAGGGCTGGGTCGACCTGATGGACGAGCTGGGCTGGGAGCCGCTACGCAACCGCCATCTGCTGCTCGAACGCGGTGGCGACACCCTCGTGGTCGCCGGCGTGGATGACGTCACCGCCGAGTCCTCCGGCCTCGCCGGCCACCGCGCCCACCTCGCCGGAGCCCTGCACGGCGCCGACCCCGACCACCCTGTCCTACTCCTGGCCCACCAGCCCAAGTTCATCGACCGGGCAGCAGCCCACGGCATCGACCTCCAACTCTCCGGCCACACCCACGGCGGCCAGATCTGGCCCTTCCACCACCTCGTCCGCATCGACCAGCCCGCCCTCGCCGGCCTCAGCCGCCACGGCACCCGCACCCTCCTCTACACCAGCCGTGGCACCGGCTTCTGGGGCCCGCCCTTCCGCGTCTTCGCCCCGAGCGAGATCACCCTGCTCGTACTCCGCTCCCCACAACGGCCCCCCACGCCGTAGCGCTGGGCGGGCCGGCGGTTCCGCCTGGAGATGCTGCAGTGCGCCGGCACCCCGAAGAAGGGCTACGCATCCTGCAACGCCCTGCGCGTCACCAGCGGCACCACCGCCTTCCAAGAAGAGCAGGCGGCGAAGAAGGGCTCGCACCCCAGACCGTCCGGCCGAACACCGCCACGCACTCCCCCACCGGCTACCGCCCCAGCGACCTGCAGTCGACCTACGGCCTGACCTCCGCCGCCTCCGCCAGCGGCTCCGGCAGGACCATCGCCATCATCGACGCCTACGACGACCCGAACGCCCAGTCGGACCTGGCCAACACCCACAACAGTCACGCTCCGATGCCCCTGTCCGGAGCCTCCCGCCGATCCGCTCCACCGCGGGCCGCACCGACCCCGGCCGGCCAAGCTCCACGGGGCAAGGGCTGTGACTACTTCCACTTGCGCCGATGGCTGCACTGGCAAGGCATCACCCCCTACGGCGCTGACAGTGGACTGTGGCCACTTCGTCTCACAGATCAGGGTCGTGTGAACTACGTATTTACGCGGCCGACCTCAATCGCGTGTGGAGCGAGCCGAGGTATACGCGATTTCGATGGCCCTGGGAGTGCCGGAGGCGAGGGAGTCGCCGGGAGAGGCCACTGACGCAGGCGATCCCCCCGCCAGGGCAGAGACGACGGCACACACGGAGCGCGCGGCGTCCAGCGGCTCCTGCATGCCAGCCACCATGCAGGCGAAGCCGGCGCCCCGCCAACCGGCACACCGCGTCATTCCGAAGGAATGCGAAACTCGAATCTGGGACGGTCCCACGACACGGCGGGCGGCTTCGCGAGCGCGGTCCCAGTCCGCACTGCACCAACGCGGTGGTAGAAGTCCTCGGCGGGAAGATGCGACACGACCTCGACACGGTCGAGCCCGGCGGCACAGGCCTCGGACCGCATGTGCGCAACGAGCAGCCGTTCGTCAGGCGGCGCAGGCCTGGCTGCCGGAGCCCAGCGGTTCTGTCAGCGCAAGGCGCTACGACAGTAGAGCGCAGTGCCCGGCTCCGCCCGCCTGGTACGCCGCCCGGGTGACGGGCCGTTGGCGACGACGATGCCGGATCCGTCTGTCCTCCGTCTGATTCGCCGAACTGGGTGATTGCTCTGCCGATCTGACGGTGTGGCCGGCGTGGGCAGAGCGAGGACGCGGGCGAGGGCGGCAGTAACGGGGACAGCGTGGTCGGGCAGGTGACTGGGCGCCCAGTCGGCTGCCAGCGCAAGGAATTCGGCGAGGTCGCGCTCAACTCCGTCCAGTAGACGGTGAAGCTCCATGGCGGACAACTCGATCACTGGGCTGTCGCTCTGCTCGATGTCGACGGGGCGTGTCCGGGACTTGGTATAAACTGATCGTTTCAGGATGAGTCGAGTTGCGGGTCTTGCGCTCGGCGATCTTGGTCGGCAGGGTGTCGGGGTGCGTGCTGACCTTGTTCCGGACAACCTGTGGGAGCGGGTGGCTCCGCTGCTTCCATCCGCCCCCGAACGACGCCACCGCTATCCCGGGCTACTTCGCGTTCCGGACAGAGCGGCTCTCGCCGGCATCATGTACGTGCTGCGGACCGGCGTTGCCTGGCGTGACGTCCCCGCCGAGACCGTGGGCTGCTCCGGAATCACAGCCTGGCGTCGGCTGCGGGACTGGACCGAGGCTGGCGTCTGGCCGCGCCTGCACTCCGCCCTGCTGACCGAACTCCGCCGCGCGGACTCTTTGGACCTGGACGACTGCGCCGTGGACGGCTCGCATGTCCGGGCCGTCAAAGGCATCTCAGGGGGCAAAGGTCAAGCTGTCTGCTCTGTCGGGGGTGACAGGAGCGGTGCGAAAGCACGCTGTTCGTCAAAGGGCTGTCGGGCCTGGAGGCAGTGGTGGAGCTGGACGAGGAATCGGTTCAGCAAGTGGCGTTGAGCGGCAGCGTGCCAGTCTCCGTGCTCGCGTCGGCGCCGGTAGTGGGCGTTGGCTCCGGGCGAGGCAGTGAGGGCGGCAAAGGCCCAGAGGAACCCAGCGTGCATGAGGCGGTTGTTCTTGATGAAGCGGCGTCCGACGAAGTGCTTCTTGCCAGAGGCCCGGGTGATCGGTGCGGAGCCGGCGTAGGACTTCAGAGCCCTGGCGTCGGCGAACCGGGCCCGATCGTCGCCGAGTTCGGCAAGGACACGGGCTCCGAGCAGGGGGCCCAGTCCGGGGAAGCTGAGCAGGAACCTTGCGGTTGCCGTTGACGGGGAGATATCTGCGGCACTGACACCGTGGCGCAAGCCCCAGGCCGTCCATGACCCCGCAGGGCCCCCGTCGGAGCAAGCCGACGGGGGCCCTCACGTGTCACGAGCGATCACAGACGTGTCACCAACCCCGTAGACGCACTCTGGCCAACCTTGCCGTGGTCGCCCTGGACCGCCTGGAGACGTTCGTCCGCAACCGGCTCAAACGCCTCCAGTACCGGCCCGACACCCTCAACGGATTCATCACCGGGACCGGCCTCACCCTCGACACCCCAACGAGCCGAAGTGAGTATCGAGCGTGCTGTCGCTGGCAGCGGTCGGCAGGCCGCGGTTGACGTCGGCGATCCCCTTGATAGCCCTAAGGTTCCAGGAGTTCGGAGTCGAAGCCCTCCACCCTTGCGGGCGCCACGCAGATGTCACCCTTTGCAGCCGATCCACCACTCCTCGTCAGCCATGAGGCCCTCCACCGGAAAAGCCCCCGCCATTAACGGAAGCTTTAACGATGTTTCAGCAGATCAGGCGGACAGAATCAGCGCAAAACGGGTGACCCCAAGATTGGGGCTCCCCAACCACCACATCGTGGGCTTACCTTATGTGCCATGACCTCCCCCCGCTCCACCTATGGCGGCGGTTACTACTCCGCGTCGCCTTTCCCGGACACTCCGATCTATGACTCGCTCGTCGCCGAGCGCGGAACTCCTCAGATCGCTCCGATCCGGGTCCCCTCCACATACGAGGCGCCGGGCAGCAACCTGCCCGCCCTGCCGCCGGCGCTGCCCGCGCTGCCGGCCGGACCGTCCCATCAGACCCCCTCCTACGGCTATCCGCAGGCGCCGCAGCCCGTGCCGCCACAGCAGGCCGCCCCGACGGCATACATCCCGCAGCAGACGGGCCCGCACGGCTATCCGGGGCCCCAGCAGATGCAGCCGCCGCGCCCGATGACCACCGGTACGGGCTACGAGGCGATGCGCCCCGCGGCACCGCACCCCGCGCCGGCGCCGACGCCGTACCAGGACCCGTACAACAACGGGCAGCAGTACCGCGGTTATTGATCCGCCTTGCGGCATGAGGCCATCGGTACCCGATGACACCATGGCCTCATGCCGACAACAGCGCTGCACTCGATTCACGTTCATCCAGTCAAGGCACTGCGGGGTCAATCGCCCCACAAGGCCGTCGTGGAGCCATGGGGGCTGGCCGGGGACCGGCGCTGGGCGATCGTCGACGAGGCGGGCAGTGTCGTCACCCAACGCGAGCAGCCGCGCCTGGCGTTGGCCGCCGCCGAACCCCTGCCCTGCGGCGGTGTCCGTGTGGCCGCGGCCGGCCTGGAGCCGCTGAGCGTCGCCGTACCCGAAGAAGTGGGTACGAGGACGGCGCGGTGGAGCGGAGAGAAGATCGAGACGATCACGGCCGGACCCGAGGCGAGCGAGTGGTTCAGCACGTACCTCGGTGAGAGCGTGACCCTGGTCCACCTCGACGACCCCGCCACCCGCCGTCCCATCGACGACCCGCAGCACGGCCGCCCGGGCGAGACCGTCAGCCTGGCCGATGCCTACCCGTTGCTGCTCACCACGCTCACTTCCCTGGACGCCCTCAACTCCCTGATCGTGCAGGGCGATCGCCCCGACGAGGGCCCGCTGCCCATGAATCGTTTCCGGCCGAACGTCGTGGTGTCCGGCACCGCACCCTGGGCCGAGGACGACTGGCGGGGGATCGCCATCGGCGATGTCGTCTTCCGGGTCGCCAAGATGTGCAGCCGCTGCGTCGTGACCACCACCGACCAGACCACCACTGAGCGCGGAAAGGAGCCCTTGCGCACCCTCGCCCGTCATCGCCGGTTCGGCAACCGACTGGTCTTCGGCCAGTACCTGGTGCCACAGACGCCCGGCGCGATACGGATCGGCGACCCGGTCACGGTCCTTGAGTAGCGGGCCAACAGATCCTCGGCGACGGATCCACGATCCGACGCATGGGTGGGAACCAGGGCCGCAGGCACGGTCGTTGGGTGTGAGTGGGAACTTCATGAGAGACCCGCGGGGCAAGAGAGAGTGATGTCCCTCTCTCTTGCCCCGCCTCGGGGTGGAACGGCGGGGTCCAGGGGTGTCATGGACGGGGAGGGGGTGCGGGACGGTGCGGGCGATCGGCGGTCTTTGGCGTTGGCGCGGCAATCCGCTGCGCCGTACGACCGACTTGGTCGAGGCCTGGGTGGCGCTCGCCGCCCTGGTGTTGATCCTGGTCGCCGCACCCGCCGTCGGTGTCCTGACCGGATCGCTCGCCCAGGGCTCCCTGCAGCGGTCGGTGCGGGACCAGCAGCGCACCCGCCACCTGGTGCAGGTCACCGTCGTCAAGAAGCTCGGCCCCACCCTGTGGGACCCGGGTCCGCAGGGCTCCTCGACACGGCGCGCGGGCAGCCGCGTGCTCGCCGACTGGACCGCACCCGATGGCACCCCGCAACGCGCCACGGCGCTCTCCGACCTCAAATCCCCGCGCCCGGGGGACCACTTCACCATCTGGACCGACGGCCACGGCCGAATAGTGGGCCGTCCCCTGGACAGCGCCACCGCGACGGCGCACGCCGTGCTGGCCGGTGTCGGTACGGCCACGGTGATCGCAGGAATCGTCGAGGGCGCCCGCCGGCTGATCGTCTGGCGCATGCTCCGTCGCCGGTACGCACGCTGGGACCAGGCCTGGGACAAGGCGGGCCCCGACTGGGGCCGCACGGGCACGGGCAGTTGACGGCCTTCGGCCTCCGGTCGGCCACCTGCCTCCGCGCACGCTACGGTGGACCGGCCGAACCGTTCGGCTGTTCGGCATCTTCGCGAGAACCGCGTGAGTACGAGGTGGGGGCACAACAGCGCCATGGCACAGGGCACGGTCCAGGTGACGCACACCGGAACATCGCGGTGGCGGCGCCGCACGGGTGAGTACGCATCACTCACCGCCGCTCTGGAGGCCGCGGGCGACGGAGATGTACTCACCATCGCTCCGGGGATCTACCGGGAGAACCTCGTCGTCCAGCGGGCGGTGACGCTGCGCGGGTCCGAGGGCTCCCCCGGCTCGGTGCGTATCGCGCCGGTGGACGGCGTACCCCTGACCGTGCGGGCCTCCGCGGTGGTTCAGGACCTGCACATCGAGGGCCAGGACGCGGCCGCGCCCGCGCTGCTCGTCGAGCAGGGCATGCCGGAACTGGCGGACGTGCGGATCATGACGCGGTCCGCGGCCGGCATCGAGGTCCGCGGCAGCGCGCGCCCCACGGTCCGACGCTGCACGATCGACAACCCGGCCGGCATCGGTATCGCCGTCGTGGAAGGCGCCGGCGGGGTCTTCGAAGAGTGCGAGGTCATGGCGGCGGCCCAGTCGGGCGTCGCGGTCCGCGGCGGCGCGCACCCCCGGCTGGAGCGCTGCCGGGTGCACCACACCTCGGGCGCGGGGTTGTCGGCCACCGGCGAGAACTCCTCACTGGAGGCCGTCGGTTGCGAGGTGTACGAGGTCCGGGGCTCCGGCGTGCAGGTCACCGGGAACGCCGCGGCGCACCTGACGGACTGCGAGGTGTACCGCACGACCGCGGACGGCGTCACCCTCGACACGGACGCGGTGCTGACGCTCGCCGACTGCCGTATCCACGACATCCCGGAGAACGCGGTCGACCTGCGGTCCCGCTCGGTGCTCACGCTGACCCGCACGACGGTGCGGCAGTTCGGGCGCAATGGCCTGTCGGTGTGGGACCCGGGCACCCGGGTGGACGCCAACCAGTGCGAGATCTCCGACAGCACGGGCGACTACCCGGCGGTGTGGGTCAGCGACGGCGCGACCGCGGTGCTCGAATCCTGCCGGGTGCACGACGTGCCGGACGCCCTGTTCGTCCTCGACCGCGGCTCGCGCGCGGACGTCGTGGACAGCGACCTCACCCAGGTGCGCAACACGGCGGTGTCGGTGAGCGACGGTGCCACCGCGCAACTGGACGACTGCCGGATCCAGGAAGCGTCGACGGGCGCCTGGTTCCGGGACCACGGCAGCGGTGGCACGCTGTCCGGCTGCACCATCGACGGCACCCAGACGGGCGTGATCGTCACCAAGGGCGCCGACCCCACCATCGAGCGCTGCACGGTGACCTCACCGGCGGAGGCGGGCTTCTACGTCTCCGCGGGCGGCCGGGGCAGCTTCCTGAACTGCCGGGTCACGGGCAGCGGCGGCTACGGCTTCCATGTGATCGACGGCTGCCGTGCCACGCTGAAGAAGTGCCGTACGGAGCGGTGTGCACGCGCAGGCTACGAGTTCGCGGACGGCGGCCCGAACACGCCCGGCGGTGGCGCCGCGGTCGTCGAGGACTGCACCAGCGACAAGAGCACCGGGCTACGGCCCCCGTCCGCCCAGGAGACGGCCGTGCAGACAACGGGCGGGTCCCCCGGCCTGTTGGGTGCAATCCCCGGCCAGCGCGCCACCGAGCACGAGACCGTCGTCAGGGCGGCGCAGGAGCCGGAGCAGCCCGCGCGCACATCGAAAGCCGTACTCGGGGAACTCGACGCGCTGGTGGGCCTGGAGAACGTCAAGCGCGAGGTGCGCGCCCTCACCGACATGATCGAGGTGGGACGCCGCCGGCAGCAGGCGGGCCTGAAGGCGGCGTCCGTGCGACGGCACCTGGTGTTCACAGGCTCTCCCGGCACCGGCAAGACAACGGTCGCCCGGCTGTACGGCGAGATCCTGGCCTCCCTCGGGGTGCTGGAGAAGGGCCACCTCGTGGAGGTGTCCCGGGTCGACCTGGTCGGCGAGCACATCGGCTCCACCGCCATCCGCACCCAGGAGGCCTTCGACCGGGCGCGCGGCGGAGTGCTGTTCATCGACGAGGCCTATGCGCTGTCGCCGGAGGACTCCGGCCGCGACTTCGGGCGTGAGGCGATCGACACCCTGGTGAAGCTGATGGAGGACCACCGGGAGGCGGTCGTGGTGATCGTCGCGGGCTACACGGCGGAGATGGAACGGTTCCTGTCGGTCAACCCCGGCGTGGCTTCCCGCTTCTCACGGACCATCACCTTCGACGACTACGGCCCCGAGGACCTGCTGCGGATCGTGGAGCAGCAGGCCGAGGAGCAGGAGTACAGGCTGAGCCCCGGGACCGCCGAGGCCCTGCCGAAGTACTTCACGGCGCTTCCGAAGGGGCCGGCGTTCGGCAACGGCCGCACCGCACGCCAGACCTTCGAGGCGATGGTGGAGCGGCACGCGGGCCGGGTCGCCCAGCTGGCTGAACCAAGCACGGACGACCTGACGCTGCTCTACCCGGAAGACCTGCCGGAACTGCCCTGAGCCGCGTCCCCGGGCGGCGGGCTCCCGTCGCCCGCCCGGCCGTCCACCCCGGCGGGCCCACCGCCGGACGTGCCGGCCCGTCGCGAGGACCCGCCCCCCGGGCCCGGACCGAGCAGCGACCGTGGCCGCGCCGGCAGTCGCGTGGCGGGGCGGCGGTTCGCTCTTCCTGAGGTACGGGGTGGCGCGGCCTGTGGCCGCCCGTGCAAGGATGGGACATCCTCCGCGATGGTGGCGGGACAGTGACCTCGTCCAAGCCGACACGGACGGGAATTTCGGACGCAATCGGACAAAAGGGAGCGGAGCGGACGTGAGCGAGAATCAGAACCTCCTCGCGGAGCAGCGCCGCGCCCTGATCGTGGACGAGGTGCGACGGCGCGGCGGGGTCCGCGTGAACGAGCTGACGCGCAAGCTCGGCGTCTCCGACATGACGGTCCGCCGCGATCTCGACGCGCTCGCCCGCCAGGGGGTGCTGGAGAAGGTACACGGCGGCGCGGTGCCGGTGATGGAGGCCAGCACGCACGAGCCGGGGTTCGAGGCCAAGTCGGGTCTGGAGCTGACGGCCAAGGAGGACATCGCGCGGGCGGCGGCCGAACTGGTCGCACCGGGCACGGCGATCGCGCTGTCCGGGGGGACGACGACGTATGCGCTGGCCCACCATCTCCTCGACGTGCCGGATCTGACCGTCGTCACCAACTCGGTGCGCGTGGCCGACGTCTTCCACTCGGCGCAGCGCACCTCGGGCCAGCGGCAGGGCGCGGCCACCGTCGTACTGACCGGCGGGGTGCGGACGCCGTCCGACTCACTCGTGGGGCCCGTGGCCGACCGGGCGATCGCCTCTCTCCACTTCGACGTGCTCTTCCTCGGTGTGCACGGCATATCGATCGAGGCGGGCCTGTCGACGCCGAACCTGGCGGAGGCCGAGACCAACCAGCGGCTCGTACAGTCCGCGCGGCGTGTCGTGGTGGTCGCCGACCACACCAAGTGGGGCACGGTGGGCCTGAGTTCGTTCGCCACGCTGGAGCAGGTCGACACTCTGGTGACCGACGCGGGCCTGCCGGCCGAGGCACGGGCGGAGGTCTCGGAACACCTCAGACGGCTGGTGATCGCCGGCGAGCCCGGAGACAGTACGGACATCGACGGCTGACGCCCCGCCCACTGCGGTGACGCCGAGCCGGCGCCACCGCTTTTGTTCGGGAACTCCGTGTCCCGCGAAGGGACTGGCGGGGCGTGCCGGTGTACGGGCTCACTCCCGCTCACGGCCCGGGAACGGTCAGCACGGCCATACGCCGGTCGCCAGCAGCGAGTCGATCGCCGCCGTGTACGGCGCGATGTCCAGACCCTGCTCGGCGAGCCAGACATCCGAGTAGTACTTGTCCAGGTAGCGGTCGCCCGGGTCGCACAGCAGGGTCACCACGCTGCCCGTGCGCCTCTCGGCCACCATCTCCGAGACGATCTTCAGCGCGCTCCACAGGCCCGTGCCGGTCGAGCCGCCCGCCTTGCGACCGAGGGCCGCCTCCAGGGCCCGTAGCGCGGCGACGGTCGCCGCGTCCGGGACCTTCATCATCCGGTCGATGGCCGCCGGCACGAAGCTGGGTTCCATCCGGGGCCGGCCGATGCCCTCGATGCGCGAGCCGCGGTCACAGGTGAGGTCCGAGTCGCCGGACGTCCACCCGTCGAAGAAGCACGAGTTCTCCGGGTCGGCGACGCAGACACGGGTGTCGTACTGCATGTAGTGGGCATACCGGGCGATGGTGGCCGAGGTGCCGCCGGTGCCCGCCGTGGCGACGATCCACGCGGGCTCGGGGAAGCGCTCCAACTCCAGCTGGCAGAAGATGGAATCGGCGATGTTGTTGTTGCCGCGCCAGTCCGTGGCCCGTTCCGCGTAGGTGAACTGGTCCATGTAGTGGCCGCCGGTCTCCGCCGCGAGGGCGGCCGAAGCCTCGTACATCTTCCGTGAGTCGTCCACGAAGTGGCACTGTCCGCCGTGGAATTCGATGAGGCGGCACTTCTCCGCGCTCGTCGTGCGCGGCATGACCGCGATGAAGGGCACGCCGATGAGTTTCGCGAAGTACGCCTCGGAGACGGCCGTGGAGCCACTGGAGGCCTCGATCACCGGGCGGCCCGGGCGGATCCAGCCGTTGCACAGGCCGTACAGGAACAGGGAGCGGGCCAGGCGGTGCTTGAGGCTGCCGGTGGGGTGGGTCGACTCGTCCTTGAGATACAGGTCGATGCCCCAGTGCTCGGGCAGCGGGAAGCGCAGCAGGTGCGTGTCGGCCGAGCGGTTGGCGTCGGCCTGGACCTTGCGGACGGCCTCCTTCAGCCAGGTCCGGTACTCGGTGTCGCTGTGGTCGACATCGAGGGTCCCACCGGGGTGGATCGGCCGGGGAGTGCTCACAGCGGGGCTCCTTACGGGGATGCGCCGACACCAGGTTCACGTGGTCGGACGCCTCGATCATAAGCATTCCTTCGCACGCTCCTCACCTGCATAAACGCATCTTTGAGCAGCCCAAAGACACCCCTGCGGGGTGGGGCGGACAACAGTGGGGGGCGCATCCGCGCGAGTGCGCCTCCTGCCCGGTGTGACCTCGCCCTGCACACTGGTGCAAGGCGCCGGGTGCGGGCAGACTGCACGGCACGGGACGCCGACCGGGACCGTCGGGCACCCGCGCGGGACACCGTGCCGTACGGGGTGCGGACTGGATCACGACCGAACTCGATCGGGGCCATGCCGGATCGCGGCCCACACCGGATCCGGACCGGGCACAGCCGAACGCACAAGGGGGCGGGCAACATGGCGGAACCGGAGTTCGCGGCCTCGGGGGTGCGGATCGGAAAGAGACTGCGGTCACTCACCCGGGCCGGTCAGGTGCGGATCAGTGACGGCAGACTGCGGCTGCTCACCAGCTACGGCAGCGAGATCGACAGCGCGCCGGTACAGGCGGTACGCGCGTCGAAACCCTGGTTCGCGTCGGAGGACCGGGCGTTGGCCGACGTCAACGGCACCCGCTATTCACTGACCCTCGGCGACCATGACCCCGCACCCGGGCAGCCGGGACCCCCGTCGGCACGGCGGTTCATCGAGGCGGTCCGCAGGGCGGCCGGGCGCGGCGGCTGATCGTGTTGCGAGTTGCAGGACGCCGACACGTGGGTCACGCTGGTCTCACATCACTCTGGGTTTACCGGCGATCACGCTGAAGAACCAGCCCGCCGGTCATGACAGCGGGCGGCCGCCGTACGAAGCCGTTCCGCGCCAGGCGGCCGGAGTATTCAGCCGCACAGCAGGCGGCATGTACACCCGGCCTTCCTGCTGGATCCGCTCTTCGTCTTCTTCCGGACCTCAATTCGGGGAGTCGCAGCCGTGATCAGCCAGCCAAGCAGGCAGTGCACGGTGGAGCTCCAAGCCCTGCCGTCGCGGATCGGTCAGGTCCGCAGAATCGTATCGGCGCACTTGCGCTACTGGCACCTCGATCCCTTGATAGACCGGGCGGCGCTCGGTGTGACGGAGCTGTTGACGAACGTCCACCTGCATGCCCGGCCCGACAAGACGTGCACCGTGGAGATGGAACTGCTGCTCGAGCGGCTGACCGTCTCGGTGTACGACCACGACCCGCGCCTGCCGGAGCTGCGCGAGGTGGATCCCTCCTCCACCAGCGGACGCGGTCTCGCGATGGTCGCCGCGGTGGCCGACAGCTGGGGGGCTCGCCCGGACGGGGACTCGGGCAAGGTCGTCTGGTTCACGCTTCCGGCGCCCGTCTCGGCACCGGCCTGGCCGATGCGGGGCCCTACGCCCTACGACCGGGCGCTCGAGTTGCCCGTCCGCGGGTACGTGGTCGCCGATCGCGGGAAGGAACGCGCTCCCGCCCGGTCCGTCGTTGCCGGCTGACCGGGCGGTGACTTCCTTTCCCGGGAGTACGCGGGCGCAGGCCGTCGCGTGCCTCGCTGTCAGGCGAGCGCCGCCAGCGGGTCGTCCAGCACCGGCTGCCACGCCACCTCGGCCGCGCCCACCAGGCTGTTGTGGTCGAGTGTGCAGGCCAGGATGGGGACTCCGCCGCTGCGGCCCCACAGGCTGCGGTCGGCGACGACGGCGCGCAGCCGCTCGGGGTCGGCGTCGAGCAGGGTGCGGTGCAGTCCGCCGAGGATGATGCGGTCGGGGTTGAGGATGTTGACCAGTCCGGCAAGGCCCAGGCCCAGCCGGTCGATCAGTTCCTCGACGGCGGTGCGCACGGCCGGGTCGGCCGGATACCGCGTGCGGATCAGGTCGTTCGCCTGCTGGAGGTGCGAGACCTCGGGGCCGGCGTCGCGACCGGCCGCCGCGAGGAACGCCGGCGGGTCCGCCTCCACGTCGAGGCAGCCGCGGCTGCCGCAGTGGCAGGGGCGTCCCTCGGGGTGGACGGTGAGGTGCCCCACCTCCAGCGCCAGCCCCGAACTGCCGGTGTGCAGGCGCCCGTCGAGCACCAGCGCGCCACCGACGCCCCGGTGTCCGGTGGCCACGCACAGCAGATCGCGGGAGCCGCGGCCCGCTCCGTGCCGGTGCTCGGCGAGGGCGGCCAGGTTGATGTCGTTGGCGGCGAAGACGGGCCCGGTGATGCCCGCGGCGCGCACGCGCTCGGCGAAGATCTCCCGTACGGGCGCGCCCGCCGGCCAGTCCAGGTGCAGGGGGTTGAGCGCCAGGCCCTCGGGTTCGGCGACCGCGGACGGCACGGCGAGCCCGGCGCCCACACAGCGCCGCCCGGTCTCGTGCAGGAGTTCGGCGCCCGCCTCGACCACCGAGCCGAGCACCTCCGCCGGATCGGCGTCGACGGCTCCGCGGCCGGGTGCGGTCGCCACGATGCGGCCGCCGAGCCCGACGAGCGCGGCCCGGAAGCCGTCGGCGTGCACCTGGGCGGCGAGCGCGACGGGCCCGTCCTCGGCGACCTCCAGCCGGTGCGAGGGCCGGCCCTGCGAACCGGCGGCGCTCGGGTGGGCGTCGACCCGGATCAGTCCCAGCGCCTCCAGCTCCGCGGCCACCGCCCCGGCGGTGGCCCGGGTGACGCCAAGCTCCGCGGTGAGCACGGCACGCGTCGGCGCACGTCCGGTGTGCACCAGTTCCAGCGCGGGTCCGAGCGCGCCGCGCCCCCGGTCCAGCCGTGTCCGCGAGTTCGCCGTTTGGGGTCCCGCCTTTCCGTTCATGAGGGCGAGTCTCCCATGATCCGCTTCGGGGCCGGCCTGAGCCCGCTGACCCTCAGCGTGATGTTCAGCCGGCCCGACAGTCCCAACTCGGGCGGTGCCGTTCCCGGATGCACTCGCGGCACCCCGTGGTGGGCGAGACGTGCCGTGCCGCCGAAGACGAACAGGTCCCCGCTGCGCAGTTCGATGTCCGTGTACGGGCGCGCCCGGGTCTCGTTGTTGCCGAAGCGGAAGACGCAGGAGTCGCCGAGGCTCAGGGACACGACGGGGGCGTTCGGCTTCTCGTCACTGTCGCGATGCATGCCCATGTGGGCATCCGCGTCATAGAAGTTGATCAGGGCGATGTCGTACGGCTCCGGCGGCACCGCCTGCGGGCCGAGAGCGGCCAGGACCGCCTCGTGGCCGAGCGCGGCCAGCCGGCCCGGCATCGGTTTGACGGGGGCGCCGTCGCCGTCGACGACCGTGCGGGCGTATCCGTACGGATACCAGTGCCAGCCGAGGCAGACCTGCCGGGCGGTCATCGTGCCGCCGCCCGGGGTGTGCACGGTGCGCAGGCCGGCGGGTGGCCGGGCCCATTCCCGGCATGCCTTGAGGAGCCGGCGCTGACCGTCCGCGTCCAGCCAGTCCGGCACATGGACCGCGCCGGGCGCGATCTCTCTGCGGCTTCGCGGAAACAGCTCGGCGTCCATGGCACCATCATCACGGATCCGGCCTGTCGGCGGCCTCGCGTGCTGTGGCCGGGCACGTGCCCGGGCTTCCCCTCGGGTCGCTTAGCCTGGACGCACGATGAACGACCGTATGACCACGCCCTGGGGCGCGTATGCGCTGACCCGTTTCCCCGAGGATCCCCGTGACCGGCTGCGCGCCTGGGACGCCTCCGACGCGTATCTGCTGCGGCACCTCGCGGCGAGCGGCACCCCGATGAACGGCGCGGTCGTCATCGTCGGCGACCGGTGGGGCGCGCTCGCCACGGCGCTCGCGGAGCACCGGCCGACACAGATCACCGACTCGTTCCTGGCCCGCGAGGCCACCCGCGCCAATCTCGAGCGCAACGGCGTGGCCCCCGATGCGGTGCGGCTCCTCACCACCCAGGACGCGCCGCCCGACCGTATCGACGTCCTCCTCGTCCGCGTACCGAAGAGCCTCGCGCTGCTGGAGGACCAGCTGCACCGGCTGGCGCCCGGTGTGCACGAGGGGACGGTGGTCGTCGGCACGGGGATGGTCAAGGAGATCCACACCTCGACACTGAAACTGTTCGAGCGGATCCTCGGCCCGACCCGCACCTCGCTGGCCGAGCAGAAGGCCCGGCTCGTCTTCTGCTCCCCCGATCCGGGGCTGGACCGGGGCGCCAACCCGTGGCCGTACCGCTACCGACTCCCCGACGGCATCGGCCCGTTGTCCGGCCGGACCGTCACCAACCACGCGGGCGTCTTCTGCGCCGACCGCCTCGACATCGGGACCCGGTTCTTCCTGCGGCACCTGCCGCGCGGCCGGGGCGCCGAGCGGATCGTGGACCTGGGCTGCGGCAACGGGATCGTCGGTCTGGCCGCCGCGCTGGCCAGCCCCCCGGCGGAGGTGCTGTTCGTCGACGAGTCGTACCAGGCGGTGGCCTCGGCCGAGGCCACGTACCGGGAGAACGCGGACGGAGCGGCGGAGTTCCGGGTGGGCGACGGGCTGTCGGGGGTGCCCGCCGGGAGCGTCGACCTCGTCCTCAACAACCCGCCGTTCCACTCCCACCAGGCGACCACGGACGCCACGGCCTGGCGCATGTTCACCGGCGCGCGGCGCGCCCTGCGGCCAGGCGGCGAGCTATGGGTGATCGGCAACCGCCACCTGGGCTACCACGTCAAGCTGCGCCGTCTCTTCGGCAACAGCGAACTGGTCGCGAGCGATGCGAAGTTCGTGGTCCTGAAGGCCGTCAAGAGGTAGGGCGCGGGCCCCGGTGCGGCGGGCGGCAGTGAGCGCCTACGGGGACGCCTGGTCCGGTGATTGGGCACCTCCGCGGCCGAGCACCGTGATGAGGCGGGCCGCGGTCCTGGCCATCGCCTCCCGCCCCACGCCGAGGTAGGTGCGTGAGTCGACCGCCGTGGGATGTGCGGAGAGGAACTCCCGGATCGCGCCGGTCATGGCGACGTTCAGGGCGGTCCCGATGTTGATCTTGGCGATGCCGCCTACGACGGCCGCCGTCAGCTCCTCGTCCGGCAGCCCGGAAGAACCGTGCAGCACGAGCGGTACGTCGAGCGCGGCGCTCAGCCGTTTGAGCAGCCCGTGGTCGAGCGCGGCCGTACGCGTGGTCATCGCATGCGTGCTGCCGATGGCGACGGCGAGAGCGTCGACGCCGGAGTCGGTGACGAAGGCAGCGGCCTCGCCCGGGTCGGTCCGGACGCCGGGTGCGTGCGGATCGGGCGCCGGGTCGCCGTTCTTGCCGCCGATCTGCCCCAACTCGGCCTCGATCCAGAGCCCTTGGGC
The DNA here is from genome assembly GCF_001866645.1 of Streptomyces colonosanans. Lineage (GTDB taxonomy): Bacteria > Actinomycetota > Actinomycetes > Streptomycetales > Streptomycetaceae > Streptomyces > Streptomyces colonosanans. The sequence continues at coordinate 18,855 of NZ_MLYP01000021.1, forward strand.
GTGCGCCCAGTCGGCGGCGGCGCGGGTGGCTGCGAGGTTCTCCTGGTACGGCAGCCGGGCCGCGTCGTACATCACGGAGCTGAACCCGGCGGGGGCCGCCTGCCGGAGCAGGTCGTCGCTTTGGACGTGGTCGAGATGGAGGGCGACGGGCACCGCGGCGCGTTCGGCGGCCGCGGCAGCGGCGCGGGCGAGCGGGAGCAGGCGTCCGTAGCGGAACTTGACGGTGTTCTCGCTGACTTGGAGGACGACCGGTGCGTTCACGCTCTCCGCGCCCGCGATGACGGCCTCGACGTGTTCGAGGGTGATGACGTTGAACGCGGCGACGGCACCGCGTGCCGCGGCGGCAGCGGCGATCAGCTCACCGGTGGCTGCGAGGGGCACGGCTCCTCCTCACCGGGCGTTCGGGTCGGTCGCGGGGGCGAGGATCACCGAGCGGGTCAGATGACGCGGCCGGTCGGGGTCGAGGCCCCGGGAGGCGGCCACCGCGACGGCGAGCCGCTGCACACGAACGAGTTCGGCGAGCGGATCGAGGCTCCCGGGCACCCACAGCCCACCGGTGTCCCGTACCTGCCGGGCGAGGCCTTCGGGTGCCTCGCCGAACATCCAGGTGGCAGTTCCGCGGGTGGTGATGCTGATGGGACCGTGCCGGTACTCCATCGCCGGGTAGGCCTCCGTCCACGCCAGTGAGGCCTCGCGCATCTTCAGCGCGGCCTCCTGCGCGAGCCCGACGGTCCAGCCGTGCCCCAGGAAGGTGAACTGGCCGCAGTCGACGAGACCTTCGGGCAGCGGGGTGGTCAGCGCGGTACGGGCGTCGGCGATCGCGGTGTCCGTGTGCAGGCCGAGGTGGGCGCGGAGCAGGGTGAGCGCGGTGGTGGCGAACCGGGTCTGCACGACGGACCGTTCGTCGGCGAAGGCGAGCACGACCACGTCGTCGGCCGACTCCATCACTGGCGTGTGCGGGTCGGCGGTGATCGCGGTCGTCCGTGTCTGCCCGCGCAGCCGGCCGAGGAGTTCCAGGACCTCGGTGGTGGTACCCGAGCGGGTGAGGGCGACGACCCGGTCGTAGGGGCGGCCGTAGGGGAACTCGGACGCGGCGAAGGCGTCCGTCTCGCCCTGCCCGGCCCGCTCACGCAGCACGGCGGCGGACTGAGCCATGAAGAACGAGGTCCCGCACCCCACGATCGCGACCCGCTCCCCCGCCGCCGGCAGCGCGCTCTTGTGCGCGTCCGCCTCCTCGGCGGCGCGGATCCAGCACTCGGGCTGACTGTTCAGCTCGTCCTCGACATACGTCATGCCGCAACCTCCCCTTCATGCGTGTTTCTGCAAGATAGCGCCAAGTTTCAATCACTATCAAGCATTCTCGCCGAAGCGAGGTGCGTTGGGGTCGCCGGGAGACCGAGGAACGGAGAGTGCGGATGTCGCGCGACGCCCGCTGGCAAGCGCTGCTGGAACTGCTCGTCGAGCGTGGCCGGCTGGACGTCTAGGAGGCGCGTGGTGGCCTTCGACGCCGCACACGGCGCGGCGGCGCACGACGAGGCGGAGGCGGCGATCAACCGCCTGCTGTGCGAGCGCGCCGAACGCGTGGTCGTGGCGGCGGACTCCAGCAAGCTGGGGCAGCGCGCGTTCGCGCGGATCTGCGCGGTGGAGTCCGTCGACACGCTGGTCACGGACACGACGGCGGGGGGCGGACATGGTGCGGCGGTTCGAGGAGGCCGGCGTGCGGGTGGTCACCGTCTGAGGGGTACGGGCGGCCGGCGCCTGCAGACGTGCGCGTGGTCGCCGCCTGCAGACGTGCGCGCGGTCACCGCCTGAAGACATGCGCGCGGTCACCGCCTGAAGACGTGCGCACGGTCACCGTCCAAGACACCAGCACGGCCCCGGACGGCAGGAAGGCCGGACGGTACGAAGGCCGACCCGGTGACCAACGATGACGCCCCGGCCACTCCGCTCGCCACCCTTCTGCCCCCGCACCTCGTGCTCCCCTCTTCCGCTGCGCCTAAGCTGGGTGCTGCGAAACGCATATCCGCCGGTCAGGGAGGCTGCGATGAGCGAGTCGCCGAAGGACCGGTCCACGGGCGGTACCTCCCGGTACCTGCCGATCGCCGAGCACGGCCTGATCGGTGACCTGCGAAGCGTGGCCCTGGTGGGGACCAACGGCACCATCGACTGGTACTGCGCCGGGGCCTTCGACGCCCCGAGCGTCTTCGCCTCGATCCTGGACGCGGAACGGGGTGGGTCCTTCGAGCTCACCGCGACGGTGCCGGCCCGGACGAAGCAGTTCTACTTTCCCGACACCAACGTCCTGATTACCAGGTTCTTCACCGAAGAGGGCCTGGGCGAGGTGCAGGACTTCATGCCCGTCGGCGCGGAGTCGGTCGAGGCCGAGCGCCATCGGCTGATCCGACGGGTCCTGTGCGTGCGCGGTTCCATCCCGTTCCGGGTACGGGTGGCTCCCCGCTTCGACTACGGCTCCCAGCCCCACACGGTCCGCGTGCTCGACGATGTGGCGGTCTTCGAGTCCGCCGACCTGTCGCTGGCCCTGACCGCCACCATGCCCCTCGAGGGCGATGACCGGGACGTCTGGGCGGACTTCAAGCTCGCCGAGGGCGAGACAGCGGTGTTCGCACTGGACCAGGTCGGCGACGAGCTGGCACCGCGCATGTGCGCTCGCATGGAGGCGGAGAAGCAGTTCAACACCACGGTGGCGTACTGGCGGCGCTGGATCTCCGCCTCACGCTATCGCGGCCGGTGGCGGGAGATGGTGCACCGCTCCGCCCTCACCCTGAAGCTGCTCACCTACGCCCCGACGGGCGCGATCGTCGCCGCGCCGACCACGAGCCTGCCCGAACAGATCGGCGGCGAACGCAACTGGGACTACCGGTACGTCTGGGTGCGCGACGCGGCCTTCTGCGTCTACGCCCTGCTGCGGCTGGGCTTCGCCAGTGAGGCCGAGGCGTTCATGAAGTTCGTGACCCGGCACATCACTCCGGGCGACGACGGACCCTCCGGTCCACTGCACGTCATGTACGGAATCGACGGCCGCACAGACCTGCTCGAGCGGCAGCTCGACCACCTGGAGGGCCATCAGGGGTCCGCGCCGGTCCGGATCGGCAATGCCGCCGCCGACCAGCTCCAGCTCGACATCTACGGCGCTCTCATCGACTCGATCTACCTCTACGACAAGTGGGCGCAGCCCATCTCCAGCGACGAGTGGGACGATGTCTGCGCCCTGGTGGACTGGGTCTGCGACCACTGGAACCAGCCCGACGAGGGCATCTGGGAGACCCGCGGCGGCCGCAAGAACTTCCTGTACTCGCGGTTGATGTGCTGGGTGGCGATCGAACGGGGCATCCGGATGGCGCGTCGCCGCGGTCTGCCCGCCGATCTGCTCCGCTGGCAGCAGTGCCGCGACACGATCTACCGGCGGATCATGCAACGGGGTTGGTGCGATACGCGTCAGGCCTTCATCCAGCACGAGGACGGCGATGTACTCGACGCGGCGGTGCTCATGATGCCGATGGCCAAGTTCATCGCGCCCACCGATCCCAAATGGCTGTCCACGCTCGACGCCCTGACCCAGGACCTGGTGTCCGACTCGCTGGTCTACCGCTACGATCCGCAGGCGAGCCCGGACGGCTTGCGGGGCGACGAGGGGACGTTCTCGATCTGCTCGTTCTGGTACGTCGAGGCACTGGCCCGCGCCGGCCGGCTCGACGAGGCGCGCCTGGCCTTCGAGAAGATGCTGACCTACGCCAACCACCTGGGCCTGTACGCCGAGGAGATCGGTCACACCGGTGAACAGCAGGGCAACTTCCCGCAGGCGTTCACCCATCTGGCGTTGATCAGCGCGGCGTTCAACCTGGACCGGGCCCTGGGCTGACGATCGCCGCGCCCCCTCCCCGGACGCACGACAACCGCCGCTCTGCACGGCGTACGGCGAGGACGCGTTGGCGGACTGGGGTGCGCTGCATCTGGAGCAGGACGCCGGCCATCTCCTGGCGCTGAACCCCCGCGACCAGGGCGACGCCTTGGCGCGTGCGCCCGGCCGGGTTGGTTGCCCCGCCGGGCGCACGCCTGTTTGACTCGGCACATGGAGAGCAGGGGACGTTCACCCGGGCACGAAAGGCGCCGCACTCAGGCGGAGCGGGACGCGCTCACCGTCGAGATCGGATACGCGCTGTGCAGTGCAGCATTCGCGGCTGCGCTGGCGTTCGGCGCCGTGGCGGGACCGGCCTTCGCCTTCGATCTGTCCGCCTCGGCGCGGCATGCGCTCGTCGCCGCGGGTGCCACGGTGGCCGCCGTTCTGTTCGTCGCACGCGTCGCCAGCGTGCTGATCCGCTTCGGACGCGGCATCGGGGCTCGGCCCGGCCGGCCCGATCACCCGAGCCCCGACTCGTAGTCCAGGGCAAAGGGTTGGGCTCGGACGTCCGCCCAGCTTGACCATGTTGCGACCGACTGAGTCTTCGCCTTGAACGGGCCGACGAGGAGACGGCGGACGATCTCCTCGTTGGACAGGCCGATGCCGACCAGGGCCGTCACCTCCCGTTCCCGCTCGGTGATTTCGGCGCACCGCCTGCCCGGTACCGCAATCGTGCGTCAGCGCCGGGCAGCGAACTACGGAAACACCAGCCCCACCCCATGGGCGAGTTGGGCGGCCGCGTGCCGGAAGAACGCCTCGCGGTCCATCACGACGTTGTTGAACTGCCCGAACAGCTCGAAGCCGACCAGCCCGTACAACTGCGCCCAAGCAGCGACCATGGCTGCGATCACCTCCGGTGGGAGATCGGGTGCCAGGTCGGCGGCCATGCGCTGGGCCTCGGGCTCCAGTTCAGCGGGCAGCGGGGTACGGGCCACACCGCGCTGCTGGTACGCGTCGCGCACGATACCGATCAGCAGGAGTCCTACGCGAGAGGCGGACGGAATGGTTGCCTCGGGCGCGGAGTACCCGGGCACGGGCGAACCATAGATCAGCGCGTACTCGTGCGGATGCGCAAGCGCCCAGTCACGCACGGCCTCGCACACCGCGACCCACCGCTGCCCGGGGGCCACGTCGCCGACGCGGTCGTCCGCGACCTCGGCCGCCTCGCCGAGGGAGTCGTAGGCGTCGATGATGAGCGCCGTGAGCAGGTCGTCGCGGCTGGGGAAGTAGCGGTAGAGCGCGGAGGAGACCATGCCGAGCTCGCGGGCGACGGCGCGCAGCGAGAGCTTGGCAGCGCCGTCCGCCGCAAGCTGCCTGCGGGCCTCGTCCTTGATGGCTGCGGTGACTTCGACCCGGGCGCGGGCGCGGACTCCTCTTGTGGTGCTCATGCGAGGCAGTTTGCCAGGTTTTCGGATCGGTGCACACAACGCGGAGCGCCGCTCGCTTTCGAGAGCGGTGGACTACTTCAAGAGCGATGAACAAATAAGAGAGCACCGCTCTTGATTTGGAGCACCCCTGTCCTGCACACTCTCTTACAGCGAGAGCAGTGCTCTCGGAATCAGCGTCTGCGAGAGCACCGCTCTCCCAACTACCCAACTATGTGGGGGTCACCATGTCGTCGTCTTCGTCCTCGCCGTACTACCTCAAGGGCACCCCGATGACCGTCCGCTTCAACAGCGTCATCGGCTGGCTGGCCCGTCACGGGCTCAGCCTCGCCGGCGTGGCGGAGATGTCCGTGCGCGGTCGCAAGAGCGGGAAGCTGCAGCGCATCCCGGTCAACATGCACACATACGAGGGCACGCAGTACCTCGTCTCGGCCCGCGGACACTCCCAGTGGGTGCGCAACATGCGCGTCGCCGGCGGTGGGGAGCTGCGCGTCGGGCGCAAGGTCCGCCAGTTCACCGCCGTGGAGCTTCCCGACGAGGAGAAGCTCCCGATCCTGCGGACCTACCTGGAGAAGTGGGGCTGGGAGGTCAACCAGTACTTCCAGGGCATCACGGCGAAGTCCTCCGACGAGGAACTGACAGCGGCCGCGCCCGACCACCCGGTGTTCCGCATCACCGTCAGGAACTGACCTCGCCACCCGGGGGTGTCCGGTCCATCCTGATCAGGCCGCGCTGGGCGATCGGATGGGTGCGGACGATCTCCCCCAGAGACGTCGAGCCCTGTGTGATGTCCTTGAACGCCTTCCAGGCGGGGCGGAATCCGGTCAGACCCGCGTGAAAGAGACCGGGACGACGCTCGAACACCGCCAGCAGCCGCTTGCCGACGCTCATCTCGACACCCAGGCCGGCCTTGATCGCGAAGGCATAGTTCAGGGCCTGGCGGCGGGTGTCGACCGCGTCGTGGGCCTCCGCGATCCGTACCGCCCACTCTCCCGCGAGCCGCCCCGACCGCAGTGCGAACGAGATCCCCTCGCGGGTCCACGGCTCCAGCAGCCCGGCCGCGTCCCCGCACACCAGTACCCGTCCGCGCGACAGCGGCGAGTCGTCGGCGCGGCACCGCGTCAAGTGGCCGGAGGAGATGCTCGGTTCGAAGCCAGCGAGCCCGAGCCGTCCGATGAAGTCCTCCAAGTACCGCTTGGTCGCCGCGCCTTCACCGCGCGCGGAGATCACACCGACGGTCAGCGTGTCCCCCTTGGGGAAGACCCAGCCGTAACTGCCGGGCATCGGCCCCCAGTCGATGAGCACCCGGCCCTTCCAGTCCTCGGCGACGGAGTCGGGCACCGGGATCTCCGCCTCCAGGCCCAGATCGACCTGGTCGAGCTTCACCCCGACATGGGCGCCTATCCGGCTCGCGCTGCCGTCTGCTCCCACAACCGCCCGCGCCAGCACCGTCTCACCGTTCTGCAGGACGACGGCGACCGTGCGCCGGTCCGGCACCGCCGAGCCGTGCTGCTCGACCCGGGAGACCGTCACGCCCGTGCGCAGCTCCGCACCCGCCTTCTGCGCGTGCTCGACGAGTTGCTGGTCGAACTCGGGGCGGTTGATCAGCCCGAACAGCATCTGCCTGGAGCGGCGGGTACGGGTGAAGCGGCCGTTGTTCGAGAACGTGACCGCGTGCACCCGGTCGCGCAGCGGCAGTTCGAAGCCGGGCGGCAGGGAGTCACGCGAGGGGCCGATGATGCCACCCCCGCACGTTTTGTAACGCGGCAGCTCGGCCTTCTCCAGCAACAGCACGCTGCGCCCCATGACCGCCGCCGCGTAGGCGGCCGAGGCCCCCGCGGGTCCCGCGCCCACCACGACGACGTCCCACACCCGCTGCACGTCGTCCGCCGAAGAGTTCTCGCTGCTCACGATGGTCTGCTGCTCCGATCAAGCCACCTGCCGCACCTGTCTCCCGCATCCTACGGCCGCGTCCGCGCAGACCGCTGTGGGAGGATCGGCAGTGTATGCGGCACCCTGTCCACCCGGGAAACGCGTACGCCCGCAGGATCACATACAAAGAAGTACCGATCGGTACAACGTCGCACCTACAAGGAGCGTGCCCATGTCGTCGAATCCGTTCGCCGAGACCGTCGCCTCACTGATGCCCAGGGCGAAGGAAGAGCTCACCGAACTGGTGGCCTTCAAGTCGGTGGCGGACTTCGACCAGTTCGCCAGGAGCGAGAGCGAGAGCGCCGCACGGTGGATCGCCGACGCACTGCGTACCGAGGGTTTCCAGGACGTGGCACTGCTCGACACCCCGGACGGCACGCAGTCGGTGTACGGCTTCCTGCCCGGTCCCGAGGGCGCGAAGACGGTGCTGCTGTACGCGCACTACGACGTGCAGCCGCCGCTCGACGAGGCCGGCTGGACCACGCCGCCCTTCGAGCTGACCGAACGCGACGGCCGGTGGTACGGCCGCGGTAGCGCCGACTGCAAGGGCGGCGTCGTCATGCACCTGCTCGCGCTGCGCGCGCTCAAGGCCAACGGTGGCGTGCCCGTGCACGTCAAGGTCATCGTCGAGGGCTCGGAGGAGCAGGGCACGGGCGGTCTGGAGCGGTACGCCGAGCAGCACCCGGACCTCCTCACGGCCGACGCCATCGTCATCGGCGACGCGGGCAACTTCCGTGTCGGCCTGCCGACGGCCACCTCGACCCTGCGCGGCATGACTCTCGTCCGGGTCGCGGTCGACACGCTCGAAGGCAACCTGCATTCCGGCCAGTTCGGCGGAGCCGCCCCCGACGCGCTGGGTGCGCTGATCCGGGTACTGGACTCGCTGCGGGCCGAGGACGGTTCGACGACCGTCGACGGACTGTCCTCCGAGGCGCGATGGGAGGGCCTCGAGTACCCGCAGGAGCAGTTCCGCACGGACGCCAAGGTGCTCGACGGAGTGGAGCTGATCGGTTCCGGATCGGTCGCCGACCGCATCTGGGCTCGCCCTGCGGTGACCGTTCTCGGCATCGACTGCCCGCCGGTCATCGGCGCGACCCCGTCCGTGCAGGCGAGCGCCCGTGCGCTGGTGAGCCTCCGGGTGCCGCCGGGCGTGGACGCGGTGGAGGCGACGAAGCTGCTGCAGGCCCACCTGGAGGCGCACACGCCGTGGGGCGCCCAGGTACGGACGGAGCAGATCGGACAGGGGCAGGCGTTCCGCGCGGACACCTCCAGCCCCGCGTACGCGGCGATGGCCGAGGCGATGGCGGTCGCCTACCCGGGCGAGGAGATGCAGTACGCGGGCCAGGGCGGCTCCATCCCGCTGTGCAACACCCTCGCCTCGCTGTACCCGCAGGCGGAGATCCTCCTCATCGGTCTGAGCGAGCCGGAGGCTCAGATCCACGCAGTCGACGAGAGCGTGTCCCCGCAGGAGTTGGAGCGCCTGTCGGTCGCGGAGGCGCTGTTCCTGCGCAACTACGCGACAGACTGATCCGCTCTGTCCAAGGCTACGACCTGGGGAGCAACAGGGAGTGGTGAAGGGGCGGCGTCCGGTGCGGCCGCTCGCAAGGCGCCGGAAGGTCCTCGTAGCGGAGCTACCAGGACGTTTCTGCAACGCCGTGAGCGGCCGTGCCGGACGCCGCGACGCCGCTCCCTATTGCTCCCCAGGTCGTAAGGCCCCCGCCCGCGGGCGGGGGCTCGGGGCATGGACGTCGTCGCACTCCTCCCCCGCCTCCATCTCCTGCGCTTCGCGGTCGGCCAGGCCTGTCTCCGGGGCGACGACGACGGGTTGACCCTCGTCGACGCCGGTCCCATCTTCCCGCGCACGGCGTGCTGTTCACGGGCGACGCGGTCGCGGCCTCCCCTATGGACGGCAGCGTCATGCTCGGTGTCTTCAATCTCGACCGGGCCCATGCCGTCCGCTCGTTCCAGCGCCTCGCGACGCTCGACACGGACGTGGCCTGCTTCGGCCACGGCGACCCGGTCCTGGACAACTCGGCGGACGCGCTTGGGAAAGCGGCGGACACGTACGAGGCCCGGCCCTGAAGATGGAGGCCATGTCCGACACCGCGCGCCTCGCCGCCCACAGTGACATCGCCACCGCGCTCGCCCTCGTCAGCGATCGTGATCTCGCCGCACTGGTGGCGTCGGGCACGCCACTCGGCGTCGGGATCGGCGGGCGTTCCGCCCTGATCGAGGTGGAGGACAGGAAGGTCTTCGTGAAGCGGGTGCCGCTGACGGATGTGGAACGGCTGCCCGAGCACGTACGGTCCACGGCGAATCTCTTCGAGGTGCCTCCCGTCTTCCACTACGGCCTCGGCAGTCCCGGCATCGGCGCCTGGCGTGAACTGGCCGTGCACATCATGACCACGAACTGGGTGTTGTCCGGTCAGTTCTCCGGCTACCCGCTCATGCACCACTGGCGGGTGCTCCCCGACACGCCTCAGCCCCTCCACGAGGAACTGGCCGACGTGGAGCGGGTCGTCGCCTACTGGGGCGGCGCTTCCCAGGTGCGCGATCGGATCGAGGCACTGCGCACGGCCACCGCGAACGTGACGCTGTTCCTGGAGTACCTGCCGCACACCGTCCACGAGTGGCTCGGCGCACAGCTCGCCTCGGGCGACGCCGACACCGCGTGCGCCTTGGTCGAGCAGCAACTGAGGGAGAGCGCCGACTTCCTGCGGGCGCACGGGCTCGTGCACTTCGACGCCCACTTCGAGAACGTCCTCACCGACGGTCGACGCCTCTACCTCGCCGACTACGGCCTCTCTCTGACCTCCCGCTTCCGGCTGACGCCCGAGGAACGCGACTTCCTCGACCGCCACGACGGCTACGACCACGCGTACACGGCCGCCCAACTCGTCAACTGGCTGGTGACCGCCCTGTACAGGTACGGAAGGCAGGAGCGCGACGCCTTCGTGCGCGCCTGTGCCGAGGGGGCACGCCCCGAGGGCATTCCGCCCACCGCCGCGGGGATCATCACCCGTTACGCACCGCTGACCGCCGTCCGCGCCGACTTCGTCCGCCGGCTCCTGGACGAGAGCCGATGGACCCCGTACCCGTACGAGAAGCTCCAGGACGCCTACAGCAGCTGCACCGTCTCCGCGTAGTGGCAGGCGACCGGGTTCCCGCCGCCCCGGTCGATCAGCTCCGGGACCTGCTCGACGCAGGAGGTGCGCTCGCTCTCGGTCAGCTGGTGGGCGAACTTGGGGCAGCGGGTGCGGAAGCGGCAGCCGCTCGGCGGTCGGATCGGGCTCGGTACATCGCCCTGGACCGTGATCCGTTTCCGGGCCCGTTCCTTGCGCGGGTCGGGCAGGGGGATCGCGGAGACGAGGGCCTGGGTGTAGGGGTGTGCGGGGCGGGCGAACAACTCGCGTGCGGGTGCGATCTCCACCAGGTGGCCCAGGTACATGACGGCGACCCGGCCGGCGACATGGCGCATCACCGACAGGTCGTGGGCCACGAAGAGGAAGGACAGCCCGAGTTCGCTCTGCAGGTCCATCAGCAGGTTGAGGACGCCCGCCTGGATCGACACGTCGAGGGCCGACACCGGTTCGTCCAGGACGACCACCTTGGGGCGCAGGGCCAACGCCCGTGCGATACCGATGCGTTGACGCTGACCGCCGGAGAACTCGTGCGCGAAGCGGTTGCCGTGCTCGGGGTTGAGGCCGACCAGGCGGAGCAGTTCACGCACCTCGTCGCGGGCGCCGGGGCCATAGCGGCCGTGGATGCGCAGGGGCTCGGCGACGATCTCGTGCACGGTGATCCGCGGATCCAGGGAGGCATAGGGGTCCTGGAAGACGATCTGCAACTCGCGGCGCAGTGGCCGCATCTGGCGTCTGCTCAGTCCGGTCAGTTCACGGCCGCGGTAGACGACCTGGCCCGAGGTCGCCTTCTCCAGGCCCAGCACCGTGCGCGAGGTCGTCGTCTTGCCGGAGCCCGACTCCCCTACCAGGCCGAGGGTCTCGTTCTCGTGCAGGTCGAAGGAGACGCCGCAGACAGCGTGGACGTCTCCCACTCGTCGGCGTATCACACCGCGGGACATGACCGGGAAGTGCTTGACCAGGTCGCGGACCTGGAGAACGGGCTCGCCGGTGCCGCCGTGGCCGGGAAGCGGGGGCAGCGGTGCGGCTGCCTGCACGGGCGCGCTCATAGGGAGTCCTCCTCGGGTTGCCCGGTGGATGTCGCGTCGGCGAAGCGGGCCAGGGCCTCGGAGTCAGCGCCGGCGGTGTCGAAGACCTGCTCGGCCCCGGTGTCGACGAGTTCCTCGGCGAAGTGACAGGCGCTGAGATGACTGTCGCGCCCGGCGGGACGGAGCGGCGGCTCGTCGCTGTCGCAGACGTCCCGGCGCATCGGGCAGCGGGGCGAGAAGGGGCAGCCCGGCGGCAGGTTCAGCAGCGACGGCGGCGATCCAGTGATGGGTGTGAGCCGTTCTTCCTCGCGGTCCAGCCGGGGCAGTGAGCCGAGCAGGCCGAGGGTGTAGGGCATGCGCGGGGTGTAGAAGATGTCCTCGACGGAGCCTGTCTCCACGATCCGGCCCGCGTACATGACCGCGACCCGGTCCGTGTGGCCCGCCACCACACCCAGATCGTGGGTGATGAGAACGAGGGCCGCTCCGGTCTCGGCGCGGGCGGTCTCCAACGCGTCCAGGATCTGCGCCTGTACGGTCACGTCGAGCGCGGTGGTCGGCTCGTCGGCGATGATCACGTCGGGGTCGTTGGCCATGGCGATGGCGATGACGACCCGTTGGCGCATGCCGCCGGACAGTTCATGCGGGTAGTTGTCGACGCGCCGCTCGGGGCTGGGGATGCCGACCGTGCCGAGGAGCTCGACCGCCCGCGTCCGGGCGTCCCGGGCCTTCAGGTCCGGATGGTGCCGCTGCAGGGTCTCGGCGATCTGGAAGCCGACGGTGTAGACCGGGTTGAGGGAGGTCATCGGGTCCTGGAAGATCATCGCGATGCCCTTGCCGCGGATGTCCGACAGACGCCCATCGGGCAGACCGAGCAGTTCGGTGCCCTCGAACCGCACCGAGCCGCGCACCTTCGCGGTGGCCGGCAGCAGCCCCATCACGGCCATGGCCGTGACCGACTTCCCGGCCCCGGACTCGCCGACGATCCCGAGCGACTCACCCCGGCCGAGGCTATAGCCGACACCGCGTACGGCCCGTACGATCCCGTCCTCGGTGGGGAACTCCACGCCGAGGCCGTCGACTTCGAGAACGGCGTCGTTGGCGGCGCCCGCCCGTACGCCCTCACTGCTCGTGGTCGTCACTGTCGCACCCTTTGCTGCCGGGGGTCGAAGGCGTCGCGCAGCCCGTCGCCGATGAAGTTGATGGTCAGGGCGATCGCGATGATGAAGGCGCCGGGGATGTAGAAGAGCCAGGGCCGGGTGGTGACCGCCGTCTGGGCCTGGGAGACCAGCAGCCCCAGGGAGGTGTCGGGCGGCTGGACACCGAAGCCGAGGAAGGACAGAGCGGTCTCCGTGAGGATGCCGGTGGCCACCAGCACGGTCGCATTCACGATGATGGGGCCGAGCGAGTTCGGCAGCAGGTGCCGGAAGATGATCCGCACGTCGGAGGCGCCGAGCGCCCGTGCCGCCTCCACGAACTCCTTCTCACGCAGCGACAACACCGTGGAACGCACGACACGGGACACGTACGCCCAGGTCAAGCCCGCGATGACGATCGCGATCCAGTACCAGTCGCCGCCTGTGCGCGAGGAGATGACCAGGGCGATCGCGAACAGCGGCAGCGTCAGGACCAGATCCGTGATGCGCATCATGACCGCGTCGACGATGCCCCGGTAGAAGCCCGCGATGGCACCCCACACCGCGCCGAGCAGGGTGGATCCCAGGGCGGTCAGGATGGCGATCTTGAGCGAGGTCTGGGTACCGCGCATGACCTGGGCGTAGGAGTCGTACCCGGAGGAGTTGGTGCCGAACGGGTGCTTGGCCGACGGGGCCTGGGAGTTGTCGGGGGTGTACTTCTGGTACGAGTAGTGCCACAGGTGTGGGCCGATGAACGCCCACAGCAGGATCAGCAGGAAGACGGCCAGGCTGATCATCGCGGCCCGGTGGCGCAGGAAGCGGCGCAGGATCAGCTGGGTCTGGCTGCGCTGCTTCACAGTGAACTCGTTTTCGGACCGCGGCACTTCGGTGCCCGGGGATCCGGGTGCCTGGATGTCAGTCATAGCGGATCCTCGGGTCGAGTACGGCATAGAGGAGATCGGCGATGAGGTTCAGCCCGATGACGATCACTGCGGACAGCAGCAACCACGCCATGGTCCGGTAGACGTCGATGGTCGTGACCGCCTGGACCAGCATCTCGCCCATGCCGTGCCACTGGAAGATCGTCTCTGTGACCACGGCCCCACCGAGGATGATCCCGATGTCGAGGGCGACGACGGTGGTGAGCGGGATGAGGGCGGTGCGCAGGGCGTGCCGGGTCATGACCCTTCCGCGGCGCAGCCCCTTGGCGCGGGCCAGGCGGACATAGTCGCTGCCCAGGACCTCCAGCATGGACGCGCGGGTGTAGCGGGTCCAGGAGGCGAAGGAGACCAGGGCGAGGGTGATGGTGGGCAGGACGAGGTGACCGACGTGGTCGGTGAACTGGTTCCAGGTGGTGTCGACTTCGAGGTACGGCGACTTCTCGCCGATCGTGCCGAGGAACTGGCTGCCGGTCTGCTGGTTGTACCAGATGCCGGCCTGTTTGAGCAGAACGGCGAACCAGAACACCGGCATGGCGAGGAACAGGAAGCCGAAGAAGGTGATGACGTAGTCGGCGACGGAGTACTGACGGATCGCGCTGAACACCCCGAACAGCACGGCCAGCAGCAGGGCGATGATCATCGCCGCGGCAACCAGGGTGACGGTCACCCGGAAACGGGTGAACAGGTCGTGCCCGATGTCCAGGTTGGGCTGTACAGAGGGGCCGAAGTCGCCGTGCAGGACTCCGGTGATCCAGTTCCAGTAGCGCTCCGCGACCGGTTGGTCGGCGTGGATGTGCCGCGCGAACGCGGCCACGGCTGCCTTGCTCGGGGCGGGCTGCCGTGAGACGGCGAAGTTGGCCACGGGGTCGCCGGCGTTGACGACCACGAGGAACACCACGAACGTCGAGGCGATCAGTACGGGTATGGAGACGAGGAGGCGGCGCACAGTGTAGGCGAGCATGCGGTCTTCTCTCGAAGGGCCGGTGGGAGGCCGTCCGGTGCGGGGTACCGCCCGGTGCGGCGGGGTCCGGCCCCGGTGTCGCCGGGGCCGGACTCTTGCGCCTGTGCGTGCTGAGCCGGGTCTGCTACTTCTTCAGGCCCCACTCGGCAATGTTGTACGGCGGGCCCACGTTCGTGGCGTTGTCCCGCATGTTCACCCACCGTGTCTGCACCGCGAGGAACGTCGGCTTCTGGTACAGCGGCAGAACGTAGGCGTCCTTCGCCATGAGGGCGTCCGCCTGGTTGAGGAGGCTTGCCGCCTTGGTGGGGTCGAGCTCGCCGACGGCCTCGTTGACGAGCTTGTCGACCTCCTTGTTGCTGTAGCCGCCGTAGTTGCCACCGCCTCCGGTGACCCAGTTCTGCTGCGCGTTGGCGCCCGGGAACGGTGACCCGACCCAAGCGAAGACGATGATGTCGTACTGGTGCCCGGTGAGGACCGTGCCGAGGTCGGCGGCGCCGATCGGCTTGATGGTGACCTTGATGCCGAGGGACGCGAGGGCGCTCTGCAGGATCTGGCACTCGCTCTGCCGAATCTGGTTGCCGGTCGTGTAGCGGCAGTTGAAGGGTCCTACCGCCTTGCCGTCCGGGGTCTTCAGCGCCGTACCGACTCCGGTGAACTTGGCGTCGGTCAGGTACTGCTTGGCCTTGGCGACATCTCCCGAACCCTGCCCCGTGCCGGTGACGACGTCCTGGTAACTCGACTGTACGGGCATGTAGTTGTGGTTGCCGAGCGGCTTCACGTTCGGATCGAACTGGCCGACCGTCTTGGACATGATGTCCTTGATGCTGATGGCCGTGAATATCGCCTTACGCAGCGGCAGGTACTTGCCGAGCGCGGGGTTGTGCAGGTTGAGGTCGAAGTGTTCCCAGGTCAGCCCGGCGCCGATGGTGTACGTGACGTTCGGGATCGCCTTGATCTGATTGACCAGGTCCACCTCGGGCTGCGGGTAGATCCCCTGCACCTCGTTGTTGCGCAGGGCGGTCGGCTCCTGCGTGGCGTCCGTGATCACCTTGAAGATGAGCCGCTGCAGGGACGGCTTGTGCGCGCCCCACCACTTGGGGTCGGGGACGAACGTGGCGTGGTCGTTGTCCGTCCAGTCCTGCAACTTGTACGGGCCGGCCGTCGCGTACTTGCTGGGCGGAGTCTTCCCGAAGTACTGCCAGCCCTGGGTCATCTGAGTGCCCGTCATGTGCGCGGCATCGCCCACCTTGGCACCGGAGAGCTTCTCGGCGACGTGCGCCGGGTAGAGCGGGTAGCCCGCCCCGAAGAGCTGCTTCCAGTCGGCGAAGGGCTTGTTCAACACGACGGTGACGGTCTTGCCGCCGTCGGAGCCGGTGACCGACTTGATGCGGTCGTAGCCGGCGGTGCTCTGCGGCAGACAGCCCTTGGTCTGCGTGGAGTCACTGGCCGGGGGCGGCGGACAGTCCTTGCCGTTGTTGGTGCGCCAGTAGTAGATGAAGTCGTCGGCGTTGATCGGCGTGCCGTCGTTCCACGACGCCTTCGGGTTGATCTTGTAGACGATGGTCTGCGGGCTGGTGCTCGTCTGGGTCGCCGAGGTCACCAGGTCGGTGTTGAGTTGGACGCTGAAGTCGGGCTGGGGGACGTAGACCTGAGGCAGGACGACGCTGATGGCCTCGCCGTTCTCAAAGGTGTTGCCGTTGGAGTCCTGGACCAGCCACTGCTGGATGTTCTTCTCCAGCGTGTAGGTGAACGATCCGCCGGCCTTGGTGGCTCCGGCGTTGCAGGTGTTGGCCTTGCCCTGGGTGCTGCAGGACGAAAGCCCGCTCGAGCTGGGCTTGTGGGAGCCCCCGCCGCCACCACCATTGCTGTTGCAGGCGGCCAGGGCCAGTGTGAGCCCGGCGGCCAACGCAAGGCCCCGGGTGAGGGCCGATGAGTGCGCGCGCATGTCCCTCCTTAGCCGGCGGTGAATCCGGCGTGTACGGGCGGCCTGCGGCCGCCAGAGAGATGAGCTGCGCTTTACGGTAAGGCGGTAGCGTTCCTTCGCAACGTCCCGATTCATACCGGGACGGCATCAATTCGGCTTTGCTTTCGACTCGGAACCACACATGCCAGGCAAAGTCAGCAGGTGACAGATATGTCAGACGCATCGTCACCCTCACGCAACTGCACGGGTCTCGAGCGGTTCAGCCGACCGGGACGCCCGCCTCCAGATAGAGCGCCGCGCCGCGTTCACGGGCCCGCAGTGCCCAGCGGAGCCGTTCGTAGCGCACGGGCGGAAGGAGATCGGCCGCCTCCGCCTCCGTGACGAACCGCCAGCCGCGCAGTTCGGGTCCGGGCAGCAGGAGGCGGGCGGCTTCCTCGCTGTCGAGCCGGCCACCGTCGAAGAGGAGGCGCAGTCCGCCATAGCCGGGCGGCGCGGGCGGCTCCCAGTCGGCCACGAGCAGCCGGGGGACCTCGTCGAGGGTGATGCCGGTCTCCTCGGCGACCTCGCGTATGCCGGCGCGGGCAGGAGCCTCGCCGGGTTCGACGACGCCGCCGGGAAACTCCCAGCCGGCCTTGTAGGTGGGGTCGACGAGCAGCACGCGGTCCTGCTCGTCGAAGAGGAGGACACCGGCGGCAAGGGTCTCGGCGGTCGGCTCCGGGGTCTGGACGATGTCGCAGACGGGCGCATCGCCGGTGCGGACGGCCTCGGCGATCCTCAGGGCGGTCTCGTACGGGGTGAGGGCGCTGGTGTCGACGGGGTGCGCGTCCGCGGCGAGCCAGGCGCCGAGGGCGGTGCGATATGGCTCGATGTGGTCGTAGGACCATTGGCGGATCCGTATCTCCCCGTCGGGGAGGTCGGGCGGGACTTCCCGGCCTGCTATGCGCTCGCGCAGGATCGTTTCGGCTGGGGCGAGAAGGACATGGTGTACGGGGATGCGCCGGGAGGCGAGGCCGCCGAAGATCTCGTCGCGGTATTCCTGACGCAGCAAGGTCATCGGAACGATGAGGACGCCGCCGAGCTCCGAGAACATGGCGGCGGCGGTGTCGATCACGAGCCGTCGCCAGATCGGCAGGTCCTGGAAGTCGCCGACCTCTGCGAGCCGTTTGGGCGGCAGCAGGTGCGTGAGCGCGCCGCCGATGACCTCGGGGTCGAAGAGCGCGCTGTTCGGGATCAGTTCGATCAGTTCCCGTGCGGTGGTGGTCTTTCCCGCACCGAACGCACCGTTGATCCAGACGACGGTCACGGTTCCCCCTCTTCGGTTGGCCCCCTGAGGCTTGCCCGCTCCACCTTGCCATGGAAACCCGCTACTGATGAGGGCGTGTCTTCCGGGCCCGCGCACGGCGGCGCCGGCGCCCCCGCCGTCAGGGGACACCGGCGCCGCGGCTTGGGAGCGGCCGCCCGTCAGCCGTTCTGCCCCAGCGCGTCCTCGTTCCCGGCGAGGCTGTCCTGGCCGATGGTGTGGTCGACAGTGCTGAGGGCGTCCTTGACCTGCAGATCACCGAGCGTCTCGTGGTCGGCGGCGTGCGAGGGGGTGACGGCTGCCACGACGAATCCGGCGGCGAGGGAGGCGATGGCGAGCATGCTGCGCTTCTTCATGCCCCGTTCAACTGCGGAACTGCGCCGGAGGTCACGCACGGCGTGGAACGTCGGTCGACGGGCTCCCGGACACTGGGGTGGCGGCCCTGGCGAGCGGCGTGGGCGTCCCACGGCGGCGCCCGGTAGGAAACAGGCGCGGCTGCCCCCCGCAACGCGCGCTTACTGCTAGTACTTCATGTGCGTTGACGTACACGGCGAGGCGGCCGACGGGGATTCCGCCCGGAACGTCGCCGTGGCGTGCACTCCGGCAGCAAAGCCTCGCATTACATCCCCATCTCCCGTATCCATCCATCGACTTGGACGCCTTGGAGGAGACCAGATGACCGAGACCACCACCGGCAAGCCCGGCATCAGCGTCGCGATCACCGTGCAGGACGGGAAGGTGCTGATGGTCCGGCGCCGGATCGGCGAGGGCGAGCTCATGTGGCAGTTCCCGGCCGGCGGTATCGAGGAGGGCGAGGGCGCGGCGGAGGCGGCGGTGCGGGAGACGTTCGAGGTGACCGGCCTTGCCGTGCAGGCGATCCGGCTCCTCGGAGAGCGCCTCCACCCGAAGACCGGCCTCCCGCTGTCGTACACGGCCTGCGAGGTCGTCAAGGGCGACGCCCGGGTCGCGGACGACGAGGTCGACGCCATCGAGTGGGTCACGCACGGCGCACTCGCCGAGTACGTGCCCTCCGGCCTTTTCGGACCGGTGCAGGAGTATCTCGACGAGGTGCTGTCGCGCTGAACCACAGAGCACATCAGTCGATCGAGTGTGGTTGCCCACGCTCCATCATGGCCGTTCGACTGTTGCGGGAAGGCGACCACGCACGCAGACGGGCGCCAAGCCGTGACTACCGGTTCCCGGACGAGTCAGCAGACGATGGAGATGCTCTGCCAGCCGAAGGGGGGTGGGCCCCCACACATCACCCCATCAGGGGCCGCACACCCGCCCGCCCGCAATCAGCGCTGTTCGCTCCCGGTAACGGCCTCAACGGGGCACCGAACATGGGGACCGGTGCCCCGTATCACCGCAGTTCAAGCCCTTACCCCTTCGTCGACCCCAGAGTGAGTCCCGCGATGAAGTGCCGTTGCAGGAGCAGGAAGACCAGGATCGTCGGCAGGGCCACCAGGATCGAACCCGCGGCCAGCAGGTTGTAGTCGGTGAAGAACTGGCCCCTGAGGTTGTTGAGCGACGAGGTGATGGGGAGCTTGTCGGGGTTGGAGATGAAGATCAGGGCCCACAGGAAGTCGTTGTAGATCCAGGTGAACTCCAGGGTGCCGAGGGCCGCCAGGGCCGGGCGGCACAGTGGAAGCGTGACGTGCCAGAAGCGGGTCCACACGCCCGCGCCGTCGACGATCGCCGCTTCCATGATCTCCTGGGGCAGCGTACGCATGAAACTGGCCAGGACGAAGACGCAGAAGCCCAGTTGGAAACCGATGTTGACGAGGATGACGGCCCAGTAGGAGTCGTACATCATCAGCGAGTCGGACATCCACCACGGCAGCGGGATCTTGTTGAACAGGACGTACAGCGGGGTCACGATGACCTGCTGGGGCAGCAGGTTGCCCGCCGTGAAGAAGATCAGCAGAACCAGCCCGCCGCGCAGCTTCAGCCGCGAGACCGCGAAGGCCACGAAGGACGCGAGGAACAGGGTCACGAGCACGGCGGGGACGGCGATCAGCAGCGTGTTCGCGAAGTACTTGCCCATACCGGACTCGGTGTAGGCCCGGCGGTAGTAGTCGAAGGAGAGGTGGTGCGGCCAGGAGAAGTAGCCGTGCTGCGCAGTGTCCTCGTAGGGCCTGAGGGAGGCGTAGACCGCCAGCAGGAGGGGAGCGAGGAACGCCAGGGACACGGCCGTCAGGAAGATGTGCACACCCCAGCGGCCCTTGCGCGGGCGGGACTTCGGGACGGTGACGGGCGCCGCGGCCGGACGGGGCGGCGCTCCGGTGCTGATGTCGGCGCTCATCGGTCGCGCGCACCTCGCAGCTCTTGGACCAGGAACGTCACGATGAACCCCAGGGAGACGATGAGCAGGACGACCGCGATGGCGGAGCCGAATCCGATGCGGCTGGCCTCGCCGATGATGTTGTCGGTGATCAGCACGGACAGGAGTTCCAGGCCGTTGCGGCCCTTGTTGACCGCGTAGACGATGTCGAAGGCCCGCAGCGCCTCGATGACCGTGATCACGCCGACGATGACGTTGACCGGACGCAGGGTGGGGAACACCACGCGGAAGAACGTCTGGCGGGCGTTCGCCCCGTCGATCGCCGCCGCCTCCTTCAGCGCCGGGTCGACGGATTTGAGGCCGGCCAGATAGAGGATCATCACGTACCCGGTGTGCCGCCAGCTCGCCGCGATCATCATCATCCAGATGTTCAGGTCGGCGTCGCCGAGCCAGTCGATCGGGTTCTCGCGGTGGCCGAGGATCGTGTTGACCACGCCCTGGTCGGTGCCCAGGATGAGCTGGGCGATGAAGCCGACGACGGCGAGCGACAGCACGACCGGCAGGTAGATCGTGGACTGGTAGAACCGGCTGAAGCGCACGCCCCGGTCGATGAGCACCGCGAGCAGCAGCCCGAAGGGGGTCGCGATCAGGCCGAGGAAGAGCAGCCACAGCACGTTGTGGCGGACGGCCGGCCAGAACGGCGGGTAGTTCGTGAAGAGGTTCTTGTAGTTGTCCGTCCCGACCCAGTGGATGTCGCCGAGGCCGTCCCAGGAGGTGAAGGAGAGCCCGATGGAGGCCAGCGTCGGACCCCACACGATGACGAGGTCCAGCAGGACGGGAATGCCGAGGAGCACGCCGAGGACGACGAGGTCGCGGCGGGTGAACCGCCGCAGCCGTCGACGTCCGGCGCGCCGTGAGGTGAGCGCCACGGAACGTATCCCCCAGTGATCAGCTGACGGCCTGCGAGAAGATCGTCTTCTTCTGCCGTTCGATCTTGT
The DNA here is from genome assembly GCF_001866645.1 of Streptomyces colonosanans. Taxonomy (GTDB): domain Bacteria; phylum Actinomycetota; class Actinomycetes; order Streptomycetales; family Streptomycetaceae; genus Streptomyces; species Streptomyces colonosanans. The sequence continues at coordinate 39,800 of NZ_MLYP01000021.1, forward strand.
TGCACAGGCCGTCGACGTCCTTCGGGTTCCCGATGAACTCCTGGATCGCCTGGATCATCACCGTGGAGGCGAAGTCGGGCCGGGTGTCGCGGTCCATGAACTGCGAGATCTGCTTGGCACCGGCGACGAGTTGGGCGGATTTCTTCTGCAGAGCGCTGTACTGGGAGGTGTCGGCGCCGGTGTTCACCGCCACGTTGTTGGGGTCGTACTGAAGGTATACGTCCTCGGCCTTGGGTTTACCGAGCCATTTCAGCAGATTCTTGGCACCGGCCATGTTCTTCGACTTCCGGGCGACCAGGAACCCGTCGATGGGCGCCTCGACAGCGTCCTGTCCGTACTGCGGGTCGATCTCAGGGAAGGCGAAGAAGTCGATGTCGTCCCGTTCGTTCTCCGGGAACTGGCTGCCCGGGTGCGGCATACCGAAGACGGCCATGCCCGTCTTGCGCTGCTGGAGGCTCTGCCCGGCCTCCTCCCAGGTACGGCCGAGGGCACCCTTCTGGTAGTACGGCATGAGTTCGCGCCAGGTGTCGAAGACCTTCTTCACCTTCGAATCGGTCCACGACTCCTCTCCCGCCATCAGGGACTTGTGAAAGTCGTATCCGTTCAGCCGCATGTTGATGTAGTCGAAGGTGCCCATGGCGGGCCAGCCGTCCTTGTCACAGAAGGCCACCGGCGTCCCGTCCTTGGACATCTGCTTCGCCAGGGCGATGAACTCATCCCAGGTCTTGGGCTGTTGGTATCCCTTGCTCGCGAAGAAGCTCTTGCGGTGGAAGACGGCCCACGGATAGTAGTAGTACGGCACGAAGTACTGCTTGCCCGCGTGCGTGGACTGGGACTTGAGGGCATCGGAGAATCCGCTGTACCCCTGCCACACGTCGCTGATGTCGGTGAGCAGCCCCTTTTCGGCGAAGTACTGCATGCGGTATCCGGCGAACCACATGAAGACGTCGTCGGGCGTGCCCTGGAGATAGCGGTTGATGTTCTCCTGGAAGTCGTTGTGGTCCTTGGTGTTGACCTTGACCTTCTTGCCGGACTCCTTCTCGTACGCGGCGAAGGCGGCAGCGAAGGCCTTCTTGGGGACCGAGTCCGACGCGTTGGACCCCACGGTGACTTCGTTCTTGTTGCCGCCCGGTCCGTCGCCGCAGGCGGTCAGCAGGGCCGGCAGTGTGACCGCGCCGGCCCCCACGGCCGCGCCGCGCAGGAGAGACCGCCGGGACATCCGATGTCCGATCACGTCCCCGGACGCACCGAGCCCCTTCAACGATGACTGTGCCATGCCTCACTCCTCGGGGTGCCATCCAACACAACCGAACGCAAGGCTTGGATCTCATCTCCATGTAAGGGAGCCGTCAAGGGTTCTGACGAGATATCGGACAACCGTTACCACTTCTCTTCCAACACAGTCCAACACGGCCTACCGTAAACGCGCACCGTGATGCGAGCATCCATTCACCCCATCTCTCGCGAGTACGGAGGAACGTAACGATGCGTCACCTTCTCACCCGCACAACCCGTCGAAGAGTGGTCGGAGCGCTGACCGCAGGGCTGTTGTGTACAGCCGGGCTCGCCGCACCGGCCCTGGCCGCACCCGATGCGGCCCCGGTCACACCCACGCTCACCGACGGGCTCGCCCTCACGCCGCCGATGGGCTTCAACAACTGGAACTCCACGCACTGTCGGGCGGAGTTCAACGAGTCGATGGTCAAGGGAATCGCGGACCTCTTCGTGGAGAAGGGCCTCAAGGACGCCGGGTATCAGTACGTCAACCTGGACGACTGCTGGGCCCGTCCCTCGCGGGGCGCGGACGGCAAGCTCGTGCCCGACCCGGCGCGCTTCCCGAACGGGATCAAGACGGTCGCGGACTACGTCCACTCCAAGGGGCTCAAGCTCGGCATCTACACCAGCGCGGGCACGAAAACGTGCAACCCCGCTGGGTTCCCGGGCGCGCTCGGCCACGAGTACAGCGATGCGCGGCAGTTCGCCGACTGGGGCGTGGACTACCTCAAGTACGACAACTGCAACAACCAGGGTGTGGACGCCAAGCTGCGCTACACGACGATGCGCGACGCCCTGAAGGCGACCGGCCGGCCCATCGTCTACAGCATCTGCGAGTGGGGCCAGAACAAGCCCTGGGAATGGGCCTCGGACCTCGGACAACTGTGGCGCACCACGGGCGACATCAGTGACACCTGGGGCTCGATGCTGTCGATCCTCAAGCAGAACCTTCCCCTCGCGCCGTACGCGGGTCCCGGGCACTGGAACGACCCCGACATGCTGGAGGTCGGCAACGGGGGCATGACGGACGCCGAGTACCGCACGCACTTCTCCATGTGGTCGGTGATGGCCGCGCCGCTGCTCATCGGCTCCGATCTGCGCAAGGCCTCCCCGGCGACCTTCGACATCCTCGGCAACAAGGAGGTCATCGCCGTCGACCAGGACCCGCTGGGCAGGCAGGGCGCGGTGGTCTCGTCCGAGGGCGGGCGTTGGGTGGTCGCCAAGGAGATGGCGGACGGCAGCCGTGCGGTGGCCCTCTTCAACGAGACGAACAGCGCACAGCGGATCACCACGACGGCCGCCGCCGTCGGCCTGCCGCAGGCGAGCGCGTACACCCTGCGCGACCTGTGGCGGCACACGAGCTACAACACCGCGGGCACGATCTCGGCGACGGTGCCCGCGCACGGCACGCTCCTCGTCCGCGTCACGGCCGACCAGCGGTGGGCCGAGCATCCGCCCGCCGTCGAACTCGGCCTGGACGGCAGCCCGTTCGTCGAGGCGGGCAGGACGGCTGCCTTCACGTCGACGGTGACGGACCTCGGTCGTACGCCGGCCGGCCAGGTGTCCGTGTCACTGACCGGGCCCGCGGGATGGACGGTTACGCCGACGTCCTCGACGAACGCCCCCGCACTGCCGACGGAACACACACTGCGTACGGCGTGGCGGGTGACCGCGCCTGAGGGTACGGCGACGGGGTCGTACGGCCTGAAGCTGAAGACCGCTTACCGGTCGCCGACCGGGGTGCGGGCCGAGAGCGTGGTGCCGATCACGGCGACGGTGGTCGCGCCGCCGCCCTCCGGAGTCTCGCACCTCGGAGACCTGCCCTGGCTCTCGGCCGCCAACGGATACGGTCCCGTCGAGCGCAACACCAGCAACGGGGAGAGCGCTGCGGGCGACGGTCATCCGATCACCATCGGCGGGGTCGTGTACGCCAAGGGGCTCGGCGTGCACGCCGACAGCGACGTCGCGTACTACACGGGCGGGGCGTGCAAGACGGTCTCGGCGCACGTCGGCGTGGACGACGAGAAGGGCGGCAAGGGCACGGTCGCCTTCGAGATCTGGGCGGACGGCACGAAGGTCGCCTCCACCGGGGTGATGACCAACGCGATGCCGGCACAGCCGCTCACCGCCGATGTGACCGGCGCCCAGGTGGTCCACCTCGTGGTCACCGACGGCGGCGACGGCATCGACTCCGACCACGCGGACTGGGCGGACGCGAAGCTGAGTTGCTGAGACCGACGCTCGACAACCGGCTCCGCCGAGCGCGGCAGCTCATAGCCGCGCGAGCGGGCCGGGGTGCCCGGGCCGTCGTCCGTCGACGTTCCGGGCACACGGGTCACACCAGCGGGAGCGTTACTCGTGTCACACCCCGGCCGCGGTCTCGTTCGTCTTCTTCGTGATGGCGGCCGCCGCCGCGCCGACCAGCCCCGCGTCGGTACCCATCAGCGCGGGTGCCACGGTCAGACGCTGGACGAAGGACAGCGTGGCGTACTGGGCCAGGGCCTTGCGCAGCGGCGTGAACAGGACGTCGCCGGCCTTGCCCACTCCCCCGCCGATGACCGCGATGTCGATCTCGACGAGTGTGGCCGTCGCGGCAATGCCCGCGGCCAGCGCCTGTGCGGCCCGCTCGAACGAGGCCACGGCCACCGGGTCGCCGAGGCGGGCGGCGGCGGCCACCGCCGCGGCCGAGGTGTCGCCGTCGGGACCCGGCCGCCAGCCGCCCTCCAGGGCGCGGCGCGCGATGTTCGGCCCGCTCGCTATGCGCTCCACACAGCCGCGCGAGCCGCACGGACACGGATCACCGTCCAGGTCGACGCTGATGTGCCCGATGTGGCCCGCGTTGCCGGTCGGGCCCGGGTGCAGCCGCCCGCCCAGCACCAGACCGCCGCCGACGCCGGTCGACACCACCATGCACAGCGCGTTGTCGTGGCCGCGGGCCGCGCCCTGCCAGTGTTCGGCGGCCGTGATGGCCACGCCATCGCCGATCAGCTCGACCGGCAGGCCGCCCGTCGCGGCCCGGACCCGCTCGACCAGCGGGTATTCGCGCCAGCCGGGTATGTTGACCGGGCTCACCGAGCCCGTGACGGCGTCCACCGGCCCAGCGCTGCCGATGCCTACGGCACGCACCCTGCCCCAGTGCGGGGAGACCGTCAGCTCCCGTATCACGTCCTCCACGGCGCCCATCACGGTGTCGCCGTCCTCCTGCGCGGGCGTCGCCCGCTGGGCGCGCAGCAGGATCCGGCCGTGGCCGTCCACCAGCGCTCCGGCGATCTTGGTGCCGCCGATGTCGAGGGCGGCCACGAGGTCGGTGTGCATCAGTGTCAGATCTCCCCATGCTTGGGTCGTACCGGCCCCGGCATACGACGGCCGCCGCCGCGGGGTTCGGCTCTCGGACGTTCGGGTCTCCGGACGGGAATGGGCAAGGGGCGCCCCCTGTCGGAAGGCGCAGGCCGGAGATTGCGGAGGACAGTCTCTCTCGCGCCTGACAACGTTGTCCAGGCTCTATGCTCGACGCCACACACCTCAGAGGACCTCCATGGACCGACGCACTCCCGTGGACGACAGGACAGGACAGCGCATCGTGCCCGAGACCACCCGGCGAGCAGACCGCCTCTCCGGAACCCGCTACGGCAACCGTCCGACCATGAAGGACGTGGCAGCACGTGCCGGCGTCGGCCTGAAGACGGTCTCGCGCGTGGTCAACGGCGAGCCCGGGGTCACCCCGGACACCGAGCGCCGGGTCCAGGAGGCCATAGAGGCGCTGGGGTTCCGGCGCAACGACAGCGCGCGGGTGCTGCGCAAAGGCCGCACCGCAAGCATCGGCCTGGTCCTGGAAGACCTCGCGGACCCGTTCTACGGGCCGCTGAGCCGCGCGGTCGAGGAAGTCGCCCGGGCCCATGGCGCGCTGCTGATCAACGGCTCCAGCGCGGAGGACCCGGCGCGCGAGCAGGAGCTGGTGCTGGCGCTGTGCGCGCGCCGCGTGGACGGGCTGCTCGTCATCCCGGCCGGTGACGACCACCGCTATCTGGAGCCCGAGATCAGGGCTGGTGTCGCCACGGTGTTCGTGGACCGCCCCGCCGGGAAGATCGACGCCGACGTGGTGCTGTCCGACAGCTTCGGCGGCGCCCGCGACGGGGTCGCCCACCTCATCGCGCACGGCCACCGCCGGATCGGCTTCATCGGAGACATGCCGCGCATCCACACCGCGGCCGAGCGGCTGCGCGGTTACCGGGCCGCCATGGGGAACGCGGGCATACCCGTCGAGGACTCCTGGATATCCCTGGGGGTCACCGACCCCGAGCGGGTGCGGCGGGCCGCCGTGGAAATGCTCGCGGGCCCCGCCCCCGTGACGGCGATCTTCGCCGGCAACAACCGGGTGACGGTCACCGTCATCCGGGTCCTCGCCGGGCGCAGCCGCCCCGTCGCCCTCGTCGGCTTCGACGACATCGAGCTCGCCGATCTGCTCGACCCCGCTGTCACGGTGGTCGCCCAGGATGCCGCCACCCTCGGCCGCACGGCCGCCGAGCGCCTCTTCGGCCAACTCGACGGCACGCTCCTCACCCCGGAGCGCATCGAACTCCCGACGCGGCTGATCACCCGCGGCTCGGGCGAACTGCCGCCCGCCGACTGACGCCCCACCGGGGAGCGAGACGGACCACCCGGGACCGCCCAGGGCGCCCCCGGCGCGGTACGCCTCTACTTCGCGGACGCCGTCAGGTCGTCCCGCCGCGGTGCCGCGAAGCCCTCCAGGTCGACCCGGGTCAGTCCGGTCGCCTTCGCGACCTCGGCATCGTCGAGGGCACCGCAGTCCAGACCTCGCAGCAGATAGCCGCTCAGCGCCTTGGCGGTCGCCGGTTCGTCCATGACGTCGCCGCCGCCGCGGCCCGCGTAACGGGCGAGGCGGGCCGCGGCCTGCTCGAACCCCTCGCGATAGAAGGCGAAGACGGCCGCGTAGCGGGTCGGAAGGTGGCCGGGGTGCATGTCCCAGCCCTGGTAGTAGGCGCGGGCCAGCGCCCGGCGGGTGAGCCCGTAGTGCAGCCGCCAGGCGTCGTGGACCTGCGCCCTCGGGCCGACCGGCAGGACGTTCGTGGAGCCGTCACTGACACGTACCCCCGTGCCCGCCGCCGCGACCTGCATGATCGCCTTGGCGTGGTCGGCGGCCGGGTGGTCACTGGCCTGATAGGCGGCGGACACGCCGAGGCAGGCGCTGTAGTCGAAGGTGCCGTAGTGGAGTCCGGTGGCGCGGCCCTCGGCGGCCCGGATCATCCGGGCGACGGTCGCAGTGCCGTCGGCGGCCAGGATGGCCTGGCTGGTCTCGATCTGGATCTCGAACCCGATCCGCCCGGGTTCGAGTCCGCGCACCTTCTCGAACTCCCCCAACAGCCTCGCCATCACGGTGACCTGCTCGGCGTAGGTCACCTTGGGCAGGGTGAGCACGAGCCCGTCCGGGAGACCACCCGCCTCCATCAGGCCCGTCAGGAAGATGTCGAGCGTACGGATGCCCCGCTGTCGCACAGGCGCCTCCATGCACTTCATGCGGATGCCCATGTACGGGGCGGCCGTTCCTCCCTCCGCATGGGCCTGCGCGATCAGCCGTGCCGCGCGGGCGGCGGCCTCGTCCTCCTCGGCGTCCGGGCGCGCCCCGTAACCGTCCTCGAAGTCGACCCGCAGATCGTCGATCGGCTCGCGCTCCAGCTTCGCGCGTACGCGGTCGTACACGGGTCCGGCAAGGTCGCCCGCGAGGCCGAGGACGGCGCCGAACGAGGCGGCGTCCGGGGCGTGTTCGTCGAGGGCGGCGAGGGCCCGCTCGCCCCACGAGCGGATGGTGTCGGCGGCGAAGGCATCGCCGGAGACATAGACCGTGTGGACGGGCTGGCGGGTACCGGGGTCGCCGGGGTAGTGGCGTTCCAGCTCGGCGTCGACCGGGGCGAGGGAGGCACTGATCTCCTCGCTGACGGCGCCCGCGAGGCTCGTCGCCACCTTCTCCTGCTGACCGTGCCCCATCCCACAGCCCCCTTTTCCGCAAGACGGAATCAACAATCCGTCGAGCGAAGCTATCCGTGAATCCTGTCGCCGGTCAACAGCGTTCCCGCCGGTCGACACCGGCTCCCAAGGACCGCCAAGGCGCCCGGCATCGGCAGCAGCCGAGTCCGCCGGCCGGGGAATGACGGAAGGCCCCCGCGACCGCACCACCGGCGGTCACGGGGGCCTGCTGCCCGTGAAGTGGCTCAGCCCTTGCGGGCCTTGATCTCCTCGGTCAACTGCGGGACGACCTCGAAGAGGTCACCCACCACGCCGTAGTCGACCAGGTCGAAGATCGGAGCCTCGGAGTCCTTGTTGATCGCCACGATCGTCTTCGAGGTCTGCATACCGGCCCGGTGCTGGATCGCACCCGAGATACCGGACGCGATGTACAGCTGCGGCGACACGCTCTTACCGGTCTGGCCGACCTGGTTGGTGTGCGGGTACCAGCCGGCGTCCACCGCCGCACGCGACGCGCCCACCGCCGCGCCCAGGGAGTCGGCCAGCGCCTCGATGATCGCGAAGTTCCCCGCGCCGTTCACGCCACGGCCACCGGAGACCACGATCGCGGCCTCGGTCAGCTCCGGACGGCCCGTCGACTCACGCGGCGTACGGGCGGCGACCTTGGTGCCGGTGGCCTGGGCGGAGAAGGACACCGCCAGGGCCTCGACCGCGCCGGCGGCCGGGGCGGCCTCCACCGGGGCGGAGTTCGGCTTGACCGTGATGACCGGAGTGCCCTTGGAGACACGGGACTTGGTGGAGTACGAGGCGGCGAACACCGACTGGGTGGCCACCGGACCCTCGTCACCGGCCTCCAGGTCGACGGCGTCGGTGATGATGCCCGAGCCGATGCGCACCGCCAGACGGGCCGCGATCTCCTTGCCCTCCGCGGAGGACGGGACGAGCACGGCGGCCGGAGAAACGGCCTCGTAGGCGGCCTGCAGGGCGTCCACCTTCGGTACGACCAGGTAGTCGGCGTACTCCGAGGCGTCGTGGGTGAGGACCCGCGCCGCGCCGTGCTCGGCCAGCGTGGAAGCGGTGTTCTCCGCGCCCGCGCCGACGGCGACGGCAACCGGCTCACCGATGCGGCGGGCCAGGGTCAGCAGCTCCAGGGTGGGCTTGCGGACAGCGCCGTCCATGTGGTCGACATAGACGAGAACTTCAGCCATGGGAATGGATCTCCTTGCGGATTGCGAAGTCTGAGAGGCGGTAAAGGGGGTGAGCCTTAGATGAACTTCTGGCTCGCGAGGAACTCAGCGAGCTGCTTGCCGCCCTCGCCCTCGTCCGTGACGATCGTGCCCGCGGTGCGCGCCGGGCGCTCGGTCGCGGAGTCGACCTTCGTCCAGGCACCCTCCAGGCCGACCTCCTCGGCCTCGATGTCCAGGTCCGACAGGTCCCAGGCCTGAACCGGCTTCTTCTTGGCCGCCATGATGCCCTTGAAGGACGGGTAACGCGCCTCGCCCGACTGGTCGGTGACCGACACCACGGCGGGCAGCTGCGCCTCAAGCTGCTCGGAGGCCGTGTCGCCGTCACGGCGGCCCGTGACGACGCCGTCCTCGACCGAGACCTCGGACAGCAGGGTGACCTGCGGGACACCCAGACGCTCGGCCAGCAGCGCCGGGACCACACCGGCGGTGCCGTCGGTGGAGGCCATACCGGAGATCACCAGGTCGTAACCGGCCTTCTCGATCGCCTTGGCCAGCACCAGCGAGGTGCCCATGACGTCCGTGCCGTGCAGGTCGTCGTCCTCCACGTGGATCGCCTTGTCGGCACCCATGGACAGTGCCTTGCGCAGCGCGTCCTTGGCGTCCTCCGGGCCCACCGTCAGTACGGTGACCTCGGCATCGTCCGCGTTCTCGGCGATCTGCAGAGCCTGCTCGACCGCGTATTCGTCGAGTTCGGAGAGCAGACCGTCCACGTCGTCCCGGTCCACGGTCAGGTCCTTGGCGAAGTGCCGGTCGCCAGTGGCGTCGGGCACGTACTTCACAGTGACAACGATCCTCAAGCTCACGCCGGCTCTCCTACTGCATCGTCAATTGTGGGCTGCCTTCTTGCAGGCAGCATAGGCGCCTGAAGCGGCCGATCCCGGTCGGGGCGACCCCGCGCTCCGAACGAAATATTACTCGTCAGTACACCCAGCGGACGCGCGCTGAGCAAGCGCTTTGGACTGTGACCTTGGCAACGCTGTGTAACCGGCCTGTCGATTCAGTCACGGAGACCGTTGAAGCGCCCCTGGTGGTAGACCAGCGGGCGCCCGTCGCCCGAGGGATCGCCGACGACGACCTCGGCCAGCACGATGCGATGGTCCCCGGCAGGCACACGTGCCACCACGCGGCAGACGAGCCAGGCGAGCACGTCGTCCAGGACGGGCACGCCCTCGGGGCCCTCGCGCCAACTCGTGGGCGCCCCGAAGCGGTCGGCACCGCTCCTGGCAAAGGTGCGGGCCAGGCCTTCCTGGTGCTCGCCGACTATGTGCACGCCGACATGGCGGGCCTCGGAGATGACGGGCCAGCTTGAGCCGCCAGTGCCGATGCCGAACGAGATGAGCGGGGGCTCGGCGGAGACGGAGGTGAGGGAGGTGGCGGTGAAACCGACCGGGGTGCCGTCCCGCTGGGCAGTGATCACGGCGACTCCGGCAGCGTGCCGCCGGAAGACGGAGCGCAACAGGTCCGGGGAGGCGAGCTGAGGAGTGCGGAGGTCGGGCGTGGCCGTCATGGAGTTGTCCTTCTGCGAGAGGTGGCGCGGTGATCCCCACGCGTGGGGGGAAGATCCGTGGCCGCTCATTCAGCCCGGACAGCGCGCACTCTCACGGTGCGGGCCGGGACCACGTGGACACACTCGAAGCGAAGGAGTTGCGGGGGCATACAGTCAGGTTGACGATAGGTGGCGTACGCAGTCAAGTGTGCCCCGGAATCTGGGAGATGTGTCACCAGCCGTCTCACCGTCACCTCACAGACCGGGAATGGCTTCCGACCGCGCGACCGAGGGGGCGTCAGACGGCCTCGCCGAGCGCGGCGATCACATCCGCCGTGCGCGGCTGTCCCGTCGCACGTCGCACGATCCGACCGTCCGCGTCGAGAACGAGGACGGTCGGCGTCTTGAGGATGTCGAGGGCGCGCACGAGTTCGAGCCGCTGCTCGGCGTCGATCTCCACATGGGCGACGCCGGGCACCATGGTCGCCACCTCGGCGAGGATCCGCCGCGTCGCCCGACAGGGAGCACAGAAGGCGCTGGAGAACTGGACGAACGTGGCCCGTTCACCGAGCCTCTGACCCAGCTCGGTCACACCGAGCCGCTTGCCGTCGTCCCGTCCTCGCACTCTCGCCTCTCCCGCTCCACTACTGCTGCAGCACTCCGTGCGCGCCCCCCGGCGCGAGCACGGCCACGCACCCGCAGGTCCGCTCACCATCTGCTCCAGCGTTCACGAGACCGCAAAGATTCCCGACTTCCGCCGTCCGGCCGCGCCCCGGATCGGCGACGGGGTTCGGGGCGCCGCAGTCGACCGGCATACCTGCCCGTACAGTGAATGGTGGCACACACGGAGTAAAGGCGATGAAAGGCCCGAGGTGGTCCATACGGCTGACGTGACGAGGATCTCGCCGTTCACCGGTATCAGGGCTGGCTCCTCGACCGTTCTTGGGGCACGATCGGCAACGTACCGTAAACCTACGGCTGCGTAACTTCCGCCGGGAGCCCCTTCCCAGGCAGAGAGAAGGGTCCGCCCCGTCCATGGCTGAGCTCGTCTACCGTCCCGTCGTCGGTGTTGCCCTCACGATGTTCAAGGCATGGGACCTGAAGATCGACTGCAAGGGGTCGGAGAACATCCCGCGCTCGGGTGGTGCGGTGCTGGTGAGCAATCACATCAGCTACCTGGACTTCATCTTCAACGGCCTGGCGGCGCTGCCGCAGAAGCGCCTCGTGCGCTTCATGGCCAAGGAGTCCGTCTTCCGGCACCGGATCTCCGGACCGCTGATGCGCGCCATGAAGCACATCCCGGTGGACCGGAATCAGGGCGAGGCGGCGTACGCGCACGCGCTGGAATCACTGAAGTCCGGCGAAGTGGTCGGCGTCTTCCCGGAGGCCACGATCTCGCAGTCGTTCACCCTGAAGGGCTTCAAGTCGGGTGCCGTGCGCCTGGCCCAGGAGGCGGGCGTCCCGCTGGTCCCGATGGCCCTGTGGGGCACCCAGCGGCTGTGGACGAAGGGCCACCCGCGCAACTTCAAGCGCAGCCACACCCCGGTCACGATCCGGGTCGGCGAGGCGATGGAGGCCACGCGCGACACCTACGCGGGCGCGCTCACCCGCCAGTTGCGCGAGCGCGTCCAGGAACTGCTGGAGGCCGCACAGCGCGCCTACCCCGGCCGCCCCAAGGGCCCGGAGGACACCTGGTGGATGCCCGCCCACCTCGGCGGCACGGCCCCCACGCCGGAACAGCTGCGCACGGCCAAGGTGCACTGACGCACGGCCGGGGCGTCGGTTCATGTCGGCCTGACACCCCACCGCCGCTGAGGCTGCGGTGCCTCAGGCCGCCGACTGCGGGGTTCCGACGGTGATCCGCGCTCCCGGGCTGAACTTCTCCACCAGTTCCGCGAGTTCGGTGGCCGCCGCCTCCACCTCCGGGACGGACATCGGGGCCAGGCTCTCCAGCAGGAAGATGCCGGAGACAGTCTGCTCGGTGAGGCGGGTGCGGGGGCCCTGGCGCCAGTTCCAGCGGCGGCAGGTGACACCGGCCTCGTCCCGCCACACCACCTCGCCGGCGTCGGGGTGTTCGACGACCTCCTCACCGCCGACCACGGTCACGAAGTCCTCGTCACCGGCGGCGCGCACCAGGCGCATGGCGCCCTGGATCCGGTCGAGGTCCTCGCCCCCGACGGGGATGAGATGGGCGACGCTGATGGCGTTGTAGAGGTCGACAAGGACATTGATACGGGGCAGACCGACCCCGGAGAGGGCCCTTTTCGCCAGCGCCTCGGCCGAGTTGCGAGTACGGGACGGCTTCGCGCCGAACGCCGTATACGCCTCGCGCCAGGCGGTCATGTGCGGGTCCTCGTGCGGGGCTCGCCCGTCCAGGCGTGACGCGAGGCGGCGGGCCGCGTCGTCCAGCAGTGCCGAACTGGCCTCCGTGCTGGGGCCGTTGGCCAGGCCGTGCGCCTCGACGGTCAGATGGGTGAAGTCGGGCGCGAGCGCGTGCACCTCGTCGGACACGGTGAGTGTGAGCGTCATCTTCTCTCGCCTCGGGTCACAGTGCGGTAGGGAGCGTCTTCCACAGCGAAGGCCGGTCGGGGGCCGCTCGAAGAGCGCTCAGCACGGCCGGGTGTGGTTCAGCGTACAGTACTGGATAGTCCATCTCATTCGACTTCACGTCCGGCACGAAGGCCAGGCGCTCACCGGAGAGGGAGTACTGGGCGTCGACGCCCGGCTTGTTGCCGCGCGGGTCCTGCCGATGCCAGGCCCTGTGGAACCGCACCGCGACCAGCCCGTGCACCACATACCCGCCACCGTCATGCGTCAGCCGCTGATAGCACAGCGCCGCCGGGATGCCCTCCGCGCGCAGCAGGGCGACCAGCGCATGGGCCTTGGCGTAGCAGATGCCGGTGCGCTGTTCGATGACGTCGGAGGCGCGCCAGGTCACGCGCGGATCGCCGCTGTCGGCGGAGTGCGGGATGCCATCGCGCACGAATTCAAAGGCGGCTCGCGCATAGGCATACGAGTCTGCCGCCTGACCCGCGAGGCGCGCGGCTGCCTCTCGAACCACCGGATGCCGATGGTCAATACCCTCGTCGGCAGCCAAGTAGGCCGAAACGTCCGAGGTTTGCTGGATCAGCTCCATGCCCTCAGAGCATAGGAACACGACCGACCGGCAGTCAATGACTTTCCGGCCAGTCGTATGCCTATACGTGCAGTCTCAGGGGGTGTACCGCGCCATCTCCTCCTTGAGCGCCGCCACGAACCGGTCCACGTCCTCCTCGGTCGTGTCGAAGGCGCACATCCAGCGGACGTCGCCTGCGGCCTCGTCCCAGAAGTAGAAGCGGAAGCGCTTCTGCAGGCGCTCGCTCACCTCGTGCGGCAGACGCGCGAACACGGCGTTGGCCTGCACCGGGTAGAGGATCTCGACACCGTGGACCGCGCGCACGCCCTCCGCCAGGCGCTGCGCCATCTCGTTGGAGTGGCGGGCGTTGCGCAGCCACAGGTCCTTGGCGAGCAGGGCCTCCAGCTGCACCGACACGAAGCGCATCTTGGAGGCAAGCTGCATGGACAGCTTGCGCAGGTGCTTCATGGGGCCGACGGCGTCCTGGTTGAGGACGACGACCGCCTCGCCGAACAGCGCGCCGTTCTTCGTCCCGCCCAGGGAGAGGATGTCGACGCCGACCGCGTTGGTGAACGTCCGCATCGGCACGTTCAGGGAAGCGGCCGCGTTGGCTATGCGGGAGCCGTCCAGGTGCACCCTCATGCCGCGCGCGTGGGCGTGCTCGCAGATCGCGCGGATCTCGTCCGGCGTGTAGAGGGTGCCCAGTTCGGTGCTCTGGGTGATCGAGACGACCTGCGGCATCGCGCGGTGCTCGTCCTCCCAGCCCCAGGCCTGGCGGTCGATCAGCTCGGGCGTGAGCTTGCCGTCGGGCGTGGGCACGGTGAGCAGCTTGAGGCCGCCCATGCGCTCGGGGGCGCCACCCTCGTCCACGTTGATGTGCGCGCTCTCGGCGCAGATCACCGCGCCCCAGCGGTCGGTGACCGCCTGGAGCGCGACGACGTTCGCACCGGTGCCGTTGAAGACCGGGAACGCCTCCGCCGTAGCACCGAAGTGGCCGCGGATGATCCCCTGGAGGTTCTCGGTGTACGCGTCCTCGCCGTACGCGACCTGGTGGCCGACGTTGGCCAGCGCCAGGGCGGCCAGCACCTCCGGGTGGGCGCCGGCGTAGTTGTCACTGGCGAAACCGCGGACCTGCGGGTCGTGGTGGCGACGCGCGTCGGTCCGGGGACGGTTCACGGCTTCTCGGTCAGCCACAGACGGTTTCCGTTCAATTCCGCGGCGGGCTTGTCCCACACTCCGGCGATGGCCTCAGCCAGGTCCTCGACGTCGGTGAAGCCCGCGAACTTCGCGTTGGGACGCTCGGCGCGCATCGCGTCGTGCACCAACGCCTTCACGACCAGGATCGTAGCCGCGGACGTCAAGTCGCTCTCGCCCGCCGTCTTGCGGAAGCCGTCCGCCATGGCCAGCGTCCATGCCTCGGCGGCGGCCTTCGCGGCGGAGTACGCCGCGTTCCCGGCGGTCGGCTGGGACGCCCCGGCGGCGCTGATCAGGACGTACCGGCCGCGGTCGCTGCGCTGGAGCGCGTCGAAGAACGCCAGCGAAGTGTGCTGCACGGTGCGGATGAGCAGCTTCTCCAGCAGATCCCAGTCGTCGATACCGGTACGCGTGAAGGCCTTGCCGCCGCGCCAGCCGCCGACCAGGTGGACCACGCCGTCCACGCGGCCGTGGTCCTTCTCGATACGGTCCGCCCAGTCGCGGGTCGACTGCAGATCGAGCAGGTCGACCGTCTCCCCCACGACGGTGGCGCCCCCGTGTGCGTAGCGGGCCGCGTCCACGGACTCCGCCAGGCGCTCGGGGTTGTTGTCCGACCCGATGACGACCGCCCCGGCCTCCGCGAGCCGCATCAGCGCCGCCTTGCCGGCGGGTCCGCCCGCGCCGGCCACCGCGATCACCGCGCCACTGAGTGCGCCGTTACCGTTCCCCATCGTCCTTGCCTCCTGAGCCGTCTCCGCTGCATCACCCATACCTACGGCGCGGACGCTCATGCGGCGGCCTGCTCGGGGGTCTTTGCGGTGATGCCCTTGGTGGAGGCGATCACGTTCTTGAGCTTCTTGGCAAGCGCCTCATAGAACATGCTCAGCGGAAACTCGTCCGCAAGCACGTCGTCCACGAGCTTACGCGGCGGCAGCGTCAGGTCCAGGGCGTCCGGGCCCTTGGCCCAGCGGGAGGCCGGGTGCGGAGCGAGGTAGGTGGAGACCAGCTCGTACCCCTTGAGCCAGTGGACGAGCTTGGGACGGTCGATGCCCGCCCGGTACAGGTTCTCGATCTCGCCGCACAGCTGGTTGGTGACCTCGGGAGCGCGCTGCCAGTCGATGTGCAGCTTGTTGTCGGTCCAGCGGACGACGTCGTGCTGGTGCAGGTAGGCGAAGAGCAGCTGGCCGCCGACGCCGTCGTAGTTGCGGACGCGGTCGCCCGTGACCGGGAAGCGGAACATGCGGTCGAAGAGCACCGCGTACTGCACGTCGCGGCCCTGCGGGAAGCCGTCGGCCTCCAGCTGCACGGCCTCCTTGAACGAGGTGAGGTCACAGCGCAGCTCCTCCAGGCCGTACATCCAGAACGGCTGGCGCTGCTTGATCATGAACGGGTCGAACGGCAGGTCGCCGTGGCTGTGGGTGCGGTCGTGGATCATGTCCCACAGGACGAAGGCCTGCTGGCAGCGCTCCTGGTCCTGCACCATCGCGGCGATGTCCTCGGGCAGCTCGAGGCCCAGGATGTCGACGGCCGCCTCGGTGACCCGGCGGAAGCGGGCGGCCTCGCGGTCGCAGAAGATGGCGCCCCAGGTGAAGCTCTCGGGGGCCTCACGCACGGCGACCGTCTCCGGGAACAGGACGGCCGAGTTGGTGTTGTAGCCCCCGGTGAAGTCCTCGAAGGTGATGCCGCAGAACAGCGGGTTGTCGTAGCGGGTGGCCTCCAGCTCGGCGAGCCACTCCGGCCAGACCATGCGCAGGACGACCGCCTCGAGGTTGCGGTCCAGGTTGCCGTTCTGTGTGTACATCGGGAAGACGGCCAGGTGCTGCCTGCCGTCCTGGCGCTGGGCGGCGGGCTGGAAGGCCAGCAGCGAGTCCAGGAAGTCGGGCACCTTGAAGCCCTCCTCGGCCCACCGGCGCAGGTCCTTCACGAGCGCCTCGTGGTACGCGGCGTCGTGCGGCAGCAGCGGGGACAGCTCTTCCACGGCCTGCACCACACTGCGCACGGCGCGCTCGGCGTCGGCCGGGGCGGGCGCGCCCTCGGCGTCGAAGTCGATCGAACCGTCCTTGGCCTGCCACGGCCGGATCTGGGCCACGGCATCCTTGAGCACGGGCCAAGCGGGGTGGTCCACCACCCTGTTCTGCGAAGGAACCTGCTCCTCCGAACCCGCCTGCACAAGAATTTCCGTCATAACCCATCCTCCACGGGAGAACCTCTCGTAAGGACACCGTAGGCATACAGGGTTTCTCTCAGCAAGAGGACAATCGGGAAAATATCCTGCGCCACCCCTGCCCTCACCGCGCATTTTCCTGTCGGACATCACAGGGGGTGCTTTCCGTGCCGCGGTGCGTGAGGTCAACAGTCGTACGACGCGCCCACCCAGGAGTGACCCACGGCCGGCCGCACGGCCCCGCATCGCGCCGCGCCGCGCGCCATCGGCCCGCGCAGGAGCGGGTCCGGCGCCGGGCCGGGCCGTTAGGCTGCGGCCGTGCCGCGCGGGTACGACGGGAGCGCCGCGCGCGGAAGCCGAGCCGCCGTCGACGGAAGCGAGCTGAACCTTGAACTTCCTCACCATCGGTCACCGCGGAGTCATGGGTGTCGAACCCGAGAACACCCTCCGGTCCTTCGTCGCCGCCGAGCGCGCGGGACTCGATGTGATCGAACTCGATCTGCATCTGAGCAAGGACGGCGTCCTGGTGATCATGCACGACGCCGATGTGGACCGTACGACGGACGGCACGGGCCCGATCGCCGGAAAGACCCTCTCCGAGCTGCGCGCGCTCGACGCGGGCCGCGGTGAGCGCGTCCCCGTCTTCGAGGAGGTCCTGGACGCGGTGCGGGCACCGCTGCAGGCGGAGATCAAGGACGTGGCCGCGGCGCGAACGCTGGCCGAGGTGATGCGGCGCAGGGACCTGGTCTCCCGGGTCCAGGTGTCGTCGTTCCACGACCAGGCGATCACCGAGATCACCCGGCTCGTACCGGGCGTGCGCACCGCGCTGATCGCCGGCCGCTACGGCACCGACGTGGTGGATCGCGCCGTCGCGGCCGGTGCCAGGACCGTCTGTCTCGACATCCGCCGACTGACCCTGGAGGTCGTCGAGCATGCGCGCAAGGCGGACCTCAAGATCATCGGCTGGGTGGTGAACACCCAGGACCACCTGCGGCTCGTCCGCGCGCTGGAGCTGGACGGCGCGACCACGGACTACCCGGAGATCAAGCGCACCGGCCGCTTCACCGCGTGAACGTCGCGCCGGGCTCCGCGACGGGGAGTGTCAGACCAGCGGCTTGACCAGCAGTTCGAACTGCAGGTCGTCGCGGATCGGGATGCCGACGCGCTCGTCGCCGTACGGGAAGGGGCTCATCCGTCCCGTACGGCGGTAGCCGCGCCGCTCGTACCAGGCGATCAGGTCGTCCCGTACGGAGATCACGGTCATCTGCATCTCGGAGACGCCCCAGGTCGCGCGGGCCGTCCGCTCCGCCGCGGCGATGACCGCCTTGCCGATACCCCCGCCCTGAAGGCCGGGGCTGACCGCGAACATGCCGAAGTAGGCGTGGTCGCCGTGGTGTTCAAGCTGGCAGCAGGCGATGATCTCCCCTTCGCGCGCGACGGCGAGCAGCCTGCCGCCGGGCGCCCGCATGGCCTCGAGCACGCCCTCGGAGTCGATCCGCTGCCCCTCCAGGATGTCCGCTTCGGTGGTCCAGCCCGCCCGGCTGGAGTCGCCGCGGTACGCCGACTGGATCAGCGCGACCAGCGCGTCGGCGTCGGCGTCGGTGGCGTCACGGAACGTCAGTCCGGTCGTGGCATCGCTGGTGCTGATAGCGCTGGTGACACTGTCCATGGGCGGCTTCTCCGATTCGGTGGCGCGGCTTGGGCACCGACGAGGGTAATCATCTGGCTAGGCTCCGCCCGTATGGTCCACGTACTGAGCAGCCGCACCCTCCTGCGCCCCTCCGACCCCGAGCGTTCCCGCGCCTTCTACGGCGGGAAACTGGGGCTCCCGGTCTACCGGGAGTTCGGTACGGGGCCGGAGCGAGGGACCGTGTACTTCCTCGGCGGAGGCTTCCTGGAGGTGGCGGGGCGCAGCGACGTCCCGCCCTCCCCCGCGCTGAAGCTGTGGTTGCAGGTGCCAGACATGACGGCCGCGCACGAGGAACTGACCCGTGCGGGCGTGGCGATCGTGCGTCCGCCCGTCAAGGAGCCCTGGGGTCTGATCGAGATGTGGATCGAGGACCCGGACGGCACGGAGATCGTCCTGGTGGAGATCCCGGCCGACCACCCCCTGCGCTACCGCCCGGGCAGCTGATGCCGCCCAGGGCCTGGAGCTCGTACCGTGCGATCAGCCGCGCGGCGCCCCGAGCCGGCCTTCCAGCTGGATGAGCAACTCGCCGAGCAGGGCGGCGAGGTCCTGCTGTCCGTCGCCGTCGAGGCCGGACAGGGCGATCCTCTCGTAGGAGAGCTGTTCGGGCTGGATGCGGTCGATGAGGTCGCGGCCCGCGTCCGTGAGGTGGACGTGGGCGACACGACGGTCCCGGGTGTCGCCGTGCCGCTCGATCAGGCCGCGTTCGCTGAGCTGCTTGAGGCGCTTGGTGACGGCGGCGCCGGAGGAGAACGTCTCACGGGCGATCTCACCCGGGGTCAACTCGTGGCCGGTGCGCCGGAGGGCGCCGAGGACGTCGAATTCGGGCCGGGTGAGCCCTGCCCGGCGCAGCGGTGCATCCTCGGCCTGCTGGAGCAGGGCAGCGCAGCGGTTGATGCGGCCGATGATCTCCATGGGGGCGGTGTCGATGTGGGGATGGACAGCCTGCCACTGACGCACGACGGCAGCGACGGTGTCATCCACGGGGCCGCGCCCGGCGGGAGCACCGTCGGCGGCCCGCCCTCTGGTTGTCCCTGCATCCGCGGCCGTCCGCCCGGCGGAGCCGCTCCCCGTCGTACTCGCCCGTCCGTTCGCTGCCGTCATGCCTGCGCGCCTTCCGAGATGTGCAGTCCCTGCCGTCGTACCGTCGCGGCGAGCGTACGGTGTCCGGCCTGTTCGGCGCGCAGCACCCGCTCCTCCGGCAGGGCGCCCAGCCACCATTCTCCGGCCGCGGTGTCGGCGGCGGCACGCAGGTCCACTACGGCAGCGGCCAGAGCGCGGCGTGCGGTCTCCAGGGTGCCGGGTTCGGGGCGCTCTGCGGCCACGACAGCAGTCGCGTGCTCGCGGGCGCGCTCCACCGCGGCGAGCGCGTGCTCGATACGGTCACCGGCGCGCCGGTTGGTGACAGCGATCGCGGCGACGAAGCCGACCAGGGCCCCGACGAGGGTGTCCAGGACCCGGTCGGTCATCAGCCCGCCGGGCTCCTGATAGTGGCCGAACTCGGTGACGAGCAGCGCCATCGGGGTCACGCAGATACTGCCGAGCCAGTAGTTGCGGCTGATCAGCGCCTCGGCACCGAAGCTGAAGGCCAGCCCGCACAGGACGACGGCGAGGTGGCTGAGATGGATGAGCGGGGCGATCGCCGCGAAGACCAGAACGCCGACGAGGTTTCCGACGACGCGCTGGACGCCGCGCCGCCAGGTGAGGGTGATATTGGCCTGGTAGAGCGAGGCGGCGGTGACCAGCGCCCAGTACGGGCGGCCGATACCGAGCGCGAGCGAGGCATAGCCGGCGAGGGCACAGCCGAGCGCGGTGCGCAGGGCGAGAGGGGCGAGCGGGCCGAGCCGGCGGTGCAACGGGCGCGGCGGGCTGTCGAGTTCGGCCTCGACGCCGAGGAGGTCGTCGGCGGCCTCACCGAGGTCGTCCGGCTGCGGGAGAGGCCCGGTGCCCCGTAGGGCGCGGGCCCAGGCACGCAGCCGCTCGGGGTCGGTGTCGGCGGGCGCGGCGAGCGCCACCTCGGCACGGACGACGAGCCGTTCGAGAGCGCGCCGGGGCGCGGAGCGGGCGCCGGTGAACAGCAGCGACTGCCAGGCGGTGTGCACGGCGGCCGCGGCACCGGCCCGGGCCGCGGCCGTCTGTTTTTCGACGAACGCGGCGGTCGCGTTCAGGGCGTGCGCGGTGGCGCGGCGCTCGGGCCCGTGCGGCCGCAGGAGGCCGGGCGCCATGCCCACGATCCACGACCAGGCACCCGCCGCCACGGCCAGGGTGACATGGCCGGGTACCTGGCCGAGGGTCTGCGGGATGAACAAGGACGCCGAACTGACGAAGGCGAAGATCACATTGCCGGGGGGTCCGATGCGGGTCGCGTCGCAGAGCACCTTCTGGACCGCCGCGAGCAGGGCGCCGACGGTCACCAGCACCACGGCGTTGGTGGTGAGCGACGCGGCGACCAGGGCGGCGGCGAGCCCGCCGACCATGCCGAGCACGACCCAGGCGAGGGCGCGGGCCCGGGCCGCGTACGGCCGGTTGTGCGCGTAGAGGGCACAGAGCGAGCCCGCCATCGTGTAGGCCGCCAGGTCGAGGTGGCCCAGGGCGAGCAGGAGCAGGTTCGGCGGGGCGACCGCGGCGACGACGCTCAGCGCGGGCTTGAACCAGATATCGGAAGGCCTGCCGAGGCGTAGCAGCCCGGAGAGAGGGAGAGGGCGCACACGGGAGGTCCTGGGGGTCGCACTGCACATGATGACAAGATTAGCAGGTGTTTTACTTGTAAAAGATATGCGCGTGGAAGGCCCCCACCTGCACCGCGGGCCTTGCGCTCCCCCTCGCACCCCTGTGCGCTCGCGTGCGCACCATCGGTGACGGGCATTCCCTCTGCGACCGTCCGGGACCGTCGAGGGGGAGGTGCGCGGTGCACGGACCGGCCGCACCCGGCTGGCTGCTCGTCGCGCTGTGCGCGGCGACCGGCGTCTACTGTCTGCTGCGCATGCGCAGCACCGTCGAGGAGCAGCGCCGGGCCGCGGGCGGCGAAGCGCTGATGGGGTTCGGCATGGCGGTGATGGCGGTGCCCCCGGCGGTCGTGGCGCCGCCCCGCTGGGCCGGGACCGCCTACTTGGTGGTCTTCGGCGCGGCCGCTGCATGGGCGCTGTTCGCCGCCCGCACGCACGCTCACCATCTGCACCATCTGGTGGGCGCGTTCGCGATGGTCTACATGGCGGCGGCGATGGCCGCCTCCCCCGGCCACCACGGGCACGGTGGGCACGGCGGAGTCCCGCTCCTCACCGGGGCGTTCCTCGTCTACTTCGCGGGGTACGCGCTGTGGTCCGGGGTACGGCTGGTGCCGGTCTCGGCGGCGACCGGGGCAAGGGGCACACGCTCCGCGGGCTGGGGCGATCGGCCCGAACTCGCGCACGCCTGCCGCCTGTCCATGGCCATCGGGATGCTGGCGATGCTCCTCACCCTCTGACGCCCGCCGTACCCCGTTCCAGCCTCGGCCAAGGCCGGACGAGGCCGTGGCGTACGTCACTTTGCCGCGACGGTGCGTATCCCGTGGCACCGCCCGGCTCATAGGCTTCGGCCCATGATGGTCCCCGCGGCACTGCTGTTGCTCGGCGCCCTGACCGCCATCCTCGCTCCGCGGCTACTGGCCCGAGCGGACTGGCCGGACCGGGAACCGGTGGTCGCCCTGTGGGTGTGGCAGTGCGTGGTGGCGGCCGTTCTGGTGTGCTGCGTGCTGTCGATGACGCTGAGCGCCGCCGCTGCCTGGGCGGCCGTGCGGTCCCATGTGTTCGCCCCCGCGCCTCACTCGGTCGTGAACGCCTACGCACTGAGCACCGGGAGGCCCTGGGCAGCGACGACCGCCGTGGTCCTGGCCTGCGGTGGGGCGTGGAGCGCGGCGATGCTGGTCCGGGAGATCGCCCGGGCGCGGACGCGCCGTCGGCAGCGCCGGGCCGACCTGCTCGTCCGGGCCCCGCTGCTGCCCGGCGAGAAGCCTGGCGACGAGCGACTGGTGGTCCTGGAGGGTGAGCGTCCGGATGCCCGGTGGCTGCCCGGAGCCACACCCCAACTGGTCATCACCACCGCCGCGTTGCGTCGACTCAAGGGCAAGCAGCTGGACGCCGTAGTCGCCCACGAGCAGGGGCATGCGCGGGCCCGGCACGACTGGCTGCTGCACGCCTCGGCCGCACTCGCCCATGGTTTTCCGCAGGTACCCGTCTTCGCCGCGTTCCGTGACGAGATGCACCGGCTGGTCGAACTCGCCGCCGACGACATGGCCTCGCGCCGCCACGGCCGCCTCACGATCGCGCTCGCGCTGGTGGAACTCAACGAGGACCGGGGCGTGTTCGGACCCGGTCCCGCCCCGCACGCTGATGTGCCGCAACGCGTCCACCGTCTCCTGACTCCCCCCGACCGGCTGCCGGCGGCGCACCGGCTCCGGCTGACGGCGACCGCGGCACTGGTACCGGTGATTCCGGTCCTGGTGGCCTTCGTGCCGGGGCTGCAGGCTCTGCGGTAGCCACCGGTCGCGGGAGCCGGTGGCCCGGTGGCGCGCGCGTCGGCGAGGATCACGGTATGCACTTCGCGCCCCTCGACTCACCACCCCCTCGGCAAAGGCCGCGGACCGTGGCACTCGCCGCCGCAGCTCTGGCAGCCGCGTCGCTGCTGCTCCTGGTGCTGGTCGTCGTCTCCTGGCACCCCCTCATGGCGCTGGACGGCGACATTGCGCGCACCACGCACCGCTGGGCGGTCGGCCACCGGGAGGTCACGCATGCCTCCCGCATCCTGACGGACTGGGTGTGGGACCCACTGACCATGCGCACCCTGTGTGCGGCCGCGGTGGTGTGGCTGGTGTGGCGGCACCGGGCATGGTGGCTCGCACTATGGGTGGCGGCCACCTGTGTGCTCGGCACACTGGTGCAGCAGGCCCTCAAAGCCGCCATCGGCCGGGAACGCCCCGTGTGGCCCGATCCCGTC
Organism: Streptomyces colonosanans; assembly: GCF_001866645.1. Taxonomy (GTDB): domain Bacteria; phylum Actinomycetota; class Actinomycetes; order Streptomycetales; family Streptomycetaceae; genus Streptomyces; species Streptomyces colonosanans. The sequence goes on from NZ_MLYP01000021.1 coordinate 62,921, forward strand.
GACTCGGCCCACTACGCGGCCTTCCCCTCCGGTCACGCCCTGACGGCGACGGTGGTGTCCGGCCTGCTGCTGTGGCTTCTTCGCGGGTACGGCGCCGGGCGCGCCCTGTGGTCCACCGCGCTCGCGGTGGCCGTGGTCTCCGTCGTCGGCGTGGGGCTGACCCGAGTCTGGCTCGGCGTGCACTGGCCCTCCGATGTGATGGGGGGCTGGCTGCTCGGGGCCCTGCTGGTCGCGCTCTCGGTGGCGTCGTACGAGCGGTGGCACTGTCCGGGTAACGCCCGGCCCGCGGGGCGCTCTTGACGGCCTGAACACACGTCCCGAAGGATCGGCTCTATGGCGATCAAGGGCGTGCTCTTCGACTTCTCCGGGACCCTCTTCCGCATCGAGCCGACCACTTCGTGGCTGCGCGCGGTACTGGCGGAGGCCGGCATCACCCTGCCCGAGCCGGAGTTGACGCATACGGCCGAGCGATTGGAGTCGGCGGGCGCGCTGGCCGGCGGCGCCCTCCCCGCGGAGCCGCTACCGGAGGACCTTGCCGCACTGTGGGCGGTCCGGGACCGCAGCGCCGAGGCGCATCGGGCCGCGTACACCGGCCTCTCGCGTCAGGTGCCGCTGCCGGACCCGCGGCTCCACGACGCGCTGTACGACCGCCATAGGACGCCCGCCGCCTGGCGGCCCTACCCCGACACCCTCGAGGTGCTCGGCACGTTGCGCAAGCGCGGGCTGGCCGTCGGCGTGGTCAGCAACATCGGCTGGGACCTGCGGCCGGTCTTCCGTGAGCACGGCATCGACCCGTACGTGGACGCGTACCTTCTGTCGTACGAACACGGCATCCAGAAGCCCGACACGCGGCTGTTCGCTCTCGCCTGCGACGCGCTCGGCGTCGCCCCGCAGGACACGCTGATGGTCGGCGACGACCGCCGCGCGGACGGCGGGGCGGCAGACCTCGGCTGTGCGGTGCACTTCGTCGACCACCGCCCGGTGCCCGAACGCCCGGACGGGCTCCGCCCCGTGCTGGAGCTGATCGACTGAGCCGTCCGTCCGGTGCGCGGGCCGTACAGAGCCGCGCGCGACGTCGTGGCCGCTGCGCGCCGGAAAGAGTCCTGAAAGCAGGCCTTCCGCGGCTGATCTGACGCGAAACCGTCCGCCGGCAGTGGCACCGGCGACCGCTCTGGGCCATCCCCCGCGTGACCCAGAGCAGCCGCCGCCCGGAACCGAACCACCAAGGCCGGACCCGGACGCGCTGAGTATAGTTGGCTGGTAGCCAGTCAACGCAGGAGTCCAGGATGTCCCCGCGCAGCGCCTCGGTCAATGAAGAACTGCGGAGGCGTTCCCGCGAGCGACTCCTTCAGGCCGCCGTCGAACTGGTCAGCGAGCGCGGCTACGCGGCGACCACGCTCGGCGACATCGCAGACCGCGCCGGTTCCGCCCGGGGGCTGGTGTCGTACTACTTCCCCGGCAAACGGCAGCTTCTGCAGTCGGCCGTGCACCGGCTGATGCACCGCACCCTGGAAGAGGCCCTGGAGCGCGAGCCGCGCACCGAGGACGGCCGGGAGCGGATGGCGCGCGCCATCGACGCGGTCCTGGGCCTCACCGTCCACCACCCCGTGCTCATGCGCCATCACATGGCGGGCATCCTGCAGGCCGAGGGATTCGTGCAGTGCCCCGAGCAGCAGCGACTGGCGGAGTTGCTGCGGGACACGGTCACCCGGCACGGGTCGACGGATCCAGGCGCCGACTACCCGACACTGCGGGCCCTGCTGATGGGCGCGGTCTACGCGGCGCTGGTGCCGGGCGCTCCGATGCCACTGCCCGTACTGCGGGCGGAGTTGTTCAGACGGTACGGCCTCGACCGGGATATGGGTGCCCCGCCGGACCCCCAGACGGCGTGCACCACGGATCTGTCACGGTTCTTCGCGACGGAGGCCCGCGGCCCTCGGGAGAACGGTCAGCCGAAGTAGTCGGCTGCGCCCGGACGTTCTGCTCGCGGCAATGGCGCAATGTGCGACACGCCCTGACGGGTCGACCCGTCCGTCCGGGGCCGGAGCCCGGCGCGCCGGCTCAGCGTCGTACGTGACGTGGCGCCAGGAGGCCGGCGTCGCGGGCGCTGCCGATCAGCTTCAGCGACCGACGGCGGCTGTACCCCGTCGCGCACATCACCGCGAGCACCGGGTCGGCCCCCCTCTCCTGGGCGGCGCGGTATTCCTCCGCAACCAGGCGCCACTCCTCGATGCCGCGCGGCATGTCGGGGCGGGCCGGAGGCTCCGACTCCCCGGCGGACTCACGGGACGGCCCGGAGCGGAAGCCACAGGCCTCGAGCAACGGTTCCTCGATCCGGTCGGCGAGCGCCGCCAGGTCATCGAGCGACAGGGGCGGCTCGGCCCGTACCTCCTCGATCGCCACACATCCGCCGGCCGCCACGGCCAGCACATCGACGAGCGCCCCGTTGGGAAGATCCAGCCGCACGGTGAACCACGACGTGGTGCTCTCGCGCTCCTGCACTTCCCATGCAGGCCACACAGACACGACCCCGTCCGATCGAAAGTGATCAGAAGGATTCTGAAAGGATGCTTCCAGCACATACGCAACGTAAGTGAGTGATCACACGCGTGAGGGAGAGCCACGCACGGGCGGGGGGCATCGCACCCCGTCGGCCCAGCGCCACGCCCACCGCTACTCCCCTCACGCAGCGCGCGGTGCCATGCTGGAGCCACCAGCGACCTCCTCTGCGAGGGAGTTCCGCCCGTGCTGCATGTCGCCGTCGTCGGTTCCGGGCCCAGCGGGGTCTACACCGCACAGAACCTTGTCCAGCAGGATCCGCAGGTGCGCGTCGACGTCCTCGACCGGCTGCCGTGCCCGTACGGGCTGGTCCGGTACGGCGTGGCGCCCGACCATGAGAAGATCAAGTCACTGCAGAACAATCTGCGCACAGTCCTCGAGCACGAGCGGATCCGCTTCCTCGGCGGGGTCCACGTGGGAGCGGGCGGGGTGCCGCCCGCCCTGCTGCGCGAGCTGTACCACGCGGTGGTCTACTGCGTGGGCGCCGCCACCGACCGGCACCTCGGCATCCCCGGCGAGGAACTGCCCGGCAGCTGGTCTGCGACCGAGTTCGTGTCCTGGTACAGCGCGCACCCGGACTCCGTCGCCGACGGTTTCCTTCTCGCAGCGCGGGCGGCTGTGGTGATCGGCGTGGGGAACGTCGCGGTGGACGTGGCCCGCATGCTGGCCCGCGGAGTGACGGAGCTGCGTCCCACCGACATGCCGCAGGAACCGCTCGCCGCTCTGGCGGACAGCAAGGTCACCGAGATCCATATGGTGGGCCGGCGCGGCCCTTCCCAGGCCCGCTTCACCACCAAGGAGTTGCGTGAGCTGGGCGCTCTGCCGGACACCGATGTGGTCGTGGACGATGAGGAGCTGGCACTCGATCCCGAGTACGTCGATCCGTCCGGGCTTCCGGCGACCCAGCGCCGCAACGTCGAGGTGCTGCGCGGCTGGGCCGCGACACCGCCCCGGGGTGCCGCACGCCGGATCCGGCTGCGCTTCTTCCTGCGACCGGTCGAACTGCTCGCCGGCAAAGGCCGCGTGGGCGCGGTGCGCTTCGAGCGGACGGTGCCCGACGGGCAAGGAGGCGTGAGGGGCAGTGGGCGGTACGAGGACATCGAGGCCCAACTCGTGCTGCGCTCGGTCGGCTACCGCGGAGTGCCGCTGGAGGGGCTCCCGTTCGATCCGGGGACCGGTACGGTGCCGCACCGGGCGGGACGGGTGCTGCGGGACGGTGCGGTCTCGCCGGGTGAGTACGTGGCAGGGTGGATCAAGCGGGGCCCGACAGGAGTGATCGGCACCAACCGGCCGTGCGCGAAGGAGACGGTGACCGCGCTACTGGAGGATGCGCCCGGCCTCGTACGGCGTGCGGTACCCGACGACGCGCTCACAGCCCTGCGTACCGACGGTCCCGCACCCGTCGAATGGGCGGGATGGCTGGCGATCGAGCGGGCGGAAGCGGAGCTGGGGGCGTCGCTGGGGCGGCGCGTGGTGAAGCTGCCTGACTGGCAGTCCCTCATGGCCGCCGCGCACATGAGCACCCGGTAAGGCACGCGGGAGAAATGCGCGGACAGCCGGACAGCCGGACGGCCCGTTGCCAGGTCGTGCCAGAGCCTCCGCGGCTCGTCGGCTCCTCGCCGCGGAGGCCGGTTCAGGCGCCCCCGAGGCGGCCGGCCTGACGCGCGGCGGCACCGAGGAGGGTGCCGAGAAGCCCCGGAAAGAGGTCGTCCAGGTCGTCCCTGCGCAGGCCGTTCATCTTGGCCGTGCCCCGGTAGACCTGCCGGATCACCCCGCTCTCGCGGAGCACCCGGAAGTGGTGCGTGGTCGTGGACTTCGTGACGGGCAGGTCGAAGTGCGAACAGGTGAGTTCGCCGCCGTCGGTGGCGAGCTCTCGCACGATCTGCAGCCGCATGGGGTCGGACAGCGCGTGCAGCACGGCCTCCAGACGGATCTCCTCGCGCGCCGGATGCGGAAGGTCACGGCTGGAGGTGACGGTGGTCACGACGGCTCCACTTCGTCCAGGAGTTCACCAGGAGGCGGCCGCTATACCGCCAACTTGCTGTCCACCTCATTGTACGAGACTCATCATAGTTTGACACTTCCCGTACTACGAGGTTTATCGTAGGAGCAGTCCACCGGCCCCGTACCGAATGGAGTCCGCCGTGAGCGTGCTCTTCGAGCCCCACACCCTGCGCGATGTGACCATCCCGAACCGGATCTGGATGCCCCCGATGTGCCAGTACTCGGCGGCACCGGAGGGTCCCGCGATGGGCGTCCCGCACGACTGGCACTTCGCGCACTACGCGGCGCGGGCGGCCGGAGGCACGGGGCTGATCATCGTCGAGGCGACCGCGGTCTCACCCGAGGGCCGTATCTCGCCGTACGACCTGGGCCTGTGGAACGACGCGCAGACGGAGGCGTTCCGCCGCATCACGCGCTTCCTGGCCGAGCAGGGCACGGTGCCGGCGATCCAGCTCGCACACGGCGGCCGCAAGGCCTCGACCGACCGCCCCTGGAAGGGAGGCGCGCCGGTCGGCCCCGACGCACACGGCTGGCATCCCGTCGCCCCGAGCGCACTGCCCTTCGACACGCGCCACCCGGTACCGGCCGAGCTGACCGTGGACGAGATCCAGGAGATCGCGGGCCGGTTCGCGGACGCGGCACGCCGCGCCCTGGCCGCCGGCTTCGAGGTCGTGGAGATCCACGGTGCCCACGGCTACCTGATCCACGAGTTCCTCTCGCCGCACTCGAACCACCGCACGGACGCCTACGGCGGCAGCTACGAGAACCGCACCCGCTTCCCGCTGGAGGTCGTCGATGCCGTACGGGAGGTGTGGCCGGACGACAAGCCGCTGTTCTTCCGCGTCTCCGCCACCGACTGGCTGGACGAAAACGGCTGGACCGCCGACGACACGGTGCGCTTCGCGGCCGAGCTGCAGGCGCACGGCGTGGACCTCCTCGACGTCTCGACGGGCGGCAACGCCTCGGGGGTGCACATCCCGACCGGCCCCGGCTACCAGGTTCCCTTCGCCGCCCGCGTAAAGGCGGAGACCTCTCTTCCGGTCGCCGCCGTCGGGCTGATCACCAGCGCCGAGCAGGCAGAGAAGATTCTGGCCAACGGCGAGGCGGACGCGGTGCTGCTGGGCCGCGAGCTGCTCCGCAACCCGTCCTTCGCCCGCCTCGCGGCCCGCGACCTGAGCGGCGAGGTACACATACCGAAGCAGTACCACCGCTCGGTCTGACGCCGGCGCGGCACTGGACCGGCCGACCCTGCTGCGCTCGATACGGTCGGCCGGGGCGCGGCCGGACCCTCGTCGCGCAGGCGGAGCACACCCGCGGATGGCCGATGTGTCGGACATCGGTGTCATCCTTGAGTGTCATTGACTCCCCCGGGCGAGGTAGATTACCCCTAGGGGTATTTCTGAGGAGCTGATCGTGGACCTGGATCTCGCTGGCGCCGAGCTTCGCGCCGTGCTGAACCGACTGCGCCGTGCGCAGGGCCAGATCTCTGGTGTGATTCGGATGATCGAGGAGGGCCGGGACTGCGAGGACGTGGTCACCCAGCTTGCCGCCGCGTCCCGGGCTCTCGACCGCGCGGGCTTCGCGATCATCGCGACCGGCCTGCAGAAGTGCCTGGTCGATGGCGAGGACGGCGTCAAGTCGGCGGAGGATCGCGAGGAACTGCGGGCGCGACTGGAGAAGCTGTTCCTGTCGCTGGCGTGAGACCGCGAACGCGGGGCCCGGAACACCCGGCCCCGCGCGGCTGCCGTGCGGCGCCGTGGTCACACGAGCGCCTCGATCAGCATGAAGGCGGCCACCGCCAGCAGCACCACCGCGAAGACCCGCTGCAACAGGCCCCCGGACACGCGGGCGGCGAGTCGTTTGCCGTCCCACGCACCCAGGATCGCCGCCCCGGCGAAGGGTGCGATGACCGACCAGTCGAGCCCGTCGGCGGTGCCCGTACGCACCACGAGTGCCGCCAGCGAGTTGATCGTGATGACCAGCAGACTGGTGCCCACCGCGAGCCGCATCCGCAGCCCGAGGACGCTCACCAGCGCGGGTACGGCGAGGAAACCGCCGCCGACACCAAGGAATCCGGTGACCGCGCCGAGGCCCGCTCCGGCAGCGGCGGCCGGGACCGCCCGCACCTCGCGCCCGCCGTCGGCCACGGACGCCGGCCTGAGCATGCGCAGCGCGGCCACCATCGCGATGACGGCGAAGGCACTGGTCAGTACGGCGTCGGGCACCCGGGCCGCCATCACTCCGGTGAGCATGGCCGGGAGGATGCCCGCTGCGGCGAACAGGCTTCCCGTCCGCCAGCGGACGTTCTCCTCGCGGGCGTGGGCGGCCAGGGCGGTCACGGACGTCGCGGTCACGATGACCAGGCTCGCCGTGGTGGCGGCGACCGGGGTGAAGCCGAGTACATGGATCAGGACGGGGACGGCCAGGACGCTTCCGCCGCCGCCGAGCGCGCCGAGTGCCAGTCCGACGACGGCACCGGCGACGAGAGCGATGATCAGGGTGGTCACGCGGTCGGACCGCCGTCGCCGTGGCTCCCGCACTCGGTGAGACCGGCCTCCTCGGCCGACCGGAACCCGTCGTCGACGGCGACGACCTCACGGCCTGCGGCGTCGAGCAGAGAAGCGGCGATCGCGGCGCGCATGCCGCCCGCGCAGTGCACCCACACCTCACCCGCGGGGACCTCGTCGAGCCGCCGGTGCAGGGTGTGGATGGGGATGTGCACCGACCCCTCGACATGACCGTCGGCTCGTTCGGAGTCGCGGCGGACGTCCAGGACCACCACGTCGCCACTGGCGCGCCGGTCCGCGAGGTCGGCGAAGGTGGCGCGGCGGAAGGAGGCCGGTTCCTCACCCTCCCGTATCCAGGAGGCGGGTCCACCGACGGCCGCGGCAGCCGGACGGTCGATGCCCACCCGGGTCAGCTCGCGTTGGGCGGCCGCCAGCTGTTCCGGCGACCCGGCGAGCAGGGTGACGGGCTTGCCCCACGGGACCAGCCAGGCCAGATAGGTGGCGAACTGCCCGTCGGCGTCGAAGTTGTACGAGCCCGCCAGGTGGCCCTCCGCGAACGCGACACGGCTGCGCAGGTCCACCACCCACTCCCCCGCGGCAAGGCGCGCGGCGATGTCCTCGGCGTCGGCGAGCGCGGGCGGGGTCAGGTCGACCGGTGCGGGACCGGCGGCGTTGACCGGGCCCATGTGCGCGTAGTAGGCGGGTATGTCCTCCAGCCCGGCCAGCAGGTCCGCGACGAAGGTGTCGACGTCCCGTACGAGGGCGTCGTTGACCTCCTTCTCCCTGCCGATGGTGGTGGCCGTTCCGGCGGCCTGGGCCGAGGAGCAGAAGCTGCCAAAGCCGTGCGTGGGCAGGACCGTGGTGTCATCGGCGAGTTCGGCGGCCAGTCGGTGGACGGAGGCGTGCTGGGCGCGGGCGAGCTGCTTGGTCAGCCGGGGCTCGACCAGGTCGGGGCGGCCGACCGTGCCGATGAGCAGGGAACCGCCGGTGAACACCGCCACGGCCATGCCGGAGTCCTCCAGGATGTAGGAGGTGTGGTGCGGCGTGTGTCCGGGGGTGGCCAGGGCTCGCAGCGTCAGACCGGCGTCGATCTCCACCGTGTCGCCGTCGTGCACGGCGGTACGCTCGAACGAGACGTGCGCGGCGGCCGGGACCAGGTAGACGGCGCCGCTGATACGAGCCAGCTCCAGTCCGCCGGAGACGTAGTCGTTGTGCAGATGCGTCTCGACGACGTGCGAGATCCGCACACCGCGACGCGCTGCCGCGGCGAGGACCTGGTCGATGTCCCTGGGTGGATCGACGGCCACGGCCGTGCGCGCACCGCCCGCCAGATAGCTGCGGTTCCCAAGCCCCGACAGCTCAATGGTGTCGACGAAGAACACCAGACGCTCCCTTCCTCCGAAGATTACCCCCCGGGGTATATGAGAAGGCTAGCACGCTTACCCCCCGGGGTATTCCGCGCGACTGCGAGCGCCATGTTGTGCGACGTGGCCGCCAGCGCCCCCTCGCGAGCCGACCGGAAGGAGGAGCACCTTGTTCACGGAGATCGACGCAGTCGCGTCCACGGCAGCACGTAGGTCACGCCCGCACCGCTGCTGTGCACACGACTCCACGCTAGCCCGCGTTCCGTTCCTCTTCGACCGCATGACCACCCTCTCGGCCCGGGTGCGGTCCGCTCCCCCCATCTCCCGCGACACGGACCCTGACCTGCGGGGACCAGATGCCGGACGGTGACTGTCAGTGCTGGGGTGCACACTGAGCGGTGCTGGAGAAACGGCATTTCGGAGGTATCGACATGGCCGACGTACTGCTCACCGTGGGCACACGCAAGGGACTGTTCATCGGGCGGCGACGGGGCGGCGCCTGGAAGTTCGACGAGAGTCCGTACTTCAACACGCAGGCGGTCTACTCGGTCGCCATCGACACCCGCGCAGGCACCCCGCGCCTGCTGGCCGGAGGGGACAACGCGCACTGGGGTCCGTCCGTCTTCCACTCCGACGACCTCGGCCGCACCTGGACCAAGCCCGCGCAGCCCGCCGTCAAGTTCCCGAAGGACACGGGTGCTTCGCTGGAGCGCGTCTGGCAGCTGCACCCGGCGGCCGCCGAGCCGGACGTGGTGTACGCGGGCACGGAACCGGCCGCGCTGTACCGCTCCGAGGACCGGGGCGAGAGCTTCAGCCTCGTGCGCCCCCTGTGGGAACACCCGACACGCGACAAGTGGGTTCCGGGCGGCGGTGGCGAGGGCCTGCACACCGTGCTCACCGACAAGCGGGACCGGAAGGCCATGACGGTCGCGGTGTCGACGGCCGGGGTGTTCCGGACCCGGGACGGCGGGGCGAGCTGGGAGACGTCCAACTCGGGTCTCTCCGCGGTGTTCCTGCCGGATCCGGACCCGGAGTTCGGCCAGTGCGTGCACAAGATCGCGCAGGACGCGGTGACCCCTGACCGGCTGTATCTGCAGAACCACTGGGGGGTGTACCGAAGCGACGACGCGGGCGCCCATTGGACGGACATCGGCGCCGGCCTGCCGTCGACGTTCGGGTTCGCCGCGGCCGCCCATCCCCACCGCGGGGACACGGCGTACGTCTTCCCGATCACCGCGGACTCGGACCGCGTCCCGGCCGACCGCCGCTGCCGTGTCTTCCGCACGGCGGACGCGGGCAAGAGCTGGGAGCCGCTCGCGGAGGGGCTGCCCGGCGAGGACCACTACGGCACGGTGCTGCGCGATGCCTTGTGCACGGACGATGCGGACCCGGCAGGCGTGTACTTCGGCAATCGCAACGGCGAGGTGTACGCGTCAGCGGACGACGGCGACAGCTGGCAGCGGCTCGCATGCCAGCTGCCGGATGTGCTGTGCGTACGGGCGGCGGTGATCGCCTGACCCGACGCCCGTCCGGGAATGCCAACGGCCCCATGAGCGGTTCGAACCGGTCGCGGGGCCATGGCGTCGCTGTTCAGGCGCTCAACTGACCGTCCTTCAGTGCCGCGACGACGGAGGACCAGCCGCCTGCCGGGAAGTTGAGTGCCGGACTGTGAGAAAGCTCGCTGTCCCGCACCGGGACGACAGCGGCGAAGTCGACAGAGACCTCGACACACGCGCCACCGCCCTGGTTGCTGTAGCTGCTCTTCCGCCAAGAAGCGTCACTCGGGTCGATGGTTCGCACATTGCTCCCCTTCCGATGCGCTCACGGAAACGGCGTGGAACGTACGGCATTACCTCCGGGCAATGTCTCGTAACACCCTGACTACGCAACGTGATCCAGCCAGCGCAGCCACTTCATGAAATCGCCGGAACCGTACCCCCAGGGGGGTCATGCCCCCCGTACCACGACTCCCGCGGGGAACGACCACGCCTGCGAGCGACCGCCGCAGCGCCGTCATCAAGAGTCGCGAAGCTCTGTATGCCCAGATGAGTTGATCATCCGTCAATAGAATGGGACGGATGACCGCGAATATCGGGAACCACATCCAGCGCCGGGTTGTTCGGCCGGCCTGCGCGGCGCTCGCGGTCCTCGCGGTGGCGGGCGGGCTGGTCGCCGGTGGCTCGGCGGGCTGGCGGTCGGTCGCTTCGATGACGGTGGTGGTACTCGGCGCGCTGGCCGTGGCCGGCTGGCGCGACCGGGTCCATGTGGTGCCGGTGGCACTGGGGGTGGCGGCAGTGTCCACGCTGGGCACCGTGTTCGGCGATCCTCCGGTGCAGCGCCAATCGACCGGCATGGCAACACTGGTGGAGATCGCCGCCACGCTGCTGCTGGTCTGTCTCCTCGCCCGGTACGCCCCGGCTCGCGCCGCCGTACTCCTCTGCCCTGCCCTCGGGGTGCTGGCGTCGACGGCGATGCTGCGGCTCCAGGTGCCGCCGACCCTGCTGGAGACCGCCGCCCAGAGCGCGTTCTTCGCGCTCGGTGCGATCGCCGCGGGTGCCGTCGGCTGGTATCTGCGCGCCCTGGAGTCCCGTCGGCTGCGCTCGGTGCGGGAGGCACGGCGCCATCAGCGGCTCGAACTCGCCCGTGATCTGCACGACTTCGTGGCCCACGACGTCTCGGGCATCGTGGTGCTCGCGCAGGCTGCACAGGTGGTGGGGGCGGACCAGCCGGAGAAGGTACTGCCGATCCTCCAACAGATCGAGGCGGCCGGACTGCAGGCGCTCGGCTCCATGGACCGTACCGTCCGGATGCTCGACGACTCCGCCGGCACCGACCGCGCGGCGGCGGGCGAGGGCAGGCCACAGACCTACGGGCTGCCGGACATCGCGGACGTCGTCGACCGGTTCCAGGACGCGGGGCGGGCCGAGGTGCATGCGGACATCCCGCTCTCGCCCGAGCAGGTCGGGCTGGTGCCGCGCGAGGTGGCGGGCACCGCCCACCGGATCGTGGTCGAGGCGCTGACCAACGTCCGCCGCCACGCGGGCGCCACCCCCCTGGTGTCCGTGTCCGTGCGGTGCGACCCGACCGCCGACGCCCCCGTGCTCACCGTGTCGGTAGCCAACAGCGCCTCTCCCCTCACCGAGGCCGGTGCTGGACCACTCAAGGACGGAGGACGGCGCGGTGGGGGCACGGGCCTGGCGGGGCTCGCCGAGCGGGCCGGTGCCCTCGGCGGCATCCTGGAATACGGCCCGCGCAGTGACGGCGGCTGGCAGGTCACCGCGGCCCTGCCCCTGGACTGAGCCGGCACGGCCCTGCCCGGCCCGACATCGCACTCCCCATATCAACATGTTCGTCCTGGAGTACGCGATGGGGATCGGGCGCGTTCAGCCGCGCCCGCAGTGCCGGCAGCTGCCCCGGCGGCGCAGGTGGTAGCCGTAGGTCGCCACGCCCAGGGCCATGCCCCACACCGCCCAGAAGACCGCCGGGCCGAGCGTCCCCCACATGCCCGCGTCGTAGCCGCGGATCGCCATCAGCCCGGCAGGGACCAGCACCACGGCCACGATCGAGGCCGGCACGATGGCGGTCGCGGGGTGGACCGGCCTGCCGTGCTTGAACCACACCCAGCGCGGCCACACCTCGCCCCATCGGCTGACCAGTCCGTGCATCAGCAAGCTGCCCAGTGTCGACACCACGCCCAGCGCCAGTCCCAGGTCCAGCATGCGCGGGGTGTCCTGCATGTCCTTCAGGAACTTGTGCGTGATGCCCAGCGGCCAGCCGAAATACCAGGCGATGCGGGTGATGTCGTAGGGCAGGGTGGACAGCACCGCCACCCACACCGCCCAGCGGCCCCAGCGCAGAGCGACGGCCGGGTCGGTCCAGCTCGCCGCCGCGCGCTCGCCGCGGCCGCAGCGCACGCAACTGCCGCCGGTGCGGCGCTGGTAGGCCAGGGTCGCGGCGAGCCACAGCAGTCCGCCGACGAAGACGATGATCAGGTTGATCCGGTGCCAGTACAGGATGTCGCCCAGCTCCTGCGGCCCGGGGACACCGGTGAAGACGAACACCACCAGCACGGGCGAGAACACCAGCAGCCCGAGCAACGAGTAGTCCGGGACCAGGAAGGTGAGGGCGGCGCCGGCCGTCCAGCCGAAGGCCAGCAGCGTCCTGCGAGCCCGGCCCGTGCACCGGCCACGGACCATCAGCAGGCCGACGACCACGCCCACGGCACCGAACGCCGCCATCGCGGGAGCAACGACCGAGGCACTGCTCGGCTCCAGGATCGACGCGGAGGAACGGTCCTGAATGGTTTTGGCGAAGGGGTAGCCGTCGCCGCCCAGGGCCCAGTACAGGCCCGCCAGTCCGTACACGAACGACCAGACGACCACCAGGCGCTCCGACCAGTCGGGCCACCGGTGCCACCAGCGGCGGCGGGGCGCGGAGCCCGCAGGTGCCTCTCCTGATCCCGGCCGGGCCGATTCTTCAAAGACTGTGTCGGTCATGCGGAGTCCTTCTCTCACCGCTCGGTCGCGGTAGTGCGTTTCCTGTCGTGTGTCTCCAGGCTTTCGTGGCCAGGACCCGCGCACATCTGCCGATCAGCAGAGATCGGCCGGGCACAAACGCCCGGGCATGCGGAAAGAGGCGGCTCCTGGCCCGGCGTGGGAAGACGGGCCCGAAGCCGCCGGCGTAAAGGACAGCGAAATCGGAGGCCCTAAAAGGGAGTTGTCGTTCGCTGGTTCGGGTGTTCAGCAGGGCCGACCTCGTGCCGCCACATCTGCCGATCGGCAGATCCCGCGTGCCGTCCGGACAGCGCAGAGCCGGTCCTGCGCATTCGGTTTTGTGGCCGACCGGTGGCCCGTGCAACTACGGTGCTGCGCGTGACCACTCGTATACTTCTCGCCGACGACCAGGAGTCGGTGCGCATCGGATTCCGCCTGATCCTGGACTCCCAGCCGGACATGGAGGTCGTCGGAGAGGCCTGTGACGGCCGGCAGGCCATGGAACTGGCTCAGACCCTCAAGCCGGACGTGCTGCTCGCCGACATCCGTATGCCCCGCTTGGACGGCCTGGAAGTGACCCGGCGACTCGCCGGGCCCCAGGCCACGGATCCGGTGCGGGTGGTGGTGGTGACGACGTTCGGGCTCGACGAATATGTCCACACCGCACTGCGCAATGGCGCCTGCGGATTCCTGCTGAAACGGTCGGGGCCCACGCTGCTGGTGGAGGCGGTGCGGGCCGCAATGGCCGGCGACACGCTGATCAGCCCCTCGCTCACGGTCAGCCTGCTGCGGCATGCCCAGGACGCCGGGAAGCCAGAACCGGCCCAGCCCGCAGAGGCGCTGACAGAGCGTGAGACGGAGATCGCGCGACTGGTCGCCAAGGGGCTGACGAATGCGGAGATCGGAGCGGAGCTGTTCATCTCCGCCGGTACGGCCAAGACACACATAGCCAACGTCCAACGCAAGCTGGAAGCCCGCAATCGGGTCGGCATCGCCGCCTGGGTCTGGGGCAACGGCCTCATGGAGTGAGTACCACGGCAGACATGCCCGGGCGGCTCAACAGCGGGACCGGAGCGGGTCGGGACGGCACACAGGCGTTCTTCAGCGCCGACACCTCCTCCTTCGTCGCGCACGTCGCGCGATGTTCACCGCGGACCACCGAGCCGCTGCTGCGTGGCTGGCACTGCCGGAAGCTGTAGCCGCCCCAACCCGATCGCGTGGAGCACAGAATTCGCCTGCTGACCCATGGGTGAAACGTTCACTCTCCCCAACTCGTGCCGTTAGATCGCCTCTTGAATGTTCATGGGTCCGACCTGAAGGGCGTCGCATGACCGAGAGCCCAGCCTTCGGCGAGCTGAGCAAGAGGATCAAGACGGACCAGCCGCACACGGCTCGTATCTGGAACTACTGGCTGGGAGGCAAGGACAACTACGAGGTCGACCGGCAGGCGGGAGACCAGATCCGTCAACTGCACCCGGGGATCGGGGACTACGCCCAGGCGGACCGGCAGTTCCTGGGGCGGGTGGTGCGGCACCTCGCGGGTGAGCACGGCATACGGCAGTTCCTCGACGTCGGCACCGGACTGCCCACCGCGGACAACACGCACCAGGTTGCCCAGCGTGTCGCGCCCGAGTCCCGCGTCGTCTATGCCGACAACGACCCGACCGTCCTCGCCCACGCTTCCGCCCTGCTCGACAGCAGTCCCGAGGGCCGCACCGACTATCTCGACGAGGATCTGCGCAACGTCGACTCCATTCTGGAGCAGGCCGCGCGCACCCTGGACTTGAGTGAGCCCGTGGCACTGATGCTCCTCGGCGTCGTCATCTTCATCGACGACGATCAGGAGGCGTACGAAATCGTGCGGCGTTTCATGGATCGCCTGCCGAAGGGCAGCTTCCTGGTCCTGTCGCACACCGTCACGCGGCCGGACATGCCCGACGTCGACGCCGCAGTGGCTTTCTGGAACGAACACGGCACCCCCAAACTGACCCAGCGCACTCCCAGCTCCATCGCCCGGTTCTTCGACAAACTGGAGATGCTGCCGCCCGGCGTGGTCTCCTGCAACCGCTGGCGTCCCGACACCGCCGAAGGTGAACTGCCCGAGGTCGCCATGTTCGGCGGCGTGGGCCGCAGAAGCTGAGCCCGGAAACCGGGTGGTACCGGGGAGGACGCCGCTCACGACACGATGCCCACGACGCCGGGCTGTCCGTTCAAGCCGTGTGCCGACCCACCTCCCCCAACCATCGGGTCAGGGCCTTGCGCACCTCATCCGGGTGGGGGTCCTCTGCCGCCCAAGCGACGTAGCCGTCGGGCCGGACCAGTAGCGTGGGATGCAGGCTGCCTGCTGGGGAGGCGGTCGCCACCCGCCCCGCCCATGGCGCGGCGACCGCGGCAACGTCGCGGCCCACCAGTACGAACGTGCCCTGACGCAGCGCCTCGTACAACCGAGCCGGTTCCCCTGCGAGGCGGAGGTCCGGTACTCGGCGACCGGTGAGTGGATGAGAGCCCCGGGGTGCGTGGTAGGCGATCCCGATGCCGGAAATGCCGCTCGCGACGCGCGCCTCCACCATGCGCAACTGATGCGCGACGGCGGCCACCGATACCCGCACAGCGCGGATCACAGGCGACCGGGTGATGATGGCCGTGAGGAGTGCGTGACTGACGCGCAACACCATGCGCCCGACCGGGTGACGCTCGGCGTGGTAGCTGTCCAGCAGCGCATCACCAGCCCAGCCATGCAGAACGGCTGCCAGTTTCCAGCCCAGGTTGGCGGCGTCCTGCATCCCGGTGTTCATTCCCATGCCGCCGGCGGGCGAGTGGACGTGCGCGGCGTCGCCCGCGAGAAAAACCCTTCCCTGCCGGTAGTGGGGTACCTGCCGTTCGTCGCTGTGAAAGCGGGAAAGCCAACGAGAGTCGTGCATCCCGAGGTCATCACCGATGGTTCGCTTCGTGATGTCGCGGACTTCCTCCAATGAGACCGGTGCGTCGTCGGGCAACTGCCGCTTCCGGTCCCAGGCGATGACCCGGTACCAGCCGTCTCCGAAGGGTGCGAGGAAGGTGAAGCCGTCGTCGTTCGAGGCGAAGTTGAGAAGTTGCTCCGGTTCGCGTTCAAGCAGCACATCGGCCAACATCACGGAGTTGACGACCGACTTGCCGGGAAACGGCATGCCCAGGCCGCGCCGGATGGCGCTGCGCGCCCCGTCGGCACCGACCACGTAGCGGGCCCGAAGCGTGGCCGTGGCACCGTTCTGATCGCTCACGTCCACGTCTACGCCGTCCGGGTCCTGCCGCACCCCTGTGGCCCGAACCCCGAACCGAATCGTGGCGCCCGCTTCCTCAGCCCGGCGCAGCAGGAGCCGCTCGACCTGCCACTGAGGAGTGATGAGCACGAAAGGAAAGCGCGTTCGGAGCCTGGAGAAGTCAATACAGATACGGCCGAGAGGACGCAACGACCGGACTGGTGTGCCGATACGGAGCAGTTCGTCGGCCAGGCCCCGGGCGTCGAGTTGCTCCATGGTTCGCGCATGGAGGCCGAAGGCGCGGCTCAGGTTGGATTCGCCATCGCGTCGCTCGAGCACTGTGACGTCGACCCCGGACCTGGCGAGATCACCTGCGAGCAAGAGGCCGGTCGGGCCTGCCCCGACCACCAGAACGTCCACGACCGGCATGCCCTTTGTATTCACTTTTCCCACTATCGGCCTTGCTTGAAGGTGCCGCTCGGTGAGACCACCAAAGGGGTCTTCGGGGTTCAAGGCTCGCCAAGCCGGCGGGCGTACCGCCGGCTGAGCCGGTCCGGGGCCGACGAAGTCAGGCCAGGGCCGGTATGAAGCCGCCGCGGACGGTGCCCGAGGACAGCAAGGCAGACCAGTCGAGCGTTTCGGGCAGTTGGTCCAGAGACAGAACGACTGCTCCGCCGGCCGGCTCGGCATCCGCGCACCAGTCGGCCATGTCGCTCGATGCCGCACCGCCGTCGGCTCCGCCGACGACGGGCGCAGCAAGAGCGGGAACGACAAGTCCGTGTTCGCCGGGTCCGTCCACGACACACAAGGTGAGTCGGGGGACGATGCTCCAGCCCTCGCACAGGGGCACCGCCCCGTCGGGCGCGGTCAGGAGCGGCAGGGCATCGTGGACGGGCGCGCCGGCCAGCAGGAGCACGGGTGTGGCACCACGGACGAACAGCGTGTTCTCAGGATCCATCAGCACAGGATCACTCTCGCAGGCTGTGGGCCAGGGAGCGGCGGGGGGGTGCCGAGCAGTGCAGCAAGCGCACGTTGGCCATGGTCCTCGAACCAACACCTGACATGCGAGTTGTGCCCTCCGAACGCCGGGAAGCAATCGCCGGAGTCAGTTGAATCCTCCCCTCCCTCGAAGGGAGGGGATTCCTGGCTCAGGCAGCCACCTGGGGCGGCGCCCCGGGTGGTCTTACGCCCTCAGCACCAGCCGGGTCGAGACCAGCCCGGACGAGCATCACGCGTGCGGAGTTCTTGTCCCGGGAACTCACGGTCCCGCATGCGGTGCAGGTGCAGGTGCGCTCACCCAGCGGCAGTGCGTGCTTGGCTCTCGCTCCGCACTGCGCGCAGTCCATCGTGGTGTGCGCGGGGTGTACCAGGTGCACGGTGCGTCCGTGCTTGCGGCCCATCTCGATCAGGGCCTGCTTGGTGGCGCCGATGGCGGCGTCGGCGGCCTTGCGCGCCATCGAGGTCCTGGCGAGGAACTTCGGCTTGAAGTCCTCCACGGCCAGGGCGTCGTGGTCGGCCACGACGGACTTGGCCCACTTGCGGCCGGTGTCCTGGCGTCGGCGTGCGACCTTCTTGTGCAGTTTGGCGCGCAGTCGTTTCGCTTCGCGGTAGCCCTTCGAGGCAGCCTGCCCCTTCTTCGGCTTGCGGCGGGCCATCATCCGGTCGTACCGGGTCAGCTTCTGCCTGGCCTTCCCGCCGTGCCCGGCGTGCGGGAGGTGTGGGTGTCGGATGTCGTGGTGGCAGTGTCCTTCACGCCCCAGTCGATACCGATCACCGCGCCGGTCTGTGGCAGCGGCTGAATCTCGGCGGGGACGACGAAGCTGGCGTACCAGTGGCCGACAGCGTCCCTGTACACGCGTACCGACGACGGGTCTGCAGGCAGCTTTCGCGACCACACCACGGTCAGGGCGATCCCGCCCGCCAGGTGCAGACGGCCGTCCTTCAGACTAAAGCCGCGCCGGGTGTAGTTGAGGGCGGGCCTCGCCTCGCGCTTCTTCTTGTGGCGAGGCATCCCGGCCCGGCTCGCCATGGGCAGCCGGTCTTCGATGTCCTTGCGCGCCTTGGCACGGGACTTGCCGAAGTCGCGGATGATCTGCTGCTGCGGAACCGAGCTGCCCTCGCGCAGCCACGGGATCGCCTTGCGCGCCTGGGTCAGCATCCTGTCGAGCTGCGCCGGCCCGCACGTCCGCCTGCCCCGGTGGCCTTGCTGTGCAGGTGCACGGCCTTGGACTTGGACACGCACTCGTTCCACACCCAGCAGCACCGGTCCCACTCCGCCATCAGGACCCCGCGGGCAGCGGACGACACACGCAGCCGGAACGTGTACCGGGCATGCCCCACCCCGTCGGGCCCCGTCGCTGCCGCCACGCCATCACCCCCGCCCGCGTTCCGGTCACCCACCCCTGACCGGACGACCGTACGTGCGAGATCCGCACGCCCGCGCCCCCTCCCACCACCATCACCCCCATCGGCGAACCCAGGCAC
>NZ_MLYP01000022.1 GCF_001866645.1 Streptomyces colonosanans
CACCATCACCCCCATCGGCGAACCCAGGCACGCGCGTTCGTCTTCACCCGGCTACGCCGGCCAGGCCACAGCGGCGCTCCACGCCCGGAAAGCAGGACGCGGCGACGCTCCGCGTCGCTGTCACAAGATGCGATGCCCCCCGGCGTGAACGCCGGCGCCTCCTCGCAAGAAACAGGTGAACATCAGGCCGCCGGCAGTCCGGCTCGCGGGAAGCTCGCGCTCCTCACACAGGTCCCTCCAGGCCGCGCGTGCGGCCGGGTCCAACAGGCGTAGTAGGACGTCGGACGGCGCGGCGGGGTCGGCGGCGACGCCCCGCAACCAGAGTTCTCCAAGGATGGTGGAGGGCATCAGGAGATCGTGGCAGCGACCGCGGGACCGTGTCGAGACGTTGGAAGTGCTGTTGAGCGACCACGCGAGGGGAGCATCCAGCACGTCCCGGACGCACTCGTCCTCGCGTCGGCTCACGTCATGAGCCTGACCGCAAACAAGATCAACTGAGACGGGACAGTACCTGCCGCAACTGCTCGACGCCGGGGGCGCCGGCCAGACCACCGGGCGTGCGGTAGACCCGGCAGGCCAGCCCCGGCGCGCGTCCGGGCTCGGCAAACGGGTCACGCCCCTCGATCAGGATGGTCGGGGAGCCCGTGAAGCCGCTCCGCTCTGCCTCGGCCTGGTCGGCGACCACACGCGTGGTGAAGCCGACCTCACGCAGCCCGACATCGTCCAGGGCCTGCCTCAGCCGTTCAGCGGCGACCTTCTCGTTCGGACAGTCCGGAACGACCAGCACCTCGATCTCCATGTCTCCATCATCCCGTACCGCCGGGCGGGCGGTACGGGGAGCCCCACCACCCCGTCTCGAGGGGGCGGGGGCACCCTGGGAGCCGGAGGCCGTGCCTGGTGCGTCGGCACCGCTCAGGCCGGGCAGCGGAGCCTCGGGGGGCGTCTGAGCTGCCCGGATCGTAGCGTGAAGGGATGGGCGGGGAGCGAGGGAGAGGTGACGATGTCGGGGTTGGACTACGCGGCGTTGTTCGCCGCCACACCGAGCCCCTACCTGGTGCTGGACCCCGCCCTGGTGATCGTCGAAGTCAACCAGGCGTACCTCGACGTGACCGGACACACCCGGGAGGACCTGGTCGGACGGCACATCTTCGACGCCTTCCCGGATGACCCGAACGACCCGGAGGCCGAAGGGGTGCGGACCCTGAACGCCTCACTGGAGCGGGTGCTGGCCTCCCGGGAGCCCGATGCGCTGGCTTTCATGAAGTACGCCATCCCCGTCAGGGGTCGGCCCGGCACATTCGAGGAGCGGTGGTGGTCCCCGGTCAACACGCCGGTCGTAGGCCCCGACGGGCAGGTGGTATGGATCATCCACAGGGCGGAGGACGTGACCGCGTACGTACACATGCGCGGCGCCGGGGAAGAGCGGCCGCCCGAGCCGCCCACCGAGCGCGTGGCCCTGGAGGCCGAGCTGTACGCGCGGGCGCGCGAGCTGCAGGCACTGAACGAGGAGCTGCGGCAGGCCCACACCCGCGAACGCCATGTGGCCCTCGCCCTCCAGGAAGCCATGCTCCAGTCGCCCGATCTCTGCCGGCACAAGGACGTGGCGGTGCGCTACCTGCCCGCCACCGGCTCGCTGAGCGTGTGCGGCGACTGGTTCGACCTGGTTGACCTGCCCGACGGCTCCTTCGCGGTGGCCGTCGGTGACGTCGTCGGCCACGGCCTGGAGGCCGCCGCCGTCATGGGGATGCTCCGCAGCGCGCTGAGCGCGGCCATCCGCGCGCTGGGGCGCCCCGCCCAGGCCCTCGAGGTGCTGGGCCTTTACGCCCGGTCGGTGGAGGGAGCGTTGAACACCACTGCCGTCAAGGTACTGGTGGACCCCCGCAGCAAGCTGATCGTCTACAGCAGCGCCGGACATCCGCCGCCGATTCTCGTCCGTCCGGACGGGGGGTACGACCTGCTGGACCAGGCCACCGACGCGCCGCTGGGCGCCCGGCCTCAGCATGTGCCCCGCCCCCAGGCCATTCACTCCTACAGCACGGGGGACACCCTCGTGCTCTACACGGACGGGCTGATCGAACGGCGCGGCGAGCACATCGAAGAGGGGCTGACCCGGCTCACCGACGCCCTCGGCCGGCACAGCACCCTCGCCCCGGAACGCGTGGCCGACGTCGTGCTGGCCCAACTGGGGGTGAGTGGCGGCGCCCGGGACGACATCGCCCTCGTCATCGTCCGGCTGTGACCACCGCCGTCCTCAAGGCCCAGGACCCCTGCCGCCTGCCGCGCGCTGTACCGAGCGGGCCACCGCGCGGTCCCCGTCGGACTCGACGACGAGGACCGTCTCGGCGGCCCGCACGGTGGACAGGCGGTGGGCGACGCACCGGCACGCCCGCGATGGCCTACGGCAGTCGCCAGTCCACCGGCTCGGCCCCCTGCCGCACGAGGAGGTCATTGGCCCGGCTGAAGGGGCGCGAACCGAAGAAACCCCGGTCCGCCGACATCGGCGAAGGGTGCGCCGACTCGATCGCCGGATACTCCCCGAGCAGTGGACGCAGATTGCGCGCATCCCGCCCCCACAGGACCGACACCAACGGCCGCTCCCGCGCGACAAGTGCACGGATGGCCTGCTCGGTGACCTCCTCCCAGCCCTTGCCCCGGTGGGCGCCCGGCTTGCGCGGGGCCGTGGTCAGCGCCCTGTTCAAGAGCAGCACACCCTGCCGGGTCCACGGGGTCAGATCACCGTTGGACGGCCTGGGCAGACCCAGATCCGTATTCAGCTCCCGGTAGATGTTCTCCAGACTGCCCGGCAGCGATCGCACCTCCGGCGCGACGGCGAAACTCAGACCGATCGCCATACCCGGCGTCGGGTACGGATCCTGACCGACGATCAAAACCCGTACGTCGTCAAAGGGCTGCTGGAACGCCCGCAAGACGTTCGCTCCCGCCGGGAGATACGTCCGGCCGGCTGCCACCTCGGCACGAAGGAAGTCCCCCATACCCGAGATACGCCCGGCCACGGGCTCCAGAGCCTTCGCCCAGCCCGCCTCAACAAGTTCATGCAACGGTCGTCTTGCCACGCCGCGCCACTCTAGTGGCCCACACCGACAATCCGTACCAACAGGCCAGCCCCTACGCAGGAAAGGCTCCTGCCGTCAGGGCGCTCCTCGACAAGGTGCCACGCAGTCGGCACGCGTGGGGAAGTCGGACCGAATCGATCACATATCATCAGAACGTAACTCATCAGACAAAATTGGACAGATACCGCTCACCTGCCCCCTCCCCGAACAGGGGAGCCCGCCAAGCCAGTAGCATGCGGCGCCATGAGCTCCCCCACTGGGCCCGCAGGCCTGCCTGTACGAATGCCGCGACCCCGCCAGCCCGGGCGGCACCGCCGCCCGGAACCTCTGGTGACCCCCGAGGGCGCGCCCGCGCTCGTCCTCGCGGTGCCGGGCACTCCCAGCGCCGCCACGCGTAGCCTGGCCGAGGAGGTCGTGAGCATCGCGCGTTCCGAGCTGCTCGGCCTCAACGCCCGGATCGGCTACCTGGACGGGGACGACTCCGATTACCCCACGCTGCGCTCGGTTCTGACGCAGACCGCCGAGGAGCGCACCGCACGCTATGAGCAGGCCGTCGCCGCCGGCGTGGAGGCCAAGGAGCCCGACGGCCCCGTCGCCGTGGTGGTGCCGCTGCTGGCCGGTCCGGACAGCGCGCTGCTGCGCCAGGTCCGCCAGGCCGTCATGGACAGCCGTGTCGCGGCCGAACTGACTGACGCCCTCGGCCCGCACCCCCTGCTCGCCGAGGCCCTGCACGTACGTCTGTCCGAGTCCGGCCTCGCCCGCGCCGACCGGGCCCGCCTGTTCACCGTGGCGACGGCCGCGGACGGCATCATCCTCGCGTCCGTGGGCGGCGACGAGGCCGTCCAGGCGGCCGGGATCACCGGCATGCTGCTGGCCGCGCGGCTCGCCGTGCCAGTGATGGCCGCGGCGCTGGACCAGGAGGGCTCGATCGTCGCCGTCGCCGAGCAGCTGCGCTCCTCGGGCTCGCAGCAACTGGCGCTCGCGCCCTACTTGATCGGCCCGGAGCTGGATCCGGGGCTGCTGGACGCCGCCACCAAGGAGGCGGACTGCGCCACCGCCGAACCGCTCGGCGCCTACCCGGCGATCGGCAAGCTGGCACTCTCCAAGTACACGACGGCGCTGGGCATCGCCCCGCAGCAGCCGCAGGGCACCCCGGCCCGCTGAGCCGCACCAAACCTCATCTCGACCACGAAGGGCCCGCTCCCACCGGAGCGGGCCCTTCGCCTTGCCGGGCCATGCGGTTCGCCCGACGACTCCCGGGCCCTGGATCAGCCGAACACGACGCAGGAGGCCGCGGGAACCGCCACCGAACCGCCCCGCCGCGGCACGCCCGAGTCCGGGTCCACCGCGAACCAGGTCACATCCCCTGACCGCTCGTTGGCGACGTACAAGTACCCCTCCGACCAGGCGATCGCCCGTGGCCAGACACCCCCGCAGGGCACCGTGGTCACCTGCCTCAGCCCGTCGCCCTCGACGGCGAGCACGGACAGCACGTCCTGTCCGCGTGTCGCCGTCCACACGAAGCGTCCATCGGGCGAGACGACGACCCCCGACGGGTAGGCCTCACCGACGGGCACGTCGGACAGCACGGACGTCTCGGCGACCGGCTTCAGCACGCCGTCCCCGGCGTCCCAGCGGCACATGGTGACGGTCGGCACCAGTTCGTTGAGGACGTACGCGCGGTCGCCGTCCGGATGGAAGGCCAGGTGACGCGGCCCGGAGCCGGGACGCAGCGCGGTCTCGCGGTGCAGCCGCCAGGCACCGCCCTCCAACACGCACACCCGGACGGAGTCCGTCCCGAGGTCGACGCTGAGGACCCATCGGCCGCACGGGTCGGCCTGTACCTGGTGGGCGTGCGGCCCCTCCTGCCGCTGCGGAACCGGCCCCGAGCCCTCGTGCCGGAGCACCAGGGGCACGGCCGTCGCCAGGGTGCCGTCGCCGCGCAGAGGAAGGGCGGTGACGCTGCCGGAACCGTAGTTGGCGGTCAGGACGTAGCCGGCGTGCACACTCAGGTGCGTGGGCCCGCTGCCACCGACGGCGGCGGGCGGCCCGGCGAGTTCGGGCCCGTCGCCGTCGAGACGGTAGGCGGCGACCGCGCCCTCGGCGGTCTCGCTGACCGCGTACAGCATGTCTGCGCAGAGCGCGAGGTACGACGGGTCGGGCACCCCGCCCACGGAGCTCAGAACGGTCAGCGCGCCGCTGTCCGGATCCACGGTGGCCGTGAGGACACCACGTCCTCCCGCCGATGTGAAGGAGCCGATGTACGCCCGCCGCTGCCCCTGCCTGTCGCCGTCCGCCACTGCTGTCCCCTCTCGTCGACGCTTACGGGAGGACGTTGACGTCCTCTCCTGCCCGAGGGCAGGAGATTGCGGTCCGCACCGCTACGCGGTGCCACCTCGGGTTCCTGCTTCACCGGCCCTTGCCGCTCTCCGGGGAGATCGGTCTTACAGGGGCCTCCACAGGCGTCACTTTCCGCCCGTCCGGCGGTAGATCCGACAACTCCGTCATCGGATGGCGCAATCGTAGCCATGCCGCTGCGGCCCTCCGGGCCGCAAGGGACCGGATGCCCTTCACCTCCACCCTGAAGGATGGAGCACTGGGCAAGTGTTCGGTAGCGGTTGTCAGGCCCGGACCGCCGACGGGCCGTGCAGCGGTGCGGCCAGGGCGACCAGGGCCCGTTCGAGGCCATAGAGGTGGGCGAGGGCCTGCTCGGCGCCGGGGTGACGCTCCGGGACAACCGAAGGGGCCGTGAGGACGCGTTCGGGGAGCCCGCCGAGCAGCGTCTCCACCGCGGTCTCGACGCGTCGGCACGCGTCCATGAGACGGGTGTCGTGCGACGCGTCCGGGTCGGCCGCCACATCGGCGAGGCCGCGCGCTTGGTGGGCGCACTCGTCGAGCAGCGCGAGCACCCTGAGGGCCCGCGCCTTGCGTGCCCTCAGCGGGTTCAGCGGATGCACCAGCGGCGCGAGTGCCGAGTGCACGCGCCCCAGAAGCGCCTCGAGTTCCGCCGCGCGGAACGCGGGGTCCGCCTCCGGGTCGCCCGCGAGCCGCCGCGCCGCCGCGGCGGTGCAGTCGTGCACGGCACGCAGGACCCGGCACACCCAGTGGTCGGTCACCGTGTGCGTGGTGATCGGCAGCACGAACGCGACGGCAAGCGCGGCCCCCAGCGCCCCGGCACCCGTCTCCGCGAGGCGCAGGCCGAGCAGCCCCGGGCTCAGAACGCCGAGGACGCCGTAGAGCAGGCCCGCCAGGACGGTGACGAAGAAGATCATCCAGCTGTAGGACAACGCGGCCGTGTAGAAGATCCCGAACACGCAGGCGGCGACGAGCGCGGCCGAGGGCACGGGATCGCCGTGCAGCGGGACGGCGACCAGCAGCCCGGCGGCGATACCGGTGACCGTGCCGACGACACGCCGGAAGCCGCGTACCAGCGTCTCACCGCGCGAGGCGGTGTTCACGAAGATCCACCAGACCGTGGCGACGGCCCAGTACCAGCGCTCGTGCGACAGGGCCTGACCCACGACGATCGCGAAGGCACAGGCGGCGACCGCCTGGAACGCCTGGCGGGTGGCAGGACGGGCGAGTCCGCGCCCGTCGAGCGGGGCGGCCGCGACGGGCAACGGCGTACGCCGCTCGATGCACCACACACCGAACCGCACCACCGAGGCGGCGCCCAGCGACAGCATCACGGCCGCGCACAGCTCCGGCAGTCGACCGGGAACGACGTGCAGGAGCAGCGCGACGAAGAAGGTCATGAACGCGAAGACGCCGAGCGCATGGCCCAGCGGCCCCCAGCGGCGGGCATACACGCCGGTGAAGATCACCGCCAGCCAGGCCGCGTCCCGCAGCGCTGGGGCACCGTGCAGGGTGGTCGCGAGCGCAAGCACGGGGAGACCGACGACGGGAAGCAGCGCGGTGGTGACCGCCTGGCCCCGCACGGTCGGGTCGGCGACCGTGAACAGCGCGAGGAGCGCGGCCAGCCCGCCGGTGATCGAGGCGGGCCGGGACAGTCCCGCCATCTCGCACGCCGTCACGGCGAGGCCGATACCGAGCACCGCGCGCAGCGAGACGCGCAGCCGGAACAGCCCCGGATCCGGAGCCGTGAACATCTTCTTCACCGTCGGCTGCCCGCCCCCATTTCGTGTTCGATGCCGTGTCGGAGCATGGGAAAGGCGCCGCGGGCAGGGACTCCGGCTTCGTTGCCGGTCCCGCACTGCGCGGCGCCATCGATACGCACAAGGAAAGCAAATGGAGGGCAGTGGCTCAAGCGGATCACGATTCACTGAGCCATTGGTACAGTTCAGTGAGATCCACTTGCACGAAAGGGAGGCCAACGGTCCATGGCCGTGGACGCACTCGACACCCGCATCCTGCAATTGCTGCTCCAGCAGCCCCGTACCAGCGTGCGTGAGTACGCCCGCATCCTCGGCATCGCACGCGGCACGCTCCAGGCCCGCCTGGACCGGTTGGAGCGCGACGGGGTGATCACCGGCACGGGTCCCGCTCTGGCCCCCGCGGCACTCGGGCATCCCGTGCTCGCGTTCGTCCACATCGAGGTCACCCAGGGGCACCTGGACGAGGTGGGCGACGCCCTCGCGGCCGTACCGGAGATCGTCGAGGCGTTCTCGGTCACCGGGGGCGGTGATCTCATGACCCGAGTGGTGGCGCGGGACAACGCGCACCTGGAGGATGTCATCCAGACGCTGATCAGCCTGCCCGGGGTCGTCCGCACCCGTACGGATGTGGCACTGCGCGAGCGCGTGCCGTATCGGCTGCTGCCCCTGGTGGAGTCGATCGGCCGCACGGCCGCGAACTGATCACGACCGCCGAGCGGCCCGGGAGCGGTTGCCGAACCGGCGCGGGCGGCCTGAACGCCTTCACCTGCGCCGGGTACCGGGGACTTCATCAGGGTGGGCGCCGCGAAACCGCCGGTCGGCCACCGCCGTAGTGCCGGCGGCTACGACCGGCGCCGCGGCCTGCCACGCCGGCCGCCCTTGGGGCCTGCGGAACCGCTCCGCGGGCTCCGGCCCGTCGACTTCCCCGCCACGGGCTTCCGCCGGGCGCCGGCCGCACCGGCGCGGTCGCGCTCCGGTTGCGTCGGGGTTTGGGCGGGGGTGCGGCCACGCCAGCTGTTGACCGTCCGCCCGCGGACGATCCCGATGAATTCCTCGACCAGATCGGTGGTCGCGTCCTCGAGCCATGACAACCCGACGCTCGACTGGGGGGCGTCCACGAGCGGGCGGTACGTGAGGTCCCGGCGATGGTGCAGACGTGCCAGGGACTGCGGGACGACGAGCAGGCCCACGCCCGCCGCCACGAGTTCGATGGCGTCGGCCGTCGTGGCGGGCCGCTCGAACGCGGGCAGGCCCGGCGGCCGCTCCCAGCCGAGGACGTCGTCGAGGGGGTGGAAGACGACTTCGTCGGTGAGATCCTCGAGCGACACCTCCTCCGCCGCCGTCACGAGGTGGTCCTTGGGGACCACGACCACCGTCGTCTCGGTGTAGAGGGGGATCGCACTGAAGACCGTGCGGTCGACCGGCAGCCGTACGAGCCCCGCGTCCGCCTCTCCGTCGCGCAACACATCGGATGCTTCGGCGGCCGACACCTGGACGAGGGCCAAGGGGACATCCGGCAGGCGCTCGTTCCAAATCCGGACCCACTTGGCGGGCGTCACCCCGGGGACGTACGCGAGCCGGAACGAGGGGGATGCTTCCGTGCCTGTCACTCCGCCAGGTTACCGGGCGTGGTCGGAGGTCTCGTACACGGCCGATAGTCTGGACAACATGAAGTCGCACCAGACCACCCAGACGATGAAGCCGGCGACGGCGGCGAAGAAGCTGGGTGTGTACCTCCCCGCCACCCCTGCCGAGTTCCAGGAGGGTGTCGTCTCGCGCGCCGAACTGAACGAACTCCAGGCGACCCCGCCCGCGTGGCTGCAGGAGCTGCGAAGCAACGGCCCGCACCCCCGCCCGGTGGTCGCGGCGAAGCTGGGCGTCTCCATCGCGGGCCTCGCGCGCGGCGGAGTCGTCGAGCCCCTCACCACCGAGCAGATCGAGGCTCTGAAGCAGGCCCGGCCCGAGTGGCTGGAGAAGGAGCGCGCCACCCAGGCCGAGGTCCGCAAGGAAGCGGCGCGCATCAAGAAGAAGAACGCCGAACGAGCCGACCAGGCGCGCGGGCCGCGTCCCTGATCTCTGTCCCTGACCTCTTCAGGCAGCCGCGCCGACGTCCCCGCTCTTCCTCGTCCCGCTGAGTCGGCGGCTGCGCGCCGGTCAGCGGAACACCCGTCTTACCGCGCCTGGACGCACAGGTTGTACACCGCTGCTTCACACGCAGCCTCCGGAAACCGAGCGCTGTCGACGGCGAGGGCGGCACCGGGGGCCGCGGTGCTGCCGCCGACGGTGACGACGGCCAAGGCAGGGCCTTCGTCGGCCCACCGGTGCAGTTCATCGGCTAGGTCAAACATTCCGTGCTCCCTCGCCCGCGGTCAGGACGCGGTCGGGCCGGATGGGCAGGCTCCGGTGGCGGACGCCGGTCGCATGCCAGACCGCGTTGGCGATCGCCGCAGCGGCGCCCACGATGCCGATCTCCCCGATGCCCTTGATCCCGACCGGGTCGTCCGGGTCGGGGTCGTCCACCCAGTCCGCCTCGATGAGCGGTACGTCGGCGTGCGTGGCGACGTGATAGCCCGCGAGGTCGGCGCCGGCGTGGCCGCCCGACACCTGGTCCCGGACCGCCTCCTCGTGCAGCGCCATGGAGATGCCCCAGATCATCCCGCCGACGAGCTGGTTGCGCGCGGTGAGCGGGTTGACGATCCGGCCCGCCGCGAAGATGCCGAGCATGCGCCGCACGCGCACCTCGCCGGTGGTGACGTCCACGGCGACCTCGGCGAACTGCGCTCCGAAAGAGTGCCGTTCCTTGTGCGCAAGGGCGCGGATGGCCTCGGAGGTGTCCGACCGCACGGTGAGTCCCTCCGGCGGAATGCCGGCGTCCAGGGCGAGCCGCTCGCGCAGTTCCCTGGCCGCGGTCGTGACCGCCCATGCCCAGGAGCGGGTGCCCATCGAACCGCCGGCGATCATCGCCGGCCCGAAGTCGCTGTCCCCGATCCGCACCCGTACACGGTCCGGTGCCACCTCCAGCGCGTCGGCGGTGACCAGGGTGATCGCGGTGCGGGCCCCGGTACCGATGTCCGCCGCGGCGATCCGCACGGTGAAGGTTCCGTCCGGCTGCGCCGTCACGGCCGCCGTGGAGGGTGCGGCTCCGGCGGGGAAGGAGGACGCCGCCGTGCCGGTGCCGAGCAACCAGCGCCCGTCACGACGCAGGCCGGGGCGCGGGTCCCGGTCCGCCCAGCCGAACCTTCGGGCTCCCTCGCGGAAGCAGTCGAGCAGTCGGCGGCTGCTGAACGGCAGTCCGGAGACGGGACCCCGCTCGGGCTCGTTGCGTGCGCGCAGTGCAATGGGGTCGATGCCGCACTTCTCGGCGAGTTCGTCGAGCGCCGACTCCAGCGCGAACGATCCCGGTGCCTCGCCCGGAGCGCGCATCCACGTCGGTGTCGGCACATCGAGGCGTACGACCCGGTTGGACGTGTGGTGGGCGTCGGCGTCATACAGCACCCGTCCCACCCCGGCGCACGGCTCGGTGAACTCGTACACGGTCGACGTGAGGTTCAAAGACCGGTGATCCAGCGCGCGCAGCCGCCCGTCGGCGTCGGCGCCCAGCCTGATCCGCTGCGCCGTGGGGCTGCGGTAACCCGCGATCGAGAACATCTGACGACGCGTCATGACGACCCGGACCGGGCGCTGGAGGACGGTGGCGGCCATCACGGCGGCCACCTGGTGAGCGCGGACCCCCTTGCCCCCGAAACCGCCGCCGACGTGCTCGGACCGCACCCGCACCGAGGCCGGGTCGAGGCAGAAGAGTTTCACGAGTTCGTCCGCGACCCATGTGGTGCCCTGGTTGGAGTCGACGACCTCGAGTCGCCCGCCCTCCCAGCGGGCCGTCGCCGCATGGGGCTCCATCGGGTTGTGGTGTTCTTCCGGGGTGGTGTACTCGGCGTCCACGACGACGGCGGACGCGGCGAGTTCGGATTCCAGGTCTCCCTTCTCCGTTGTGTCCAGCGGGTTTGCGTCCGGGCGTTCGCCGAGGAAGGCGACGTCGTGCGGCTCCTCCTCGTAGTGCACCACGAGCGCTTCGGCGGCCTCCCTTGCCTGCTCGGAGGTCTCGGCGACGACCAGCGCCACCGGCCAGCCCGCGTGCTGCACCCGGTCGTGCTGGAAGAGGGCGATGGTCGGGTCCGGCGGAACTCCGAGCACGCCGATGTAGTCGCTGTCGACACGTGGAGCGTTCTGATGGTGCAGGACGGTGAGGACACCCGGCATTCCGAGGACGGCAGCGCTCTCCACCGAGCGGATGCGGCCGCGGGCGACGGTGGACAGCGCCAGCCAGCCGTGAGCGAGTTCGCTGAAGGGGAGATCCCCCGCGTAGCGGGCCGCTCCGGTGACCTTGTCCCGGCCCTCCACGCGGGTGTGCGCGGTACCGACGGAGCCCGTCGCCGTCGTGGATCCGGTGGTGGTGGTCATCGGGACGCCTCCTCGAGGAGTTCGGACAGGACGGCCACCACGAGGTTGCGCATCAGTGTCACCTTGTATCCGTTGTGGATCAGCGGCTCCGCCGCGGCGAGTTCGGCGTCCGCGGCGGCGGCGAAGCTCTCGCCGTCGGCCCGTGCCCCGGTCAGCGCCCGTTCGGCCGCCCGGGCCCGCCACGGCCGCGACGCGACCGCCCCGAAGGCCAGACGCACATCGCTCACGACGCCGTCCCGGACGTCGAGCGCGGCGGCGATCGAGCCGATCGCGAACGCGTAGGAGGCTCGCTCGCGCACCTTCCGGTAGCGCGAGCGGGCGGCGACCGGGGCGGACGGCAGGGTGACACCGGTGATCAGCGCCCCCGGCGGCAGGGCGGTCTCCAGGTGCGGGGTGTCACCCACCGGCAGATAGAAATCGCAGAGCGGCAACTCGCCCGACCCCTCGGTGGTTTCGTACGAGATGACGGCGTCGAAGGCCGTCAGCGCCACGCCCATGTCCGAGGGATGGACGGCCACGCAGTGGCGGGAGGCGCCCAGGATCGCGTGGTTGCGGTGGTCGCCCTCGATGGCGGGGCACCCGCTGCCGGGCACGCGCTTGTTGCATGGTTTGGTGACGTCGCCGAAGTAGCCGCAGCGGGTGCGCTGGAGAAGGTTCCCGCCGACCGTGGCCATGTTGCGCAGTTGCCCCGAGGCACCGGCCAGTACCGCCTGCACCAACGCAGGGTAGCGGCGGCGGACTTCGGCGTGGGCGGCCAGGTCGCTGTTGGTGACGGTCGCGCCGATGCGCAGACCGCCGTCCTGCGTCGACTCGATCCGGTCCAGGGGCAGTTCACGCACGTCGACAAGCCGGCTCGGCCGCTCGACGCCGGTCTTCATCAGGTCGACGAGGTTGGTGCCCCCGCCGAGGAAGCGTGCGTCCGGGTCTGCGCCGAGCAGCGCGACCGCGCCGGCGACATCGGACGCCCTCTGATAGCCGAACTCCCTCATGCCACTGCCTCCCCGGTCTCCTCAGCCCCCGCCTCGACCGCGGCGGCTCGAGCGACCGCCTGAACGATCGACACATACGCGCCGCAACGGCACAGGTTGCCGCTCATGCGCTCCCGGATCTCCTCGGCGGTCAGCGGTGGCGGCCCCGCTTCGGGCCGGATGTCGCCGGTGACGGCGCTCGGCCAGCCCGCCGCGTGCTCCTCGATCACCGCGACGGCCGAGCAGATCTGCCCCGGCGTGCAGTAGCCGCACTGGTAACCGTCGAGGTCGAGGAACGCCTGCTGCACCGGGTGCAGCCGCTCACCCTCGGCCACGCCTTCGATGGTGGTGACCTCGCGCCCCTCCGCCGACACCGCGAGCTGCAGGCAGGCCACGGCCCGGCGCCCGTCGAGCAGGACTGTGCAGGCACCGCATTGCCCCTGGTCACAGCCCTTCTTCGTACCGGTCAGATCGAGGCGCTCACGCAGGGCGTCGAGCAGGGTGGTGCGGTGGTCGACGGACAGCGTGTACTTCTCGCCGTTGATGTTCAAGGTGATGGCGCTGGACGTCGGTGGGGCCATGATCAGCCTTCTTTCGCGTATCCGGACCCCACGTCGTGGGGCGGTCCGGCAGACAGACGAATCAGGAGTCAGGGAGATGGCGCTGTACGGAGCGATAGTGCTTCGGAAACACGCGAGGTACCGGGAAGGAACGCGGAGGGCGACGGCCACCGGCCGTACGCACCGGCCGCAACCACCGCTATGGTGGATCTAATTGGACAACTGTCCAGTTCTTGGGGGAAGTTACCGGACAGCTGTCCGCTTAGCAAGACCGGGTTCGGCCACGAGCCTATGAGGAGGACGGGTGCGGCAGAAGAAGGACGCGCCTCTGCGCTCGGACGCGCAACGAAACCGTGAACGCATCCTCGAAGTGGCGCTGGCCGAGCTGACGTGCTCCGCAGACGCTCCGCTGAGCGTGATCGCCAAGAAGGCGGGCGTAGGGCAGGGCACCTTCTACCGCAACTTTCCCAACCGCGAGGCGCTCGTCCTCGAGGTCTACCGCTACGAGATGCAGCAGGTCGCCGACAGCGCGGCCCAGCTGCTGCGGAGCCGGGAACCCGACCGTGCCCTGCGTGAGTGGATGGACCGCCTCGCCGGGTTCGCCATGGCCAAGGCCGGCCTGGCGGAC
This sequence comes from Streptomyces colonosanans, assembly GCF_001866645.1. Classification (GTDB taxonomy): domain Bacteria; phylum Actinomycetota; class Actinomycetes; order Streptomycetales; family Streptomycetaceae; genus Streptomyces; species Streptomyces colonosanans. The sequence continues at coordinate 13,807 of NZ_MLYP01000022.1, forward strand.
GCCATCCGCCAGGCCACCAGCGCGCCGGGAGGCCTGACGAAACCGGGTCACTCCCCAGTGACCGCCGCGGCCGAACTCCTGCTCCGCACCAACGAGGAGGCCGGCACCATCCGCCCGGGAGTGACGGCGGACGACTTCCTCCTCGCCATCGCCGGCCTCTGGCAGATCGACCCCCGCGGCAACTGGCGGCCCCGCGCCACCCGGCTCCTGGACCTCGTCATGGCCGGACTGCGCGCGGGAGCGCCCGGGCGGTGAACGCCGCCGTCCAGCCTGGAGACGGACACGCGCGACGGCCACCTGGCCTGTCGACGATCACGACTGCCGAAGATCCGCCACCCACGACGTGATAACCGACACGGAGACCAGTTCGCCGGTGGCGGAACGGCCCAGCCAAACCGGCCAGGTCCCGTCACCCTCGGTGGAGAAGGTCACCAGGTCGCCACCGGTCTCCTCGTCGGTGACGCATATGCAGCCGTCCGTGACGGACTCGGCGTGGCTTTCGTCGCTCTCCTCGTAGTAGCGCCGGATCTTGGCGGACAACGTCCTCCAGCCCGAGGCGTCGGCGAATCCGCCGGCCGCGACGTCGGTGCCGAAGCCGTAGGCGTGGCCGTCCAGGAGCAGCCGGGGATCGTCACCTTCACTGAGCCCCATCTCCCACGTGACCGCCGGTTCGTCGGCGATCAGCAGACGCACCACGGGTTCCTCCGTGACCGGGAACCGTTCGCCGAAATGCTCGCCCTCACCGACGAGTACGGCCTTCTGCAAGGGGTACTCACCAGGCGGGATGTGCTGGGTGAGTTCCCTGGGATCGTCTCGATACCGGGGATCCGCGACGACCAGCCGACCACTGGGAACCCGGAGCGTGGCGATGTGCCCTATCCCGTCGACGGTCATCTCGCCCCAGTTCTCCGAAATGAACCGGGTTCCCGGCCGAAAGAGGTCCTCCAGGGCAAGTCCAGGCCGACCCGGCCTGGGCGGCCTCCACGGGAACTGCGATTCCAGTCCTTCCTTACGGGCTTCTCGGGTTTCACGCTCTCCCGGCTCGGACTCAGGGGAGACACTCGGACTCCCGGCTGCCCGCACGCCGAACTCCGACCGGGGATACCACCGCTTAGACTCCGGCACGTCGGCGAGTGTGTGGAACGATCCGCCGCCCTCACCACGCTCTTCGATCACCTTGCTCCCCTTGCCGTCGGGCGACAGATCCAGCGTGAGCCGCCAGGCGTCGCGCGCCCGGTCGCGCTGCTCCGGCGAGGAATACCGCCTCTGCACGTACCGCCGCAGGAACAGGCGGTCGGCTTCGAGCAGCCGCAGGTCCACCTCGTGGGTCCGACGGCCCGACTCGTCGTAGGTCCATTGCCCGACGTAGTGATCGGCCCACGCCACGAGGTGCACCTCTACCGGCACCGCTCGGCCCGGCACGCGATGGATCACCACGTACGGGTGCCCGTCGCTGTCCTTCCTCCGTGCCCCCTCCACCGACAGCGGCCCGAACTCGCAACGGGCTTCGACGTCCCAGCCCTCCGCGTACGAGACTTCCACCACGGCCATGCGCCTGTCCCTCCCGACTCGGGCCCGCCTACGCGAGGCCGAACCCGGTCTGCCCACGTGATCGACTCGCATGCACCGTAGCGGCCGCCCCTGACAGCGAGCCGAATAGGGACCAGGGCAGACGTGAGGGGCCTGCACCTGCTCCGGACCTTGTGCCCAAGGCCGGTTGAAGGTAAATGCGTGGACGGTCCCCGCCACTCGCGGCAAAGTGTCGGCCCATGACGAGCAGCGAGCTGTGGACCCGTGCAAGCGCCGAGCGCTACGACGCCGAGGAGAGCGAAATGTCCTCAGCCCCTGTTCTCGGACCGACCCTCGCCTTCCTCACCGAACTCGCCGGAGACGGCCGGGCACTGGAATTCGCCATCGGAACCGGGCGGGTGGGCGTCCCGCTCCGGGAACGGGGCGTGCCCGTAGCGGGTATCGAACTCTCCGAGCACATGGCAGCGGTCCTGCGGCGCAAGGTCGACGAGGGCACACTCCCGGTCTCCGTCGGGGACATGGCGACGACCGTCGTCCCCGGCGAGTTCACCCTGGTCTATCTCGTCTACAACACCATTTCGAACCTGCTCACGCAGGACGAGCAGGTCGAGTGCTTCCGCAACGCCGCGCGTCACCTGGTGTCTGGCGGCCGATTCGTCATCGAACTGGGCGTGCCACCGCTGCGGTTCCTGCCACCGGGGCAGGTCGCGGTGCCGTTCGACGTCTCCGAGCGGCATCTCGGCTTCGACACCTTCGACCTGGTCGAACAGGTTCTCGTCTCGCACCACCTCACCCGAGACGGCGACGACGGCCGCTACCGCCGCGGCAGTTCCCGGCACCGGTACGCATGGCCGGCGGAGCTCGACCTGATGGCCCGGATCGCGGGGCTCGAGCTGGAACAGCGCGTCGCGGACTGGGACGGGGCGCCGTTCAACCAGGACTCCGCGAAGCACATCTCCGTGTGGCGCAAGCCGGCCTGAAGCGATCCCTCCTCGCCCCGCCCGCCGGCCGGGCCCCTGTCACTTGGTGTGGCCCGAGATCGGGCCTACGGTCGTGGCCGCACCAGGGCTACCCGAGAAACGACAGGCGAACCTGGCGGTTGGGATTCTCCCTGTTCGTGTCCGCCAACCGTTCCGGCCGAGTGCCGGCCGAGCACCGCACCCGCCCCCGGCTCGCCTCCTGGACTCCGATCGCCGACATGTTCTCCCCGCACAGGCGGTCGACGTGGGCCCCCTTCGTGGGACTCATGGACGGATTCGTCGATGCCATGAATCAATCCGGGAACCCCGCACCTCGGTGACCCATCACAGGCAGCCGAGCTGTGTTAAGGTTTCGAGGTTGCAGTTGTGGTACCCATGAACCTATGTGCACCTGACAGGAATGCTTCTCCTTCGGGTGCATTATTTGTTTTCCGGCATCTCCGGATGGGGCCTCTGCCTACAGAAGGAGAAAAACATGGCACAGGGAACCGTGAAGTGGTTCAACGCCGAAAAGGGTTTCGGCTTCATTCAGCAGGACGGCGGCGGCCCCGACGTCTTCGCCCACTACTCGAACATCGCCACCCAGGGCTTCCGTGAGCTCCAGGAGGGCCAGCGCGTCTCCTTCGACGTCACGCAGGGCCAGAAGGGCCCGCAGGCGGAGAACATCATCCCCGCCTGATCGCCGGCGGCGTATCCGCTCACCGGGGTTCGCACCGTCATGGTGCGAACCCCGGTTTGTGCTGTTTCCAGGAAGGCAAATAATCGCATGCCCCGCAGGCCCCAGAAGTCAAACCGGCGCGCCTCGTCGCCCTCACCGTCCGCGTCGTCGCCAAGGGAATTCCGGCTACCGGAAAACACGACGCCCGCACTTCCCGCCGTCGAGGACTTCGCCGGTCTGGACATGCCCGCAGGGCTGCTGAAGACCCTCGCCGCACAGGGCGTCACCACCCCCTTCCCCATCCAGGCCGCCACGCTGCCCAACTCGCTCGCCGGCCGTGACCTGCTGGGACGGGGACGCACCGGCTCCGGCAAGACCCTCGCGTTCGGGCTGGCACTTCTGGCCCGTACTGCCGGACTGCGGGCCGAGCCCAAGGCACCCCTCGCCCTCGTGCTGGTGCCCACCCGTGAACTCGCCCAGCAGGTGACGGACGCGCTGACCCCCTACGCCACGGCGGTGAACCTCCGGCTGGCCACCGTGGTCGGGGGGCTGTCCATCACCAAGCAGGCCGCTACGCTTCGGCGCGGCGCCGAGGTGCTCGTGGCGAGTCCCGGCAGACTCAACGACCTCGTGGAGCGCGGGGACTGCGCGCTCGGCAGCGTACGCATAACGGTGCTGGACGAAGCCGATCAGATGACCGACATGGGCTTCCTGCCGCAGGTCACCAAGCTGATCCAGCAGGTGCGGCCCGACGGCCAGCGCATGCTCTTCTCGGCCACCCTGGACGCCAATATCGACCGCCTGGTGCAGCGGTTCCTGACCGACCCCGTCGTGCACTCCGTGGACCCGTCCGCAGGAGCGGTGACCACCATGGAGCACCACGTGCTCCACGTCCTGGACGAGACCGACAAGAAGGCCGTCACCACGCGCATCGCGGCCCGTGACGGGCGGGTCATCCTCTTCCTCGACACGAAGAGGTCCGCCGACCGTCTCGCCAAGCGACTCCTGGCCGTCGGTGTCCGTGCCGCCGCACTGCACGGAGGCCGCACCCAGCCACAGCGGAACCGCACCCTGGAACAGTTCAAGAACGGCCAGGTCAGCGCACTGGTGGCGACGAACGTCGCGGCCCGGGGCATCCACATCGACAACCTCGACCTCGTCGTGAACGTCGATCCCCCCACCGACCACAAGGACTACCTGCACCGGGGCGGCCGCACGGCCCGCGCCGGCGGCACCGGCAGCGTGGTCACACTGGTCCTGCCCGACCAGAAACGGGACGTCACCCGGCTCATGTCGGACGCGGGCATCCGCCCCAGGACGGCGCGCATCACGTCCAGCGACGCGGAACTGGCCACCATCACCGGCGCCCGCGAGCCTTCCGGCGTCCCCGTCACCATCGAGGTCGCCCAGCCGGCGACATCGGCAGCACCCCGTCAAGACCGGAAGACCGGCACCGAGCCCGGCAGGCGGTCCGGCCGCCGCCGAAGGGGCGGCAGCGCAGCGGCGACAGGTGCTGCCGCCAGAACGAGGGACCAAGACTCGAACCGCCGGGCCGCCGCCGGGGCAGCAGGAGCCGGTAAGCCATCCGCAAGCAGCGGGCGCGGCTCTGCCCGCCGGACGGGGGCCGGCAAGGCCACGGCGGGTGCCGTTGGCTCGGGCGGCCGCAGTTCCGACCGCCGGGCCGGGGGCGGGGCAGCGACCGGTGCTGCCTCCGGCAAGGCTGTCCGCGGATCCGGCCGACGGACGGCAACCGGCGGTGCAACCGGCACCGGTGACCGCGGCTCCGGCCGAGGCCGCCGCACGTCTGCAACCTAGTACTGCAACGCTGCTTGTTGTGACGAGGCTTCAGTCGTGCGGGCTGTGGCCTCGTCGTTTGTAGTGGCTGACGCGGGCCTGGTGCTGTCGGCGGCGCCGCCGCAGGACCAGTGCAGGACGTGGTCGATGCTCCTGCGGACCCGCCGGGTCGCTTGTGCTTCTCGGGGTCGCAGCGCATGAGGACCAGCGGATGCCGGCCTCGGCAAGGGCACCGGAGGCTGGGCCCCCGGTTTCATGCCGGCGTTTGCCGGCATGGCGATCAGGGCTCGCGGTTGGACGAGGCCACCGTTGCCGACCTATACGCCACGACGGACCCGGGCGGCCTTGCGGGCCTCGGCAATCTGGCGGGCCTCAGCAGACCGGCGGGACTCGCCACCGCCGCCGGCCCGCCCCGGGCGGGTGCCCAGACCGCGGAAGGGGGCACCGCCACGCTTCGGGCGCTCCGCGACCGGCGCGCTGCCGCCGACGGGGACACCGGAGGGAGCCTGGGCGCCGGTGATGCGGCTCAGCTCGGCCTCGCCGGAGCGGACCTGCGTGATCTGCGGCCTGATGCCTGCGTCGGACATGAGACGGGCCATGTCCCGGCGCTGGTTGGGCAGGACCAGCGTGACGACACTGCCGGACTCACCGGCGCGGGCAGTACGGCCACCGCGGTGCAGGTAGTCCTTGTGGTCGCTGGGCGGATCGACGTTGACGACGAGATCGAGGCCGTCGACGTGAATACCCCGGGCCGCGACGTTGGTGGCCACCAGCGTCGTGACGTCACCGGTCTTGAACTGTGCCAGGGTGCGGGTGCGCTGGGGCTGCGACTTGCCGCCGTGCAGCGCAGCGGCCTTTACGCCGCTGCTCAGCAGGTGCTTGGTGAACTGGTCGACAGCATGCTTGGTGTCCAGGAACATGATCACGCGCCCGTCGCGGGCAGCGATTTCGGTGGCGGTGGCGTACTTGTCGGCGCCGTGCACCTGCAGCACGTGATGCTCCATCGTGGTGACCGAGCCCGCCGACGGGTCGACGGAATGGACCACCGGGTCATGGAGGTAACGACGGACCAGGAGGTCGATGTTGCGGTCCAGCGTGGCCGAGAACAGCATGCGCTGGCCATCGGGACGTACCTGGTCCAGCAGTTCGGTGACCTGCGGCAGGAAGCCCATGTCCGCCATCTGGTCGGCCTCGTCCAGGACGGTGATGTTCACTCGGTCCAGGCGGCAGTCCTTGCGCTCGACGAGATCCGCGAGGCGGCCAGGAGTCGCGACGACCACCTCGGCCCCGGCACGCAGTGCGCCGGCCTGCCTGCCGATCGACATGCCGCCGACCACAGTGGCCAGCCGCAGCTTCAGCAACCGGGCGTACGGGGCGAGCGTATCGGTGACCTGCTGGGCCAGCTCGCGCGTGGGGACGAGGATGAGGGCCAGCGGCTTCCGCGACTCGGCACGCCGCCCGGCCGTGCGCACGAGGAGCGCCAGACCGAAGGCGAGCGTCTTGCCCGATCCGGTGCGCCCGCGGCCCAGGACGTCGCGCCCTGCGAGGGAGTTCGGCAACGTGGCGGCCTGGATCGGGAACGGCTCGTTCAGGCCGAGACTGGTGAGCATCGTCAGCAGCTCGACGGGCATGTCCAGTTCACCGAAGGCCGCAGCGGCGGGGAGGGCCGGGGTGACGGTGACCGGCAGCGCGAACTCCCCCTGTGGTGTGGGGGAACGGCGCCCGCTGTCGCCTGGACCGACGCCGGGGCGACCCTGACCCCGTGGACGGAAATGGTCGTTCGTGCGAGCTGAACGGCTCATGGAGAACCTTCCTCAACAGGGCGCGCATCGAAAAATTCCCGACAGGAATGAGCCGGACAAATTGCAAGAACGAGCCGAATGTGAATCTAAAAGAATTCCAGCGGAATACAGAAAACAGTGGACTGGGGCCCCACCGCAAGGCGGGGCCCCAGTCATCTCATACGCTTCGACGTCAGGCGGGAGTGATGTTCTCCGCCTGCGGACCCTTCTGGCCCTGCGTGATGTCGAAGTTCACCCTCTGGCCTTCCTGGAGCTCACGGAAGCCCTGGGTGGCGATGTTCGAGTAGTGGGCGAAGACGTCCGGGCCTCCGCCGTCCTGCTCGATGAAGCCGAAGCCCTTTTCCGCGTTGAACCACTTGACGGTGCCAGTAGCCATGTCACATCTCCTTGGGGGCATAACCCGGGGACCCACACCGTGCGAACCCCATGCGTTGTTACAATGAGCCCCGTCCGGATAAGCACCGGAGATACAAAAATGCCCGACGACATACAATCGCCAAGTCACTTGAAGTTTCGGGAACCACAACTGCAACTGTGATCAAGTTTAGCACGGTACACGCATCCACACTTCCTTCACCCGTGACGTAAGACCTCGACATCGCGGGAACACCGGATCAATACGTCAGCCGGTGCGAACTCGACTACACACGGAAGGTGAATTTTCAGACTGCACAAGGTGCGATCAGGGAGAGCTCGCCCTCTTCAGTGACGAGCACCTGACCTCCACGATTCTTTGGTTGCCCGAAAAAAGTCACACACCTCTCGGCTCGGATTACCCCGAGTCCTTTCCGTGAAAGACAGGCTCGGAATCCCTCGGCGTCCTTGCTTGCTGCCGAGATGCCCGTCCCGAGGGCGGCGTCCAGAGTGCACACCGAAAGCCTCACCGCCGGCTCCGATGTTCAATCCAACCGCCGTCATCGTCTCGCTGTAGCGCAACGAGTCCATTTCTGACTGCAGTTGATGCGCAGCAAGTTTATGCGGGCTGGACCACGCTATGCGTGCCATCCCGCCTGGTCCGACTGTTCCCGTTCGCGTTTACGCACGGCATTTCTGCGATGCTTGCCGGAAGCCGAACGTGCGGCTGCCGGTGGCGATGTCCGGGACCACGGTGCCAGCGCCTCGCCATCTCGATGGCTGCGGCCTCGACCCTGGCGGCGGCGCGCAGGAGGCGGGCGACGGCGTCGTCGGTGTACTCGGCCCGGCCGCCGGAGTTGAGGACGCTGGCCACCTGGTTGAGGTTGTTGCCGACGCGGGCGAGCTGCGCGCCGGCGGACATCGGTTCCGCGACGCGTCCCCGCTGGTCCAACAGCAGTGCTTTGGCGCCGCCTTGGGCTTGACCGCGACCGTGGTGTCGGCGAGGAACCCGACCCGGATGTTTCACCCGTCACGGTGTGCGGTGCAGGCGGCTTGACGCCTTGTGGTTCTGCAGCGGCAGCGCGGGCGAGCGCCGGATTTCGGATGAGGCCCTTGCCTTCGGCAGGATGGGCGCATGACCGAGATCCGCACACCCCGCCTCCTCCTCCGTACCTGGCACGACGACGACCTCGCGCCGATGGCGGACATCAACGCGGACCCACGGGTCATGCGCTGGATCGAAGACGGTTCGGTGCGCGACCTGGACCACACGGCCGAGGACATCGAGCGGTGGGAGGAGGAGTGGGACGAGGAGGGCTTCGGACTCTTCGCCGTCGAGCTGCTGGCCTCGGGCGAGCTGATCGGCTTCACGGGACTGTCCGTGCCCGAGTTCCTACCGGAGGTGATGCCCGCCGTGGCGATCAGCTGGCGGATCGGCTCACAGTTCTGGGGCCAGGGATACGCGTCCGAAGCCGCCCACGCCACACTGGAGTTCGCTCTCCAGGACCGCGGCCTGGACCGCGTCATCAGCATCAACCGGGTGGGCGACAACGCGTCCGAGAACGTCATCCGTAAGCTCGGCATGGTGCCCGAGCGGGAGACGGCACACCCGGTGTACGGCTACCCGCTGCGCGTTCACGCCATCGACCTCACCGAGTTCCAGGCATGAACCGGCCGAGCGGTCGATCACCACAAAACAGCCGACCACTGTTCCTACGTCCCCGAGCTCATTAAATGCAATGGTACGGCCACCCAGGGGCGAATGGCGTCTTCCCATCGCTGACCTCCGCTTTCACGGAACTGCGGCCAGAGCCCTGGAAATCCCCACCACGCGCTCGGGGCGACTCCAGACCTGCTCGATGGATCTGCCCACCCACGACAGCGTGGGCGGGGTGGCCACGTCGGGCCGATTGACAGGCGCGAGTTCAAGGGGCGAGCAGCGGACCGAAGGTTTCCCGCGCGATCTCCTCGGCCTGCGCCTGCGCGACCACACAGCCGGGAATATCCGGATGGTCAGAGGCCCAGGTTTGGGCGGAAACAGCAGACGTGAAGAAGTTCAGTGCGTCGCAGCACGCCATGGCCGCGGGCCCGCCGCCGGGTCGTTGCCGAGCTTCGGGCGCGTCATGAGGTCTGTGGCGCCCGCGACCACCTACCGGGCGGGCCGCCGGCCGCCTCTCGGTGGCCACCCGACCAGAACGGCTTCAGCACACAGCCGCGCGGCTCGTGGAACAGCTCGTGGAAGGCATCCGGCCGCGTGGCAGCGCCGAACTGCGCCGGGAGGTGGCCGGGCCTGTGGCCGTCTCCGTCGTTGCCGAGTCGCTGGGCTTGGTCGGCGCGGACGTCGAGGCGGTGCCGTCCTGGTATGACGCCATCGTGAGCGCGATCTCCGACATCACCCCGGGCTGTCGGCGAACCCGTACGGTGCCGGGCTCACGCCTGAGGTGCGCCCTGCCGTCGCGGTCCGGCTCATCGCGGCCTCGTCGCCCGTGACCAGCGCCAACCACCCCAACTGCTGTCGCAACGCCAACGCCCGCCACCCCGACGTCCTGGCAGCCCAACGCGAGGAGCGCGCCCGCATCCGCAGCGAGAAAGGAATGCGCTGGGGAGGCCGGCCCGCCCTCGCCGCGTGATTAGGTAACCGGCGCCTCACCACGTCCATCAACCGCGTCTCCAGATCATGTCGCACGACGCCGGCCCGGTATCGAGCCGTAAGGCGAAACCTCGCCGTTTGGGCTCAACGCGTGCCGATCGCTTGCGGGTAGTTGAAGAAGCCGGTTGGGTCGTATTTCCGCTTCACGTTGACCAGACGGGGGTAGTTCCTGCCGTAGTACGCCTCCCGCCAGTTCTTCAGTGTCGGGTCGGGGAAGTTCTGGTACGCGTGTTCGGGCGACTTGCCAGGGAAGATGTCGTCGTAGAACTGCTTGAGCCAGTGGAGGTTGGCTTCGGCGACGTCGGGGAGGTCGTAATCCGCCCACGAGGTCTCGGCGGCGAAGACGAAGAGGTCGTTTCGGTGTACGAACGCGGTCGCGTTCGGCGGTACCTGGTTGATCTCGCCGCCGAGGGCGAACATTGCGAACCCGGCTCCGTCCTCGTTGTTGCTGCCAGGCCAGTCCAGCAGGCGCTCGGCTGCCGCGCCGACCTGCTGATCGGTCAGGAGAGTGCGGGAGTCCAGGATCGCCGATTTGGTGGCGAAGCGGTCGATCGGTGTGGTTGCGCTCAGCAGTACGCTCGCCTCACCGGGCGTGACCTGACGAACGGACGCGCTGTTGCGGGCGCGTTCCTCGGTCGTGCCGATCTTGAGCAGCGGGTCGAGGATGGCACGCAGTTCCTGGACAGTGCCGTAGTACTGGCCGATGGCGTTGACGTTGGCGTTCGCATGGATCTGCGTCCTGGTCATCCCGTTGGTCCCGATGCCCAGACGCAGATGGAACCGCCTGTCGCCCACTGTGTCCTGGGCAATGTGCTGCGCGGCGGCGATCACCGGCAGTACGGAGTCCAGGCTCCAGCGGAGCTGGTAGAAACCCACGGTGCCCTCGAACTGCTCGTACTGGAAGGTGAACGAGGTGTTGACACCGAAGTTGTTGCCTGCTCCGCCGCGGCAGGCCCAGAACAAGTCGGGGTGCGTATCCTTGCTGGCCTTGACCGCGCGTCCGTCGGCGAGCACGACGGTCGTGGCAACGAGCCGGTCGCAGGTCAGGCCGAACATCTTGTCGCTGAAGCCGATACCGCCGCCAAGCACCAGCCCTGCGACCCCGACGCTGGGGCAACGACCGGTCGGCACGAACATGCCGTGGTCCTCCAACAGCGGATGCAGGTCGCCATTGGTGACCCCGGCCCCTACGGTGACGGTACCGGCGTCGTGCACGACCTTCATCGGCCCGTAGACCCGAGGGTGGGCACGGCCCGGCATCGGGGTGGAGACGATGCTCTTCATGCGGGCCATATTCAGCAGCAGGCCCGTGGTGGTCGAATACCCGGCGTAGTTGTGTCCCAGCCCGGAGCGTGGTACGGCGGGCAGCCCGACCGCGCGGGCCCAGCGGATCGCTTCAGATACGTCCTCGGTCGTGGCGCAGGCAACGATGCCGGCAGGCCGAATTCCGGCGTACCTGTGGTTGAACGGCAAGGCCAGCGACGGATATACAGAGCCATACGGCCGGTAGAGGGTAGCCCCAGGTGACAGCGCATCAGCCAACCGCTTCCAGTCCCGAGGGCCAACTGGCCCTGCTGCCTCAACTGCCGCAGCAGCACGCTCCGGTGCCTGCAGCCCCAGCGCGCCACCAACGCTGCCCAGCACACCTGCCCGCAGCACGTCCCGCCTGTCGATCAAAGTGACCTACCCTCACGCAGCGGTCGCAGACTCCTCCTGCGATCCCATCGGCCAGTTCATTGATCGTCGACCGGTGCCGTTCCCGCCGGCTGCCCACCCGCCCGACCCACCACACGAAGGAACGAGAGACGCACCGCCAAACAGCTCAGACACACACCAAGGGCCGTTGCCCGCCCGTCAAGGCCGAACATCCACTTGATCACAGAGCGCGCGCTCAAGGGGCGGGCTTTGATCACCATGCCCAAGCGGGGCGGGAAGTGGCAGGCCGAGATCACCGACGCTGGGGCGTCTGGAAGCGGAGCAGGAGGACGGGATGCGGATAGGTCCCAACTGGCCTTCACCAATGCAGCGTTGAATCGTACTCCACGTTGCCGCCTACGCCGCGTCGGCGGCCCCGGTCACAGCCGCGATCCGAAGCAGCCGTCCAGCTCCTCCCGCCCGCGCCTGATCAAATCGAAGGCCACCGCCGGGTCCATGTCCGGCGGCAGCGGGGTGTCGGTGAGGACATCCGTAAGGGTGTATCGGCCGAGCAGCCACCGCGTGCGCGCCAGTCGGTGCCCCGGTCGAGGGGTAGGTCGTTCGCCCATGGCAATGCCTCGTACTGGGTGCCGTCGGTGCCGTTTGCGTGGAGTAGCCCGGAGCGACGCACCAGACACGGGAAGCAGACACCGCAGTTGGCGATGGAGGGGCCGCCATTGCGGCGGGTGGGTGGCCTGCCGCAGCTCAGGGTGGATTCCAGGTCGGACGGGGTAAGGCCCGCATTGCGTGCGGCACTGCACACTTCGCCTTTCGTCAGCCGTGTCAAGGGGTTGACCACCCGCACCGCGCTCCCGGCGTCACCGACGGCGGTTACCAAGGCGTTCAGCCGACCCAGCGTCCACGGGTGCACGGAACGGGTAGGTCCCGCAGGGCGTCCAGCAAGGTGACCCGGGTGTCCAGACGTAGGGTGTACGACCGGCCGTTCACTGTGAGTGTCACGAGCCGCTCGGTGACCGCGGGACGGTCGTCCACGTCCCTCTTGCTCGCCACGTCCCGCATCGCGTCCTCCTCCGGACGGGTCGGATACGACTCGAGCCCCTCCTGGGGGCGGATCCGGTGAGTTGGTTCGTCAGGCGCTCCAAAAGGTGGGTACCTACCTTTTGGATTTCGATATGTCCACCTTTCTCCTCAATATACGCTGAACGGATATTCCGGCACGGGACACCGGCCCGTCACCCCCGGCCGGCCCCAGGACGGCTGTGCCGATGGCCCAGCCTGGGCCGGCACCAGAGCGCCGTCGCCATGGCCAACGGCGGCCGGGTTCTTGGCCGGGTGCCTGGGTCTTCGCCGCGCACGATCTGCGCGTGCCGCACCTGGCCGCCCCGGCCGTCCGCCGCGAGCTTGGGCCGCTTCGCCGACACGCTGCTGGGGGAGCTGCGGGCCCGGCAGGGCGTCGAGCCGGTCAAGAAGCGGAGTACACAGCGAATCCCAGGGTCAGTTCGCCGACCGTCGGGTGCCGGTAGACCTTGGCGCCGTACGTGGGGCGGTACACGTCCTGTTCCGCCCAGAGGCGGCGGAAGTCGGGGGCGGCGCTCAAGTCGTTGACGATGCGGGCGAGCCGGGTGTCCTGCGGGTGACAGCCGGCGTGCAGGCGCAGCAAGCACTCACTCCGACGCCGGGGCAAACGCCCGGACCAGGTGGGAGCCCGTACACCACTTCCCAGGACGCAACCTCGGCGCTCGCGTCTCGCCGTACGGGACGGCTCGCGCATCGCTGCAATGCCCAGGCCGAGCAATGCCCAGCCGAGCAGCCGGGCTCCTCCTCCCGTCACCGTCTCCGCGTCGCTCAAGCACCCGGTCGGTTACGAAACCCGGCATTTCGCTGCGTCTGCACATGTCGAGGGCTGTGACAACTGTGGCTGGCAGGGCCGTGGGCTCCCGAGCGCCTGCTCTGCCCGCGAAAGTGAGGACGCAGGATATCCGCTGCGGGCAGCGTCGAGACCAAAGGTGCCCAGATGGACGGTGGCGACCACAACCGGGTTTGGGCTAGGCCCACCGACAGCACCATGATGGGGCCGTTCGAGTGGCCCCGGTGCGGTGGGAGCAGCAGATGCGGCAAAACGGGAAGACGGCCCCGTCCGATCTCCAGCTGAAGATCGTGCTGCACGGCACGAGACCACCCCTGTGGCGGCGCCTGGTAATGCCGTCCGACACCTCGCTCGGGACGTTGCACGACGCCATCCAGGTCGCCTTCGGATGGCATGGTGGCCATCTGCACCTCTTCACCGACGAGTTCGGCCGGGGGTACGGCGATGCGGCCCGACTCACCGACATCGCTCTCGGCTTCGGTCACAGGGTCGGCGACGAGGACACCACCGCGCTCGGCGACGTGCTGGCCGCGGAGGGAGCGCGGCTGCGCTACGTCTACGACTTCGGCGAGGACTGGGAGCACCAAATCACGCTGGAGAAGACTCTGCCGTGTCCGGTCGGCGCGGAGCGGACGGTGCGCTGCGTCGGCGGGCGTCGCGCCGATGTCCCGGCCGAGGGCATCGGCGGCGTGTGGGGGCTGGCCGAGGTGCTGAAGTGCCTCGATGCCCCGGCCGGGGCCGAGGATGGCCCGTACGGTGAGCTTGTCGCCGAACTGCGGGTGGCCGGTTACGATCCGGCGGCCTTCGACCGGGACGGGATCACCGCGCGGCTGGCCCGGCTGACGCCGGACACGGTGTCCGGCACGGCGAAGCCGCCGACCGGCGATCGGGGCGGGCGCGGCGGTGTCCGTCGGCTGACCGCCGAGGACGTGGCGTTGTGCACCTGCGGGCAGTGCCGGGCGGGCGATCCGGTCGAGGCCGGAGTCGACGGACCGGACGAGGATGTGCCTGTGCTGCGCCCGGTGACCCTGGCTCCGCAGGAGGACCTGATCGCTGCCGTGCGGGGTGTCCCGCTCTTCGACGCGGCGCTGCGGCTCTCCGCCTGGTGCCGCGAGGGACGGCAGGTCACCGCCGGCCGGGTACTGCGGCCCGCGCTCGCCCGTGAGGCCGTCGAGGAGCTCCAGCTGTGGAAGCTGGCCGACGACGACTCGCCGTATGCCCATGCCGTCGCGCGGGCTCGTGCGCTGAAATCGCTGCGCAGCGCCAAGGACGTGGCCGTTCTCGATGATCCGTGGTGGCTCGCCGTGGACGGCGGGCTGATCACGATCAGCGGGGGTCGCGCGCGGGGCGGCGAGACAACTGACTTCGCCGACGAGAGCCTTCTGGAGTTCTGGGCCACCACGATGGGCGATCTACTGGAGGAGATCGGTGAGACGGGGGTGCTGGACGGGTGGCACGGTGAGCTGGACGAGCTGACGGCCGAGATCGCCGACTCACTGGTCGGTTTGCTGTACGACGCTCCGGACGACACCTGGGTGGATGTCGACGACCTGCGTGCGAAGGCCCGCGAGGTGGGCGCGAACGGGCCGGAGTTCGAACTCTTCCAGACGCTGTTCGCAGCGTCCTTCCGGGAACTCGGGGACGAACTCGCCCTGTTGGGCGCGGTGGAGTACGAGCCCGGTGACGGCGACACTCCGCCGGAGTTGGCTCTGCGTACGCTCCTGAACGCCATGGGCGGGCAGGAGTTGGGCGGCGGTTCGGAAACCTCGTCGGCGGCGCCTGACCGGTCGCGGGACGACAGGCGTGGGGACCGCATGCGGCTCACCCCGCTCGGCCGCTACGGGCTCCGTGCCTACCTGATGGAGTGCGGTGTGCCCGCGCCGCTGCTCGGTGAGTACGCCGAAGCGGACGCTGCCGCTCTGCTCCAAGGGCTCCTGGGCTACTCCCCCGAGGAGATGCGCCGGGAGGTCGAAGGGTGGCTGAAACACCGCTCTGCGGCTGATGCCGCGGTAGGGCTGCTCGACGCCTGCGCAGGAGACGGCCCCGAGGCCGCGGCGAAGCGCGCCGTAGCCCAACTGGTGCTGGCCGACCTCGACGGCCCCCGCGCACTGCGCGTACTGCGCAAGGCAGCGGACTCCGACATCGAGGGGTGCCGCCAGGTGGCCACCGCGACCCTGGGCGAACGCCCTGAGTCGGAAGCCCATATGGCCCCGGCACAGGCGGAGGAGGCCGGGCTGTGGCTGCTCATCGACGGACTGTCGATCCTCGCCGGTACTCAGGAGAGCGAGGAGCTGACCCAGGGCTTCCTGGAGAACTGGAACACGGCGCCGGAGGCGCTCGAACATCGGGTGGACGACCTGTGGCGAGTGGAGCACGCAGCCACCGCCCAAGTACTCACCGAACTGGGTGAGGGCCTGCGCGGCGTCGACAAACGGCTGGCCAAACGCATGCGTACCGCAGCGAACAAGGCCCACTCCCGTCAGTGACAGCAGGGGCGGAACCTGCTGGTGGACGAAGGCGCGGTGAAGACCGCTTGGACGACGGTGAGGCGAAAGAGAGTGGCACGAGTCCTCGTACGGGAGCAGAGCACGGGCACGAGGAGCGTGCCACCATTGGCCGCACCGGAGTCGGCCGCCTGGGCGCGGAGTCTGCTCGACGGCGGCTGGGCGGCGGTGTTCCTCCCCGGCGAGCCTGCCCGCCTCGGCCGGTTGCTGCTCTGGCAGCCCGCCGGGGCCACCGCCGTCGAAGGCATGGCACCCGTGGGCGTCGAGGCCGAGACGGCGGAACTGGTGCTCCCGCACGGCCGCTCGGTCAGACGGCGCAGAGTGGAGGGCTACGCGCTGCCCGTCGCCCTCGCCGTTGCCGCGCTGTCCGGGGCACAGCCGACGCATCGTTCCGCTGCCGCCTGGCAGGCCGCCGCCCGCTTCGCGCTGCGGCTACTTGCCGACGGCCGCCTCCACCCGGCTCTCACCCCCGCCGGCTACGACACCTGGCAGGCGGGCCCCTTCACCTCCGCCCAGCGGCAGACGCTGGACACCCTCGCCGCCGCCTTCCCGCTCCACGCCCACTGCCTGCCCGAGCCCGGTCCCGCACCACTTCGGATCGCGGAACCGGCCGCGCTGGTACGTCACTTCTGCGACGCGGTCGCCGACGAACTGGTCCGCACCCCGGCCGCTCCGCTTGCCATGGGAGCCCTGCCGTACGCCTGGCGCGAGCCGCGTGCCGTGCCCGCCCTGCGCGAGTGGGCCGAGGAGACCGCCGCCGCGTTCACCGCCGACGTCAGGGTCTCGCTGCGGGTCGACGTACCCGAGGGGAGGCGTCGGCAGTTCCGGGCCGTCCTGCAGTTGCACACAGCGACGGATCCCGCGCTCGTCGTGGAGGCCGCACAGTTGTGGAACGAACCGGCCGAAGTGGAGCGGCTACTCGGCCCGCGCGCCGAGACGGAGACGCTGCTCACACTGCGCCGCGGCGCCCGCGTCTGGCCACCGCTCGACCGGCTACTGAAGGACGCGGCTCCGGACCAGCTGCGGCTGACCGACGACGAGGCCCTCGACCTGCTGGGCGACGCCACCGACACACTGCGCGGGGCCGGTATCGACGTGCACTGGCCGCGCGAGCTGGTCAAGGCACTTACCGCGACCGCGGAGATCGAGCAACGCACCGCGCCCGGCTCCAGCGCGGGCGGCATGCTCGACGCCGACACCCTCCTCGACTTCCGCTGGCAGCTCTCGCTCGGCGGCGACCCGCTCACCGAGGCTGAGATGGACGCCCTCGCCGAGGCCCGCCGCCCCCTCGTCCGGCTGCGTGACCAGTGGGTGGTCGCCGACCCGAAGCTGGTAGCCCGCGCCAAGCGCCGCCGGATGGAACCGCTCACTCCCATGGAAGCACTGGGCGCCGCGCTGACCGGCGAGGTGGAGCGGGACGGGGAGACTCTTCGCTGCGCGGCGGTCGGGGCGCTCGCCGACCTCGTCGCCCGCATCCGCGACCCCGAATCCCGCACCCCCGCCGCCCAGCCCGCCGCGCTCAAAGCCACCTTGCGCGACTACCAGAAGCGGGGCCTCGCCTGGCTGGCCGAGATGTGCGAGCTCGGTCTCGGCGGCTGTCTCGCCGACGACATGGGCCTGGGCAAGACCATCACCCTGCTCGCTCTGCACCTGCACCGCCAGACCGAACCCGACACCGCGGGCCCCACGCTCGTCGTCTGCCCCGCCTCGCTGCTCGGCAACTGGCAGCGCGAGGCGGCCAGGTTCGCACCATCCACTCCCGTGCGCCGCTACCACGGCGGCGACCGCCACCTGAAGGACCTGGCCGGGGACGAGATCGTCCTGGTCACCTACGGAGTGCTGCGCCGCGACCGGGAGGCCCTCGCCGAGAACGCCTGGTCGCTGATCGCCGCCGACGAGGCCCAGCACGTCAAGAACCCCTACGCAGTCACCGCCCGTGAGCTGCGCGCCCTGCCCTCCCGCGCCCGCGTCGCGCTCACCGGCACCCCCGTGGAGAACAACCTCTCCGAACTGTGGGCGCTCCTCGACTGGACCACCCCCGGACTCCTCGGCCCACTCACGGCATTCCGCGACCGGCACGCCCGAGCGATCGAATCGGGCGAGGACCCGCAGGCTGCCGCACGGCTGTCCCGTCTCGTCCGCCCGTTCCTGCTGCGCCGCAAGAAGTCCGACCCGGGCATCGCGCCCGAACTGCCCGCCAAGACCGAAACCGACCGTGTCGTACCGCTGACCGCCGAGCAGGCAAGCCTGTATGAGGCGGTGGTCCGTGAAACCATGGCGAAGATCGCCGAAGCCGAGGGCATCGCCCGCCGCGGCCTGGTCCTGAAGCTCCTCACCGCGCTGAAGCAGATCTGCAACCACCCCGCCCAGTTTTTGAAAGAGCACAGCCTGCGCCAGTCCACACCGCTGCACGGCCGCTCCGGCAAACTGGCGCTGCTCGACGAACTGATCGACACCATCACCGCCGAGGGCGAGTCGGTGCTGGTCTTCACCCAGTACAAACAGATGGCGACCCTGCTGGAGAAGCATCTCGCGGAACGAGGCGTCCCCACACTCTTCCTGCACGGCGGCACGCCCGTCACCGCGCGCGAGGAGATGGTGGACCGCTTCCAGCGCGGCGAGGTGCCGGTGTTCCTGCTCTCCCTGAAGGCCGCGGGCACCGGCCTCAACCTCACACGGGCCACCCATGTCGTGCACTACGACCGCTGGTGGAACCCTGCGGTCGAGGACCAGGCCACCGACCGTGCCTACCGCATCGGCCAGGACAAGCCCGTACAGGTCCACAAACTCCTTGCGGAGGGGACCGTGGAGGACAAGGTGGCGAAGCTTCTCGAATCCAAGCGCGCGCTCGCCGACGCCGTGGTCGGCTCCGGTGAGGCCGCTCTGACCGAACTGTCCGACGACGATCTCGCCGAACTCGTCGCCCTGGGGAGGCAGTCATGAGCCCCTCGGTCCCCAGCCCGCGCCGCGTGCCCGCCCGTGGCAGGCGGGCCTTCGCCGCGACCTGGTGGGGCCAGGCATGGGTGACGGCCCTGGAGGACTCCACCCTGGACTCGGGGCGCCTGTCCCGCGGACGCACCTACGCCCGCCAGGGCATGGTCGGCCCCGTCACCATCGCCCCCGGCCAGGTCAAAGCCGCCGTCCAGGGCAGCAGGCCGCGCCCCTACCGCTCCGCCGTCCACCTGCCCGTCCTCACCGACGCGCAGTGGAATACCCTCCTCGACACCATCGCGACCCGGGCCGGGCATCTCGCCGCACTCCTCGACGGCGAGATGCCCGCCGAACTCGTTGACGACGCCCGACACTCCGGCGTCCCCCTGCTCCCGCAGCCCACCGAACTCGACCCCGAATGCTCCTGCCCCGACTGGGGCTACCCCTGCAAACACGCCGCCGCGCTCTGCTACGCCATCGCCGCCACCATCGATACCGACCCCTTCGCGGTGTTCGCCCTGCGCGGCCGCGGCCGGGAGGAAGTCCTCACCCAGCTGCGCGCCCGCCGTACGGCCGCCCAGGCGACCTCCACCCCACCGGCCCCAGCCGGCCTCCCGGCCGCGGGCGCCTACGCGGCCTGGGCGGCCCTGGCCGAACACACTCCGCCTCTTCCCGAACTCCCCGAACCGGCCCCCCACACCGCCACACTGCCCGCCGCCCCGCCACTCGGATCCGGTCTGTCAGCCGAGGACCTCGAACGCCTCATGGCGGACACCGCCGCACGCGCCGCCCGGCTGCTCACGGGCGACACCACCAGCCTGCACCTGAACCAGCACGAGGACGCGGCACGGATCGCCGCGAGCAACTGCGGCCCCGAGTGGTTCCACCACCTCATCCAGAACACCGGTGCCAAACCGACCGCGTTCGCCCGCCTCACCCGCGCCTGGCGGTATGGCGGCCCAACCGGCATCACCGTCGCCGAACACCCCCACACCCCCGACCCGACGGTGATGGCGGCGGCGCGCAACGCCCTGACCACGGCCCTCACAGAGATGACCACCGCCCCCGCCGCCCTCAGGGCCTGGCGCAACCGCCTCACCTTCACCGACCACCGCATCCAGCTGCGCCTGGGCCCCGACACCCGCTGGTACCCCTACCTCCGGCACGACGACGGCGACTGGTGGCCGGCAGCGCCCGCCGACCTCGACCCCGTCACGGCGCTCACCTCCGTCTGGCAGCAGACCGAGAGGTGACACGTACGACAGACCCGTGAACCGCCTCCTCAGCCCACAAGTTCACATCTACCAACTGCTCCGTCATCCGGCATCGCCCCTCACCGGTTCACTTGGTGTGGCCGGACATCGGCCGTACCGTCGTGGCTGCCTCGGATTCAACCAAGGAACGACAACCGCACCTGACGGTTGCGATTCGAGATGTTGGTATCCACCAAACTCCGTCCGCGTCCGGTGACACGGATCGTGTCCGTGGTCCGGGGATGCGGGGGCGGGTTTCCTCACGCCCGCGGGCTCCGTGTCCGGCCTGGGCGGTCCGATGCCCCACACGAGCGCTCTGGTCGTGTGGGGGCGGTGCCGTCCGTCGCCGGACGCGGTGCCCGAGAGCGCGTCGTCCGATCGCGACGCCGGCGGCGTCGTGGCGGGTGATGCGTTCTCCGGTTTCAGGACGATGGCGCTCATCCAGCGCAAGAGGTCCAACGGGACGGAGGTTGGGGACGACGGCATCGATGCCTCCGGGCGGCCAGAGCTGTGCGGTCCCCATGCTGGTGACGAATCATTGTGGGTTCACGCATCCGACGGCGATCGCGCTCGGAGCCACGATAGCCTCCACCACCCCCTGGGCGAGAGAAATCCACGGTGAACAGCCACAAGGGCCTGCGCGCCGCAGTGATCGGCGGATCCATCGGCGAGCTGACGAGCGCGCTGCTGCGCGAGTTGGGCTTCACCGTCGACATCTACGAGCGCACGCCGACACTTCTGGAGAACCGCGGTGGCGGGATCGTGCTCCAGCCCACCACCATGAAGTGGTTCGGCGGACGCGGCGCCCGCCGTGTCGAGGAGCTCAGCACGGTGATGCGCCGGCTGCTGACGTCCCTCCGCCCGAGGCAGGCGTGACCACGAGGCGTCGGCTGCCGGACTTCAGAGCGTCGGCTCGACAGCGGCAGCCGTCGTCGGCATGGGGCTGTTGAGGCCGAGCCGCTGCGCGATGCCGACGCCGTGCCGGTAGAGGGCGATTCCCTCGGCCAGGCGGTTCTTCTCCCATGCCGCCAAGGCCGCATCCAGGGAGGGGAGTTGTTGCAGGGCGGTGAACAGGGTAATAGCGTCGGCGGCCGCCTTCTCCGCGCTCGCCGCCGTGTGGGGCCGTACGACGAACGCGGCGTCCCCGGTCAGCAGCATCCGGCCCTTACGCATCCGGTTGACCCGCCCGTCCAGGATCGCCTGCGCGAATGGATCACGGGTGTGCTCGACCAGCAGGCGTAGCGGCTTGGGCAGCAACATCCGTGCACGGTCCAGGAGTTCGACGTGCACCTGCGACGCGATGAGACCCGGAGGTAGGGACAGTCCGTGGGCGGTGCCCTCGCGGTCGGTGGTGATGCGCTCGAGGCCGGCCGCGTCGGCCCGGACGTACCACACCCAGTTCATACGGCGGCTACCCGGCGTCGTCGCGCCGAAGTCACCCGGGATGAAGTAGCACAGGAACTGGGTGCGGTCCGCGTCGTAGAAGCTGAACCGATCACGGAAGACCGCGCTCATTTCCTCCGGAAGCTCCGTCTCGTCGATCACTCCCCGGTAGGCGACGTACCCGGCATAGCGCGGAGCACCGTCGAGGGCGACGAGTCCGCGGTGCCGGGACCCCGAGCCGTCCGCGATGATCGCGAGGTCGACCGGATGGACGGCGTCGCCGACATGGACGTCTACGCCGTCGACGCGGGGTGTGAGGGCAGCGACCGGCTGACCGTCGTGGTAACGGGCGCCGTCGAGGCGGTTCCGGAGGGACGCGTAGATCGCCCCCCAGGAGATCATCCGCTGCCCCATGAGCGTGTGGTGACTTCGCCCGTCCCGGCCGAAGAACTGCCGGTGGGTGACGGGAACGCTGATCCGGTCGGGATCGACGCCGCAGAAGGTACTCAGGAACCAGGCGACGCTCGGCTGGAGCACGATGCCCGCACCGCGGTCGTCGGGGCGGCCCGCAGACCGCTCCCAGACCGTGACGTCGAGCCCGAGTTCGGCGAGCGCGACCGCCTGGAACAACCCGCCCAGCGAGCCACCGATCACGCCCACCGACTTGATGTCCGATACCGAGATCACAGCGAGCACACCCCGTTCTCGCAGGTCGCGCCAGACGGCGCCTCAGTGACCTGGCGTTCGAGGACCTCGACGAGTGCGTCGACACCGACCGCGCCACTGATCGCCTTGTCGCCCGTGATCACCACCGGCACCCCGCGAAGTCCCAGGTACTCCGCGAGCTTCAGGTCCTCCTGCACGGCTGATTCCAGGGCCGGATCGGTCAGCCCGGTCGCCACGTCGTCTCCGAGCCCCGTCTCCCGACCGATCCGGGCCAGTACGGCCGTGTCGCCGACGTCCTGTCCCTCGGAGAAGTAGGCCGCGAGCAGACGGTCGGCCATCGCCCAGCCCTGCTGAGCCTCCCGTTCCGCCAACGCGATCAGCCGGTGCCCCGCCCGGGTGTTCGGCGTCCTGGCGATCGCCTCGTAGTCGAAGACGATGCCGTCGTCGCGTCCGGCCAGCACCGTCCCGGCGTCGAGCTGCCGCGAACGCTCCCAGCTCCCGAACTTCCCGCTCCGGTACTCGCGCCGATCCATCCCGGACAGCGGCATCGCGGGGTTCAGCTCGAATGCGTGGTGGCGGATGCGGAACTCGTCGTCCGTGCGCTCCTTCACGATGCCGACGGCCTTGTCCAGTCGGCGGCCGCCGACGTAGCACCAGGGGCAGATCAGATCGCTGAAGACGTCAAGCCTGATCATGGCTTCCTCCAATCGAACCGACTAGTCTGTTCGATGCCAACAGCGGAGCAGCCATCCTCATTCCCGCCGCCGTACCGGAGGACCTATGACCACCCCCGACGCCACTCGCGCCAAGATCGTCATGGCGGCGGCAGATCTGTTCACCCGGTGCGGCGTGCGGGCCGTCGGCATCAACGAGATCTGGCGAGCCGCCGAGGTCGCCAAATCGACCCTCTACCAGCACTTCCGCTCCAAGGACGAACTTGTCGCCGCTGTCCTGCGACAGCGCAACGACCAGTGGTGCGCGCGCCTGCGCGCACTCGCCGCCACGGCAGCCACGCCACGGGGTCGACTTCTCGCGATCTTCGACCTGTTGGGCCAGGAATTCGCCGATCCCGCCTACCGCGGCAGTGACTTGCTGAACGTCGCCGCCGAGTACCCCGACCCGGGTCACCCCGTACGGGTAGCGATCCGCGACCACAAACGTGAAATCCTCCGCTATCTTGCCGAACTCGCCGCGGCAGCGCAGGAACCCGACCCCGACAAGGCCGCGGCGATGGTCCTGACGCTCGCCGACGGGGCCGCCTGCGCGCGGGTGAGTCTCGGCGACTCCACCGCCGCCATTCTCGGGCGGGAAGCGGCAGCGCGCCTGCTGGCACACGGCTGACCCCGGACCGATCAGTCCTCAACGTACTGGATGTCGAACGGCTCGTTGGTGAGGAAGGGACGGTGCAGTCGCCGTCCTCGAAGGCGCCGTGGGTCAGGGTGCCTCCCTCTGGGAACCAGACGAAGCTGCCGGCCGAATGGTTGCCCTGGTGCGTCGTCAGCGCGCCTCGAGCGCTTACAAGGAAGCGATCCGCAACCGGAGCTGACAGCTCTGATGAAGGTCATCGTGACCATGCCTCGGCGTGTCCCAGCCGGCACGACGCCCGCTCACCCTGTACAGAGCCGGAAGAGCGGCCGTCCTTCCTGGTCGGTCAACCTGCGCACACGGACGGGCTCAGCCACCACACCCCCGGCAGTCGGACAGACGCGCCCGAACATCCAACCGCGGGAACCATCACGCCGGCGAACCTTCACGGTCAGAGCACTAGCGACTACGTCGTCCCCCCTGCCGCGCCGTCCACCCCGGCGGTCACACCGCGACGCCGTACCCGGACAGGCACGCGGCCTGCCTCGGCTTGTCGGCGGGCAGCGGCACGGTGTCCGGTGTGAGGCTCGTTCCGGCGCAGGCCTGCCACTCGCGTGGGGGGACCCCATAAGCGGCCCGGAACGCCCGGCTGAAGTGGCTGGCGCTCACGAAGCCCCACCGGCCCGAGACCGCCGCCACTGTCGCCCGGCCCGCTGCCGGGCGGGCGAGGTCGCGGCGGCACATGGCCAGTCGCTGGCGCTGGATCCAGCGGGCCACCGTCACGCCCTCGAAGCGGAAGAGCTTGTGCAGGTACCGCACGGACACGTGGTGCGCGGCAGCGATCCGTTCCGGCGAGAGGTCCGGGTCACCCAGATGGCCCAGGATGTGGTCCTTCACCCGGGCCAGGGTGGCCAGAGCCGCCTCGGGCGCCTCCGGGACGAACCGGCCGCGGCGCTCGTGCGCGAGCGCCGCGAGCAGGTCGAGCGCCGTGGTGGCGAGCCGGGACGCCAGCTGCGGCTCCATCGAATCGGCCGACCGAGAGAGGCACTCCAGGTAGGTGGCCACCAGGCGGGCGGTACCAGTACCAGCGTCGAAGGCCGTCGCGATGAGCACCCGCAGGTCCTCCTCGGAGACGCCCACGGCCGACCGCGGCCAGTGAAAGGCCGTGAAGACGAAGGGCTCCGGCAGCTCCTTGGCGAACGGCCGCCCCGCGTCGGAGATCGCGAAGGTGCCCGGGCGCAGCTCCACCTGGCGGCCGTCCTGGACCAGGCGGGCGGTACCGCGGTGCTGGAGCGCCAGCGTGAGGTGGTCCTCCCCGCCGCCGGCGATCAGCCCCGCGCTGCGCTCGACCCACTGCGGGCCCGCCTGAACGAGGGAGACCTGCAGGGCGCCCAGGCGGTGGCTGGTGATCGTCGCGGGGGCGGGCGCGCTTTCGAGTAAGGCCACGTCGAGCGGGATGAAGGTGCGGGAGAGGGCCTCGTGCCAGTACTCGGCGCGGTCGGCGGACGGTACCCCTGTGGTGTCTAGAACGACGGACATCAGTGCTCCTCTGACGGCTGTCGACCGGACCGGCTGGTCCGGCGCGTCGCGGTGTGGGGCGGAGTGGGCGCGGGATCCCTCCCCGGCGGGCGCCGGGCCGGGATCACCAGGAACGGCGGTGCAGGGCGACGTGCACGGTGTCGACGACCTGGATCAGCGCGGCGCGGGCGGTGGCGGTGGGACAGAGCGCGTCGAGCAGGAGGAAACCGTGCACGGCGCCCTGATAGCGCATCGCCACCACGGGCACGCCCGCCGCGCGGAGCCTTGCCGCGTAAGCCTCGCCCTCGTCCCGCAGCACGTCGGCCTCGGCGGTGATCACGAGCGCCGGGGGGAGTCCGGCGAGCTGGTCCAAAGAGGCGCGCAGGGGCGCGGCAGTCGCCTCGCTCCGCCGCTGTCGCTCGGGGAGGTAGTCGTCCCAGAACCAGCGCATGTGGTCGCGGTGCAGGAAGTACCCCGTCGCGAACCGGTGGTAGGAGGGGGTGTCGAAGTCCGCGTCGGTCACCGGGCACAGCAGCACTTGGTGGACCAGTCGTACGTCGCCGCGCTCCCGGGCCAGCAGGGTCAACGCCGCCACGAGGTTAGCCCCCGCCGAGTCGCCGACGGCGGCTATTCGCTGCCCCTCCAGTCCGACCTCGTGGCCGTGCGCGTGGATCCACCGCGCCACCGCGTGGCACTGCTCGACGGCCACCGGGTAGCGGGCCGCAGGCGCCCGGGTGTAGTCCACGTACACCACGGCGGCGTCGGTGCCCAGGGCGAACTCCCGTACCAGCTGGGCGTAGCAGGCGGCGTCGCCGAGCGACCAGCCGAGGCCGGGCAGGAACAGCACCACGGGGCTCGGCTCGGCGGCACCGACGGGTCTGGTCACCTGGACGTGCACCCGCCTGGTCGGTCCACAAGGCAGGGCGAGCCACTCCGTCGCGGTGCCGTAGGAGTCGTCCGGGTTGTCGTCCGGTCTCCCGGCTGGCACGTCGGAAGTGAGGACGGAGAGGTCCGGCAGATCCGTCGCGGACCGGTCGGCTCCGGCGTCCAGGAACTCCTGGAGCGCCCGGTCGAGCACCGGGCGCCGGTCGGGCAGGGGGGTGGTGTCGGACAAGTCTTCGCTCCTGGCTTCGGTCGCTGGGCGCCACGGGCCCGCGTGCGCCCAGGCCGGAACCGGTGTGCGCCGGGCCGCCCGCCGCGCGCGCCTCCCCGGGGTACGGCCGCACCGCTCGACCGTACTGCTGGGGCGGCTGCCGCGGTGGCCTGCCGTGCACGGATCTCCACCGTCGTCGGGCGGTTCCGGCGGCTCGTCAACCGGCATCGTCGTCCCTGAGTGCGCGCCACTCCCGCGGCGAGACACCGTACGCGGCACGGAAGATCCGGCTGAAGTGTGTCGGGTTGACGAACCCCCACCGTTGGGCAACGGCCGACACCGTCGGCGCGGCGCGGCCGCGCCGCGCCAGCTCGTGGGTGCACGCCTCCAGACGGCGCTGCTGGATGAGCCGGCTCACCGTCACCCCCTCGCCCTCGAAAAGCCGGTGCAGGTAACGAACGGAGATGTGGTGGGCATGCGCGATCCTCTCGGGCACCAGCTCCGGATCGCCCAGGTGGTGGTCGATGTACTCCCGCACCCTGCGGACCAGGTGCGTGTTCGTGCCCGCCTCGTCCGCCGCCCAGGAGCGGGCCAACTGGGCCACGAGTGCGCTGAACAGGTCCGCGACGCTGCCGGCCAGCCGCTCGCCGATCGGGGCGGAGTAGGAGTGCGCGGAGGCGGCGAGGATGCCAAGGAACGGCAGGAGCACCGGTCCGCACCCCTCCGTTGTGCTGATGGCCGTCGCCGACGCGTACTGCAGGTCGCGCTCCGGCACGCCCAGCAGTCGGCGCGGCAGGTGGAACAGGTGGGTACGGAAGCGCTCCGGGTAGTCGACGGCGTACGGGCGCGCCGTGTCGTACAGGACGAGCCCGCCCGGTGGCACCTCCGCCCGGCGCCCTTCCTGCTTCAGGACGGCCCGGCCCGACACCTGCACGCTGACCCCGACCTGCGGCTCGCTCCGCGGGGCCCGCGCGATCAGCGCCGCCGTACGGGAGACCCGGGCGGCGTCCGCCTCCAGCGTGGAGATCCGCACGTACCCGAGCCTGTGCGACACCACGAGTCCGTCGAACGGCCGCTCGGTGAGCGGGAGCACCTCCACCGGCACCAGCGTCCGCGACACCGTCCCTCTCCAGAACGCCGCCTTCTCCTCGTCCGCGACCAACGCGGTCGTCACCCGTAAGCCCATCTGACCGCCCTTCCGCCAAAGTCCTGCGTGGTCTCAGCCTGGACCACGGGCGCGGCAGCCCGTTAGGTCATCTGACTGCCACGTGCGGGCGGTGGGCCGCAGGGCCCGGCGCGGTGCCCGCGACGGACGGGGGCGGCCGGGTGTTCCTACAGGTCAACCGCCGTCGAGGGCATGGGCGAGCGCGGCCCGAGAGGTGATTCCGAGCTTCGGGAAGATCTTGTAGAGGTGGGCCGCGACGGTGCGGGGCGACAGCTGGAGCTGCCGGCCGATCTCCTTGTTGGTCAGACCGGTCGCGGCCAGCCGGGCGATGCGCAGTTCCTGGCCGGTGAGGCTGGACGGCTCCGCGGCCGGTCCGCCCGGTGGCAGAGCCACGGGGTCACCGGCGGCCCGCAGCTCCTCCTCGCAGCGCTGGGCCCAGGGGGCCGCCCGCAGGCGGCGGAATACGTGGTGGGCCGCGCGCAGCGTATCCCGGGCACCGGGCCGGTGGCGCCGACGCAGCCATGAGCCGTGGGCGAGCCGCAGCCGGGCGAGGTCGAACACCCACTGCTCGGCGCCCGGTACGGCATACGCGGCGCGGTAGGCGGCGTCGGCCTCGTCGTCCTCGGCGGCCAGGGCGGTGGCGGCCACGAACAGGAAGGCGTGGCGGCCGGAGATCTCCGCGGAGCGTGCCGTCCGCCCGGCCGCGATGTGAGCCCGCGCCTCCTCGTGGCGGCCGGTGTGCACGGCGGCCGTCACCAGATCGAAGACCAGTGCGTGGTGCCAGGGCGGGCCACTGGGCAGCCGCCCGGGCGGGGTGAGCGCGCAGAAGTGCGCATACGCCTCCTCGTAGCGCCGGTGAGCGAGCGCGGCCAGGCCGTGCAGGTGGGTCAGGCGCTCGAGGACGTACCGCATCCGGGCCCGCGTGGCGGTCGGCCTGATGGCCTGCTCGATCTCCCGCAGTCCGGCCTCGTCTCCCCGGCCTGCCAGGAAGTGGGCGTAGTACTGGCGGAACATCAGGGCGTTGGTGTGGTAGCCGAGTTCATCCGCGATCTCGGCCTCGCGCAGGCAGACTGCCGCCTGGTCCCAGTGTCCGAGCAGGAAATCCTGGTGGCACTTGGCCTTCGCGACCGAGCCCTGGGTGGCGTAGCCGTGCAGCCCGGAGAAGCGCTGCCACAGGTCGCCCCCCGGGCATTCGAGCGCTGAGGCGGTCCACAGCAGGAGCCAGGCCGCACCGGCCTCCTGTTCCTCGGTCATGCCTTCGGCCACCGCCCGTAGGGTGGCGGCCGCGTCCGGGCCCGGGTCGGTCCAGGCCCGCAGGCACAGCCGGCCCGCCTCGGAGACGTCCTCCCGGTGCCGTTCCAGGGCTCGCCAGGCCCAGGGGTCGTCCGTGTAGGTGGCGGCCAGGAGCAGTTTGAAGTAGGCCTGTTCGACCAGCCCGCCGAAGGTGTCGGCGCCTGGCGCGGTCAGCGCGTCGAGGGCAGCGGGCAGCAGTGCGGCGGAGGACTCGAAGTCGATGTGGTGGCTCTGGTCGGCGTAGACCACCGCGTACGAGAACAGCGGAGTGACGTCCTGCGGCACCGTGCTGGCCTTCAGCTCCTCCACCAGGGCCGCGGTGTGGCGCAACTGCCCGCCGCGGGCCGACATCACCGCGGCCCAGGTGAGCCTTCGGACGCGGTCGCAGGAGCTGGGGCTGAGGGCGGCGGCGCGTTCGAGCAGGAGCGCACCCTCCGCGTCGCCGCCTCGACGGGCGAGATCGCGGCCGGCCTCCTGGAGGCGGTGCGCGAGGTCCCCGTCGGGTAACAGCGCGGCGGACGCCTCGTGGACCAGCCGTCGGGGGTCGTCCGGCGCGAGGGCTTCGGACAGGGCGCGGTGCGCCTCGCGGCGCGCGGTGTCGGAGGCGGTGGAGACGACGGCGGTACGGACCAAGGGGTGCCGGAACACCAGTTGTCCGGCCGTGTCGAGCCGGGCCAGTCCGTCCGCCTCGATCCGTTCCAGGATCTCCCGCGCGTTCTCGTCCGCGAGGGCGCGCGGCCACGCGCCGCTGCTGAAGTCCGGGCCGGTGGCCAGTGCTCCGAGCAGCAGAAGGCGCCCCACGTCTGGCGTCACCGTTCCGAGCCGTTCGGCGAATATCCGTTCCAGCTTCCGCCCCAGGGGCAGCCGATCCGGCAGCGGAGCGGCCCCCCGCTGCTGGGCGGCCGCCAGTTGGCGCGGCAGCTCCACCAGCGCCAGAGGGTTGCCGGCCGCCTCCGTCAGGACGCGATCCCTGGCGGGCGCGGCGAGTTCGGGATAGCAGGCGCCCAGCAGCAAGGCCGCGTCCGTCCGGGGCAGGGCCCGCACGTCGACTGCCTCGGCCGACCA
The DNA here is from genome assembly GCF_001866645.1 of Streptomyces colonosanans. Lineage (GTDB taxonomy): Bacteria > Actinomycetota > Actinomycetes > Streptomycetales > Streptomycetaceae > Streptomyces > Streptomyces colonosanans. The sequence continues at coordinate 43,274 of NZ_MLYP01000022.1, forward strand.
TGCCTGAGCAGCCGGTCCGCCTGGGCGGGTGGCACCGACGATCACCATCGGTAGTCCGGCACAGCGCCGGTGGAGGAAGGCGAAGACGGTCGCGCTCGACGAGTCGATCCAGTGCAGGTCGTCCAGGAGCAGCAGCACGGGGGCGGTCCGCACCGCCTCTTCCAGCAGAGCCAGGGCGGCGGCGCCGACGGCGAATCCGCTCGGGGTTCCGGAGCGTACTCCAAGCGCGCTCTCCAGGGCCTCCCGCTGGTGGCCGGACAGGGCGCCGGATCGCTGGAGCAGCGACCAGACGGCCTGGTGGAGGGCTCCGAACGCGAGGTCCGTCTCCGCCTCCGTGCCGACCGCGCGCAGGACGGTGAATCCGCGCTCGCGCGCCGCGCGCTGCACCCAGGCCACCAGCGTGCTCTTGCCGACGCCGGCCTCGCCGCGCAGCAGCACCGTGGAACCGCTCGCGCCGTCCACAGCCTGGACCAGGGCCGCGGTCAGCAGCTCCGTCTCCTGCTGCCGCCCGACCAGGACCGGAACCCGCGTGTTCTCCACCGCTCTTCGTCCCCCTCGGGCCGGCCCGCTCCCCCGGGCGCCCAAGGTTACCGCCCGTCAGGTCCTGTCGTTGCCACGCTGGGTACGGATCCGAACACGACCGCGAGTGCCTTCGCGGTCAATCACCCTTTCGCTCACAGCACCGTCGTAGGTGGCCCGCATCACTAGCGTGCCGGGTGCCGGGCGTCACGGCTTCCGACGTACCCGGCGCGAACCGCGCCCGGGCGCACCGATGAAGGAGATCGTCCGATGCGATCGGAACACGCCGGGAGGCTTCGCGCCGCAGGTGCTCGTGCGTCGCGCGTGCTGGGAACGGTGCTGGCCGGCTTCGCCTCAGCGGCTACAACTGGTCGGGCTGGCCGCACAGCTCCGGTGGCCCCTTCCCCTCCAGCGCCGCGCCCGAGATCCACGGCTTCCCCGGTGGCGAAGTCTTCGCCGTGCTGTCCTGGGGCAGCGACACCGCGCCCTTCAAGCGGCACATGATCGTGATGAAGCGCGTCATGTGACAGCGAACCCGCCCGTGTGCCGGACCTGACAGCGGGCGCCTCCTCCAAGGCGTGCCGTGGGCTGGCCTGTCCTTCGCCGCTCTTCGTTCCCGGGACGGCTCAGGAGTACTGCATCAGCTCGAGCCTCGCCGGGGCCGTCCAGTCGTGGTGCTCGAACGGCAAGTAGGCGCGGACCGCCGGAACATCGGCCGGATGGGCGGGATCGCGGAGGCGCAGGTCACAGCCGACACGCTCCACGATGTCGATGCCGCCGGGATCCGGGCCTCGGACCGGGAGCCGGACGGGCGACGCCGGATCGCCCCACTCCCAGCCGGGCCCGAACCAGCGGTAGCGGTCGAGCAGCAGGTTGAGCCCAGCGCAGGCGCCGAGTTCGAGCAACCTGATCGGTGGGGCCCACAGCAGGGCCAGGCCGTGCAGCAGCACCGCGGCGCTGGAGGGCTCGTTGTTGCACCGGGCTGTTCAGCACAGTGGCGATCTCGGCGGGATGGTCTGAGACCTGCCGTGACGATGAGGTCCCCACCGTTCGTCATCGGCAGCGCGGAGTGCGCGGAGGTGTGGACCAGGCGGTGCAGGAACTCGCTACTCTCGCTGGCCGAGGCGAGCCGGTCGCGCATGGCGCAGCAGTGCTGTCGCAGGGACTCGACCCGATGCCCGTAGCCGTCGGCGACCTATGGGTCCCGCAGGCTCGCCCGGGCGGCCGGTTCGGTGCGCGACCGTGCCCGCAGTCCAGCTCCGTGGGCTGCTCGCCGTCCAACAGGCGTTCCGCCAGTTCGACCACGGCGGCCGTCTCCTCGTCGGGAGTGGTCCGCAACACGCGGGACTCCTCTTCGGAGTCGGAAAGAGGCTTCCCAGACGGCGAGTTGACCGATACCGGCACCAACGGGCCTCGGTGCGCCGAGGGTCAACAACGCATGCGCGCAGAGGTCATCGCACCGTCCCGGGCCGACTAGCTTCGGCTCTCGTACGAGCCGGGCGGCCCCGCGCGACTGCGGCAGGGAGCGGAACCCGGCTGCGCCCCCATCCAGACAAGGCTGGCAGACCAGTGGTCGACCCCCACGACAGGCAACCGGGCACCGCCACTGACGAGTTGTGGTGTCCGTTCCCCTCCCTGATGAATCCCCATGCTGAGCAGGCCGACCAGCGGAGCCTGGCCTGGCTGGCGCGGCACCGGCTGCTGGACGGGCAGCGCCAGCAAGCGGACCGGCTCCGGCGTCAACGCAGCGGCCACCTGGCCGCGCGGACCAATCCCGAGGTATCCGCCGAGATGCTGCGTCTGCTGTCCGACTGGTACGTATGGCTCTTCGCCTTCGACGACGGGTATTGCGAAGACCGTGAACGCGGCAGCCGATCCGGCCCGTTGGCCCGTACGACCGCCCTACTGGCACGGACGCTCGACCCCGAGCCGCCCGCGGCCGACGTGGATGGACCGGCCCGTACCTACGTGGTGGCCCTGCGGGAGATACGGGACCGAGTCGCCGCACAGGCTTCGCGAACTCGCGGCGGCGCGCGCCCGCACCGGTCGGCCAGCGCAGTTGACCGGCCCGATCCGCGCCTCCTCGATCACCCCCGTCGCGCACGGTCAGCTCCGCGGCCACGGCCACCTGGGCGCCAGTAGGAGCGGGTGCGCCGGTGCTCGATGAAGCCGTTCACGGCCGGTCCATCTGCTCCAGCGCGTCGCGCAGGGCGGCCCGGGACGTGATGCCCAACTTCGGGAAGAGCTGGTAGAGGTGGGTCGAGACGGTCCGCGGCGACAGCAAGAGCCTTTTCCCGATCTGCTTGTTGGTCAGACCTGTGGCAGCGAGGCGAGCGATCTCCCACTGCTGCGGCGTCAGAGCGGGGCCACCGGGCAGGGTACGGGCGGGGGTCGGGATGCCGCAGGCGCGCAGCTCCTTGTTGGCCCGCTCCGTCCACGGGTGGGCGCCGAGTCGCCCGAAGGTTTCCGCGGCGGCACTCAGGTACTTGCGGGCCTGCGCCGGTGCTTTGCCGCGGCGGAGTCGCTCGCCGTGGTACAGCTGGATGCGGGCATGGTCGAAGGGCCAGCGTTCGGCCCCCTGGACGGCCAGGACTTCACCCAGACCTCGTGCTGCCTCGTCGTCGCTCTCCGCTGCCAGCGCGGCTGAGGCGAGCAGCACCATGTTCAACCGCGGTGACACCGCTTCAAGGCCGGCGTCCCGGGCTGCCCTGACATGGTCAGCGGCCTTCTCGCGTCGACCCGTGCGCACTGCGGCCTCCACCTGATCCAGGATCGCCCACAGTGCGTGCCCGGCGAAGGGGGCGAACGTGCCGGGCGGCGTGATCTTGCCGGCGTGTTGGTAGGCCTCTTCGAAGTCGCCTTGTGACAGGGCGATCAGCGTCCGGGCATGGGCGGCGTAGCAGCCGACGGCATGGCCTCGGCGGGAGCCGGCCCACTGGTCCATCTGATCGGCGTACCCGCGAGCAGCCGGGTAGTCGCCGCAGACTGCGTACACGCAGGCAAGCACGAACTTGCCGGTCCAGGAACGCAGCGGATAGTCAAGCTCCTCACACCAGCGCAGACCCTGCTGGGCCACCTGTCGAAGCTCCGGCCATTGGCCGGTGAACCAGGCATGACTGCTCCACAGGAACGAGGCTTGGATGGCGGGGAAGATGTTCTGCCCGCTCAGTCCGCCGCGAGCCGTGAGCCGCAGCGGCTCTTCCATCTCACCGAGGCGGTCCGCGTAGGCGCCGGATGTGGCGATTCGCACGATCCGCACTGGATCCGACGTGCCGGGAAGCGCCTGGATGGCGGCGTCGAGCCGGTCCCAGTCGGCTGGGCGGGCCCGGGCCGGATCGGCGAAGGTGGCCCGCAACAAGTGCAGGGTGTCCGGAACCGAGGTGCACTTCGACAGTGCCGTGTCGAAGTCCGACCACAGCGCGCGTCGGCCGCCGTGGACGCACACCATCAGCAGGGTGGACAGCGCTTCGAGGAGGGTGGCGTCGTCAAGGTCGTAAGGCTCGGGCTGCAGGGCGATCGCGCCGGACAGCAGGCGATGGGCCGTGTCGATGTCCCCGTAGCTGTTGAGCAGATACAACGCGGCAGCCACCGCGACGGCCGGGGATTCCGCATCGGGGGCGGCCTGTCGTACGTCGTCCAGCAGGCGCGGCACATCACGCACGTCGCCGGTGAGGTTGGCGCCGACGTACGCCGCCTTGGCCAGCCGCCGAGCGTAAGCGGACCCCGTCGGGCTCAGCTCGGCGGCGCGTACCAAGGCCGCCACCGCGTTCGGTCCGTCGCCGCGGCAGGCGCTGACATCGGCGGCTTCCTCGAGCAGGGCGGCAATCTGTTCGTCGGGCTCGACGGCGGCCTGCGCCAGATGCCAGGCCCGCTGCTCGGGGACTTTGATCCATGCCTCGGCGAGTGCGCGGTGCACGTTGCGTCGTTGGTCGCTGGTCGACAGGTCCACCACTGCGGAGCGTATGAGCGAGTGTCGGAATGCCAGCCGTCCGCTCGTGTCGTCGACGTGGACGAGTTGCATGCGCTCTGCCGAAGCCAGGTGCTTCAGGCTGCACCGTCCGGCCACCGCGCGGCGCACGACGAGCATGTTTCCGCTGCCCTCCAGCGCGGCAACGAGCAGCAGGTGCCGTGTGGCCGGTGGCAAGGTCCTGATGCGGGAGGCGAAAGTCGACTGGAGCCGCTGGGTCAGCGGGATGCGCTTCGGCAGAGCTTGGGACGCGGTCCGCTGGGACTCGGTCAGCGCGGCCGGGAGTTCCAACAGGGCCAGGGGATTGCCTTCGGCATCGGCGATCAGACGCCGTCGAACCCGCGAGGCGAGCGCCGGGAAGCGGCGGCGGAGCAACTCGTCGGAGGCGGCCTCGCTGAGCGGACCCAATTCATGCAGAGGAAGCCCGCTGTGGTCGAAGAAACCCTCTTCCCCGAGCCGGATCGCACAGACCAGCCCCATTCCGGTACCGGGGAGTCGACGAGCAACCTGCCCCAGGACGAAGGCACTTGCCCGGTCCAGCCACTGTGCGTCGTCCAGCACCAGGAATGCGGGGATGTCGCCGAGGTCCGAGGCCAGCGCCACTACGGCCTCTGCGACCACATCGTGCCCGGGTGCCGCGCCCCGCTCGAAGCCGAGGGCTCCGGCAAGGGCAGGCACCCTCGCCGCTCTTGAGTGGATCTCGGGTACCGACGTCAACAGCTGCCGCAGAGCGCCGTAACTGGCCTGCGCCCGGTACTGCACACCGACGGCATGCAGCACCAGCATCCCCATGGCTGCGGCTTCCTGGGCGACAGCGGCAAGCAGCGCCGTCTTTCCGACTCCCGGCTCTCCCACCAGCGCCAGAGATCCGCCATGACGCGGGATGCCGGCCAGGAAGACGCCCAGCCGCTTTATGTCTGCTTCCCGGCCGACCAGGGAGCCGTCCCCGTCGTCGCTGGATCGGTCGATCATGATCGCCCCCTTACCGCGCCCTGAGCGGGCAGCAGCTCCCACGGGACACACGGTCGATGTAGCGCGAGATGTCCCAGATGCTAGCCCTGGTCGACCAGGTTTGTGCAGGCAGCGCGATTTCTCTGACGAGGCCTTGAGGAAATCCGCGAGCGGCGGCTCACTGCCACCTCGGCCGACCCCTGTCACCGAACTACGTCACATGACGGAATCGACGACGTCTGCCTGGCTTCTAGCGTTCTTCGCGTGACCTCGTCCGTCCGATGAAACGGGAGAAGTGATGAGCGAGAACGTGCAACCCCGCAACATCGTCCTCGTCCACGGCGGCTTCGTGGACGGCTCCGGCTGGCAAGGGGTACACGACCGCCTGAGCAAGGACGGGTACCGCGTCAGCATCGTTCAAAACCCGACCCTGTCGCTGGAGGGCGACGTCGCCGCCACCCACCAGATCCTCGACGCCCTGGACGGCCCGGCCGTCCTGGTCGGCCACTCCTACGGCGGCGCTGTGATCAGCGAGGCCGGCAACCACGAGAAAGTGGCCGGCCTCGTCTACATCGCGGCGTTCGCCCCCGACAAGGGCGAGTCCGTGAGCACCCTCATCGCCGACCCCGCGCCGGGCGCGCCGGTCCCGCCCATCCTGCCGCCCAGGGACGGCTTCCTGTTCCTGGACCGCGACAAGTTCGCCGCCTCGTTCGCCGCGGACATCCCCGCCGACCTGGCCGCGTTCATGGCCGACTCCCAGGTCCCCTGGGGCGTCGACGCCCTCAACGGGGCCGTGTCCAGGCCGGCGTGGCGCGTGAAGCCGGCCTGGTACCTGGTGGCGTCCGACGACCGCATGATCCCCCCGCCCGCCCAGCGCGCCATGGCCGAGCGGGCCGGAGCCCGGACCGTCGAGACCCCCGGCAGCCACTCCGTCTACGTGTCCCAGCCCGGCGCGGTCGCCGACCTCATCAAGCTGGCCACCGGCCGCTGACCGCGGGCCGAGACCCCGACGGCCAAGCCACGCCTCCGGCCCGCAATCCGTCTCCAGCAGCCGCCCTCCGACACCATGCATGTGGCGGTCTCTCCCGTGAAGCTCGCGACCGGACTACGACTTTGGGAGTCCGATGAGCTGCTCGACCGATTCCACCTCGACGTCGTGCCCAGCCCGAGCGGCGTGACGACCACCTGTTCTGGCGAAAGTGACCGGTTCCAGGGCGGCCCTGGTCGACTGTTCGCCTCCCGGGGCTGCCCTGAGGCGGGTCGGCGAGCCGCGCTTCGGGCGGTCAGCTGGCCTTGGCGAGTTCTTCGGCTCGTGATCCTCGATCACTTCGACACCGCGGACGGCGCGGACCGTGACCATCAAGCTGGTGGCCTACGCCGAGACGGTGCGGGCTCTACGCGACCGGCCGACCCCCGGGGTGTCCGTGGTGCTCTTTGCCGGCCTGGCCAAGGTGCGCCCCAGTCATGAGGCCGCTGGCGCGGCATGCCGAACGCGGGCTCCGCCGGGTTCAGGAGGCGGGGAACAGGGGCCAACCGGACATCGGGCCGCCGTCGAGCGTGAGCGTCTGATCGGTGCGCGGGCTCCATGGGTTCGACGAGTTCGCCCCGCAGTCCGCGCTCTTTCAGGAGGCCCAGGAGGCCCGGTGGCCCGGTGGCCCGGCTGCTGGACGGCTGACGTTTCAGCGGGCCGCTGTCGGGAACGTGTGGTGCGCCCAGTCGGCGTAGCTGCTCCACCGGACCTCCGGGTGAGCAGCGTGCAGCGCGGGGAGGTCGACGCGGTAGCCGGGCCCGTTCAGAAACGTCCACATCGCATGCATGTCCGGGTTGGTGACCGCGGTCAGAGGTACTTGCTGATGGCGGACTTCCCGTCCCAGCACCGCGCCGAGGGCGGCCGCCATCTGACGGGGAGTGGGCGCATCGCTGGCCAGTTCGATACGCAGCCCGACGTAGGGTGCAGGGCTGAGCAGCACTTCCGCCGCGAACTCACCAAGGTCGGGGCGGGCAAGCTGTTGCAACGGCCGATCGGGCGGCAGCGGCAGGTCGAGAATGCCGCTGAAGATGCGCTCTGCTCCGCCGAGAGCGTTGTCGAAGAAATACGTCGGCCCCAGAATCGTATGGGGTACGTCACCAGCGGCCAGCTCGGCTTCGATGCATGCCTTGCTGTCGAAATGCGGTACCCCGCTCTGCTGGTCGGCTCCAGCGACCGAGCTGAACACGAGATGCGGCACGCCCATCTTTTCGGCGGCAGCCAGGATTGCCTGTCCCTGGCCCACTTCCGCCTCCACACCGGCCTCGAAGGGAGTGGTGAACGCGAAGACCCCCGCCACCCCGCTCATCGCAGCGGCGAGCGACCCACGATCGCTCAATGACCCCGCCACCACTTCGGCACCCTGGTCGGCCAGTTCCCGAGCCACTTTCCTCGCGGGTCGCGCACCAGCGCCGCGGACCCGGGCCCGGCGACCCAGCAGCGCGTCGGCCACGGCCCTGCCCTGTCCCCCGGTCGCCGCAAGTGGCGACAGAGCACCTGGCCGAACAGATGCAACAAGGGCAAAGAGAGCCAGGCGCCCAAGCGCCCTTGGTGTCGGTGATCCTGGACTTCATCGACCTGCATCTGACCGACGCGGACCTGTCTCCCAAGACGATCGCCAGGGCCCACCACATCTCCGTGCGATACCTGCACAGGCTCTTCAAGGAAGGAGGCACAACGGTCGGTCGGTGGATCCAGCACCGACGGCTGGAGGGGTGCCGACGCGCCCTCACGTTCCGCCGTTGGGAGAACGTGACCATAGGGGCTGTGGCCAACCGCTGGGGCTTCCAGAGCGCCGCTCACTTCAGCCGAGTCTTCCGGGCCGCCTACGGGATGTCTCCGCAGGAATGGCGGGAAACCGTCGGCCATGGCTGTCAGCCGATCCGGGGCTGAGCCGGATACGCCGAAGCTCCTGGGGACGGGGGGAGACCTCGGGCCTCGAGGCGACAGGTGCGCCTGTGGACGGGCACCGGGGGCATCAGGACGGCAGGCGGGCCCAGGCGGCATGGGTGGCGGACAGGCGGTGCGTGGCCACGGAGGTGGTCGCCAGGAGCAGCAGGGCCAGGCCCAGGGTGGCCACGAGGTGCCCGTGCAGAAGGAGCTCGGCTCCGATAACGGCTCCGAGGAACATGGCCAGCACGGACAGGATCCGGCGGCCGGGGCGCGGCGCCGCACCGCCGGCCGGGGTGGAGTCGGCGGCCAGTCCCGTCAAGGTCAGGGTCAGTACGGTCGTGGTGAGGTCCGGAACCCCGAGGCGCCGGGCGACCGCGTTCTGCAAACCCATGCCCAGCCCGAGCAACACGATCAGCGTGTACTGGACACCGGTGGTGACCCGGCCGTCGGTGGCGGCGGTGACGGCGACGGTGACGGCGACCAGGACCGTCTGTGCCGCGGTGGCCGTCTTCAACAGGCGCCCGCGGTGGGTGGAAAACCGGGTTCCAAGCCTGCCGCCGGCGAGCGCACCGAGGAGGAACGCGGTCATCGCGACGACGGAGGCGAGTGCGGAGAGGTTGGGGGCGCCTGCCAGCGCGAATCCCAGAAACACCACGTTGCCCGTCATGTTGGCGACGAAGACGTGTCCGAGCCCCAGATAGCTCACCGCGTCGACCAGACCGGTGACCACGGTCAGCGTCAGCATCAGCGGAGGCAGCGGGCCGTGAGGATCCCCCGAGGGCGGTGCGAGCGTGCGGACCGCGTCAGTCAGCAGCCTGCGCATACGGCTTCCTTTCCGCTGCGGTGGGCCGACGGTGCAACACCACGCGGGTGAGTAGCCCGCTGGCGGGGCCGATCACGATAGCGGCGAGGCCCGCAGTCGATTGACGGGCGAACCGCAGCCGCTGAGTCGTCAGACTAGTCAGGGTGGATGCCCTTGTGTGTCCTGTCCGCGCACTGCAACGTGCCTCACAGCGCACTTGGTTCTCCGTAGTCGAGAAGCCGGAGGCCGACGAGGAGTGGATCACTGTCCCGGGCGGTCCGACGGGCAGCGTCCGGGCGCGCATCGTCAAGCCCGCTGGCGCGGCGGGCACTCTCCCGGTGATCCTCTACATCCACGGGGCGGGCTGGGTCTTCGGCAACGCCCACACTCACGACCGCCTGGTGCGTGAACTCGCCATCGGCGCGAACGCCGCCGTCGTGTTCCCCGAGTACGACCTGTCACCCGAGGCCCGCTACCCGGTCGCCGTCGAGCAGAACTTCGCCGTCGCGAAGTGAATCGTGGAGCAGAGAGCCTCCAAAGGCCTCGACGGCTCCCGGCTGGCCGTGGCCGGGGACTCCGTCGGCGGCCACATGACAGCCGCCCTGACCCTGATGGCCAAGCAACGCGGTGGCATCCCGCTGCTCCAGCAGGTGCTGTTCTACCCGGTCACCGACGCCAGCTTCGACACCGGCTCCTACCACCAGTTCGCCACCGGCTACTTCCTGCGCCGGGACGGTATGCAGTGGTTCTGGGACCAGTACACGACCGACAAGAACGAGCGCGCCCAGATCACCGCGTCCCCGATGCGTGCCACGACCGAGCAGCTGCGCGGCCTGCCTCCAACCTTGGTGATCACGGCCGAGGCCGACGTGCTGCGCGACAAAGGCGAGGCCTACGCCAACAAGCTACGGGAGGCCGGCGTATTGGTCACCGCCGTGCGTGCCGTCGCACAGCGGGGTTGGCACCGCGATGACCGCGACGTCGAACCCGGCCAGGTCGCCTGACGTGGTCGGCGTGCCGTCGTAAGGTCCCCGCTCATCGCGGAGCCAAGGGCCGAGCTTCACCTCCAATCCTCACCAAGTCCGGTCCGCCTGTGCGTTACGCGCCCGCGAGCAGCGTGATCGGCGCTGTGGGCGCAGGGTCGGCTCGGGTGATCGCCGATACCGACTTCGGCGTCCGCGTCGGCTGAAGCTCGCGGATCACGCCGCGCTCAGGGCCTCCGTCGGGGCCAGGCGGGCGGCACGCACGGATGGGTACACGCCCGCCAGGACGCCGATGGCCGTCGCTCCGCCCGTGCCCACGGCCAGAGCGGTCAAAGGGATCACCGGTGGCCAGCCCTGATACGTCACGTAGGCGACCGTGGCAAGTGCGCCGATCGCCGTTCCCGCCACACCGCCGAGCAGGGAGAGCACCACGGACTCCGTCATGAACTGGCCCCTGATCTGTCTGCGGTTGGCTCCCAGCGCCCGCCGGAGACCGATCTCGCTGCGCCGCTCCAGGACGGAGATGTACATGGTGTTGGCGACCCCGATGCCGCCGACCAGCAGGGCCACTCCCGCCAGTCCCAGGAAGAGAGCCGAGAACGTGCTGTTCGCCGCACGTTTTGCGGCCAGGGCGTCGGACGGTCGGCTGACCTGCACCAGTCCGGGCAGCTGCGGGTTGAGGGTGGCAGGCAGGACGTCGGCCACGGCTTCCATGGCGTCCTCGTCGGCCCGTACGTAGACGACCGTGGGGTGTCCGTCGAAGGCGAGTTCCCGTTCTGCCGCCTGCCAGCCCACCAGGACGGAGCGGTCGAGGTCCTCGGCGAGCGGCATCGGGTCGAGGACGCCGATGACCGTGAACCACGTCTGATTGATGATGACCTGCGGGGCCTGCTGTCCCGGGACGATGCGGGGAATGCCGAGCCGGGCGGCGGCCTGGTAGCCGAGTACGACGGTGGGCAGCCGGTCGGTGGAGGGGGTCAGGAAACGGCCCGAGGCTACTTCGCCGTTCACTGTGGGCAGCAGGTCGTCCTGACTGGCGAGGACGGTGAGCCCGAGCCCATCGTTGGGGTCGGTCCGGTCGGAGCGCCGGACGATCGCGTGCGTGTTGGCGACGGCACTCGTGCGGCTCACCGGGCCGATTCTGGCGGCCATTCCCGCAGCCTCCGGCGGCAGCAGCACCGCGGGTTTCTGGTTGGGCTGCGGCTGTGCTCTGAGCAGATTCGTGCCCAGCGCCGTCAGTTGCTCGTCGAGGGCAGCCCGGCTCGACGCCGGAATTCCCGTGACCAGGACGAGCGTGAGGATGCCGATCGAAATGCCGAGTGCGGACAGAGCCGCCCTCATCCGGCGAATACGGATGCCGAGCAGTCCGAGCCGCAGCACGTCCGACGGCGCCAGCCGCACGGGGCGGGTCGGGTCGCGGTGCCTGGCGTCCGCGCCTGTGGCGCGAGCCGGGGCCGGATGTCGGTGCCTCGCGTCTGCGGGGCGGGGCTGGTCATGGCGCCTGGCGTCCGCGTCCGCGGGGCGGTCGCCTCCGGGAGAAGTCGTACCGCGGGTCACGCGCCGCCCCCGGCGGCCCGCGCCTCGTCGTGCACGTCGGCGACGACGTGCCCGTCCCGCATCTCGATCCGGCGGGGCAGGCGTGCCGCGATGTCCCGATCGTGCGTGATGACGGCGATGGTGGTGCCCTCGCTGTTCAGCTGGGTGAGGAGGTGAAGCACGGACTGTCCGTTCGCGGTGTCGAGGGCACCGGTCGGCTCGTCGGCGAGGACCAGCGCGGGCTCGTTGACCAAGGCCCTGGCGATGGCCACCCGCTGGCGTTCGCCGCCCGAGAGCTGGTGCGGCAGATGGCGGGTGCGGTGGGCAAGACCGACACGGTCGAGGGCGGTCACGGCCATCGGCCGGCGCCGGCGGCGCGGCACGCCCGCGTAGAGCAGTCCCGTGCCGACGTTCTCCTCGGCCGTGAGGCCGTCCGTGAGGTGGAAGTGCTGGAAGACGAACCCCAGCCAGCGTCCGCGCAGCGCGGACAGTTCCCGGTCGGACAGCCGTGCGGCATCCCGGCCGCCGATCCGGACGGTGCCGCTGGTCGGCCTGTCGAGGGTGCCCATGATGTTCAGCAAGGTGGACTTGCCGGAGCCCGAGCGGCCGACGATCGCCAGCAACTCGCCCGCCCGGATGGTCAGGGAAGCGTTGTCGAGGGCGGTGACGCCTCCTGGGTAGACCTTGCGGACGTTCTGGACGGCGAGGACGGGGGCGCCGGGGTCGACGGGCAGGTTCGGCGGGGTGTCCCACCGTGCCCGCAGACTGGTCGGCGTCCCCGGTGGGTTGGGCAGTGGTTTTGCTGGGCCGGGCCGCGGGCTCGTCATGACGCCGTCACCACCACGTCGCCCTCCTCGACGCCGGCACCGCTGACCTCCACGAGCCCCTTGGCGAACAGACCCGTCTCGACCCCGACCAGCTTCCCGCCGGGGCGCTGCAACGCGTAACCGCCCTCGCTCAGCGCCAGGAGAGCGCCCACCGGGACCACGAGCACGTCCTTCCTGGTCGCGGCCGTGAAGACGACCTGTACGGACGCCGCGTCGATCTTGGCGATGTCGGCGCTGTGCGTCGGCCGCACCTTCACCTGGAGCGTGGGGGTCGTGTCGACGCCGTCGCCCGCGTCGCTGTCGTTGCTGCCCTGCACCGTGGTGCTGACCGACATGACGTTGCCGGGGACGTCCTTGGTGTCGGGGAGGGTGATGGTGACCTTGTCGCCCTTGTGGATGGAGTCGGCGCTGCTCGCGTCGACCTTCACCGTGACCGTCTTCTCCTGCGAGGTGAGGGTGAGGACGTCCTCGGTGGCAGGGTCACCGAGCTGCGCCGTGACGGCGTCGACGCGCAAGGGCCCGGACAGAACCACGGTCCGGTCCGGATCCAGCGTTCCGGTCGTCTTCCGGCCGGTGTCGTGCTGCCAGCGCTTGAGCGCTTCGAGTACTCCGGTGGTCAGTTCGGTGCCGACGCCACCCGCACCAGCGCTTGTTGTTCCGTTGTTCGCCTCACTGCCCATACCGCTGTCCGTTCCGCCACCCGCTGGAGTCTCCGGGACCTGCCGGGGCCGGGGACCGATGTCGTAACCGAGGGCCTGCAGGTTCTCGACCAGGACGGTCACGTCCCGTCCGTTCGTCCCCGCCTTGTCCAGCGGGCGGAAGAACGGGGTGTCGCCGAAGAACGACGTGACCGGCTCGTCGTCGATCCAGTACAGGGGCTTTCCCCGGGAGACGACGGAGCCGGAGGCGGGAAGTCTGCTGATGACGCCCTTCCCGGTGCCCTTGACCGTGACGTGGCCGCCGAAGCCGAGCACGCCGGACAGGGTCCGGGAGTCGGCCAGGTCAGCTCGCTTCACCTTGGTGGTCTGGGCGGAGGGAGCGGCGGCGGGGCCGGGTTGCTGCCGCTTGCCGTGGTCCGAGAGCGCCGTCGCCCCGTAGATGCCACCCGTGGCGACCGCGAGCACGGCCGCCACCACACTCACCCTGCGCAGAGCCCGCCGCGGCCGCTTCCGGGACGATTCCCCACTCGTCGGCGAACTGTCGCTGCCGGGCGCGCCACTGCCGGCCGCCGAGCCGCTACTTGTCACTGAACGCCTCCAGCAAACAGGCCCGGTCGGCCTCGGTTTCCTTGGACTCGGGGAGGCTGCCCGTGGTGTCGTCGTCGTAGGTCCAGCCCAGGCCGTCCGGGTACACACTTGTGTCGGAGATCAGGTGGATCTTCATGCCTCTGTGCTGAAGGCACTTGACGTACGCGCGGTAGTCGTCCGCGTAGTGCGCGTTGGTCTCGGGACTGGTCTCGGGAGGTCGGAGCGGCAGCTTGACCAGGCAGGCGTCGTAAGCGGCCTGGTACTTGGAGTTGTCCTTCTCGCTCACCTTGGGGGCTGCCTGCTTGGCGCCGGCCGCGGCCGCCCGCTCGGTGTTCATCGGCACACCGTGCGCCTGGAGGCACGCGTTGTAGGCGTCCGAGAGCCGCTGCTCCTCCTCCAGGGAAGTGTCCAGCCTCAGTTGGGGCCGTTTGGCGTCCACGGCCGAGTCGTGCGCGCCGCCCTTCGACGCCGTGCTCTTGCCCGCCGGCGCGCCGGACTGCAAGGTGTCCACACCCTTGCCCGAGCTGCTCCCGGCGCCGTCACCGCCGCCGCATGCGGTCAGCGTCATTCCGGCGGCGACACCCAGGCCGACGACGGCAAGGATTCGGGATGAGTACGTGGACGAGTGCGTGGCTGTGTGCTTGTGCTGCATGCCGGACAGCGTGCGCAACGAATGTCAGGCAAACGTCAGGAACTAATAGTGGTCCGGTATTCCTGCCGGGGAAGGGCTTCTGGACGAACAGAACACCGCTGTTCCTGTTCCTAGACTGACGCCATGTGCGCAGAAGTGTTGATAGCCGAGGACGATGCCGACCAGGCCGAACTGGTCCGTCGGTACCTGGAGCACGAGGGGCACGCGGTGACCCTCGTGCACGACGGCCGCTCCGCTCTCGACCTGCTGCGCAGCAGACGCCCCGACCTGCTGGTCCTCGATGTGATGATGCCGCGGGTCGACGGGCTCGACGTGTGCCGCATCGTGCGTGCGGAACCCCGTCTTGCGGACCTTCCTGTGCTCATGCTGACGGCCAGATCGTCCGAGGACGATCTCCTGCTCGGTCTGGATCTTGGCGCGGACGACTACATGACCAAGCCGTTCAGTCCGCGCGAACTCATGGCGCGCATACGGGCCCTGCTACGGCGGAGCGACCGGGGCGCGGACACCGTTTCCGGCCGGGGAACGGATCCCTCTTCCTCCGTACTGGAGGCCGGCCCGGTGACGGTCGACCGCGCCCGGCACGAAGTGTGGGCGTACGGACGCACGATCCGCTGTACGCCGGGCGAATTCCGCCTCCTCGACCTGCTCGCCGAGCACCCGGGGCAGGTCCTGTCCAGAGCTCAGATCCTCGAGCGTCTGCACGGCTCCGACCCGTTCATCACCCCCAGGACGGTCGACGTCCACGTCATGAACCTGCGCCGCAAGTTCAAGGACGCCCAAGCGGACGCACAGCCCGCTATGGCACGGCACCTTTCGCCCCTGGTCACCGTGTACGGGGTGGGGTACAAGCTCGTGGACGACCAGCAGGTTCGCCCTCATGCGTAGAGCCCGGACCACGGCCGCCACCTCCACCTCCCCAACCATTCCAGCCGCCTCAACCTCGCCTCCGCGGCACAGTCTGCTGCTGCGTCTGCTGGCGGTCTCGGCCCTCGTCTCGGTCTGCTCGATCACCGTCACCGCATGGGTGGTGGTGCAGAGCACCGCCGTCGCGCTCAGCCGTGAGCGAGGCCAGGCACTGGCCGACGACGCCCGGGTCTACGACACCCTCCTTGGTTACGCCGCGACTCATCCGACCTGGAGCGGTGTCCGGCCCACCGTGGACCGGCTCGCGCGGTCGACCGGCCACCGCATCGTCCTACTCGGCAAGGACGGCCGCCCCCTCGCAGACTCGGCCGTCGACCGGGACCACCCGTTCCAGCGGCCGCAGAAGGCGACCGCGGTCGTCGACCCGCTGGCCGTCGACCCGGAACTGAGCAAGAACAAGGACGCGGACACGGACGACGGCTCCGGGACCGAGCTGATCGACTCGCGGGCCGTGGGCCCCTTCAAGCTGTCCGGGGAAGACAGCGAGTACCTGAAAGTCATCGCGACCCGGGTGGCCACGTGTCTGCGCGACCACGGCGGCGTCCAGGCACATATGCGCACAATGCCCAGCGGACGTCCGAGAGTGGTGGTGCCGAGTCCTGGTGGTGCGCCGATCTTCGGCGACCAGCGCTGCCCCACGACGGCGCTCACCGATCCGACACCGTCGGAAGCCGAAGCCCTGAAATCGCTCACCACGCTCGTCAACGCATGTCTGGCCCGCCGGCAGGCGGACGCGGTGACACTGGCCCTCGACGGCAGCTGGGAGGCGCGGACCCACAACGCGCCCCCTGCCTCGACCGTCACCCCGTGCCTGACGACGAGCCGCAGTCAGCAGCTGGCGCCGTACGTGGCCCCCGCCGCACTCATGTACGTCAGCGGCCCCGGACGCACGGCGACAACCTTCTTCGACCTCTCTCCCGCCAACCGGCTCCGTATCGCCGGCTGGGCCGCGGCCGTGCTGGTGCTGACGGTTGCCGTGACCACGCTGGCGGGCATCCGCCTGGTGAAGCCACTCAGGACACTGACCGCAGCGGCCATGCGCATGAAGGCCGGCGAGCTGTCCACGCGCGTGCCGGTACGGGGAGACGACGAGATCGCGAGGCTCTCGGCCGCCTTCAACGCGATGTCGCTGCGCCGCGAACGGCTGGAATCCGTACGGCGGGACATGACCAACGACATTGCTCATGAGCTGCGTACGCCGGTGAGCAACATCCGGGGCTGGCTGGAGGCGGTGGAGGACGGCCTCGCGCGTCCCGACGCCGAGTTGGTGACCTCCCTGCTGGGGCAGGCCCGCCAGCTCCAGCACATCATCGACGACCTGCGGGACCTCTCGGCGGCAGAGGCCGGCGAGCTCCGTCTGTCGCCCGAGTCCGTCCAGGTCACCGAACTCCTGTCGGCCACCGCCACGTCCAACCAGGCCACGGCCGCCGCAGCCGGTGTCACCGTCCGCACCGTGACAACCGGACCCGTCCAGGTCATGGCCGACCCGGTACGGATACGGCAGATGGTGAGCAATCTCGTATCGAACGCGATCCGCCACACGCCCGCCGGAGGCTCCGTCACGCTGAGCGCCCGCGTCGAGGCCGACCTCGGCGGGGCCGATCCCGACGAGGTCGCCACAGCCGTGATCGACGTGGCGGACACCGGCACCGGAATCCCGGCCGACGACCTGCCGCATGTCTTCGACCGGTTCTGGCGCGCGGACAAATCCCGCAACCGGCAGAGCGGCGGCAGCGGCCTCGGACTGGCCATCGTCCGCCGCCTGGCCGAAGCGCACCATGGGACCGTCACCGCAACGAGCACACCGGGCGCCGGTTCGACCTTCACCCTCCGCCTGCCGCAGCGCCGGCCCGCCGTCGGACCGAACTCACCGATGGACCAAGCCAGTACGACATGATTGGCATTCCTTCGCACGGCGTGACCATCAGGGCGTCACTCGCGTCGCAGAGCCCGCGTCCGCCAGTCGACAAGCTCGAATGGCCGGCTCCCAGTCACTGGCCGGCACTGAACGACCGCGCTCCCGCCCCGGACGTGTTCGCCGGACGGGAGCGCGGTCGGTGGGTGGGTCAGGACCTCTACGCCTTGTCGGTGACCCGCTCGCCGAGGTCGGGATTCCCGTCCGCGGGCGGGCCGTCGGCATCAGCGGGGGTGTCGGTGCCCGCGACCCGCTGCGGCAGCTTCGCCGCGATCACGATCGTCACAACGGCGAGGGCGGCCGCGACGCCGAAGCCGAGTTTCATCCCACTCACCTGGGCGGGCACGACGGCGACACCATCGGCGATCTGACTGGTGGTGCGCGACGCCATCACGGTCACTATCAGCGCGGTACCGAACGCCGCGGCGACCTGCTGCAGCGTTCCCAGAATCGAGCTGCCATGGGAGTACAGGTGCGGGGGCAGCGCGCCCATGCCCAGGGCGAAGACGGGGGTGAACGTCGCCGCCAGGCTCACCATCAGCAGCACGTGCAGACCCAGAATCTGCCAGTACGGCGTCGTCACCGCGATCTGCGTGTATCCCGCGAGGGCGAGCGCGATACCGATCGAGCCGGGCAGCACCAGCGTCCGGCTGCCGAACCGGTCGAATGCCTTTCCGACAGCCGGTCCCAGCAGGCCCATGGCCAGACCACCCGGCATGACCAGCAGACCGGTTTCGAGCGGGCTGAGGTCGCGCACGTTCTGCAGATACAGCGGCAGCAGCATCATCGAGCCGAGCATCGTCAGGAAGCCGATGGCCATCAGGGCCAGGGACAGGGTGAAGGTGCCGTACCGGAGGGTGCGCAGGTCCATCAGCGGTGTACCGTCGCGCTGCAGCCGGAACTGACGGAGCGCGAAGACCGCGATGGCCACGATGCCGGCGGCGGCGATGCCGATGCCGAGCGTCCTGCGGTCGCTCTCACCGACCAGGCTCAGGCCGTACACCAGGCCGCCGAAGCCGAGCGCCGCGATGCAGACGCTGAACCAGTCGATGGAACTCGCCTGCTGCTCACCGATGTTCTCCAGCTTGCGCAGCCCGAAGAGGGTCACCCCGGCCGCGATCGGCAGCACGACCACGAACAGCAGTCGCCAGGAGCCGGCCTGCAGGATGACCCCGGATATGGCGGGCCCGAGCGCAGGCGCCACCGACATCGCCAGGGTGACGTTGCCCATCACCTTGCCGCGGTTCTGCGCGGGCACCACGGTCATCAATGTGGTCATCAGCAGCGGCATCATCACGGCCGTACCCGCGGCCTGCACGATACGGCCCACCAGCAGCACCGCGAAGGCCGGGGCAACGGCCGACACGACGGTACCCACGAGGAAGGTGCCCATCGCGAGCGCATAGGCCCGGCGGGTGGTGACCCGCTGCAGGAACCATCCGGTGACCGGAATCACCGCGGCCATGGTGAGCATGAACGCGGTGGACACCCACTGCGCTGACTGCTCGGTGATGTGCAAGGACTCCATCAGCCGCGGAATCGCGTTGATCATGATGGTCTCGTTGAGGATCACTACGAACGTGGCCAGCACCAGCAGCCGCACCACAATAGGTGTGCCGCCGCCTGCCTCTGCGGCGGTTGGTCGTTCCGTTATCGCAGCTGACATGACAGCACCTCACTGGGGTTCCTGGTCGCAGTCGCCCGTAGCCGAGGGGAACCGGACTGGATGGTCGGACGTTGCACCGATACAGACCGGCAGGCACACCAGAACTCATCGGCCGCCTGAGTGTGCCTCATCGCCGAGTGGATCGCTCCCGAATATGCGTGGCGCACATCGTGCCCTGAGAGGGCGGTTGCATCAGGTGGACCTGCTGTTCACCGGGCCAGTGAGAACACGGGGTACCGATCGAAGGCGTGCCCGGTGGGTCGCAGTGCGGGTTCCGGCATGGCGGGTCCTGGCGAGCGACAGGGCACTGGCACCGCTCTTCGACCTGTCCCGGGTGCCCCCGGCGGGTCAACTGCTGGGCAGGCATCGGACGACGTACTCCAAGTGCTGAACGTTGCCCGCCCAGAGCCGCTCCCCGGTTCACTTGGTGCGGCCGGGCATCGGCCCACCACCAGGAACACGCCTCTCCTGATCAACCGTCACTGCCATGCCCACTGCCACGAAGCCGACAGATCGCACCGAAAGCCCCGACCGATCCTGGCGGCAAGCCCGCACCGCCCTCCGCTTCACCACCTCGCGCGATCCCGTCATCCGCTACAGCTCTGGCTCCATGTATGTCCGGAAATCACTCTACTCAACATGCCTTACATTCTCTTTACTTTCGTGGACACGTCACCGGGACCGGCCCGGACGACGAATACGAACCCCGGTAGCCCAAACCCCCCACGTGGTCTGAGACATCCTCAGTTTGCTTCGACAAGGAGGCAATGTCCCATGCAACGTGCACGACGAAGAACCCTACGAGCGGGGTTGGTGGCAGTCCTGGCCATGTTGGCCCTGCTCGTCGGTGGCCTACCAGCCACGGCGAAGCCCGCCGACACGGCGCCCGCCGCACCCGCAGCCCAGCCGGCCGCGAAGGCGAAGGTACGCGACGCGCTGCAACACGACCTCTCCCCGAAGCTGCGTGACATCGCCGCGAAGCCCGGCGGTACCAAGCGCAGCAGCGCCAAGCCCTCCGTGCAGCCGGCCCGTTCGCTGGAACGCACCGCCGTCAACCCGTCCGCGAAGGAGAGCAGCAGTCGGGTTCAGCGTGAATTCACCGCCAGCCAGGTACCCGAGTTCAAGGCCAACTTCGAGGGCGTCGGCAACGTCGACGGCGTGCTTCCGCCGGACACCAACGGCGATGTCGGCCCCAACCACTACGTCCAGATGGTCAACAGCCACTACGCCGTGTTCGACAAGAGCGGCAACAAGCTGCTCGGGCCACTGCCGGGTAATGCGGTCTTCGCCGGCTTCGGCGGACCGTGCGAGACCAGGAACGACGGCGACCCGGTGGTCCTCTACGACGAGACCGCCGATCGTTGGATGATCACCCAGTTCGCCCTGCCGGGCGGATCCGCCGGCAACCACCAGTGCATGGCGATCTCACAGACCGGGGACCCGACCGGGGCCTTCTACCGGTACGACTTCCTCTACCACCAGACCCGAATGAACGACTACCCGAAGTACGGGATCTGGCCGGACGCCTACTACATGACCACCAACGAGTTCGCGCCGTCCTTCGTCGGCGCCGGAGCGGTGGCCTTCGAGCGGGAGAAGATGCTCGCCGGCCAGCCGGCCCGGATGGTGTACTTCCACCTCGGTCCGGACTTCGGCGGCCTGCTGCCCGCCGACGCAGAGGGTCAGGCGCCGCCGGCCGGGGCACCCAACCCGTTCTCCATGTTCGACGACGACGCCTGGGGCACCTCGCCCACCGACCGGCTGCTGATGTGGGACTTCCACGTCGACTGGACCAACCCGGCGAACTCCACCTTCGGCAACAACCTGGCGCCGAACCGGTCCCTGGAGACCGCACCGTTCGACTCGAACATGTGCAACGGCGCCCGGTCCTGCATCCCGCAGCAGGGCACCTCGGCGCGACTGGACGCGATCGCCGACCGGTTGATGTACCGGGCGGCCTACCGCAACTTCGGCGACCACGCCTCCATGGTGCTCAACCACACCGTGGATGTCGGCGGCGACCACGCCGGCGTACGGTGGTACGAACTGCGCAGCAACTCGCCCACCGATTGGGCTATCCATCAGCAGGGCACCTATGCGCCGGACGGCGAGAACCGGTGGATGGCCAGCGCGGCCATGGACGTCACCGGCAACATGGCCATCGGCTACTCGTCATCGGGCAGCACGTCCTTCCCGTCGATCCGCGTGGCCGGGCGACTCTCCGGTGACCCGCTGGGCGAACTGGGGCAGAGCGAGCGGACCCTGATCGCCGGGACCGGCGCACAGACCCACTCGGCGGCCCGCTGGGGTGACTACAGCTCGATGTCGGTGGACCCGACGGACGGCTGCACGTTCTGGTACACCTCCGAGTACCTGTCCCAGACCAGCTCCGCCAACTGGCAGACCCGCATCGGTTCGATGAAGTTCCCCAACTGCGTCAACGGCCCGCGCGGTGAGGTGACCGGCAAGGTCACCAAGTCCGGTGGCGGAGCAATCCCCGGTGCGACGGTACGCGTCGGCGGCAGCGGAACCGTCACCAACGACCAGGGCGAGTACAAGCTGACCCTGCCGACTGGTCAGCACGAGGTGACCGCTTCGGCATTCGGCTACGCGTCGAAGTCCGAGACGGTGACCGTGCCCGACGGTGGCGCCGTGACGGCGAGCTTCGCACTCGACCCGGTTCCGCTGCGCAAGGTCAGCGGCGTGGTGAAGGACGACTCCGGGCATGGCTGGCCGCTCTACGCACGCATCGACGTGGCCGGCAAGCCGGGCGGCCCGGTCTTCACCGACCCGGCGACCGGCGCGTACAACGTCGACCTCCCGCAGGGTGCCGAGTACGGCCTGACGGTCAAGCCGGTGTACCCGTCGTACCAGCAAGGAACGGCACAAGTCACCGTCAGCGACAGCGACCTGGTGCGGAACTTCGACCTGGCGGTCGAGACCTCCTGCAAAGCCACCGGGTACAAGACCCGCTACGGCGAACCGGTCGTCTCCGAGCAGTTCGAGTCCGGGGACACGCCGTCCGGCTGGAGCGTGGAGAACACCACCCCCAACGGCGGCTGGAACTTCACCGACCCGAAGAACCGGGGCAACCTCACCGGAGGCAGCGGCAAGTACGCCATCGCGGACAGCGACGCCGCCGGTTCCGGCAAGCCGATGGACACCACGCTGATCACCCCGGCGATGGACCTGTCCGCTGTACCGGCACCGGTGCTGCGGTTCAACAGCGACTACCGGGCACTCAGCGGGTTCGCCGACGTCGACGTGAGCGTTGACAACGGCACGACCTGGAAGAACGTGTCGCACTGGACCAGCACCAGCCGGCGTGGTCCGGTGCTGGAGGAGATCCCGGTGCCGCAGGCGGCCGGGAAGTCCGACGTGCGGATCCGGTTCCACTACCAGGCCACCTACGCATGGTGGTGGGAGCTGGACAACATGTCGATCGTCAACCGGTCCTGCGACCCGATCCCGGGTGGCCTGCTGGTCGGCCGGGTGCTGGACGGCAACACCAACGCCGGGCTCAACGATGCGACAGTGATCAGCGAGGACAAGCCGGCGGAGAAGGCGGTGACCGGACCGACTCCGGACGACGCCAAACTCGGCGACGGCTTCTACTGGATGTTCTCGACCCTGACCGGAAAGCACCCGTTCACCGGGGCGAAAAACCAGTACAAATCGGTTACATCCACGGTAGAAGTGGCGGCTGACCGGGCCACGCGGGAGGACTTCGCACTCAAGTCGGGCCGGCTGAACATCACCCCGCCATCGGTGGAGAGCAGCCTGACGCTGGGCGAGACCAAGACAGCGACGACGACAATCCGCAACGACGGCACCGCAGCTGCCACGTTTGAGCTGTCCGAGCGGGCCGGCAACTCCGAGATCCTCGGTAAGCACGGCGCGCGCCTGCAGAACCTCCGGGTCAAGGGGGGCGGCGTGTCGCCCGCCTGGCGGGGCGACAGCAAGCCCGGTGACGTCCTGGAGCCGACCCCGTACGCGCCGCCGTGGATCGACACGGCCAACTACCCGGTCAAGGTCATGGACAACGCCGTGGCCGCGTACGACGGGAAGGTGTACTCGGTTGGCGGAACCGACGGCGCCGCCAACCTCGCCAACAGCTACGTGTACGACCCGCCGGCGAACACCTGGACGAAGATCGCCGACATGCCGGCGGCCCTGGAGAAGCCGGCAGCGACGTTCGTCGACGGCAAGCTCTACGTCTTCGGTGGCTGGGACTCGGCGGGCAACCCGTCGGCAAAGGTCTACGCCTACGACCCCGGTACCAACACGTGGGAGACCCGGGCCGGCACCAACCCGGCCCCGCGGGCCGCGCCCGGCATCGGGGTGGTCGACGGCCAGATCTACCTGGTCGGCGGCTGCGTGGACGGAAACTGCAGCAAGTCCAATGTGACCGTCCGGTACAACCCGGGGGCCGACACGTTCACCACGGTCGCCGCGTACCCGGTCGCGGTGGCGTGGCAGGGCTGCGGCGGGATCGACGGCGCGCTCTACTGCGCCGGCGGCAACGGGCCGACGACGCTGAAGAGCACGTACGCCTACAACCCGGGCGCGAACGCCTGGACTCAGATGGCCGACCTGCCGGTCGACTTCTGGGGGGTGGCCGCGGACAGCGCGAACGGCCTGCTGGTGCTCTCCACCGGTGTCATCAACAACTCCACCACGGTCACCAACCAGGGCTGGGCGTACGACCCGGCGGCAAACTCCTGGTCGGCGCTGCCCAACGCCAACTTCGCCCGCTACCGGGCGGGTGCGGCGTGCGGGTTCGTCAAGGTCGGTGGCTCGACCGGCGGCTTCACCCCGACGTCGGACAGCGAACTGCTGCCCGGTTTCGACCAGTGCGCCACTGCCACCGACGTACCGTGGCTGTCCGCGTCCCCGACCTCGGCGACGCTGCAGCCCGGGGAGAGCATCACGGTGAAGGTGGCGTTTGAGGCCTCCACGGCGGCGGGCGTGCAGCAGCCCGGCAAGTACACCGCCCAGCTCGGCATCAAGTCGGACACTCCGCCTGTGGCACCGATCGACGTGACGATGACCGTGCAGCCGCCCAAGGACTGGGGCAAGTACACCGGCACCGTGCTCGGCGAGGACGGCAAGGGCGGCACCGATCAGCTGGCCGGAGCGACCATCCAGATCAATGCCGCGACGTCGAGCTACACCCTGCGGACGGCCAAGGACGGCACCTACGCCCTGTGGTTCGACACCCGCCTCAACCCGGTCAACGTGATCGTGTCCAAGGACGGCTACAAGCCGGTGACCACCACGGTGAAGCTCAAGAAGGGAGAGACGACGATCGGCAACTTCACGCTGAAGAAGAGCTAGTGACCCTGTCCGCGTGAGGACAGCACGGGCCGGTCCCTCGGGACCGGCCCGTGTGCCATACCCGGCAGGCGGGCGCCACCCACCGGACGGCAGCGGATCGAAGAGCATCGCCGCTTCGACACAACCTCCAGGGCTTCTACGGATCACGCCAGCGGATTGGGCCCGTCGAACTGGCGCTGCTGTCGATTGTGCACGACCCGATACGCCGAACAGCGTGACCCCTCAACCGCCAAGGCTCCGACGTCGCCCCTCACCCGGTCAGTTGGTGCGGCCGGACATCGGTCGTACAGTCGTGGCTGTCTCGGATTCAGCCAAGGAACGACAGCCGGACCTGGCGGTTGTGATTCGAGACGTTCGTGTCCACCAAGCTCCGTTAAGGCAACCCCGAACCTACCCAGGTCCACGGCTCACTTCCACTTGCTGACGGACCAGCAGGTCGGCCCACCTGGTCTGGGCGAAGCCGATGCGCCCCCAGCAAGGTCTTGAGGATCGCCTCAGAAACGCCGTTGCATGTCCATCCAGCATCCGTGAGGCTCCCCTGGTGACGTACGAGTTCCTGCCGTCTGCCCTTACCTGGCCCGAGGTCGACCCCCGCGCCCACCCCTTCGACCCGGCCGCCGCCCGCATGGAGATACCGGCTCTCGCTCCTGCCGTACCGGCCCGCCCCAGGTACGGAAAGGACGATCCGGCATCGCTGCAAAAGCTCAGCGACTGGAGTTGGGACGTGGGGGCACCTTGGACGGAGGCCATGACCCGAGCTCTTGTCGAACGCTACGGCCGCTGGGTCCTCGGCTGGCGTTGGGCTCATGACGAGGGAGACATCGGTGGCGGCCCGGTCGGCAGTTGGTGCTGCGCGGCGCACTCGATCACCGAGCCGCGTAAGACGCTCGCCCGCGTCGCCTCCGCTCTGTGCGAGTGGCGGGAGTGGCTCGAGGACCTGGCCGAGCGGTTCGACCGTTATCCGCTGGGCAATCTGCCTCCCGAGGACCGCCAGGACGCCTGGGAACGTGCCACCGCGCACCTGGTCACCCACGTCGTGGACCGGACCAACGCCGGCGATGCCTGGTACGGGCACTGCCAGCAGGTGCTGACCTGGTTCCTGACGCGCTGGGACGTCACCCCCGCCCGGGCGGCGGCGTTGGTCGCCGAGGCCGTCGGCGGCCGTTTCGAAAGCTGGATGGAGCCCGAGCAGACCGTGGTCCGCGACGTCGCCGAGCGTCTCTCCGCCTCCCTGGAGCCCGACACCGCATGACCGCCGACCATCTGCGCACCTGGCTCGAGATACGCGAAGCGGTCCCGTGGCACACGGCTCCGGTCGTCAAACCGCAGCTCGGCAAAACACCGGCGCATCCTCCCTCGCCGACCCGGGACGGCGCGCTCCAGGACATCCTCACCTTCGACGCAGCCCGCTCGCCGGAACGCTCGACACGCCTCCTGGACGCCCTCCGTCTGGCCCGCGCCGACGCCGCCGCCGACCGCCCTCTGGCCTTCGCCTTGCTCCAGCGGTGGCACCGTCACGTCCTCGCCACGGACTCCGTCCCCTTCCGCACCCGACCCGCCTACGCCAAGTCCGGCCGCGAACGCTACGGCGTCACCGCCAACCTCCCAGCGCTCCTCGACAAGTGCCTGGCCCAGGCCACCGACTCTGACCTCCCCCTCAACGCCCGCGCAGCCCGCGCCTACCTCGACATCTGCTTCTTCCACCCGTTCGAGGACGGCAACGCACGATGTGCGTTCCTGACGTTGACCTACCTGCTGGCCCGCGAGGGCATCGCCCTCGACCAGGTCGCCCCCGTCCGGCGCGTGCTCCGCAGGGCGGACGACGCGGAAGGAGCACTCGGCCTGGCGCGGGTGGTCGGCGTGCTCATGCGACGCGTACTGCCACCGGAGGGCCGGGCGCCGGCCTCGGATGGCTGAAAAAGCCAGGCTGGCGTCAACCCGGCACTCCGGAAAATCACCCTCTCGGAAGCGGCCCCCAGGCGAGCGCACGTACGTACCACGCCCCACCACCAAAGCTGTGGCTTTCCGGGAGGCGAGCGAGGCCTTCGGCCGGGATCCGTGACCGGCCTGAGCGTCCGGAGAAGCAGTCCGGAGAAGCAGTTCAGAGATCTTCGATGCGCGGTCTCCTCGTACCGTCCAGGCAGTCTCGCAAGTAAGCGATCACCTTCTCCGACTCGCCCTGATGCACCAGGCGTTCGGCCTCCGCGACCACACCGCCCAGCGTCCCGAACGAAATGCGCCAACGTCAGGACCGCCAGCTTGCCGAGGCGCCACGCAACTGCTTCTCCATCTCCCCCACTGGCAGCGACGGGTTGGCGGCCCCGGTCTTTACCACCTGCCAGTCGTCGTCGGCCAGAAGCCTGACGATCGTCCGAGTGGACAATTTCGGATGCTCAGCGGCCAGAGGGCGCACCCGCTCGTCGTCAGCGGATGCGCGGTAACAGGGTCGTGCCGACCTTGACGCAACTTGCCAGCCGGCCGAGCAGGTCAAGGGACAGCCGCGGGTTGTGTGCGAGTTCCCTACGCACGGCGGTGCCGGTGTCCGCCTCGAGCGTGTACATGATGTCCTCCGAGTTCTGGTCGGCCTGAGCCATCAGGGAGGGCACCTGGGATGCCGCTGTCGCTGCGCACAGCCTCGGGCCCGAGCGCGGCACTGTCTGCGCCAAGTAGGCGACGCCAGTATGCGGTCCGCTCCCGGCAGGGAGCAGACCGCATACTGCGCGAGCCTCTTGCGGCCACGGTTCTGTGGTGGCTATTCGCGGGTGCCGACGAGCTGAACCGTCCTGGCGCGCAGTGCCGCGCTGACGGGCAGCACGGTTCCTGTCACGGCGAGCAGCGTGGACATGACGGTGATGCCGGTGATAACGGCGTATGGCACCGTGATGGGTGCCGTGCCGAACAGCTGGTGCAGTGCGCTCCACAAACCGGTGAGGTTGAGCGCGGTCGCGATCAGTGCCAGTGCCACGCCAATGGCGGTCACCAGGAGCGATTCAGCAATGAAGAACCGCATGACCTGTTTCGGGGTGGCTCCGGCCATCCGGAGCACCGCCAGATCGCGCCGCCGGTCGGCGGTCGCCATGAGCAGGGTGTTGAGGATCGCGATGAAGCAGAACATCACGACGATCACGGTGATGGAGCGCTGCCGTACCTCGGTCAGGTGGCGTGCGTAGGCGCTCTCCGAGGCGACCAGCTGGTCCCTGGTGATGAGGCGGGCTCCGGTTCCGGCGACCGCCTGGCGGATTGCCGTGGTCGCGGCGGTGCGGTCGGTGCCGGACTCAAGTGAGATGTAGGCGCGCGGCGCGAGTCCGTCGCGGGCGTAGACGGCGGTCTTGGCGAACCGCTGGGGCAGATAGGCGACGTCCTCGCCGCGCAGCGCGCGGTAGGTGGCCGCGATGCGCAGGTTGGCCTCTTCGCCGTCGGCCATCAGGACCTTGAGCGTCGAGCCGACCTTCATGCCCCACAGATCGGCCAGGACCGTGCTGTTGTCGTCCAGGGCGTCCAACGAGCCGTCGACCACCTTCAGGTCCATCATCCGCTTCAGCGCGGCGCTGTCGACGACGAGCCCGTCGTTCACCTCCAGCCGATCCTCGTCGTGGGTGTAGATGGTGGTGAGGATGGGGGCCGCGACCTGCACGCCGTCGATACGGGAGACCTTCTCGACAACCTGCGGGCTGATGCCCGAAGTGCCGTCGGGGGCGAGCGCATACTCCGACCTCACCTGGTTCTGCAGTCCGTTCTCGCGTGCCGCACCGAGCGCGTCGGTGGCGGCCAGCAGTGAAAATGTCAGCCCGACGGTGAGCAGGATGGGCGCGGCTGTGGAAGCGGTGCGCCGCCGCGAGGTCAGCACGCTCTCCCGTACGAGCATGGCGATGGGTCCCGAGAAGCGGCGTAGCGGCCACATCAGCAGCCGGGTGAACGGTCCGACGGCGAGCGGTGCGAGCACAGCGGCGGCCAGTACCGGTACCAGCAGCGAGAGAGCGTAGGCGCTGGGCGAGAGGACCATGGCCGGGTCGCCGAGCGCGATCCAGGCAGTCAGCCCGGCTCCGCAGACCAGCCCGATGGCGCCGAGCAGGAGTCGCCCCGGGGTCATCCCGGAGTCGTCGACCGCCGCCTCGCGCAGTGCCTCGACGGGACGGATGTTGCTGGCCCGCCGTGCGGCGACGGTCACACCGCAGAGCGCCACCAGGACGCCGACCAGGAAGGCGGCGGCGAGTGGCGCCAGCACAGTCCAATGCAGCGAGGGTTCGATGCGGAACCAGGGTGGGGAAACACCCATCCCGATGAGCATGTCGGCGAGCAACTGCGCGCCGAACAGGCCGAGTACCGTACCCACCACCGACGCGAAGCCGCTGACCAGCAACGCCTCGTTCCGTATGATCCGGCGCACCTGTCGGGGGGTGGCACCCACGGTGCGGAGCAGGGCGACCTCGCGGCGGCGCTGAATCACGGCGAAGGCGAAGGTGGAGGCCACCACGAACACCGCTGTGGTGCCCGCCACACTGGCCATCACCGGCACCAAGGTGATGGTGTTGTCCAGCGCCTCGCGGTCGCGGTCCTCGCTGGCGTCGGCCTTGTGACGGTCCTGCCCGGTGAGCACCTCGGCGTCCTCACCGACTGCCTCGCGCACCTTGTCGATCGCACCGAGTGCCACCAGAGCCTCGATCCGTGGCGCCAGGCGGGCCGCTTCGGCGTCGGTGAAGAAGACCGCGTCCTCCCAGTCGACCGGAGTGACGGTGCCGCTCACTGTGTACGATCCGACGCCCGCGGCGGTCAGCACGGTCACCGTGTCTCCGGTCCGCGCCTGGCCGGAGGCGACGACGATCTCCCTGTCGGAGGCGGGCGCGCGGCCGTCCCGCAACGTGTACCCGCCGAACCGTGCCACCGGCCAGGGATGCCCGACCTGGTCCTTGGAGCCGCCTTCGAGCTGGGCGTAGAAGGCCCGGTCCACCACGGTGCCGCCGGTACCGGAGACCTTCCGCAGCAGATCCTGCGATACGCCTTTGGCCTGCGGCAACGAGCGGACGCCGAGGTCGTGGTGAGCGGGATTCCACGCCGAGTCAGAGGGCATCACTACGGCCGGGGCGTCGGCGAACCGCTCCACAGGCCGGTCCGGCAGATCGAGCGTGGTCGTCAGCAGCAAGCCCATGGCCGCGACCTGGGCGACCCCGAGTACCAACGCCACAACGGTGCCGAGGAACGACACCCAGCGACCCCGCAGGGTCTGGAAAGCCACTGCTAGCACTTCGGCACCGCCAGCTCGGCCATCCGCGCGGCGACCGCTTCGGAGGTGGGAGAGATCAGTTCGCCGACCAGGCTGCCGTCGGCGAGGAACAGCACCCGGTCCGCGAACGAAGCCACGTTCGGATCGTGCGTGACCATCACCACCGTGCTCAGTCCGTCGTCCGCCGGGCTGTCGACCAGTTTCCGCAGTACATCCAGCAGTTCGCGTCCTGTGGTGAGGTCGAGCGCACCGGTGGGTTCGTCGGCAAAAAGCACGGCCGGGCGGGTCACCAGCGCGCGGGCGATGGCGACACGCTGCTGCTGGCCGCCGGAGAGCTGACCGGGACGGCTCCCTGCCTTCTTCTCCAGCCCCACCTGGGCGAGTACCTGCTGCACCGTCCGCCGATCGGGCTTGCGCCCGGCCAGCCGCACCGGCAGCGCCACATTCTGCTCGGCGGTCAGCGAGGGCAGCAGGTTGAACGCCTGAAAGGCAAAACCGGTCGACTCCCGTCGAAATTTGGTGAGTTGGGTCTCGCTCAGTTCCGCGATGTCCGTCCCGTCGATGAATACCCGGCCCGACGAGGGCCGGTCCAGGCCGGCGGCACACTGCAGCAGCGTTGACTTCCCTGAGCCGGACGGCCCCATGACGGCGGTGAAGTTCCCCTTCGGAAAGGAGACCCGGATGTCGCGAAGCGCGGTCACCACGCTGTCGCCCGATCCGTAGGTCTTGGCCAGTGACTCAAGCCGTACCGCATCGTCCATGGATTCCTCGTCATTGAAGTGTGATGGCGGGATCTCTGCCGGTCCGCACAGTGCTGCGCGACGGACGATCCAGGCTGCTCAATGCACCTTGTGTACGATGTCCACATTGCCGCGCCGCAGTGGGCGCCACAATGTGGGGCGGGCGTTTCGTAGGTTACACAGTTATGTGGACGCCGTCCACAAAAGGAGTGGCGATGACTTCCAGGGCCGGCGCAAGGAAGCGCGACACCTACCGACACGGCAACCTACGGAACGCACTGGTCCAGGCCGGACTCGAACTGGTCCGCAGCGGCGGGCCGGACGCGGTGGTCCTGCGCGAGGTCACCCGGCGGGTGGGCGTGGTCCCCAACGCCGCCTACCGCCACTTCGCCGACCGCAACGCCCTTTTGCGCGCCATCCGCCAGGCCTCGCTGGCCCAACTGGCCGCCGCCATGGAGACGGAGCTGGCGGCCCTGCCGCCAGCCGACGACCCGGTCGAGTCCGCCCGCGCCCGCATCCGCGCCCTCGCCACCAGCTACCTGCGCTTCGCCCGGGCCGAACCGGGGCTGTTCCGCGCCGCGTTCTCCACCACCGACATGGCCGACACCGAAAACGAATCCGCCGACGGCCCAGGCGGCTTGACCGCGTTCCAGCTTCTGGGCGCGGCCCTGGACGACCTCGTCGAGAGCGGTGCCCTGCCCCCCGACCGCCGCCCCGGCGCCGAATACTTCGTCTGGTCCGCCGTGCACGGCCTGGCCGTACTCCTCATCGACGGCCCCCTGCGAGGTCTGCTTCCCATACAAGCCCACGAAGCCGGACAACGGCTCATGGAATCGATCGAACGAGGCATCTGATCCGGACCTGCGGGACGCAAGAAGCGGACGTGGTCGTGGAGGCCACCCGGACCGGCTTCGAGCAGTACGTCGAGCTCAAACAGCGCCCCGGAACCGGTGCCGCGAGCGGCTACTCCTACACGCTGCCGCTTAAGGCCAAGGGCCTGAAGGCGAAGCAACTCGCCGATGGCAGTGTGCTCTTCACCGACAAGAAGAACAAGAAGCGGGCCGTGATGCCCGCGCCGGTGATGTGGGACGCCACCGTGGATGAGCGATCCGGTGAGCACACCCGCAAGGCCAGAGTCGGTCTGAAGGTGGTCCAGAAGGGGTCGTCCGTCGACCTGGTGATCACCCCGGACGCGGACTTCCTCGCCGACAAGGCGACGAAGTTCCCGGTCACCATCGACCCGTCCACCTCTTCGCTGTCGAACGTCTTCGATACCTTTGTACAGCAGGGGGTGACGGTCGACCAGTCGACCGATGTCGAGCTGGACTGGGGCAACCCGGGCACCAAGAACGCGGACGGCACCCCGCGCACCGCGCAGACCTTCATCTCCTGGAACACCACGCCGATCCAGGACGCGCTGGTGCTCGACGCGAAGCTGTCGCTGTACAACTTCCACTCGGGCAACACCGACTGCAAGGCGTACCCGTGGGAGGTGTGGTCCTCCCCTGCGGCCTCCACCTCCAGCCGGTGGACCAACCGCCCGACGATGACAGCGAAGAAGGCCACCTCCACCGAGACCCGCGGCAACGCGTCGTGCACCAGCACCCAGCCCAAGGGCTGGATCAACGCGGACGCCACCACGCTGGCCCAGGAGTGGGCCTCGGCCAAGACCACCCGCGGCCACATGGGGATCCGCGCCACGGACGAGTCGGTGGTGGCGCAGTGGAAGCGCGTCAACTCCGCCAACGCGGCCTCGAACCCGCCGAAGCTGGTGGTCAACTACAACTACCGGCCGCGGACCGGCACCAAGCAGGAGGCCGGCCCGCCGTACTTCTCCTACGGCGGCGACTACGTGGTGAACACCACCACGCCGACCCTGCGGGACACCTTCGTCGACGCTGACGGCGACAAGGTGAACGGCACCTTCCAGATCTTCGATTCCGCCACCAACGCCCAGGTCGGCAACGTCCTGGTGTCCAAGTTCGTGCCGTCGGGGCAGGTGGCCTCGGTGACCGTGCCCTCCGGCGTGCTCGCGGACGGCAAGACGTACAAGTTCCGCACCAGCCCGTACGACGGTACGCACTACAACACCGGCTGGTCGGCCTGGAAGACGTTCACCGTCGACACCAAGGCGCCCTCTGCACCGACGAAGGTCGTCTCCACGGACTACCCGTCGGACAAGTGGGTCAAGGGCGCAGGTCAGGCCGGTACTTTCACGGTCACCCCGCCGGCCGGAGGTGACCACAACTGGCTGGAGTGGTCGCTGGACGCCGTGACCTGGACCAAGGTGACCACCAGCGGCTCCAGCGCGAACAAGGCCATCAGCATCGCCCCGCCCAAGGACGGAACCCACACCCTGCAGGTGCGGGCCGTGGACAAGGCGGACAACAAGTCCGACTCCGTCGAGTACACGTTCCACGCGGGCCCCGGCGGCTTCGTCCAGCCCAACGACGGTGAACGCACCGCACGCCGACTTCCGCTCGTGGCGGAGGCCGAGAGCGCGAAGTACAACGCGGTGTCCTTCTCATGGCGCAGCTCCGAGGCTGACAAGTGGGTGGCGATCCCCGCCGGCCACGTGACCTCCGGCGGTACCCCGCTGACGGCATGGCCCGTAGCGCTGACCAACGGCAAGAACGCCCCGCTGGTGTGGAACGCCCCTGACACCGTCGACCCCGACGGCACGGTGCAGATCAAGGCCGACTTCACCGGACCGAACAGCGCCTCGGGCACCACCGAGCCGCTTACCGTGGTCGTCGATCGCAATGCCGACGGCGCCACCACCCAGGAGGTGGGCCCCGGTACGGTGAACATGCTGACCGGCGACTTCGGCCTGTCGGCCACCGACGCCAACGCGTTCGACATGACCGTCACGCGTACGGCCTCGTCCCGCACACCGGACAAGGGCGCCACCCAGGAGGGACAGGCCCCGATCTTCGGCAAGGAGTGGGTGTCGGGCGCGACCGCCGAGCTGACGGACTCCGACTATTCCCACATCCGCAGGATCTCCGACACGGCCGTGGCTCTGGTCGACAACGACGGTGAGGAGACCCACTTCACCGCGAACGCGGCCAAGACGGGCTGGATTCCGGAACCGGGTTCGGAGGACCTCACCCTCAAGGGAAGCGTGAGCAGCACCTTCACGCTCTCCGACACCGACGGCACGGTCACGCAGTTCACCAAGCCCGATCCGGCCGTGCCGACCTGGCAGGTCTCCAGCACACTGCTGGACGGGCTGTCCAACTCCACGACCACGGTGATCTCGCAGAAGACCACCTACAACGGCAAGGACGTCGCTCGGCCCAAGTGGGTCATCGCACCCACTTCGGCCGCGACCGCTGCGGAGTGCGCCGCCGATCCGTCCACCAAGGGCTGCCGGGTCCTGGAATACCTGTACCCCTTGACCACCACCGCCACGGACACCGAGTTCGGTGACGTGGTGGGCCGGGTCAAGAACATCCGGCTGTGGGCCACCGAGCCGGGGGCTGACAGCTCCAAGGTCCTCTCGATCGCGTCGTACGTGTACGACACGCAGGGGCGGCTCCGCGAGACGTGGAACCCTCGCATCTCGCCTGCGCTGAAGACGCAGTACGAGTACGACAGCGCGGGGCGCGTCACCAAGTTCACCCCGCCCGGCGAACTGCCCTGGACCTTCACCTACGGCAAGGCGGGCAACGCCGCCACCGCCGGTGACGGCATGCTGCTCAAGGCCACCCGCGCGGGGCTGAAGCAGGGCAACGCCGATGTCGAGGAGGGCACGGCCGCCACCAGCATCGTCTACGACGTGCCGCTGACCGGCACCGCCGCACCGAACAAGATGGGTGCCTCGGATGTGAAGGCATGGGGCCAGCTCGACGCACCGACGGACGCGACCGCGGTCTTCCCGGCCGATGTCGTGCCGTCCTCGCACTCCGGCGGCTCGCTGACCGCGGCCGCCTACAAGCGGGCCGACGTGCACTACCTGGGCGTATCCGGCCGTGAGGTCAACTCCGCCACCCCCGGCGGCCATATCTCCACCACCGAATACGACCGCTTCGGCAACACCGTCCGTGGACTGACCGCCGCCAACCGCGCCGTCGCCCTCGGGCTGACCGCCGACGACAAGGCCACCCAGGCCGACCTTGGCATCACCCAGCTCCCCGGCGCTGAGCGTGGCGACCTGCTGGCGACCCGGTCTGTCTACAACGAGACCGGAACCCGCGTACTGGAGGAGTT
The DNA here is from genome assembly GCF_001866645.1 of Streptomyces colonosanans. GTDB lineage: Bacteria > Actinomycetota > Actinomycetes > Streptomycetales > Streptomycetaceae > Streptomyces > Streptomyces colonosanans. Next base: position 77,696 of record NZ_MLYP01000022.1, read on the forward strand.
CGGCCCGCTGCGCAGGATCGACCTCACCGCCGATCTCAAGCAGGGCACCACCTCGCTGGCGTCTACGGGCACTTCGGTCACCGCGCGTCCGTGGACGGTCAACGAGTACGACGCGGGCCGGCCCACGGACGGCACCGCTAAGGTCAAGGACCAGATCACCAAGGTCACCGTTGGCGCCCAGGTGCGCGAGCACCCCTCCGTCCAGGGCGAGGCCCGGGTCACCCAGACCGTCTACGACTGGGCCAAGGGCCTGCCGACCAAGACGATCAAGGACCCGGGTGGTCTGGCGATCACCGAGACCACGGAGTACGACACCCAAGGCCGCACTGTCAAGCAGCTGCTGCCTGGTGCGACAGGCACGGACGCGGCGACCCGCGTGACCACGTACTGGTCCGCGACCGGGACCGGCGCCTGCGCCGGCCGACCGGAGTGGGCCGATCTGGTCTGCTCGGTCGGACCCGCCGGCGCGATCACCGGTGGCGGCTCCAACCCGACGGGGCTGCCGAGCAGCACCACCGAGTACGACTGGTGGGGCAACAAGGCCAAGGTCATCGAGACCGCCAACGGCAGCACCCGTACGACGACCACGACGTACGACGGCGCGGGCCGGTCGATCAAGACCGTCGTCAGCGGCGGGCTCGGCCAGACGGTGCCGGAGGCCACCACGGAGTACGACCCGCTCAACGGCAAGGTGGCCAAGACCACCTCGCCTACCGGCGGCACGATCACCAAGGCGTACGACAGGCTCGGCCGCCAGATCGCATACACCGACGCGGACGGCGGCAAAACCACGACCGAGTACGACCTGCTCGACCGGCAGGTCAAGGCGACGGACACGGTGCCGTCGACGGTCACGTACACCTACGACACGGCCATCGAACCGCGCGGCCTGGCCACAAAGACCACCGACTCGATCGCCGGTACGTTCCAGGCAACGTACGACGCGGGCGGGGCGGTGGTGACCGAGAAGCTGCCCGGCGGCTACACCGTCAAGCAGACGAACGACCCCTCGGGTTACGCCGTCGACCGTACGTACACCCGTGACAACGACGGCACCATCGTCTACTCGGACACGGTGACCGAGTCCATCCACGGCCAGGTCACCAGCCATGCCGGCTGGTCCGACCAGGCTTACGGCTACGACGTCACGGGCCGCCTCACCACGGTCGAGGACACCAACGAGACGGTCTGCACGCGCCGCAGCTACGCCTTCGACGCGCGCACCAACCGCAAGTCCCTGACCACGGCGACAGGAGCGCCCGGCGCCGACTGCCCCACCAGCGGAGGCACCGCCGCCAACTCCACGTACGACAGCGCCGACCAGCTGGTGAACTCCGGGTACACCTACGACGCGTTCGGCCGTACGACCGCCCTGCCGGGCAGCACCATCGGCTACTACGCCAACGACCGCCGAGCCGCGCTCAGTTCGTTTCCATGAACTGAGCGTCGAGGCTGCGGAGCGGAAGCGGTCGAGTCGTCCGGACCAGCAGGACCTCTTGGTAACAACAGCGGTGTCAAAGCCGGCCGCTGCTCCAAGAGGTCCTGTCATGCCGTTGTACGCCACCACGCCGCCCCGTGTGTCTCTGCAGTTGAGGAAGGCGGCTGTTCCTACGCGGCGTGCCGGTTCGGCCACGGCGCCGACCGACCTGTCCGTCCGTGCCGCTACAGCACGGACATGACGGACGCGGAGTGGTAGGCCATCGCGTCGCTGCTGCCTTGGCCGACCTGGCTGGACGGCAACGGCCGACGCCCGGCCGGGGTGGGCGACATCCGAGTGGGCCCATAGGGGTTGGCTCCCCCGGACAACAGCCTCAGGCAGCTTGACACTGGTTCCCGGAAGTAGCTGACACGAGCGATGCCCGCATATTGGTCGGCGGCGCCATGCGGGCCTGACGCTCAGTTCGTCGCACGGCAGCTTCACCCGAACGAGGTGAGGGCGACGCATCCGCAGAAGTTTTGCCCAAGCCATCGACCGAAGGCTCCGGCGTGATTTCAAACCATGTGGTCTTTCCCGGAGGTTCCGGTTGCGTCCCCCAGGCATCTGCCAAGGAATTCACGAGCAGGAGGCCCCGGCCGCTCTCGTCGTTCGGTCCGGCATCAACAGCGCTCGGCAACGATGCATCCACATCCGTGACTTCGACCCGAAGCCGTTCATCGGCACGCGTCACAGAGATGTTGCACGGAGCACCCGTGTGCAGGACAGTCCCGCATCTTGTACCCGGTGTTCAGGCAGTCGACGACGTTGCGGCCGAGCCGGTCCACCGCGGCCGCCACCAAGCCGTCGTAAGGTCCCCTCTCGTCGCGGAGCCAGGGGCCGAGCTTCGGGCGTGTCACGGGGTCGGTGGCGCCTGAGACCTCCCAGTCGTCCGCCCAGCCGATAATGTGCGCGCCGACCGAGGCGGCGGCAGTGAGCACGTTCTCCCGCTGACGCTCGGGGGACGACGTCGCCAGCTTCACGCGCGACAGCCGCCTCACACCGAGCAGGCATTTGCCGCATCCGTCATAGGGGCGTTCGATCACACTTAGGTCCGTACCGCGCAAGTCTCTCTCCGTTCGCGCACGCATGGTACGGAGAATTGGCGGCACGGCCCCCGCGAGTGATCTTGGTCAGCCGAGGAAGCTCAGACGAACCTCACGGTTGGCATTAGAAATGTTGGTGTCCACCAGGCACACCGACTGCCATGTCCCCAGCTCCAGCCGTCCGCCGATGACCGGCAGAGTCGCATGAGGCGGGACAAGAGCCGGAAGGACGTGGTCACGGCCGTGGCCAGGGCTGCCGTGACGGTGCTGCCAGCGGTCGTCCGCCGGAAGCAGCGTGTGGAGCGTCGCGAGGAGATCGTCGTCACTGCCGGCGCCCGTCTCGATGATCGCCACGCCGGCCGTGGCGTGCGGCACGAAGACGTTCAGGAGGCCGTCCCGGTCGCCCGCCGCCTCCCGAAGGAAGGCCTCGCAGTCTCGAGTGAGGTCCACGACCGCTTCCGCGGAGCCGGAGGCGACGTTCAGGACACGGGTGCTGAAGGCATCGGACATGGCTCCATCGTCACCCATCAACCAACGGTGCGGCACCTTCTCTCGACGCGCTGCTCAATGCGAACGGATGAGCGATGAATACCGAAACCCTCTTGCCTGCGGTGGAACAACTCCGCTCCAGCGCTGTCCGTACGAACTTCCGCAGCGATTCTCCTGCTCTTCTGCTCACTGTTTACTGCGCGTCTCGTAGATGCTCTCGCGTCCGCGTACAAGCCCAGGACATCGCCGACGTCAGGGAACGTAATCTGCCCATGCCGCGCCGCTCGGAGTGGCGCACCCGAACGCAAAGGGCAGCCCTCACCTGTGCCCCTTCCCCCCGGGCGCCCAGTTGACGGGCAGGGCCCCACCGGCCGGGCCCCTGAGTGTCCGGGAAGATGCACGGCCCCGGCACGGTTGGTGGAAACGTGAACAACATCGGGGTGCGTGAGGTCGAGGTAGTCGTCATAGGCGCCGGGCAGGCCGGACTGTCCAGCGCCTATCACTTGCGGCGCACGGGTTTCGAGCCGGATCGCGACTTCGTGGTGCTCGACCACGCCCCCGGCCCTGGCGGCGCCTGGCAGTTCCGCTGGCCCTCACTGACGTACGGCAAGGTGCACGGGATGCACGCCCTGCCGGGCATGACACTGGCGGACGCGGATCCCGGTCGGCCGTCGTCCGAGGTCGTCGCCGAGTACTTCAGCACCTACGAACACACCTTCGACCTGCGCGTACGCCGACCGGTCGACGTGCGGGCGGTGCGCGAGGGCGTGGACGGGCGGTTGCTCGTCGAGACGTCTGCGGGAGCGTGGTCGACCCGGGCACTGATCAACGCCACGGGCACCTGGGACAAGCCGTTCTGGCCGCACTATCCCGGTCAGGAGACCTTCCGTGGGCGGCAGTTGCACACGGCGCAATACCCCGGGCCCCAGGAGTTCGCAGGGCGGCGGGTGGTCGTCGTCGGTGGTGGCGCCTCCGGCACCCAGCATCTGCTGGAGATCGCCCCGTACGCCGCCGCGACCACATGGGTGACCCGGCGGCCGCCGGTCTTCCGCAAGGGCCCGTTCACCGAGGAAGTGGGGCGGGCTGCCGTGGCGCTCGTGGAAGAGCGGGTGCGGCAGGGGCTGCCGCCGCGGAGCGTGGTGTCCGTCACCGGGTTGCCGCTCAACGACACGCTGCGGCAGGCCATCACGGACGGCGTGTTGGACCGGAAGCCGATGTTCGACCGGATCGTGCCGGACGGGGTGGAGTGGGACGACGGGCGCCACCTGGACGCCGATGTGATCCTGTGGGCGACCGGCTTCCGGGCCGCGATCGGGCATCTTGCCCCGCTGCGGCTGCGCGAGCCGGGTGGCGGTATCCGGGTCGAGGGCACGCGGGTGGTCTCCGACCCACGGATCCATCTGGTCGGATACGGGCCGTCGGCCAGTACGATCGGCGCCAACCGGGCGGGCCGCGCCGCCGTGCGGGACATCAGGCGGCTACTGGCGGGAGAACCGGTCGTCTTTGCGTGAGGACCGGCCATGAGCGCGGAAGAACCGGCCATGAGGTTGTCGCGACGAAACGTTCCCGTACGGACGCGCATCGCGTGCGCTCACGGCGACAGCGACGCGCTGCCGCGCAGTCGGTTGAACTCGGACACGTTCCGCTGCTGCTCCTCGTAGCTCCCCGTGAAACGGGTGTCGCCCGGCTTGACCGTGACGAAGTACAGCCAGTCGCCCGGTGTCGGGTTGAGCACGGCGCGCATCGCCTCCTCGCCCGGGTTGGCGATCGGAGTCGGCGGCAGGCCCATGCGCTGATACGAGTTGTAGAGACTGTCGATGTTCGTGTCGGCGATGGTGGTGTTCAGCGTGAAGCGCTTCATCGCGTAGTTGAGGGTGGAGTCCATCTGCAGCGGCATGCCCCGCTCCAGGCGGTTGAAGACGACCCGGGCGACCTTGCGCATATCGGCCGGAGTCGCCGCCTCGGACTGCACGATGCTCGCGACGGTGACGGCCTGGTAGCCGCTCATCGCATGACGCTGGGCACCCGCCGCGACCGCGACACCGCTGAACCTCTTGTTCGCGGTGTTCACCATGTACCGCAGCAAGGACTGCGGAGTCGCCTCCTCGTCGATCGGATACGTGGCCGGGAAGAGGTAGCCCTCCGGGTTGCCCTGCGCCTCCCCCGGTAGCTGGAGACGTGCCTTGGCCAGGGACTTCTTCGTGGAGCCCGGCGGCAGCCGGAGGGCCTTGTCGACGGCCGTGTAGATCTGGCCGGCGCGCCACCCCTCCGGGATGACGAGGAACGCCCCACCCCCCTCGGCGCTCTGCAGGATCATGAGCGGCGCCGCCACGGCGGTGACCGCCACGACGGCTCCGGTCGCGACCAGGGCTACCCGGCCCCGGCGCGTCAGCCGGGTCCTCTTCGGTGGTGGAGTATTCGTCTGCATGCGGGCACGGTAACCCGCATAACATCATAATCCTGGCATATCGTCATGCAATTCGCTCCAGTTGGGCGTCCCGCCTGACCAGCGCCGCATACCGGCCGCCCAGTTCCAGCAACTCCTCGTGCGTACCCCGTTCGACCGCGCGCCCGGAGTCGAGGACGATGATCTGGGCGGCACCGCGAACGGTTGACAGCCGATGAGCGATGGTCAGCGTGGTGCGGTTGGCCGACAGAGCGTCGATGGCCTCCTGGACCGCATGTTCGGTACGCGTGTCCAGCGCGCTGGTCGCCTCGTCAAGGATGAGGACCGGCGGGTCACGCAGGATGGTGCGGGCGATGGCGAGCCGCTGTTTCTCGCCGCCCGAGAAACGGTGGCCGCGCTCGCCGACGATCGTGTCGTACCCGTCGGGCAGGGACGCGATGTGCTCGTGGATCTGAGCCGCCTTCGCCGCCGCCTGCAGCTCCTCGTCGGTGGCGTCCGGCTTGGCGAAGCGGAGGTTGTCGGCGACCGAGGCGTGGAAGAGATACGTCTCCTGGGAGACCACTCCAACGGCGCGGGCGAGCGTGTCGAAGTCCAGATCGCGCACGTCGACGCCGTCGAGCGTGACCCGCCCGCCCGTCACGTCGTACAGCCGCGGCACCAGATAGCTGAGCGTGGACTTGCCCGAGCCGGTGGGCCCCACCACGGCCAGGCTGCCGCCCGGCGGGACGGTGATGTCGATGCCCTCCAGGATCGGGCCGCTCTTGTCGTCGTAGTGGAACTCGACCCCCTCGAAGCGGATCTCGCCCTTGACCTGGTCGAGGCGGACCGGATCGTCGGACTCGGTGATGTCGATGGGCAGGTCGAGGTACTCGAAGATGCGCTGGAAGAGCGCGAGCGAGGTCTGGATCTGAACGCCGGTGGACAGCAGGCTGACGGTCGGCCGGAACAGGCCTTGCTGGAGCGAGACGAACGCGACGAGCGTACCGATCGAGATGGACGAGCCGCCGAGATGGAGCGCGATACCCGCGGTCCAGTAGATGACGGCGGGCATGGCCGCCATGACGATCGTGATGACGGCCATGCGCCAGCGCCCTGCCATGTTCGACTTCACCTCGAGGTCGACGAGGCTCTCGGACTCGCCCTCGAAGGACTTGGTGAGGGAGTCGGCGCGACCCATGGTGCGGCCGAGCAGAATGCCGCTGACGGAGAGCGACTCGGTGACCGTGGCGGCCATCGCGGCCATCTGCTTCTGACGCTGGGTGGCGATCCTCTTGCGTTCGTTGCCGACACGCCGGCTGATCCAGACGAACAGCGGTAGCAGGAGCAATGAGACGACGGTGAGTCGCCAGTCGAGGGCGACCATCGCGACGACCGTGGCGACCACGCTGGTGAGATTGGAGACCAGGGACGTGGCGGTAGAGGTGACTGTCGCCTGCATGCCGCCGATGTCGTTGGCGATGCGGGACTGGACTTCGCCCGTACGGGTTCGGGTGAAGAAGGCGAGCGACATGCGCTGCAGTCGACCGTACACAGCGGTGCGCAGGTCGTGCATGACGCGCTGGCCGACTGTCGTGGAGATCAGGGTCTGCAGCACGCCGAAGACGCTCGTGACAACGGCGCTCAGGATCATGCCGAGCGCGAGCAGGCTCAGCAGTCCGGTGCGGCCCTGCGGGATCGCGACGTCCAGGGTCTCCTTCAGCAGAAACGGCGTGGCGACGGAGACCAGCGACGAGGCGCCGACGAGCACGCCGACGATCATGAGCCGGCCGGTGTACGGCTTGAAGAGCTTCAGGATGCGGCGCACCTGCCGCGGCTGCTCGGGCGAGCGGTCAGGTGGCGGGGTCCACATGGGCCGGTCGGGATGCATGGGCTCCTACGGAGGTGGATTCAACGGACGGAAAGGGATCGACAGACACTTCGGACGGTACGACGGCGAGGCTGCAGCGGGACGATAGGTAACAGATCCTAGCTCATTGTTACCTATGTTCACAATGAATAAAGTCCTGATATTATTCCCGCATGACCTCCCCCGACCCCGAGGGCCTGCTCGCGGAACAGTTGCTGCGACTCACCCGCCGAGTGCACCGCATCCAGAAGCGCCATCTGGAGCAGAGCCAGTTGGGCATCACACCGGCGCAGTCCCGACTGCTGCGCACCCTCACGCACTTCGGCTCCCCACCCCGCATGGCGGACCTCGCCGAGCGGCTGGAGGTGGTGCCGCGGGCGGTGACGACGCTGGTCGACGGCCTGGAGGCGAGCGGTAAGGTGCGCCGGGTGCCCGATCCCACCAATCGCAGGGTGATCCGGATCGAGGTCACAGACGAGGGCCGCGAGGCTCTGCGCACGCTGCATGGAGCACGCAGATCCGCTGCCGAGGAGATCCTGGCTCCGCTGACGAACGAGCAGCGCGAGGTACTCGGCGACCTGCTCGGCACGTTGATCGACGGCGGCGAACTCCCCGGCCCCCCCGGACAGGAACGACGCTGCTGACATCCGATCACCGGCGCGACCGGCGTTCACGACCGCGCGGACCTTCGAGGCGCACCTCTCCACGCACCCGATGGGCGAGGAGTGCCGACAGATCGCGGCCAGGACATCGTGACACGAGAGTTCGACGACAGGGCTCAGGACTCCAGGGTCCGCCTGTCCCCCATCACCACGACGGGATCCCGATCCGGGTCGAGCGTGCGCAGCAGGTGCTTGATGCCCGCCTCGGGCAGGGTGACGCAGGCCGACGTACCGTCACCGTGGTCCAGATGCATCCAGATACCGCCGCCCTTCCCCTTGCCCTCGGGGCGGGTCGGATCGCTCGGCGGAGCGCCCCGGACCCGGTTGTAGTCGACGGCGATGACGTAGTAGAAGTCGCGCCGATGCACTGCGCCCCAACTCGTCGGCACCTCATATGACCGGCTCTGGTCGTAAGGGAGTCTGGCGCCCGGGTCTTCGAGGACGCCGCCCGCGTCGCTGAGCGAGAACACGCCCACCGGGCTGCGCATGTCATCTTCATGATGGTCCGTCGTCCACCCCTTGCGGCCGTTGTGCCCCCGCCAGCGCCCGGCCTCGCTCCAGATGGAGCCACGCCTCGTGTAGAGCACGATCGTGGAGTCCGGCGAGTCCTCGCCGTCGCCATAGACCGCCACGATCTGGCGCGAATCGTCGGGAATCTGCCCGTACAGCCAGTTGCCGATGCCCGGGACGCGACTCGGGTCGACCTCGGGAGTGGGCGCTCTCGCACCCTCGCTGCCCGGGCCGGCGCCAGGGGCGGGCGCACCCTCGACGCTGCCTCCCGCACCTTCACTCTTCGCCCGGTGCCCATCTCCGTCCGGTCCGGCGCACGCGGGCAAGGACATCAGTAGCGCGCCGCAGATCGCCGCCACGGACCCCGAGCGCACCGCACCACGCAGATCACTTGATCGCATAAATCATATAGTCACATGATCTTCCGCAGATTTGAGTGTATATACCTTGTTATCGGTCGCGTGTCGCGCGGCGCGCGGCGGGGCCGGATCTCACCGCCCGGGACGGAAAACCGTTTGCGTCCGGCCACGTTCCGACGCGAACCTTTCACGGCTTGATGCGGGACTTCACGGCCGCCGGAGAAGCTGCTCCAACGCCTGTCCCCCGACCCGAGTCCACCCCTGACACGAGCCACTGGGACGTCATGCAGATTCAAGACCTTCCCTATCCCGACCCGGGTGCGCCAGACACCCGTTCGGGGCCCCGATTCCTGTGGTGGCTCGGCCGGAACCAGTTGGCCGGGCAGCTCAAGTCCCTCGCATGGGGGCTGCTGCACTTCCTGTCGGTGTGCGGGCTGCCGTTCTGTGTCGGCCTGGCCGTCCAGGCCGTCGTCGAACGCTCCGGAGCACGCCTCGCCCTGACGGGCGGTCTGCTCCTGCTGTGCGGCGCGGGCATCGCACTGGGCGATGTCATGCTGCACCGCACCGCGGTCACCAACTGGATCACCGCGGCCGCACGGGTCCAGCAGCTTCTGGCCCGCAGGACGGCCCACCTCGGCTCCGCTCTGACCCGGCGGGTCGCCGCCGGCGAAGTCGTCGCGGTCTCCACAGGCGACGTCGAGAAGATCGGCTGGTTCGTCGAGGCCGTCTCGCGTGTCAGCGCGGCCGCCGTCACCATCGTGGTGGTCTGCGTCGGCCTCGTCGTGTACCAGCCCGCGCTCGGCGTGATCGTGGCCGTGGGCGTACCGGTGCTGGCGCTCGCGGTGCTGCCGTTGCTGCCCCGTGCCACCCGGCGCGCCGACGTCCAGCGCGAAAAGGCGGGCCGGGCCACCGAGTTGGCCTCGGACACCGTCGCGGGCCTCAGGGTGCTGCGCGGCATCGGCGGCGAGGAACTGTTCTTGGACCGCTACCGCAGGGCCTCGCAGGAGGTCCGCACGGCGGCCGTGCGCAGCGCCCGGATGTGGTCGCTGATCGCGGCAATCCAGGTGCTGCTGCCGGGGCTGCTGATGATCGCGGTCGTCTGGCGCGGCGTGCAGTTGGCTCACGAGGGCCGGATCACCGTCGGTGAACTGGTCGCCGTGTACAGCTCGATCATGCTGCTCACCTATCCGCTGCAGCACTTCCAGGAGATCGCGATGGCGTACTCCTTCTCGCGGCCGTCCGCCCGGCGTGCGGCCCGGGTGCTGTCACTGGAGCGCGCCACGGATTCCGACGGCTCCCGCGCGGCCTGTCAACCGGCCGGGGACCTGTACGACCCCCGGACCAGGCTGCTCGCGCCGACCGGGCGGCTCACCGCCGTGGTCTGCGGCGACCCGGACATGGCCGGCCTACTGGCCGAACGGCTGGGCGGTCACCCGGCCGAAAAGAGCACCCCGGTACTCCTGGGGGGCGTCCCGCTGGACGAACTGCCGCTCGACTCCGCTCGTACCGCTGTACTCGTCCAGGACAAGGAGCCGGTTCTGCTGTCCGGCTCGCTGCGCGACCTGTTCGACGTGCCCGCCTCGGGCAAGGTCAGCGCCGAGGAGGCGCTCGCCGCCGCGCAGTGCGCCGACGTCCTGGACGCGCTCGTGCAGGGGTCCCCGCATGCAGGGGACCCGTTGGACGCGCGGATCACCGAGCGCGGCCGGTCCCTGTCCGGCGGCCAGCGCCAGCGGCTCGCCCTGGCCCGGTCCCTGATCACGGATCCGGAGGTACTGGTCCTGGACGAGCCGACCTCCGCCGTCGACTCACACACGGAGGCTCGGATCGCCGAGGGGATCCGGAAGGTGCGCGCGGGCCGTACGACGGTCGTGTTCACCTCGTCGCCGCTCCTGCTCGACCGCGCCGACCGGGTCGTGCTGGTGCACGAGGGCGAGGTCGCCGCGGTGGGCCTGCACCACGACCTGATGCACAGCGAACCCCGGTATCGCGCGGTCGTCACCCGTGAGACCGACGACGAGGCCACTGCCCTGAACGGCGTACTGGCCGAACTGGAAGAGATCGAGGAGAGCGCATGATCGGCGTGGCGCCACCGGAGTACGACCCGGCGGCCCCGACGGCGGCGAACACGCTGCCGGTGGGCGCCCCCGCGACCGTACGCGCCTATGTGAGCGAACTGTTCCGCCGGCACCACCGGGCCTTCCTGCTGCTCATCGCCGTGAACACGGTCTCCGTCGTCGCCTCGATGGCGGGCCCGTACCTGCTGGGCGGGCTGGTGGAACGCGTATCGGACGGCGCGCGGGAACTCCGCTTGGAGCGCACCGCCGCGTTCTTCGTCCTCGCGCTCGTCGTGCAGGCCGTGTTCGTACGGCTTGTGCGACTGCGGGGCGCCGTGCTTGGCGAGCGGATGCTGGCCGATCTGCGGGAGGATTTCCTCGTACGGTCGGTGGGGCTGCCGCCCGGCGTTCTGGAGCGGGCCGGGACCGGCGATCTGCTGTCCCGGATCACCACCGACATCGACCGGCTCGCCAACGCCATGCGGGAGGCCGTTCCGCAACTCGCCATCGGTGCGGTGTGGGCGCTGCTGCTGCTCGGCGGCCTGACCGTCACGGCCCCACCGCTCGCGCCGGCCGTGCTCGTCGCGGTGCCGCTGCTGGTGGTCGGCTGCCGGTGGTACTTCAGGCGTGCCCCGTCGGCGTACCGCTCCGAGGCCGCCGGATACGCCGCCGTGGCCGCCGTCCTCGCGGAGACCGTGGACGCGGGGCGCACGGTCGAGGCTCATCGCCTCGGTGACCGGCGCGTCGACCTGTCGGACCGGCGGATCAAGGAGTGGACCGCATGGGAGCGGTACACCCTGTGGCTGCGGTCGGTGCTCTTCCCGGTCGTCAATCTCACGCATGTCACGGTCCTGTCCTCGGTCCTGATGATCGGCGGGGTGTTCGTCCTTCAGGGCTGGATCGGCATCGGCCAGCTGACGACGGCGGCACTCCTCGCGCAGATGCTCGTGGACCCGGTGGGCCTGATCCTGCGCTGGTACGACGAGCTGCAGGTCGCCCAGGTGTCGCTGGCCCGGCTGGTGGGCGTCCGCGACATCGAGCCGGACGCGGGCGACGCGTCGCTGATCCCCGACGGGCGCGACGTCGAGGCCGACCGGGTGCACTTCGGCTACCGCGCGGGCATCGACGTGTTGCGGGAGGTCTCCCTCGAGGTGGCGCCCGGCACCCGGCTCGCCCTGGTCGGGCCGTCCGGCGCGGGCAAGTCCACGCTGGGCCGGCTGCTCGCCGGGATCTACGCACCTCGGGACGGCCGGATCACCCTCGGCGGTGCGGAACTGTCCCGGATGCCCGCCGAGCGGGTGCGCTCGCACGTGGCCCTGGTCAACCAGGAGCACCATGTCTTCGTCGGCTCCCTGCGCGACAACCTGATGCTGGCCCTCCCCCACTCCCGGCTCGGCTCGAACGGGGAGACCCCCGGGGACGCCGTCGACACCGAGCTGTGGGCGGCCCTGGGCGCGGTCGGCGCGGACGGCTGGGCGCGTGGCCTGGACGTCGGCCTGGACACCGAGGTGGGCTCCGGCGGTGTGGCGCTCACCCCTGCGCAGGCGCAGCAGATCGCACTGGCCCGGCTGGTGCTCGCCGACCCGCACACGCTGGTCCTGGACGAGGCGACCTCGCTCCTCGACCCGCGCGCGGCCCGCCATCTGGAGCGCTCTCTGGCCCGCGTTCTTAACGGCCGTACGGTCGTCGCCATCGCCCACCGGCTGCACACCGCCCACGACGCCGACGTCATCGCCGTCGTCGAGAACGGGCGGATCAGCGAGCTGGGCAGCCACGACGACCTGGTCGCCGCCGACGGGGCCTACGCGGCTCTGTGGCGCTCCTGGCACGGGTGACGCCGGCGGGCGGTTCCGGGAGCGCGGCGGCGGACGCCGACTGCGGACGTCCTCGGCGTCCGGGGCCCCGGTCCCTCCGTTGCCGTTGCGCGGGGGCAAAGGGGGGTGGAAGGCTGGATGTCGGTACCGGCGCGGGGAAACGCCCTGGAACCATCCGGTTCGGGACGGCCCGGCCCTCGCCTAGTTACCCCGCCCCGCCGTGCACAGCGGCAGCCGGTTCCGTCCCACCACCTGGAGGCACCCGTGGACAGCACCGACGGATGGGGAGACGACGTCTACCAGCCTGACGGATCCGAGGTGCAGGACGACGCGGGGCTGCTCGACGCCGAGGACACCCTGGTCGCCGACGGGGTCAGCGACCCGCTCGACCGGGGCTGGTCACCTCCGGAGCGACCGTGGGCGGTGGAGCGCCAGGGCGTGACCGCGGCCGAGGGGAACCGCGGGGAAACCTTGGACCAGCGCCTCGCCGAGGAACTCCCGGACATCACGGTCCCGGCCGGCGACGGCATCGGAGACTGCCCTGACAGCGACGGTGAACCCCTGGACAACGAGGTCGGCGCGGCCCGCTCCGGCCGTCTCGTCGCCCCCGACGAGGGGGCACACGAGGACGAGGAGAGCGGTCTGATCGCCAGCGACGTAGGCGTCGACGGCGCGGCGGCCTCGGCCGAGGAGGCGGCCGTGCACATCGTCGACGAGGACACCCTGTCCGGTTGACAGCGCCCGTCCCGCGCCACGCAAGGAGGGCCATGTGATCGCCCTGGCTACGCCCACAGGCCACGGTGGACCGGGGCGCTCTCAGATGACGTTGAGCGCCATCACGCAGCCCACCCCGCCGAGCACCATGAACACCGGCATCAGCACCTTGAGCTCGACCCAGCTACCTGCCCGGAACCGCATCGCCTTCGGCGGACCCACCGGATACCAGCGTTTGCGGCCCACCGGTATCGGCCAAAGGATCGGGCAGCCCGAGACAGTCAGCGCGTCCCCGAGGTCGTGCACCAGGGCACCCAGGACGATCGGCAGACCGAGCCACAGGTACTCCTGCCCCGGCGCGGTGAACAGCCAGTCCGAGCCATTGCCCGGTTCATCCAATATGTCCGCCATGATCCAGGCGGTCGTCGCGGCCAGCAGCCACACCAGGATGTCACTGCTCGAACCGCGGGCCGCCCGCCACAGCAGGCCCTCGATGGCGAGCACCATATGGACGAAGAGGATGGCCAGCACCGCCCAGCGACCGCCCGTGATGGCCAGGGCCGACGTGCCCGCGCCGATCAGCACCGCCCACAGCCAAGTGTGCGTCAACGTACGGTGACCACCCGACCGGCGCGGGTCGCCCGCCTTCCTGGTGGACTTGTAGGCGACGTACGACAGCTTGTCGACGATCTCGCACAGCCAGCGGGACAGGGGCCCGAAGGCCGTCGAGATCGTGGCCGCCCGGTGATCCAGGTCCGGGGCCAGCGCGGCTCCCGCGCAGATCAGCGCGCCGACGAGAAGGACCGGCCAGGGCATCGGATGACCCGCCGCGGCCGCGGCCGCTCCCACTCCGAGCCAGGCCGCGGCCCCCGACAGTGAGTGTGCTGGTCCCATCATGGCGCTTCCCGCCCCATTCCTCTTGTAGCGCTGCTCAGTTGCCGACGCACGCTGACGCCTCGTCGGCGCCACAGCGTAACGTTCGTGATCTTCCGAAAGGCATCCGATTCCCCCATCGGGTGCAAGGGCAGGCAAGATGGGGGCGTGACCCTCATCGATCAGCTCCCGCAGACCGCAGACCCCGACGCCCTCTACGAAGCCTTCGAGTCGTGGGCCGGGGAGCGTGGCCTCACCCTGTACCCGCACCAGGAGGAGGCACTGATCGAGGTGGTCTCGGGAGCGAACGTGATCGTCTCCACTCCCACCGGCTCCGGTAAGAGCATGATCGCCGCAGGCGCACACTTCGCGGCGCTCGCCCGGGACGAGGTCACCTTCTACACCGCGCCGATCAAAGCGCTCGTCTCGGAGAAGTTCTTCGAGCTGTGCAAGCTCTTCGGTACGGAGAACGTCGGGATGCTCACCGGCGACGCCTCCGTCAACGCCGACGCGCCTGTGATCTGCTGCACAGCCGAGGTCCTCGCGTCCATCGCGCTGCGCGACGGCAGGCAGGCGGACGTCGGCCAGGTCGTGATGGACGAGTTCCACTTCTACGCCGAGGGCGACCGCGGCTGGGCCTGGCAGATCCCGATCCTGGAACTGCCGCAGGCCCAGTTCATCCTGATGTCGGCGACACTCGGCGACGTCTCGATGTTCGAGAAAGACCTGACCCGCCGTACCGGCCGTCCGACGGCGGTGGTGCGCTCGGCGACCCGCCCGGTGCCGCTCTCGTACGAATACCGGCTCACACCGCTCACCGAGACCCTCACCGAACTCCTGCAGACCCGGCAGGCCCCCGTCTACATCGTCCACTTCACCCAGGCGCAGGCCGTGGAGCGGGCCCAGGCACTGATGAGCATCAACATGTGCTCGCGCGAGGAGAAGGCCGAGATCGCCGAGCTGATCGGCAATTTCCGTTTCACCACCAAGTTCGGCCGCAACCTCTCCCGTTACGTGCGCCACGGCATCGGCGTCCATCACGCGGGCATGCTGCCCAAGTACCGCCGGCTGGTGGAGAAGCTGGCCCAGGCCGGTCTGCTGAAGGTCATCTGCGGCACGGACACCCTCGGTGTCGGTGTCAACGTCCCGATCCGCACGGTGCTGTTCACCGCACTGACCAAGTACGACGGGAGCCGGGTGCGCACCCTGCGCGCCCGTGAGTTCCACCAGATCGCCGGCCGGGCCGGGCGGGCCGGTTTCGACACGGCGGGCCTCGTCGTGGCGCAGGCGCCCGAGCACGTCATCGAGAACGAGAAGGCGCTCGCCAAGGCCGGTGACGATCCGAAGAAGCGCCGCAAGGTGGTGCGCAAGAAGGCACCGGAGGGCTTCGTCGGGTGGACGGAGAACACCTTCGAGAAGCTGATCGCCTCCGAGCCGGAGCCTCTCACCTCCCGCTTCCGGGTCACCCACACGATGCTGCTGTCGGTGATCGCCCGGCCGGGCAACGCCTTCAAGGCCATGCGCCATCTGCTGGAGGACAACCACGAGCCGCGCAAGCAGCAGCTGCGGCACATCCGACGCGCGATCGCGATCTACCGTTCGCTGCTGGACGGCGGGATCGTCGAGAAGCTCGACGCACCGGACGCCACCGGACGCATCGTGCGCCTGACCGTCGATCTCCAGCAGGACTTCGCGCTCAACCAGCCGCTGTCGACCTTCGCGCTGGCCGCGTTCGAACTCCTCGACCCGGAGTCCCCTTCCTACGCCCTCGACATGGTCTCGGTCATCGAGTCCACCCTGGACGACCCGCGGCAGATCCTGGTCGCCCAGCAGAACAAGGCGCGCGGCGAGGCTGTGGCCGCGATGAAGGCCGACGGCGTCGAGTACGAGGAGCGCATGGAACGTCTCCAGGACGTGACGTACCCCAAGCCGCAGGAGGAGCTCCTCTTCCATGCGTACAACACCTACCGCAAGAGCCACCCCTGGGTCGGCGACCATCCACTGTCGCCGAAGTCGGTCATCCGCGACATGTACGAGCGGGCGCTGTCCTTCACGGAGTTCGTGTCCTTCTACGAACTGGCCCGCACCGAGGGCATCGTGCTGCGCTACCTTGCCGGCGCCTACAAGGCGCTCGACCACACCGTCCCGGACGACCTGAAGTCGGACGACCTGGAGGATCTGATCGCCTGGCTCGGCGAGATGGTGCGCCAGGTCGACTCCAGCCTGCTGGACGAGTGGGAGCAGCTGGCCAACCCTGAGGAGCTGACGGCCGAGGAGGCCCAGGAGAAGGCCGACGAGGTGAAACCGGTCACGGCGAACGCGCGCGCCTTCCGCGTCCTGGTCCGCAACGCCATGTTCCGCCGTGTGGAACTCGCCGCCCTCGATCAGATCGAGGAACTCGGCGAGATGGATGCCGAGTCCGGCTGGGACGCCGAGGCCTGGGGCGCGGCCATGGACAGGTACTGGGACGAGTACGAGGAACTCGGTACCGGCCCCGACGCCCGCGGCCCGAAGCTGCTGATGATCGAGGAGGAGCCGGAGAACGGGCTGTGGCGCGTCCGGCAGACCTTCGCCGACCCGAACGGCGACCACGACTGGGGTATCAGCGCTGAGATCGACCTCGCGGCCTCCGACACGGAGGGCCGGGCCGTCGTCCGGGTCACCGACGTCGGCCAGCTGTGAGCACGGGAGAACGGCACACATGACGAACCCAGCCGAGAGGCTCGTCGACCTGCTCGACCTGGAGCAGATCGAGGTCAACATCTTCCGTGGCCGCAGTCCACAGGAGTCCCTGCAGCGGGTCTTCGGGGGCCAGGTGGCTGGCCAGGCGCTGGTCGCCGCCGGCCGCACCACGGACGGCGAACGGCCGGTGCATTCGCTCCACGCGTACTTCCTGCGCCCGGGCATACCGGGCGTGCCCATCGTGTACCAGGTCGAACGGGTCCGTGACGGCAGGTCCTTCACGACCCGCCGGGTCACGGCCGTGCAGCGGGGCCGCACGATCTTCAACCTGACCGCCTCCTTCCACAAGCCCGAAGTGGGAAGCTTCGAGCACCAGTTGCCGCTTGTGCGCGAGGTGCCGGACCCGGAGTCGCTGCCTACGGTGGCCCAAGAGGTCAAGGAGCATCTCGGCGTCCTGCCCGAGGCGCTGGAGCGGATGGCCCGGCGTCAGCCCTTCGACATCCGCTATGTGGACCGGCTGCGCTGGAGCGCCGAGGAGACCAAGGACGCCGACCCGCGCAGCGCCGTGTGGATGCGGGCTGTCGGCCCGCTGGGGAACGACCCGCTCGTGCACACTTGTGCGCTCACCTACGCGAGCGACATGACACTCCTGGACGCCGTCCGCATCCCGGTCGAACCACTCTGGGGGCCACGCGGCTTCGACATGGCCTCGCTCGACCATGCCATGTGGTTCCACCGGCCGTTCCGCGCGGACGAGTGGTTCCTGTACGACCAGGAGTCACCGATCGCGGTGGGCGGCCGGGGCCTTGCCCGGGGCCGCATCTACAACCTCGAGGGGCAACTGATCGTGTCTGTGGTGCAGGAGGGGCTGTTCCGCAAGCTGGGCTGACCTGCGGTTTCACCGAACGTCGGTCGGCCCGCGGCGCGTCGTGCGACGCTCCGCGGACCGGTCGTCACGACGTTCTTGCCGAGAACGAGGCAGGGGCCGTGGTCCGAGGCGCACCCCACCGTGTCTCATCGCGTTTCGATGCATCCCACAGCGATTGTGCCAATAGTGTGCCAGCGAGGACGTGTGGTCTAGTCCACTTCGTCTGACGTCCCGCCTTCCGGATCCTCACCGAGGGCATCGATGATGCGCTGCACCATCTGCTCCCGTTGGCCATGGATGCACTTGTAGTACGTGTCCATGAGGAGGCCCGGCCCCTTCTTCGGGAGCTGGCAATCCTGAAGTCTCAGCTCGACCGCCTCTTCCGGCCGCAGGGCCGCGACGTACAAGGTGGCGAAGAACGGCATGAGGAGTCGCCCTCGCGCGTGCGCCCAGGTGCCGACGGCAACGAACCCCACCCGGCTCCCGAGCTGGCGCCCGGGCGCACCGCCTCGACTACCGCCCCGGCCGGGCCGTCCGGGGCCAGACCCGTTGCCGCCTGCACGCAGCGTCACCAGGACGCCCGGGAGCACACGTGTCGAGTGCGCCGCGCACTGCACAGTCGCAATCTGGACGTATGACCTGTCGGTGCGCGACGAGAGGAGCGCCATGGAAATCGCAGTCATCGGCGGTACCGGCCTGATCGGGTCGCAGGTCGTGAAGAAGCTGAACGCGGCCGGGCACGAGGCCGTGCCGCACTCGCTGTCCACAGGTGTCGATGTGATCACTGGCCAGGGCCTGGCGGAGGCGGTGGTCGGCGCCGACGTGGTCGTCAATCTGACGAATTCCCCGACCTTCGACGACGCGTCCCGGACGTTCTTCCGGACCTCGATGGAGAACCTCCTGGCCGCCTGCCACAAAGGCGGGGTGGGGCACGTCGCTATTCTCTCGATCGTAGGCGCGGACCAGGTGTCCGACCTCGTCTACTACCAGGCCAAGGTCCTACAGGAAAGCGTCCTCAAGGCCGGGCCGATCCCCTATTCGATTGTCCGCGCCACCCAGTTCATGGAGTTCATCGACGCCGTCATGTCCTGGACCACCGAGGGCGACACCGTCCGCCTGCCCACCACCCCGCTCCAGCCGATCGCCGCCCAGGACATCGCCGACATCGTCGCCGAAGTCGCCGCAGGCCCCCCTTTGAACGGCACCCTCAACATCGCCGGGCCCGACGTCTTCCCTCTCGACGAACTCGGCCGGATCACCCTGAACGCCCACCCCGATGGCCGCACGGTCGTCACCGACGACACCGCCGGCATGTTCGCCGCCGTCCACGGCAATGCCCTCACCGCCAAGAGCGACGCCCGCATCGCCCCCACCCACTACAGCGACTGGCTCTCCTGAACCATCCAGCCCACCACCGGAGGCTTCACGATGTCGAACAATGAGTCGGCAGCAGACAGTGCTGAGAGCCAACCGCGCTCAGAATCATGGAAGACGGCGCTGACTGTGCTGCAGTCGGTGAAACCGCCGTCCATTCCGGATGGGGCAGAGGTGATGACGGTCGTCATCGAGTTCCCTCCCGGCGACCCCGGTACCCCTCCGCACCGGCACTCGGGACCCGCTTTCGGCTACATGTTGGAGGGGGAGATGCTCTTCGAGCTGGAGGGCGAGCCCGAGCGTGTAATCAAGGCTGGGGAGACGTCTGTTCAACAGAAAGTGCCTCTGCCCAGCAAGAGTGAGGATTTTCGAGGTCCTTGTTCCCGCTGATACCAGAGGCACTTTCCAGGTGAAGCAGCCTATAGGTTCCTATCCCCGTGTGTGTCCGGGGCGACGGTCGTCAGGTCGTCTCCCAGGCCGGTTCGGTCCTGCTCGTCGAGACGGTCCGCAAGACCGGTCTCGGCCAGGCGATATCCGCTGCTCTCGCTCCGTGGAGGAAGCCGCGGACCGTCCATGATCCGGGCAAGGTCCTCCGATGCCTCGGTAGCCGCCGTCTGCGGTCACCGTCGTCCCGCAGTGATTCGCTCAAGCGCATCTCAGGCCGGGCTGCTTGCAATCCGTTGGGAGGCGGTTAGCTGGCGAGGGGAGTCTCAGGCTGCATCTCGTAGGAGTGCTGGATGGCCTGATGACGGGTCCCGAGGCCATCCGTGACCTTGCGCTCCCAGGGAACCTGCTGGAGGCGCTTGGTCTCTTCGAGCATCGACGTGGGTACCAGATTGCGGAAACTGTCGACCTCTCCGGCAGCGACGGACGTCAACGTCGCATAGACCGCTTCAGGATCGAACTGCGCTCGGGGGAAGGCAAGCATGGAGTAGTCAAAATGCCGCTGAGACGGGTCGTCCTCCCAGCTCTCCCAGAGCGACTCGTCCCTGTTCTACAGCTGCCGCCCGTCAAGTAGCTTTCGGTAATCGCCGCCGCAATCTGTGACACCCCACTTCCCGAGGGCTGCCGCAGTACATGCCGGATTTACCGCGGTGGTGGCCGCGAGGACATCCCGCGGCGCAAGGTCGGAGCTCGAGGTGGCGATCACGGCGTCCCACGGCCCGTGCCCGGCAAGCCGGTTCAGGTCGGCGCGGTTCGCACGGTCGCCGTGACCGGTTCCACGCCGTCCACGTCACGGCCGGAACGCCCCCGGTTGAAGGTGGTGACCGCCCACCCTCTCGCCAGCGCGCCCTCTGCGATGTGCTTGCCCAGGAACCACGTTCCGCCCATGACCAGGATCCTCATGGGGAGGATCCTGCCGTGCGGGCTCGTACGGCGGAAGAATGGACGAGTCCCCTGGGCTTGCATCGGCGCCGCCGAGTCGCAGGCTGCCGCAAGGGTGGAGCAGGGGTTGTTCTGCTGTGTAGCATCCCCTGGCTGCTCGGGTCCCTGGGCGGCGTGCGTGGTGGTTGTCGATGTCGGGCGACATGGAAGTGTCAGTGGTTGGCGACACGCCTCGTGTCAGAGCTGATCCCGTCGCAGTTGTACGTGTGTCCCGTCGCCGTGCGCATCCGTGATGTCGATGGTGATGCTCTCCCACTCCTCGGCGGGTTCTTCCGGCACCTCGCCTGTTTGATACTCGGCCTCCGCCAGTAGTTCCTCGGTCACCCGTACGCCTGTGAGGCGCTCGGCCAGCGCGAACACCGCCGCCTTCGTATCGACGTCGGGATTTTTATCACCCGCTGGGTTGAGACCGATCTCGCTCATCACGGCATTCAGGTCATCGGGAGTGCTGCCGTTCCTGTCCACCGGCCACTCGAAGGTGGTCCGCAGCTCTCCGTCCTCGTACCAGTGGAAGAAGTCCATGGGCTTCCCCCCGTTGCTCGAATGCGAGACAGCCCGCGTCTTGGTGGAGAGCGCCTCCATGATGCTGGGCCGTGTTCCCAGGTCGCCGCCGAACTCCAGAGCGAGGGTCCAGTCCCCTCCCTCGCCGGGCACCGTGAACGCCCCCGCGAGAAAGGACTCGGGCCAGTCCCCGTACCCGAACAAGATCTCCGTGTGCTGCTCGATCAGTTCGTCGAGCCCCTCACGCACATCTCCTGGCTCCGCCCCCGCGACTCGGAGCAGCTCCTCTGGCGAGACTCCCCGCACCAGCGTCAGCGTGTACCCGACCTCCAGCGCGTACTTGAACAGCGAGGACGAGGAGCGTATCCAGCCGTAATCGGCTGCGGTGGCTGAGGTCATGCAACGCATCCTGCCAGCGCCCACTGACATAGCGGCCCGGCGCTCCTCTGAGCGCCCATCGGGCCGGTGCAGTCCCGCCATCCGATCGAGGATCTGGCGTTGCTGCGCGGGCTCCACCTCCGTCGTGTTGACCACAGGCTCGACACGTCAACCACGACAGGAGATCCCATGCCCACCAAGACGCTGCAGCTTCCCACCACGGCCGGCTGTATCGGTGGGCCTGGGCCACAACCTGGGAGGACGAGGCGAACGCCGAGGTGGCACCCCAGATCGGGCGGAGCTGGTTGACAGTTACATGGCGAGCGGATTGAGGTTTCGGGCTTCGTCGCGCGATTACCTCAGGGCTTCTCGTCGAGTACGAGTTCGCGAGCGGCGTTGAAGGAGCGGTACTGGAGGTCGTGCACGGCGGGACGGCGGATTTGTTCGTAACCGGCGAGGGCGTGCTCGACCGGAAGCCCCGGCGCCGTGAGTAGATCCGAGAGCACTGCCGCATCCTCGAATCCGGCTCCCGCGCCCTGGCCGAGAGCCGGGCTCATGGCGTGGGCGGCGTCGCCGGCGATCGCGACGCGGCCACGGGCCCAGACACTGGTGGTGACCTGCTTGATGTCGACGCAGAGCCGGTCGGGTTCGGACCGCATGGCCTCAACCACGTGGCCAAGGGGACCTTGCAGACCAGCGAACCGTTCGGCCAGCGTGCTCAGCGGGGTGTCGTGGTGGCGCCCGGCCGGATCGTTGATGAACAGCATGCAGTGCAGGGTCTCGCCCCCGTCGTTCAGGAAGTACCCCAGTCGTGAGCCCTGGATTGGTGTGGTGCGGGCTGCGAAGGTCACGCCGATCCTGTTCGGGACGCGGAAACGGATGACGGCGCAGCCGATGTCGAGCGGTGCAGGGCCGCCGAGGGCGTTGCGGCGGATCCAGGAGTGGACACCGTCGGTTCCGATGACGGCGTCGTACTCGCCGGTGGTGCCGTCGTCGAAGCGGACGCCGACGACGGGGGCGTCGTCCTCGACTGAGACCGGAGCGGTGCCGGTGCGCACCAGGTCACGGACCGGATCGAGGAGTCGCATCTGCAGCAGCGACCGCTCCAGCATTACCGTGGGGCCGAACTCGAAGGTGTTCACGGGAAGCGAGGTGTGCGCGTCGAATATGTACTCGTACCCCATCGGTTCCCGCTGCCACAGGCTCGGGGGGTAGCCGAGCCGGTCCAGCGCGTTGCGGTGCAGGTCGGACAATGTGATCGCCCACCCGACCTCGGACAACTCGGGGGCCCGTTCTGCCACCGTCACCTCGGCGCCCCGGATGTGCAGACCGTGGGCGAGGCCGAGCCCGACGAGCCCGGCGCCGACTACCAGGACTCGACGGCTCATGAGACTGACATACCGCCGTCGACGGCCAGGACCTGGCCGGTGACCCAGGATGCCCCCGGGTCGGCCAGGGCGACTATCCACCGCGCCACCTCGTCGGCGGTTCCACGGCGCCCGAGCGGCAGACTCGCGGCCTCGGCCGCCTTGATCTGCTCGACCATCTCCGGGGGCGCGATCGTGGAGAGAATGTCGGACTCGGTCGGGCCGGGCGCGACCGCGTTGACCCGGATCCTGCGCGGGGCCAATTCCGCCGCCCAGCTACGCGTCAGATAATCCAGCGCGGACTTGCTCGCCCCGTAGTAGAGCGCCTGACCGGTGGGTTTGCTCGCGACCGCGCTGGAGACGTTGACAATGCTGCCGCCGGCGTCGGCCAGTGCGTCCGCAGCCGCGGCCACCAGCTGGATCGGGCCGTGCACGTTGGTACGGAACAGCGCCTCCAGGTGGTCGGCGGCAATCTCAGCCGTGCCGGCGGGGGAGATCATGCCCGCGTTGTTGACCAGAGCGTCCAGCCGTCCGAACTCATTGAGGGCCGCTTGGACCATGTCCCCAGCGGCGCCATCGGCGGAGACGTCCGCGACGCGCACCGTGATCGCATCCCGTCCCTTCGCAACCTCGCGCAGCGGACCCTCACGGCGGCCGGTGATCATTACCGACCAACCCTGGTCGGCCAACTGTTCAGCCACCGCTCGCCCGATCCCCGTGCCACCACCGGTGACGAGAGCAGTTCGTTGCGTCGCCATCCTGTCCTCCTCAGCAGCCCGCAGGGCTAATAGGAAACGATCGCTCGCTATTAAAGTTACCGCCGACCACGCCAGTCAAACCAGGGCCGCTGCCTGCCGGCTCCGCGAAGGCTTGCTCGGAAGCAGCCGGACGATCGCCTCCCTGCCGGGTTCCGAGCCCGGCAAGCAGGCGTCAACGGGCCGAGCTTCTTCCGCGCGTGACACTCCCCGCCCGGGTACAGCGCATCAGCGGGGAGAGGCCGGCTACCAAGCGCTGCCATGTACGCATGTGCGGGATTCCTCGGGCGAGCGCCGCGACACGTGCGTCCCGGCCCTGGGCGGGGACGTCATCAGCCCGGGACCGCTCCGGCGATTGCGGGGCGCGGCCGTCCAACGTTCCCATCAGAGGCGATCTCGTGGGAGAATCGTCGCCTCCGCAGTCCGCCCACCATCGCCTTCATCTCCCGCCATGCCTCGCATTTCGAACGACCGCCGCGACCGTGTTCGTCGTGCCATCATCGACGCCGCCGCAGACTGTTTCGCCAACAAGGGCTTCGCCGCCACCTCCATATCGGAGATCTGCGCGGCGGCGAACATGTCCGTCGGCGGCATCTATCGCCACTTCGCGGGCAAGGACGAGCTGGTCGACGCAGTCTCCGAGGCCATCCTCACGCCAGTCATCGAAGTCCTCGACGCCGCCGCGCACGGCCCCGACGTCCTCGACACTGCGGAGGTGATCGACCTCCTGCACAACACTCTGTTGCAGTGTGCGCCGGGCTCCGTACCGCGGCTTACGGTGGGTCAGTTCTGGGCTGAGCTGCTCCGGGATCCGACCTTTCATGGTTCGCGGCAGGAACTGGGTACGGCCCTGCGTACAGGGCTGACCCGGCTCGTCGTGCGGGCGAATCCGGACGCCCTTGAACCCGAACGACTCACCGTGGCCCTGATGGCGATAGGCATGGGCGTCTTCCTTTCCCAGAGCATTGTCGACACAGAGACATCACCCCGCGAGCTGATCGACGCGATCTCGGTACTCCTCCGGCACAGCCCTCCCTCCACCTGACCGGGCAGGGGTGCCCGCGTACGCGGCGCACCACGAGTGCTGGGCGTACACGGGCCGGAACAAGGTTGGCCGAGATCACGACAGTTGCCGGTCAGACCCCGGGGTACAGCTGGCCGATGGGGTGGTGATTGCGGAGCCGGCGCGGAACGCATTGGCGGGCTCGCCCGTGCCGCGGCGGGCCGAGGGTATGGAAGCATCGGTCCTTGCGCCGGACTGCCGGCGAATCGTGTCGGTGTCGGCGTCTGGACCAACTGGGGTGGGGCGCAGCCGGGCCAGGCGGTCCGGGACACCAACCCTGCTCTACGTACCGTCCCCGAACCTGGACGAACTGGGTGACGGGCGCGACGAGGACGGCGGCTGGCCGGTGCGGCTGCGCATCCGCGGCGAATACGCCACCATCGTCTACGACTTCGACCCGATCGACGTCGAGGGCTGGTCCGGCCATCTGTTCCCGTTCAAGCTGAACATCCACGATTTCCGGCCGATCACGAGCGACCGCATCCACCTGATGCCGTCCGCGTACGCCGTCTTCGCCACGTCGATGTTCATGGTGGGCAACTTCCTGCCCCGCCCGTTCGAACCGGCGCCGGACTCGGAGCCCTTCCCGCCGTACCATCGCAATGCCGACTACGACGAGTTCACGTTCTTCCACAACGGCACGGCCCTCGGCATGCCCATCGCCCCGGCCACCATGGCCCTCGTCCCGCAGCGCCTGCACCACGGCCGTCCCGCCTCGCTCCAGGAGCAAGTGACCAAGAACCTCGAGGCGAGTGACCGCGCCGACACCGAGGTCATCTTCGCGGCCACCAAGCAGCCGCTGACACCCACACCGGAGGCCGAGGCCGACTAGAGCGCCACCCCGTAATCCGAACAGGCCGCCCACGAGCCCCAGTTGCACACCACGACCTGGGCGGCACGGTGCTGCCTCCGGCGCCCCACGGGGCGGCGGACGCCCCGCCCCAAGGGCCCCGGAGCCGGTACCGCGCCACTTCCGCCGCCCCGACGAACGGCCGGATGCCGCCCCTGCCCGTGGTCCGGCCGGGTCGCGGATGCGTCAATGGCCCTCCCTGCTTCGCCGACCCGGAGGTGAGCGAACTCGCGTCGATCGCGCTGGAACCGCCCATCGCGTCAGGTATTTGTTGGAGAGCCGGAGGAGTGCATGAGAACTTCCCATACGTCGCACAGACTTCTACGCCGCTTCGGGGCCGTGCTGGCCACCGCACTGCTGCTCGGCACCTTCCTGGTGGCGGGCGGCGGCACCGCCCAGGCCGCCAACCCGGACACGCACCGGACCGCAACATGGAACATGCAGAACGGACGGGACCGCTGGGCCGGCGCCTACACCCTCGCGCGGACCAACTCCGTGGTGGCGCTCCAAGAGGTGCCCGATACCCAGCCCGCCGGCGCCGTCGACCTCGGCCTGCGCGGCAACGTCCGGGTGTACCGGTGGCAGGAGTCAAGCCGTGACCCGGTGCGCTATCTGCACGTCCTGGACCAGAACTCGCAGAACCTCGGGATCATCACGTCCTGGTGGCCCGACGACGTACTCGAAATCCCCGGCGTCTACCGCTCCGCCCTCGCGGTGGGCACCGACACCGACGGCGTGCTCTTCGCCTCGATCCACGCCTCGGCCGACGGCGGCTCCGACGCCGCGTCCCTGGTGCGCAGGGTCGCACAGGCGGCGTACAACGAGGTGTACCCCAGCTGGGCCGTCCTAGGTGACTTCAATCGCAGCCCGGGCGGGCTGCGTTACTCCGGTCTGCCGCTGGGCTCTTACATCTACAACGCCGGCCAGGCCACCCAGCGCAGCGGCGGCGAACTCGACTACATGGTCGCCAACGTGCAGACGGACAACTGGCAGGCCACCGTCGGCGTCAACGCGGGCAGCGACCACTGGCCCGTCCACTTCGGTTCGATGCGCGGCGGCGCCGAGCCCCGGGAGCTGACCATCAACCCGGAGAACGCCGACACCCAGGTTCTCGACGTGTACGAGGGCCAGGACCGCAACGGCACGCACGTGATCATCTACCACCCCAACGGCGGCTCGAACCAGCGCTGGCGCCTCTTCCACATCGGCACCGGCAGCAACGGCCAGGCCATGTACCGCGTGGTCAGCTCGGACAACAACAAGTGCCTGGACGTCCAGGACGGCCTGCGCAGCCGGGCCGGCAGCTACCTCAACATCTGGGACTGCCACAACGTGGGCGGCGAGCCCGACCCTCAGCGCGACACCCAGAACTTCACCCTGGAACACCCCATCCCGACCATGCCCAACCTGACCCTGCTGCGCAACAACGCCACCGGCCTGTACGCCAACATCGAGGGCGGCCGCACCGGCGACGGCACCTGGGTCATCCAATGGCCCGACCAGATCGGCCAGTACCCGGTCGACAACGAAACCTTCTACCTCCACCCGACCGTCTGAACGCCCTCCGACGCGGCCGTGGTCGGCTTCACCGACACGGCCGCCCGCCCGCACGCGCTGGCCGTACGGCTGCCTGTATCCCTTCACACAGTGCAGTTGCACTGGTCAGAGCCATGCAGACGGTGTACCACCAGCAGACGATGAACCTGCTGTCGCCCCTCCACGCAGGAAACCTGCGGCATTCACTCAGCGTGCCTACAGCAACTTGGACCGCGGTGGGCGGCCGCGGTCCGGCCCGGGGCCGCATCTACGACGTCGAGGGACGTCTGCTCGTCTCGGTCGTCCAGGAGGGCCTGTTCCGCAGGCTCGAACGCTGACGGCGCGCGCCTGCGGCAGCGGGCGGGCCGTACCGGGCCGGAACGATCAGGGTTACCGCGGCGCAGCCATCCGAACATGCCCCGCGCTCGTGTCGGCCCCCGCCGCACGGCCGAGGCCCGAGGGGTGGCCTCGATAGGAGGGAAGGCCACGGTGTCACGAGCGACCGCGGTCTCACCAGGTGTGACGGACCCGCGATCGGTCATCGTCTCAGGCCGCCCTTCGTCCGGAATTCCCGGTGCCGGTCGCGGAGCCGACCGGCATTGACGGGCCTCCGTGAGCGCCTGCCTCAAGTCGGCCCGGAGCCAGTCGATCTCGTCGGGATCGTCCGCCGTCGTGATCCGCGCGGTGATCCGGTCCGCGGGCGATCGGAGTGCCCCGGGCACGGACTGCACGGGCCCCAGGCGGCGCAACTCGGCGCGCTCGTAGGGATCCTGGACGATCTCCGCCACCTGCACGGGATCCAGCACGGACGCCACGACAGCATCCTTCGCCCAGGGGTCTTCTGTCTGGCGCAACTGGAATCCGAGGTGGCGGCCACGCCAGTTACGGGGCCGCAGGTCCAGGCCCTCGCCCAACTGGTCGCGTAGACCCTGCGGCGTCCTGCCGGTGAGCAACCGTGCGTTCTCCTCCCTGGCGGCGAACTGCCTCAGCTCCTCGGCCAGATACAGCCAGACCACGGCCCGGCCCCGTGGAGTCCGTGGCGAGCGTCGTGCGCACCCGCTTCGGACAACACCGTAGCCGGGGGACCGGGTCTCCGGGCGGACCTGTGGAAAACTCTGCCCGTCTCGTCGTTTCCGCTGGTCAGGAGCATGATGCTCGCCCAGTCAGAGTTCCATGTTCGATGTGTCCTCGCGCTGTCGCGCGTCCACGGCCAGGTGCTCCCCGACCCTGTTCACGAGCAGCGTCATCTCGTAGGCGATCTGTCCGATGTCGGCCTCGGCGGCACTGAGCACGCACAGGCAACTGCCCGGACCCGCCGCGGTGACGAACAGGATCGCGTCATCGAACTCGATCATGGTCTGGCGCACCTGCCCGGCGCCGAAATGGCGCCCAGACCCCTTGGCCAGGCTGTGCATCCCGGATGAGACCGCCGCGAGATGCTCCGCGTCCTCGCGGCGCAGCCCGGTGCTCGTGCCGGTCACCAGCCCGTCGCTGGACAGCACGAGCGCGTGCCGTATGTGATCCACGCGCTCGGTCAGATCGTCCAGGAGCCATCCAAGCCCCGTGTTTTGCGCCATGGTCCGTTCTCCCCGTGATGTCGCTCCCCCTGACTGGAGGACCCGGTCAGCCAGCCTTCACCACCGTCGCCGTCCAGACAAGACGGCCGCCGTCCAGGCGAGCAAGATGGAGGCATGGCACACAAGATGACCGACGAGGAATGGCGCTCTTTCGTCTCGCAGGGCACCCGGACCGGGAAACTTTCCACGGTCCGCGCCGACGGCAGCCCGCATGTGGCACCGATCTGGTTCCTGCTGGACGGAGACGACGTGGTTTTCAACACCGGGAAGGAGACCGTGAAGGGGCGGAATCTGGCCAGGGACGGCCGGGTCGCCCTCTGCGTGGACGACGACCGTCCCCCGTACGGCTTCGTCGTACTGCAGGGTCGGGCCGAACTGTCGGAGGACCTCGACGAGGTAAGGCACTGGGCGACCCGGCTCGGCGCCCGGTACATGGGCGAGGAGCGGGCCGAGGAGTTCGGTGCCCGCAACGGCGTTCCGGGAGAACTCCTCGTCCGTGTACGGGTCGAGAAGGTTCTGGCCTACTCGGCGGTCGCCGGATAGCACGTCAGCCCACGGAGTCCAGCAGCCGGGCGGTGTGCATCCGCCCGGCGTACTCGACGAGGCGGATCAGCACCTCCTTCCCGGAGTCCCGGTCCCGGGCGTCGCACTGCACCACGGGCGTGCCGCGGTCGAGGTCGAGGGCGTCCAGCACGTCGTGGGCACCATAGGTGCGCGCTCCCGCGAAGCAGTTGACGGCCACCACGAACGGGATGCCCCTGTGCTCGAAGTAGTCCACGGCGGGGAAGCAGCCCTCGAGCCGCCGGGTGTCGGCGAGGACGACGGCTCCCAGGGCGCCTTGGGAGAGTTCGTCCCACAGGAACCAGAAGCGGTCCTGGCCAGGTGTGCCGAAGAGGTAGAGCGAGAGCCCGGACCGGATGGTGATGCGTCCGAAGTCCATGGCGACGGTCGTGGTGACCTTGTGGTCCACTCCGTCAACGTCGTCCACCGACTGACCGGCCTCGCTCAACAGCTCCTCGGTGCGCAGCGGCCTGATCTCGCTGACCGCGCCGACCAGGGTGGTTTTACCCACGCCGAATCCACCGGCAACCAGTATCTTCAGCGCAAGGTCGGCCGCCTCGTCCTCGGGCTCGTCGGAGTGCTCAATGACCATCGATCACTTCTCTCGGGAGTGCCGACCGCGGTCGACGTCAGTACATCCGTGCGGGATCAGCATCATGGCAACTACGCTTCGAGTTCGAAGGATTGGACCGCATATGGACCGATGCGACCAGCTCCTGCCCATTCGGCGTCCGAATGGTGCACATCGCAGCGCAGTCCCGGCTCACGGTGGTTCGGCTCCATCGACTACAGCGCCCTCAGTCCCTCGATGACCTCGTGCAGAATCCGTTCGCCGGGCAGTTGCGCCGGCGGGACGGGGCAGCTGACCGCGACACTGCCCAGTTCCAGGAGGTCGCCCAGGAGCACCCGGACGACACCCACGGGCAGGTCAGCTCCCGCGGCGAGCTCGGCGACGGACTGTGTCTCGATGCGGCACAGGTCGACGAGGGCACGGTGTTCCGGGCCCAGCGAGGTCTCGTCGTCGATGTCTGCTGCCTCGCTGTCGAGCGAGACGAGGGCGATGAGGTCGAAGCGCACCCCGGTGGGGCCTGGCCGGGTGCGGCCGCCCGTCATCGCGTAGGGGCGGACGAGCGGTCCGGCCTCGTGGTCGTACCACTGGCTGCCTGGCTGGTACGGGGCGCCTTTCCTGTCCTCGCTCATCCGCGACCGCCTTCGCCCGTCATCCGGCGGCGGGCGGGCGCGCGTCTGCACGGGGTGGTGCGTAGAGGTGCTCACCGACACGTTTCACCAACCGCGCCATCTCGTAGCCCACCAGGCCGATGTCGGCCGTGACGGCGGTGAGGACGGCGAGGCAGGAGCCCTCGCCGGCGGCCGCCACGAACAGGAAGCCGTCGTCCATCTCCACCATGGTCTGACGCACCCCGCCGACGCCGAAGTGCCGACCCGCACCCTTGGCGAGGCTGTGGAAGCCGGAGGCAACGGCTGCGAGGTGTTCCGCATCCGCGCGACCGAGGTCCCTGGAGGTACCGACCGCGAGCCCGTCGTTCGAGAGCACCACGGCGTGCCGCACTTCGGCCACGCGTGTCACCAAGTCGTCCAGCAACCAATCGAGTTCGCCCGACCGCTGGTCGGCTTTCATGCTCGGGTTCTGGATCATGCGGGATCTCCTTCGCTGTTGTCGCCGACGGGTTCGGTCGTGCGACCGGGAGCGCGGCCACCGCCGCGTGCCCAGCCGTCGCGGTAGGCCGCCATGCGGTCCCGTACCAGTTCGGGGGTGCGTTCGTCGCCGCCCCGGGAGTTGTGAGCGTTCCTCTCGGGCTCCTGAAGGCGCTGACCGCGCAGTTGGGGGGCGAGACTCGCCTGCCGTACGCGCCGTGGAAGGTCGTCGGAGCTGTCGGTGGCGTCCGCGGCGCGGTGCAGCCGCAGGAGCGCGACCCGGCGCGGCCGGCTCCTGGGTGAGGCGTCGGCGGGCTTCGCCGCGGCCTGCGCGGAGACCGCAAGGGCGGGCCGTTCCGCGACCTGTCCCACGGGCTCCCTTTGCACCGCGGTGGCGGCCACGCGCGCGTAAGCACGCTCTTCGTGGGGCTCGGTGTCGGCCGTAGGGGACGAACGTTCCGCCGAACCGCTGTGCAGGAGTGCGGTCGGCAGGAGGACGACGGCGGTCGTGCCGCCGTAGGGGGAGGTGCGCAGATGCACCTTGACGTCGTGCCTGGAGGCGAGCCTGCTGACCACGAAGAGGCCGAGCCGGTCGCTGTCGAACAGATCGAGTGCCTCGTCCTGCTCGATGCGCCGGTTGGCCTCGGCGAGGGTGTTCTTCCCCATGCCGAGCCCCCGGTCCTCGACCTCGATGGCATAGCCGTTGCCGACGGGCTCGCCGGTGACGCGCACGCGCGTGTGGGGCGGTGAGAACTGGGCGGCATTCTCGACGATCTCAGCCAGGAGGTGCGTGAGGTCGGCGACCGCGGCGCCGATCACCAGCGCCTCGGGGAGTTGTCGTACCTCTACGCGCGCGTAGTCCTCGACTTCGGAGACGGCAGCGCGTACGACGTTGGTCAGCGAGACGGGCATGCGCCAGGCGCGGCCGGGTGCGGCTCCGGAGAGGATGATGAGGCTCTCGGCGTAACGGCGCATGCGCGTGGTCAAGTGGTCGAGCCGGAAGAGGTCGCTCAGTTCGCTCGGGTCCTCGGAGCGGCGCTCCATGCTGTCGAGCAGGCTGAGCTGGCGGTGCACCAGGATCTGGCTGCGCCGGGCGAGGTTGACGAAGACACCGGAGATGCCGCTGGCAAGTTCCGCGCGTTCGACGGCGGCCCTCAGCGCGGCACGATGCACGGTGCCCAAGGCCTCGGCGACCTGCCCGGTCTCGTCCTCGGCGGGCGGACCGGGCGGCGCCTCGGCACGGACGTCGATCTCCTCCCCCGCGCGCAGCTTGCGCATGGCCTGCGGGAGTTTGCGGCGGGCGATCTCCAGGGCGCTGTTGCGCAGGCTGACCAGTTCGACGACGAGTCCGCGTCCGATGCGGACGGAGATGACGAGTGACGCGGCGACCGCGAAAAGGCCCAGGAGGACGGCGGCCCCGGCTGGAGTCAGCAGACCGCTGGTGAACGGGTCGGCTTGCTGCGTGACGTCACGGCCGGCGATCGCCTCGACGGTCCGCATGCCGTCCTGCACGCGCGCGTGCGCCGGATTCCAGGTGGCTTCCGGGGCGGCGCCGATGGCCGGGGCACCGGGCCGACCGGCCAGCACCCTGTCCTCGACGACGCCGACGACGGCGTAGGCGTCGCCCTCCGCGAGCCGGCGCCAAGCGGCCTGTTCAAAACCGCGCAGGTCTTCGACAGCGGACGCGATCAGGGTGCGGCGAGTGTCGACGGCGCCGGTGAACAGCCTCAGGCGCGCGCCGTCGAGGGTGCCCGCCAGGCGAGCGCTGGAGAGGACCGCGTCCTCCTGGGCGAGCGACTCCGCCGCACGGGAGAACTCGAGCAGGACGCGCGCTTCGGAGCCGAGGTCGGCGTCCTGGATGCCGGTGAGCGCGCCGCCCACCCCGAAGGCCGCGGCGATGGTGCTGGTGTACTGCCCATACGTCTCGTCCCAGCCGGCCCGGTGGGCGAGTACGTCCGCGCGCAGGGACCGCAGGTGCTCGGCTCCGGTGACGAAGGCCGCGAGGCGGTCGGCCACCCCGGCGGGGAGCCCGGCACCGTCCGCGACGGTGTTGTGGTCGCCGAGCCGCAGTTCGGCCACCGCCCGGTCGGTGCGTCCCGTGAGGGTCTTGAGGTCGCCCCGCTGTGCGGCGGCAGGGTCGGTCGCGTAGCGCACGGCAGCCACGCGCTCGCTCTGGAGCGCGGCCACGGCTTCGGCGACAGGGGCACGGATGAGGGAGTCCACCCGTTGCAGTTCGCGCAGCCGAGCCACGTCCTGGGCAGTACTGACGGTGGCGTACGCCCACAGGGCGAGCAGGGAGACCACGGGGACCATCAGCAGACAGATGATCTTCGCCCGGACGGTGCGGGGACGCATGCGCCGCGAGTCGGCGCGCGGGGGTGTGCCGGACGATTCCGCGCTGCTGCTCTCGGTGCGTTCGTCGGCCGGTGGGCCGGCGTGCGCACGGCGGCTGCGCGCCGAAGGCCGGGGGAGCGGCTCGGTGTCGGCCGTGGGGGTCCTACGGGGTGTAGGCATGGCCTCCTCGTTCGGAGTGTGTCGGGGCGTGCCGTCCAGGTCCGTGTCAGCAGGCGGCGCCCTCGGCCGGACGCTGGGCCGACGCGGACGCCTCACGTTCGTCGGCGGTGGGTGACAGGGCGACGAACGCCGAGGTCAGGAAGAGATAGGAGCCGAGGCCGACGGCGAGGGGGAAGATGAACTGCATCGCCGTGACACCGGGCAGGGCCGCGCCGGACGGCGCGAGGTGAACACTCACCGCGAACATCCCGGTGTAGTGCATGCTGCTGACCGCCGCTCCCATCACGAGCGAGGCGAGTGTGACGGCGCCGGACGACTTGATGTTGAGGCCCGCCCACAGGGCCACGGTGGCCGCGATCACGGCGATCAGGACGGAGAGCCCGACGAGTGCCGGGTCGTAGCTCACCGCCCCGTGCAGCCGCAGCGCCGCCATGCCGATGTAGTGCATGCTGGCGACGCCGAGGCCGGTGGTGAGTCCGCCGAGGCACAGCGCCCGGGCGCGGCCCCTGCCGTAGCCGACGGCGAACACGCCGATACCGACGACGACCATGGCGACGATCAGGCTGAGGATGGTCAGTGGCACGTCATAGCGGATCTCGGTGCCGGTGACGCCGAAGCCGAGCATCGCCACGAAGTGCATGGTCCAGATGCCGGTGCCGATCGCCGACGCCGCGGTCAGAAGCCAGTTGCGGCGGGATCTGCCGGTGGCACCGAGCGCGCGGACGGTGCAGCGCAGCCCGAGGGCGGCGCCTATGCACGCCATCGCGTACGACAGTACGGGGGTCAGCCAACCGAATGTGGCATGGTCCAGGTGTCCCATGGCCCGGGGACGCTAGTCCGGGCAGGGGCGCGCACGGGGGGCGCATTTCGAAAGGTGCTGGAATCTGACACAGTCGGGCCATGGAACGATCGCGTCACGGTCGAACGTGTGCACCATCGTGTCGTTCGCGAGGATGAGGAATCATGCGGGGCATGAGCGACGACCCCGCACACGTCCAGGAGTTCTTCACCTCGCGCCCGGCCGACTGGGACACGCGGTTTCCCGATGACGGCCCGGCGTACGCAGCGGCCGTCTCCGCGCTCGGGCTCCGCGAGGGCGACCGCGTGCTCGACGCGGGGTGTGGCACGGGCCGGGCCCTCACGTCGCTGCGTACGGCCGTGGGGCCTTCAGGAGCGGTTCTGGGGGCCGATCTGACGCCGGCGATGCTGGAGGCCGCCGTACGGGCCGGAAGGAACCGCGACAGTGGGTTGCTGCTCACCGACGTGGCCGCGCTTCCCCTGCGCACGGAGTCGCTCGACGCGGTGTTCGCGGCGGGCCTGATCTCCCACCTCCCGCACCCGGCCGAGAATCTGCGGGAGTTGGCGCGCGTGGTGCGGTCCGGCGGTCTGCTGGCACTCTTCCACCCGGTCGGCCGGGCGGCCCTCGCGGCCCGTCAGGGGCGGCAGATCACCCCTGACGACCTGCGTGCCGAGTCCAACCTCCGCGCTCTCCTGTCGGGTTCCGGATGGCGCATGACGTCATACGTCGACGAGGACGACCGCTTCCTCACCCTGGCCGTCCGCGAGGGCTGAGCCTCAGCCACGCCCGGCCCGGCATCCGCATGATCGCGTGGGCCGCGAGCCGGGCGGAGGTGGCCTGGTCGCGGTCGACGCTCGACTCACTCGACGAGGGAGGCGGGTGACATCCCCGCCCGGCGGACGGGGCAGCCCTTGACGCCGGGAACCGGACGGGTGCCCAGGTCGGCGACGCGGTAGCCGTCCGGATAGCTCTTGATCTCCCAGTTCTGCCGTGCGAAGTGCGGGGCGCGGCGCGGGGGCATGAGGCGGACGAGACGGCCACGGGCGCGGACCGCGCGGCGCACCAACGCGCGCGTGGCAGCGCTCGGCGGCTCGTACCGGAAGGCCTTCAGCAGCGAGGCATCGAGCAGGGAGAGCGTCGAGAGCCGTAGGAGGGGGGTGAGCGGGCGCGGGTACCAGGAGGCCATCAGGTCCAGGGTCGCGTCGGACACGCGACGGGCTTCCGGGTCCCATGCGAAGTGGGATTCCTCGTAGGCGTCGAGGCAGGCCTCGAACTCCTCGTACGTCGCGGGGATGTCCTTGATGCCCATGTGCCGCCCCAGGGTGCGGTAGTACACGGCGGAGGCAACGGTCTCGTGCCGGGACAGCCTGCGCCATCCGTAGGCGTCGATCCACCGCTTGGGCACGACCACGAAGGTGCAGAGCACGTACCTCATCTCGTCGTTGCTGATGTCGTAGCTGCGGTGCATCTGGTTGATGCGGCGGATCGCGGTGCGGCCCTCGTCGCTGTCAAAGCCGTGCTCGACGACCGTGTCGAGGAGCAGCGCAGTGTCGTCGTAGCGTCTCTGCGTACGGTCCGTGAGCTCAGCGGTCTCCGCGAGCAGTCGGCCGATGGCGGGGACGGCGTACGTGCGGTAAAGGGACAGTTCAAGGGCGCGGGTGTAGTCCCAGGGGAACTCGTAGGCAGAGCTGAGCCGGTAGATCTCCGAGGCATCCTGCTCAGGGTCCATGCGTCGAATCCGCTCAAGACGCTCGAAGCGCTTCACTGTCCGTCCCCCTTCTGCCGCCTTCTGGCGCCGGACATCCAACTCTACGTTGAAGCAGGAGTGAGGATCAGGCTGGTGACAACCGGCTCGCAGGCACATTAAGGTGCGCCGACGGGCGAACGGATGGGGAGGACGGCATGGCCGGGACGGACGAGGACGCCGTCACCACCGAGGACGAGGCGCTGTATCTGCTGACGGCGGTTCTGTTGACGCCGGCGCAGTTTCCGAGCGTGCTGGGCGACGACTATCCGGAGGCCTGCGCGGCGCTCGGCCTGCCACCCGTGGCCGACGGATACGGCCTCGTGCTCGGTCAGGACGGTGACGGTGCGCGCTGGACGGTGGTCACCGACGACGTCTCGCTGGTGGCCGTGGCGATCGCGTCCTGGGACTGCGGGCTGGAGCACGACCTGTCGCCCGACGAGCGGACGGTCGTCGCCACACTGCCGGGGTGGCCGCTGGCCGTGGCCGTCGCGGCGCCCGGCGTGCCCGCCCCGCACGATCCCGCGCCCGAGCTCGCCGACCGTGCGCCGCTGGCCCCACCCGACACGGACACCTGGGGTCCCGCGCAACGGCGTCTGGGAGCGGACGAGATCGCGCTCCAGTGGGCCCAGTGGCGTGAGCAGATCGACGATGCCGACTTCGCACCTGCAGGCAGCGGTGCGCCTGCCGGAAAGGGCGCGGAATCCTCGGAGGGCGAGGGTGCGCGCAGGGCTCACAGCGGCGTCCACCGCGCCCTCGTCGAGGCGGGGGCGTATGTGGACACGCCCCCGCCAGTGGGCCGTGTTCGCTCCTCCTTCGCTCCCGGTGAGGCGCGGACGCTGCGCGCGGACGGGCCCGGCTGGTCCATGGTGGCCAGGACCGACGACATCGCGTTCGTCCTCCTGGACGAGGAGCCCGGCGAGGTGCTGCCGGTGGGGCGGGGCGCGGAGTTGCCCGGGCTCCTCGAAGCGCTCGACAAGATGGCGGTGCGCCCGGCCTGAGGCCTTGAGGGCGGCGCGTGGGGTCTGGTCGCTCAGGGACGCACGGCGCCTCAGCGGCCGAGTTCCTTGCGTGTCACCCGGCGCAGCCTGCGTCGCTGCGAGGGGTCCAGGGTGAGGTACGCGGCCGTCGGGACTCCCAGCACGATCAGGAGGACGGCCCACCAGGGCAGCCAGATCCACAGGATGAGTCCGACCACCACTCCCCCGGTGGCGATCTTCGCGTTCTTGGACATGTGTCGCCTCCTTCGCGGCCACTGCCGCTCTCTGTGATGAGAACGGGTGCGCGCTGAGCACGGTTCCAGGTCGTGACCCTGATACGACCCTGAGTCGCGACCCTCAGCCGCCCCTGAGATGTGCTGGACGGTCCGCTGCGCTGTGTACGCCCGACGGAGCGGCCCGAAGCACTATGCCCTCGGCATCCCTCAAGCACAGTAGTCGGATCCAAGGGCAATGTCGCTGTGTGGAGGATTTCCGTGGCGCTCTCATCGGAAATCTCGGCGCCGATCCGATGCAGAGCGGTTTTCGTGCCCTCCAAGTGGCCTCTGCCTAGGGTTTGGCATCGGCTTTCACAAAGGTGATCACCACGTTTGATCGAGAAGCCAGGCAAGGAATTCGGGCCGGGCGGTACCACGGGAAGCCATAGGGGGCCACCGTCATGCTGACGGGCAAGCAATATCAAGAAGAGCTGATCTGATCCAGTATGCATGTATGTCACCGGTCCATTTCATACCCGTGTGGGATGCAGCCGAGACCGTGGCCGGTGAGGGGAGCACCGACGCCGAGATCAGGAGTGCGCTGCTCGTACTCATCGGTGACATGTTGAACAGGGGGATCACGATCGGTGACATGAGCCCTCGAGACGGCGAAGGTGTCATTCCCTGGAACCTCTCCCGGGAACAGGCACTGCGGAAAGTGGCGGCGGAGACGGGGAAGTACGAAGACTCGCTGGATTACGTGAAGATCTGCTGGTTCAGCGCCGCCTGATATCGACCTCCTGCGGTGCGTCTCCTGCTGTCGCTCACGCGACTGGCGCGGCGCCCTGGCCGCGGCCGGGGTCGCCCACAAGCACACCCGGCCCCACCGGCCGCAGGCCAGCGGTACAGGGGCGCGTGTCGCCCGGCGGCTGGGGTGGCATGGACGGGACGTCCATGCCACCCCAGCCGCCTCGGACCGATCATGATGTACCCCTGCACGGCAGTTGACACGGACTCATGCCACGGACCGCACGGGTTCCGCGGCCTTCCGCGCAGAGGCCGGCAGCTCGACGAAGATCCGGCAGAGTTCAGCCGCGTGCACCCAGCAGGTGGTCCATGGCCAGCTGGTCCAGGCGCTCGAAGGCCATCCCGCGCGCGGCGGCCGCCTCCGCGTCGAACTCCTCGAAGGCGTTGCGGTCCGCGAGCAGGGCCTGGAGTCCGTCCGCGGCGGTCGGCTGCGCCAGCTGGTCCAGACGTGAGCTGCGCAGGGCCTCCTGGACCTCCGGGTCCGCACGGAAGGCGGCCGAACGCTCCTTCAAGACGAGGTAGTTGCGCATGCAGCCTGCGGCCGACGCCCAGACACCGTCGAGGTCCTCGGTCCGCGGCGGCTTGAAGTCGAAGTGGCGCGGCCCGCTGTAACCAGCGCTCTCCAGGAGGTCGACCAGCCAGAACGCGGCGCGCAGGTCGCCCGCGCCGAAGCGCAGGTCCTGGTCGTACTTGATGCCGGACTGGCCGTTGAGGTCGATGTGGAAGAGCTTGCCTGCCCACAGGGCCTGGGCGATGCCGTGCGGGAAGTTCAGCCCGGCCATCTGCTCGTGACCCACCTCGGGGTTGACGCCGTACAGCTCCGGGCGCTCCAGCCGCTCGATGAAGGCCAGGGCATGGCCCACCGTGGGCAGCAGGATGTCACCACGCGGCTCGTTCGGCTTGGGCTCGATGGCGAAGCGCAGGTCGTAGCCCTGGGAGGTGACGTACTCGCCGAGGAGGTCGAAGGCCTCCTTCATCCGGTCGAGGGCGACGCGCACGTCCTTGGCCGCGCCGGACTCGGCGCCCTCCCGGCCGCCCCACGCGACATACGTCTTCGCGCCCAGTTCCACCGCCAGGTCGATGTTGCGGATGGTCTTGCGCAGGGCAAAGCGGCGCACGTCCCGGTCGTTGGCGGTGAAGGCGCCGTCCTTGAAGACGGGGTGCGTGAAGAGGTTGGTGGTGGCCATCGGCACGGTCATCCCGGCCGTTTCCAGGGCCTGCCGGAAGCGCTTGATGTGCGCCTCGCGCTCGCTGTCCGAGGACCCGAAGGGGATCAGGTCGTCGTCGTGGAAGGTCACTCCGTAGGCCCCGAGCTCGGCGAGGCGCTGCACCGTCTCGACCGGGTCCAGGGCGCGCCGGGTGGCGTCGCCGAACGGGTCCCTCCCCTGCCAGCCGACGGTCCATAGGCCGAAGGTGAACTTGTCCTCGGGGGTGGGCTGGTAGCTCATGCCGTGGCTCCTCGCTCGCTGAAGACTATTTCGTCATGGCGCTTAACAAATTAGTATGCAGGGGCATCTCTGGGAAGAGACGATGTGTCCCCGTCCGGAGACTTCGTACGTGACGATGAGTGCGCACCGGGCCGCGACGGGCCCGGGACGCGCCCGCCAACCGGCCAGAATCCCGCGAGCCGCGGAAGAGGGAGAGCCCGATGTCAGCAGCCGAGGGTCCGCTCGTCGTCGGGGTGGACTCGTCCACCCAGTCCACCAAGGCCCTGGTCGTCGACGCGTCGACCGGGGAGGTGGTGGCGCGCGGCCAGGCATCGCACACCGTCTCGTCGGGCGCAGGCCGCGAGAGCGATCCGCGCCAGTGGTGGGACGCCCTGTGCGACGCCCTGAACCAGTGCGGCGAGGCGGCCCACGAGGCCGCCGCGGTGTCGATCGGCGGCCAGCAGCACGGCCTGGTCACCCTGGACGCGCACGGCGACCCGGTGCGCCCCGCCCTGCTGTGGAACGACGTGCGGTCGGCGCCCCAGGCGCGCCGCCTGGTGAACGAACTCGGCGGCCCCAAGGCCTGGGCGGAACGCACCGGAAGCGTGCCCGGCGCCTCGTTCACGGTGACGAAGTGGGCCTGGCTGGCCGAGAACGAGCCGGAGGCCGTCCGCGCGACCGCGGCCGTGCGGCTGCCCCACGACTACCTGACCGAGCGTCTGACGGGGCAGGGCACGACCGACCGCAGCGACGCCTCCGGCACCGGATGGTGGGCGTCGGCGACGGAGTCGTACGACGAGGAGATCCTCACGCGCGTGGGCCTCGACCCAGCCCTGCTGCCGCGCGTGGTCCGGCCCGGCGAGGTGGCCGGCACCGTACGCGACACCCATGACCTGCCTTTCTCCAAGGGCACCCTGGTCGCGCCGGGCACCGGCGACAACGCGGCCGCCGCGCTGGGCCTCGGTCTGCGGCCCGGCGCCCCGGTGCTGAGCCTCGGCACCTCCGGCACGGTGTACGCGGTCTCGAAGCGGCGCCCGGCCGACCCGACCGGGACCGTTGCAGGCTTCGCGGACGCCCACGGTGATTGGCTGCCGCTGGCCTGCACCCTGAACTGCACGCTCGCTGTCGACCGGATCGCCGCACTGCTGGGCCTCGACCGCGAGGCCGTCGAGCCGACCACCGGCGTGACGCTGCTCCCCTACCTCGACGGCGAGCGAACGCCTGCTCTCCCGCACGCCTCAGGGTTGCTGCACGGCCTGCGGCCCGACACGACGGCCGGACAACTGCTGCAGGCGGCGTACGACGGGGCGGTACACGCGCTGCTCGGCGCCCTCGGTCTGGTGCTCGAAGCGGATGCGGACCCCACCGTTCCGCTGCTGCTCATCGGCGGCGGCGCGCGGGGCAGAGCCTGGCAGGAGACCGTACGACGGCTGTCGGGGCGTCCTGTCCAGGTCCCGGAGGCCAGGGAACTGGTCGCCCTGGGGGCCGCCGCACAGGCCGCGGGACTCTTGACGGGCGAGGACCCGGCCGCTGTCGCCCGGCGCTGGGACACCGCCCGCGGGCCGGTGCTGGAGGCCATGGAGCGGGACCAGGCGACACTGGCGAGGATCACCGGGGTACTCTCCGACGCGGCGCCGCTGCTGGCACGGGAAGCGGACCGGCGCTGACGCGACCCGGGGGAGGCATGACCACACCGCTGCACGAAGCCCATCCGTCGAGCCCCGGCCGCCGGCTGCCCGACACCCAGCAGGGCATGCGCCGCCGCAATCTGGCGCGGGTCATGCACACCGTGAACGCCGAGGGGCCGCTGTCGCGTGCCGCCGTCGCCTCGCGGATCGGGCTGACCCGGGCAGCCGTCTCCACGCTGGTGGACGAGCTGATCCGCTCGGGCCTGCTCGAGGAACTGGGACCCGAGCGTCCCGGCCGGGTGGGGCGCCCAGGGTCCTCCCTGGCCGTCAGTGGACGCGGTCCGGCCGGGATCGGCGCGGAGATCGGCGTCGATCACCTCGCGGTGTGCGCGGTCGACCTGCGCGGCACCGTACGGGCCCGGGTGGTGCGGCACGGCACGAACCGCGGCCGCCCGCCGCAGCCGGTGCTCGCCGAACTGACCGCCTTGGTGGCGCAGGTCGTTGCGGAGGCGGAACGGGAGGGGCTGTGGCCGGCCGGTCTCGCCGTCGCAGTGCCCGGTCTGGTGGCGCGTGACACCCGAACCGTGGTCCGCGCGCCCAACCTCGACTGGCACGAGGTCGACCTCGGCGCGCTCCTGCCTGCCGACCTGCCGCCGACCGTGGACAACGAGGCCAACTTCGGCTCGCTCGCGGAACTCTGGCTGGGGGACGACACTCCGCTCGACTTCCTGCACGTCTCGGCGGAGATCGGCATTGGTGGCGCGGTGGTCGTGGACGGGCGGCTGCTCCGCGGGACGCGCGGCTTCGCGGGCGAGCTGGGACATGTGCCGGTTCACCCGGAAGGGCCGGAGTGCGCGTGCGGCGGGCGCGGTTGTCTGGAGCAGTACGCCGGCGAGGAGGCGGTGCTGCGTGCGGCTGGGCTGACGCCGGGCGAGAACCGCGTCGAGG
The DNA here is from genome assembly GCF_001866645.1 of Streptomyces colonosanans. GTDB lineage: Bacteria > Actinomycetota > Actinomycetes > Streptomycetales > Streptomycetaceae > Streptomyces > Streptomyces colonosanans. The sequence goes on from NZ_MLYP01000022.1 coordinate 119,560, forward strand.
TGCTGGCCGAGCGTGCCGCGCAAGGCGACAAGGAGGTACACCGGGCCCTGCGCGACGCCGGGACCGCGCTCGGCATCGCGTTGACCGGAGCGGTGAACCTGCTGGACCCGCAGGCGGTGGTGCTCGGCGGGGCGCTGGCCGCTCTCGCTCCCTGGCTCCTGCCGTCGCTGGAGCTGGAGTTGGCGCGCAGGTCGGCCGGGCGGGCCTGTGTCGTGAGCGTCTCGCGGCTGGGGCCCGAGGGACCTCTGCTCGGTGCCGCGCACTCGGTGGTCCGGGCGGTGCTCGACGATCCGGCGGCGGTGGCGGGGCGGACGTAGCGGCCTGGGCCCCGACCGCCCTCGCTCTCAGGCACCCGTTCAGAACCGCTTCCCTCACACGGGTGAGGAAGTTGTCCACAGTCGTGCCGTTGTCCACCGAAGACATCGCGCCCTTCCTGCCCAACCACCCGGAGCCGTACCGTGATTCCCATGAGGCGCAGTCGCCGCGCATGGCGATGTGTCAGTCGCGTCGGGGGGTTCACATGACGGGAGAAACAGCTGGGGGGCTGCGGCGCGAGGCCATCGGTCTGCGCGAGGTCCTGTTCCAGAGCATCACGGCGATGGCCCCGGCGGCAGCGGTCGCTGCGTCCATTCCCTCGGGCGCGGCCTTCGCGGGCGGCAGCCTGCCGCTGTCGGTGCTCATCGCCCTGGTGGCTTGCCTGTTCACCGCTTCGTGCGTGGCCGAGCTGGCGCGGCGGCTGCCCGCCGCCGGCTCGGTGGCGACCTATGCGGCGCAGGGGCTGCATCCGACCATCGGCTTCCTTGTCGGCTGGGGCTATGTGTTCGTAGAGGCACTGGTGCCGCCCCTGCTGCTCCTGCAACTCGGCTTCACGACCGCGGGCACGCTGCACCAGGAGTGGTCCGCGTACCCGGACGACCTGTGGTGGCCGTGGGCGCTCGCGGGCGCGGTGGTCATCGCAGCGGCGGGTTACTTCGGGGTGCGCGCTTCGGCGCGTCTCGGAACCGTCCTCGGCGTCTTCGAGGTTCTGGTCTTCCTGGTCTTCGCCGTCTGGCTCGTGGTCCGGGCGGGTGGCGAAAACACGCTGTCGGTGTTCGGGACCTCCCACACCGCCCACGGATACGGGGGCGTCGGCGGGGTGTTCGCCGGTTCGGTGTACACGGTGCTCGCCTTCGCCGGTTTCGAGGCGGCGGCGCCGCTGGCGGAGGAGACGAAGAACCCGCGACGGACGATGCACCGCGCCGTCCTGGGAGCGGCGCTGGCGATCGGACTCTTCTACGTGGTGACAACCTACGCGATGACCGTGTTCGTGGGGCCGGACCGCTTCGCCGCCTTCGGAGCCTCGGGAGCGGCGTCCTGGGAGGGCGTGGCCCGTGCGTCCTTCGGGCTGTTCTGGGTCCTGGTGTTCCTGGCCGTCGTCAACTCGACGATCGCCAATGCCAACGCGTGCGCCAACGTCTCGACGCGTACGGCCTTCGCCCTGGCACGGATCAGGGTGTTCCCGCTACTCTTCGCGCGCCTGCACCCTCAACGCCGCTCCCCCGTCGCCGGGGTCGCCGTGCAGGGCGCGGTGGCGGTGGCGGTCATGCTCGGCCTCGGCCTGTACTACGACCCGGTCACGGCGTTCCTGCTCCTGGCCACCGTTATCGTCACCGTCGTCATCAGTGTGTACATCGTGGTGAACCTCGCGTGCGCGGGCTACTTCCTGCGCCGCAGGCGGGAGTTGTTCAACCCCGTGCGGCATCTGCTGTTCCCGCTGCTGGGCATCGCCGCCTTCGTGCCCGCTCTGCTGACGGCAGCCGGCCTGCCGGTCTTCGACTTCGTGTCCCCGCTGACCACGCCGGTGTCGTACGCCGGCCCGATCGTCGGTGTCTGGATGGCGGCCGGAGTCGTGGTGGTGCTCGTCCTGCTGCGGCGCCATCCGGGACGCATAGCCGAGACCGCCCGCGTCCATCTCGACGAGTCCCCCACATCCGACCTTCACCCGAACGGAGCAGTGCAGCCATGAGCGACGACCCCCGCATCCTGACCGTCCGGCCCGCGCCGGACGAGTACGCCTGGACGTTCGGCGGCGCGCCGCCCCGCGCACGGATCGCACCAGGCACGGTCCTCGACCTGTATACGGAGGACTGTTTCGCCGGACGGGTCCGGTCCGAGAAGGACCTGGTGTCCGAGGTGTGCACCTTCCCGTTCCTGAACCCGCAGACAGGTCCCTTCCATGTGGAGGGCGCGGAGCCGGGCGACACTCTCGCGGTTCACTTCGTGTCGATCGAACCGGCCCGGGACTGGGCGGCCTCGACGACCGTTCCGCTGTTCGGCACGCTGACCTCCACCCGCACCACCGCGACGCTGCAGCCACCGCTGCCGGAGACCGTGTGGATCTGGCAGCTCGACCGGGAGCGGCGCACTGCCCTGTTCAGCGCACGCGAGAGCGACATCCGTGTCGAACTCCCCATGGATCCGATGCACGGCACGGTGGGCGTGGCGCCGGCCAACCTGGAGGTGCGCTCCGCTCTGGTGCCGGACGCGCACGGCGGGAACATGGACACCCCCGAAATGCGTGCAGGCGTCACCTGCTTTCTGGGGGTGAACGTCGAGGGTGGGCTGATCAGTCTGGGTGACGGGCACGCCCGGCAGGGCGAGGGCGAGACCTGCGGGGTGGCCGTCGAGTGCGCGATGAACACCGTGGTGATCGTCGAGCTGCTCAAGGGGATCGCCACGCCCTGGCCACGCATCGAGTCCGACACGCACATCGTCTCTACGGGCTCGGCGCGACCGCTGGAGGACGCGTTCCGGATATCGCAGCTCGACCTGGTGCAGTGGCTGGTGCGCGACTACGGATTCAGCGAGCTGGATGCCTATCAGTTCCTCACCCAAGCGGTCGAGTCGCCGCTGGCGAACGTCTGCGACACCAACTATACCTGCGTGGCCAAGCTCCGCAAAGACTGGCTGCCCGCACACGAGACACACCGCGGAATGCACTCCCAGCTGCGCGAAACGGCAGCCATGCTGAGGCGTTGAGTACACGACGGACAAGACAGAAGCACCGGAACTTCTTCATGGAGGCACTTTCGCCATGAACGACCCCGAATCGCGGCGAGCGAGACCGCTCACGAGCAGGCGCGGGTTACTGAAGGGCGCAGCCCTCGCCGTGGTTCCCTATGCGCTCCTCCCTTCCACACCGGCAAACGCCCGGCCCCGGGCCGTCGACCATCGCTCCGCGGACTGGATGGGGGCGGATCCCGTCAATTACACGGCCGCCGACCGGCCCCTGAGCTGTCCGGTCAACTTCGTCGTGATCCATGTGACACAGGCGACGTACACGAACACCCTGGGCATCTTCACGAACCCGCAGGAGAAAGTGTCCGCCCATTACGTCGTCAGGTCGGCGGACGGGCACATCGCGCAGTGCGTCCGTGAGCACGACATCGCCTGGCACGCGGGCAACTGGGACTACAACACGCGCAGCATCGGCATCGAACACGAAGGATGGGTGGAGCACCCCGGGTACTTCACGCACGCCCTCTACGAAAGGTCCGCCAAGCTCACGGCGGCGATCTGCACCAAATACGGCATCCCCAAGGACCGGGCGCACATCATCGGACACTACGAGGTCCCGGGGACCGACCACACCGATCCGGGACCGAACTGGGACTGGACGCGCTACATAAGGCTGGTCAAGGCCGCCTGATCGGATGACGTCGGCCGGGAAGGGGGAGGATACGAGGCCGGGGGGCTGCGACCGGGGGCGCTCCACCGGTTTCGGGCGGCTCGAACGGTTGTCGGCGCCCCCCCCGCGACGGGTGTGAAGTCCCGGCCACGTCGCCGTCCGGGAGGCCCGATGGGAGCGGTCCGCGGGTGGCCCTGGCGGCGGGAAATCCGCCGGACGGGTGAGGGGGCCGCGCCGCGGCCTCCCCCGCTGCCCAGTCCGACCCCTGGGGCGGAAGCGTCACGGCGGCACGCGAGCCGGCACCGGCAGGCTGCTGCCGGTCCACCACGGCCCCGGTGTCGCGCCACTGAACGGAGCCCCGTCAGGCGCCCCTATGGCGCAGACCGGAACAGTGGGAAGGGAAGCAGCCCCACGCCCGGCCACTCCGTCGGCATCCCGCCTGCGCCCAGCGGTTCCGGGGCTTCCGGGGCTTCCGGGGCTTCCGGGCCAGTCGCTCCATAACCCAAGACTCCCGCCGCACTCTCTCGACACGCGGAGGATTCGGTAAAGGATTAGCGTGGAATACGGGCGCCACGCCCGGGGAGGCAGACCGGAACCCCGGCCCGATTCCGGCGGGCCGGGGTTCTCGATCTCCATCTCACAGGCACCTCGGTCAGTCCCTGTCGTTGTCGCCACCCTTCTCCTCGTGGTGGTGACGCTTGATCACTCGGAAGCTGCCGACCACACCGTGCTTGACCTTCACACCACCGCGGACGTGCCGCGGGACCAACCCGTCCGCCTGGCTCCAGGGGCCGACGGTGGCGATGGGAGCACCGTTGTCGCAGGTGGCGCCGCTGAAGACCTCCACGGTCTTCTTGCTGTCGTTGCGGACGTTGAAGCTCCTGGCGCCGAGACCGCTGACCACGACGATGCAGCCGTCCGGAATGGCCGGGAATTCACGCTCGTTGACGCGGACCTTGCCGATGAAGTGGTGCCGCTTCTCGTGCTCGTGCTCGCGGCCCTCCTCATGCTCGCGGCCCTCATTGCCCTTACCCTCGTAACCCTTGCCGGATTCGCCGCCGCCCTGGAGGGCGGCGGAGGGGGCGGCGATGGCCTGCTGGGCGACCGGAGCCGCCTGGGCCGGCTCGGAGGCCGCGGAGGCGTAGGTGATGCCCGTGGCCGCCAGCGCCGCGGCAGCCGCGATTGCGGCAGTAACAGCGGTGGAACGCGTTGCCATGTCACTTCTCCTGTCTGAGAGACGTCGGCTGTGAGCCGATGCGAGATTGAACGTACAGATGATCTCCACATGTGTCATATCCGACATACCGAAAATATGAGGAACAATCCGATTGGCGTAATTTCCGTGTTGACGACCTGTCATCCGGTCCGAGTGTGCCGCCACCCCAGCGCCTCCATCGGGATACCGAGGTACCTGGCCGCAGGCCGCTCATCGACATCCGAGACTCCAGGCACCCGGCCTCCCGGCTTGGCGCCTCGCCGCGCGGCCGGGCGGCGGCGGGAGGCACATCCGGAAGCCGGCCTGCGCGGGACGTGTTCCCTGCACCGATACACCCCCGCACCGCTGCGCGCGATCGGGCTCACGACGTGGAATACCCCGCATCTCAAGCTCGTTGGGCTCTGCTGTGATCCATGCAAGCCAACCAATGCATGAGCAGGCGAAGCACCGAACACGGAGGCATCGGACCCGATGAGCGGCGAAACAAGCGCGGATGGCAAAGGCCCCGTGAAGGAGGCCGTCGGACGGTACGGCATCTGGAGCCTCGGACTGCGTTCGGAGGACGCCGCCATACGCGGTGAACTGGCCGAGGCGGCCGCCGAACTGGAGGAACTCGGCTTCGGCGCCGTCTGGTTGGGTGGCAGCAGCGGCGTACGCCACGCGGTACCGCTGATCGAGGCGACCTCGCGCCTCACCGTGGCGACCGGCATCCAGAGCATTTGGCAGTACGAGGCAGCCGAGACCGCGGCGCGCTTCACGGCACTGGAGAAGACTCACCCCGGGCGCTTCCTGCTCGGGCTCGGCGTGAGCCACGCCAAACTCGCGGACCAGTACAGTCGCCCGTACTCGGCCATGGTCGGCTATCTGGACGCCCTCGACGCCGCCGGTGTTCCCGCCGAGCGCCGCGTCCTGGCCGCGCTCGGCCCGAAGATGGTGGAGCTGTCCCGCGACCGGGCCGCCGGCTCGCACCCGTACCTGGTCACGACCGAACACACCGCCCGGGCCCGCGAGATCCTGGGCGACGCCCCGCTGCTCGCGCCGGAGACGAAGGTGGTGCTGGATACGGATCCGGACAGCGCCCGGACGAAGGCCCGCGGCAGTCTCGCCATTTACCTGGGGCTGCCCAACTACACGAACGCGCTTCGACAATTCGGCTTCACGGACGACGACTTCACGGACGGTGGCAGTGACCGCCTGGTCGACGCGTTGTTCGCCTGGGGCGACGACGGCCGGATCCGGGAACGGATCGAGGCCTTCCAAGCGGCGGGCGCCGATCACGTGGCACTCCAGGTGGTCGACGACCAACCGCGCGACTCCCTGCCGCGTGCAGACTGGCGGCGCCTGGCCGACCTGCTGCGCTGAGGCTCATCCGCGTGAGGGGCCACTGTCAGTGGCCCCGCCTAGGGTGGGACCACACAGGATCCGCGGCGAGCAACAGGAGTTCCCATGACGACCCTGCCCGATCGGCCGAACACCGCACTACTCGTCATCGATGTGCAGAACGGGGTGGTGGCGGGCGCCCTCCACCGCGACAGCGTGATCGCGAACATCAACACCCTGGTCGACAAGGCTCGCGCGGAGGACGTGCCGGTGATCTGGGTGCAGCATTCCGACGAGGGGCTCGAGCGGGGCAGTGAACGCTGGCAGTACGTACCGGAGTTGGTGCGCCTCGATGCGGAGCCCCTCGTCCACAAGCACTACGGCGACTCGTTCGAGGACACGGTGCTGGAGGAGGCACTCGCCGAACGCGGAGTGGGCCGGCTCGTCGTCACGGGCGCCCAGACCGACGCGTGCATCCGCTCGACCCTTCACGGCGCGTTCGTACGCGGGTACGACGTGACACTGGTCGGCGACGCGCACACGACGGAGGACCTCACGGAGTACGGCGCGCCGACCCCGCAGCAAGTGATCACGCACGCCAACCTCTACTGGAAGTGGCAGAGCGCACCCGGGCGCCGCGGAGGGACCGTCGACACGGCAGACGTGACCTTCATATCGGACGACGCGGGCTGAACGGAACCGGTCGGGACCATGCGCGAAATCCGCGATAACGGGGGGCATTTGCAGGCCCTTGCCCGCTGAGACCCTCCACTTGGTCGATCCAGCGGACGGCGGCGAGGGCTCGATGACCCTCGCCGCTTCCAGAGCTGCGCAACCGGCACCCGCTTTCTTCCGTTCCCCGGGGTTCCCTGCGGCCGCGACGCAACGTCTTCCCGTCCCGTCGCAGCCGGCCGGCGGCTCACACGTCGGGTTCACCCGCCAGGTCACTTCCCATCGGGTGTGCCCGAGGCCGGTTCAAGAGTTCCCGCGGCCGGGCTTTTCGGCGGGCTCGCTCGGCGCGACGTACGGCCGGTCCAAAGAGGGCTCCGGCGGCCAGGAACAGGCCGCCGAGTGCGAGCCGGCCAGGGGTGCCCCAGCCGAGCAACAGTGTCGTGAGGAGCGCCGGGCCGAGCATCCTGGCGATCTGCGGACCCATGCCGAAGAAGCCCTGATACTGCCCCTGCTTGTCGGGGTGCGCCAGTCCGAAGCCGATCTCCCAGCTACCCGCCCCCTGCACCATCTCGCCGAACACCTGGATCGCGGCGGCCGCGACCAGGACGGCCACTGCCGTCTGAGCCCCGACACCGGCTCCCGACAGCGCGTACGCCGCGCATGCGGCGAGCATGAGCCAGCCGGCATGCCGGGTTGCCCGGGTAGCGGTGCGCAGGTCGGTCACCCGGCGGGCAACGCGCACCTGAAACACCACCACACCCACGGTGTTGAGCATCATTGAATCCTCCCCTCCCTCGAAGGGAGGGGATTCCTGGCTCAGGCAGCCACCTGGGGCGGCGCCCCGGGTGGTCTTACGCCCTCAGCACCAGCCGGGTCGAGACCAGCCCGGACGAGCATCACGCGTGCGGAGTTCTTGTCCCGGGGGCTCACGGTCCCGCATGCGGTGCAGGTGCAGGTGCGCTCTCCCAGCGGCAGTGCGTGCTT
>NZ_MLYP01000023.1 GCF_001866645.1 Streptomyces colonosanans
AGCGGGTACCACATCGCTGCGCGATGTGCAAACGAAGGCGGTCGCTGCGCTCCCGCTGGCCCGTGCGGAGCACGGGCGCCTCCCTCCGCTGCGCTCCAGGAGGTAGTGGGGCCGGCCGCTGCGCGCCCGGCTGACCGCGCGATGCGCGGCCGAGGCTGGCGGGGTGTCAGGTGCGGCTAGTGGGGCCTTGAGTAAGGGAGTTGGGGAGTGCTCCGCACTCCTGGGCGGGTCCGCTGCGCTCCCCCGCCTGACGGTCCTTCCGGCTGCACCTCCAGAACCTTGGGGCCCGCTGGCGCGGGCCGGGCTGGCTACGAGGGGTGGGGGTCGCTCGTTCGTGTGGGTTCCAATGTATCGCGTGCATCAGGTTGATGCAGCATGTACCGTTGGCGGAAACACGAGACACCCCCCAACCACCCGGACGGAGCGCGGCTTTGATGCAAGGTCAGCGCCGGAATTCGGTTCCCCCCAACTCACGCGAGGAATAAGGAATTGGGAAGCTGCGGACCCGAGCCACAGAACGGTACCTCAGATATCGGAAAGCCTAAATTCCGGCGTGCGGAGGTACCGGAGCCGAACGGCCCCCAAGGCCGGGCGGCGGAACCACCCACCGGGACCGGGCGCGCTTCCTCGCCTTTGGGCGTCACGGCCGGTACCACCCGAGACTCAGAGCCGCTGCTGCCGTCCACGACCCGCAGAGGGCCGACGAAGCCGCACGCGAAGCCGCGCGCGCCACGACGGGGTCCGGCCGGCGGGCTTTGGTACTGCTGCTGATGGGCTGATCCCACGGCGTGGCGGTGCTTGATCACGGCGAAGAGAACCGGTATCACGCGCGCGCGCTCTAGAGGCAAGAGCCGTACGTTTTCGCAGGTCAGAGAGTTGAGTTCGGAAAGATATGTCAGCCCTGGACTGACATATCTCGGTCGCGACGTCAGCCGGTCCTGACCGATCAACATCGTTTCGTGGCAGTAGTGCCACGAAACGGCGCACGGTGCGTCAGCGGGAGGTTCGGACCCGATCTGGAAGCGGAGGTCAGTCCAGGGCTGACGTACGGGTGACTTTCGTGTCGGCGCTGCCGCGTTTTGGTGGCACTACTGCCACGCTTCTCGGCTATGGTTCTGACACCACAACGATCAAGGAGGCAGCGACCCCATGAGCTCAGGGCCCCTGGACGGCAGCTCAGCGCCGAAGCTGCCCGGCGCCCCGTCCCGTCGGCGGCGGCGCCCGAAGCCGCCGCCCACCGCCTACAACCGGTCCTCCGGCCCCACCATCGAGCTGCCCGCCGGCCATGCCGCCCAGGTCTTCCCGGTCGGTTCCAGCACGGGGTTCATCGGCGAGGCGTTCTCCATGGACAGCCTGGAGTTCATGCGTTGGGCGGCCGTCCGCTACGACAGCGACCGGTTCGTGCTCGTGGTGCTGTTCCACCTGATGGGCTCCCAGAAGCCCGGTGGGCTGATCGAGGCCAAGCACGAGGACGTCGCTGAAGACCTCGGGTACAGCCGGCCTCACATCAGCCGCGTCTTCACCGTCCTGGAGGCCGACGGCGCGCTGCGCAGGCTCCAGCGGGGCCTGTACCAGCTCAACCCGGCCGCGTCGCTCAGGGGCGGTCTCAGGGAGCCGCGGAAGGGCGAGAAGAAGCGCTCCAAGGCGGGTATGGGCGACAGGGTGGAGCAGCTGGACCTGTTGCGCGAGATCATGGAGGACCCGGACGCGCCCGAAGCGTTCCGGGCGATGGCCGCTCCCGGCGCGAAACTGGAAGTGCGCAAGGAGTCGGATGGGGAAGGGAAGGCCACGTCATGACGTCCGCTGCCGAGGAATGGGTTCCGCGCCGCAACGTGCTGTGGGGCAGCTTCAACGGTCTCGCGTACGTGCCACGGCTGCCTCCCACCGCCTACACGCTGCTGCTGCACATGATGACCGAGCAGGAGCCGGGCGGCCTGGTCGTCGCCACGCACGACGAACTCGCGGCCGGCCTCGCGATGGAGCGCGGCATGATCAGCCGAGCCATGCCGCACCTGGTCGCCGCCCGGCTCGTCACCGTGGTCCGCCGCGGCCGCTTCCAACTCCACCCGATGATCGCCGCCTTCAACGACCCCCGCGAACAACAGCGCGCCGTCAAGGCGCTCCCCCGGGACATGCGCCTGGACGTCGGCGACTTCGAAGACGAGTACGAGCGTCGCTTCCAGCTCCACCTGGAAGAGAAGGCCCGCAAGGCCGAAGCCAAGGCCAAGGGCAACGTCACGCCCATCAACAAGACGACCCGCCTCAAGCGCGTCCACTGACCCGGCCGCCCGGCCGGGCAACACGGCGCTGCACCCCCCCGGGATGCTGTTGGTGAATTCGGCGCCTGGCGTGACGTCGGTCTTCAAGACCCGGTTGTGGTCTTGAAGACCGACGTTGTCGTTTGGGGTGGGTGTCGATGTCGATGCGTCCGATCGGGGACAGGGAGATCCCTGCTGAGACGGTGAGGGTGGCCAGGGCGGCGTTTCCGAAGGGGAGCCTGGCGATCCGGCTGCGGGACGAGCTGGGGGTGCTGTTCCGTGACGAGCAGTTCGCGGATCTGTTTCCGGCCCGGGGCAAGCCGGCGTGGTCACCGGGCAGGCTGGCGTTGGTGTCGGTGCTCCAGTTCACCGAGGGGCTCCCCGACCGGCAGGCGGCCCTGGCGGTGCGGGCCCGGATCGACTGGAAGTACGCGCTGGGCCTGGAACTGACCGATCCGGGCTTCGACTTCTCGGTGCTCAGCGAGTTCCGTGCCCGGCTGGTCGAGGCCGATGCCGGGCAGCAGATCTTCGACCGGGTCCTTGAAACGGCCCGGGAGGCCGGAGTCCTCAAGGCACCAGGCCGGGCCCGCACCGACTCCACGCACGTGCTGGCTTCGATCCGCTCGCTGAACCGACTGGAGTTCGTCATCGAGACCATGAGGGCCGCCCTCAACGCAGTCGCAGCTGCGGCCCCCGACTGGCTGACCGCTCTTGCCGACCCGGCATGGTTCGACCGGTATGCCACCCGGCCGGAGGACTACTGGCTGCCGTCGGGCCAGGGCAAACGAACCGAACTTGCGGAGCAGACCGGCTCGGACGGGATGCGCCTGCTCACGGACGTGCATACGCCCGACGCATTGGTCTGGCTGCGCGAGTTGCCCGCCGTCCAGGTCCTGCGACGGGTATGGGTGCAGCAGTACGTCGTCGGTCCGGAGGGCGAGGTGCGGTGGCGGGACCCAAAAGCCTGCCCGCCAGGCGCGTTACGCCTGGTCAGTCCCTATGACGCTGAGGCCCGCGCGAGCGTGAAGCGCGACATCAAATGGGACGGCTTCAAAGTCCATCTCACCGAGACCTGCGATCCGGACACGCCCCACCTGATCACGAACGTGCTGACCAGCGCCGCCACCGTCCAGGACATCAAGGCCACCGGCCTCATCCACGACACTCTGGCAGCCAAAGATCTGCTGCCGGGCGAGCACTTGCTGGACATGGGCTACATCGATGGGCCCAACATCGTCGCCGCCGCCCGCGACCACGGCGTCACCCTGACCGGCCCGATTCGGGATGAAGTCTCTGCCCAGGCCGCCGGCCCCTACAGCCAGTTCGCCTTCGCCGTGGACTGGGACGCAAGAACGGTGACCTGCCCGAACGGCAAGACTTCCCGCCAGTGGCGTGACGCCGTATCCATCCGCGATGCTCCGATCATCCGGATCGCCTTCTCGCCCACCGACTGTCGGCCTTGTCCCGCCCGCCCCGCGTGCCTCAGCTCCGACCGGGCCGTGAAACGGGAGATCACTATGCGACCCCGTGCGGAACGCGAGGCGATCCAGCAGGCCCGCGCCGCCCATGGGACACCCGAGTGGCGACAACGCTACGCAGCCCGAAATGGCATCGAGGGCACCATCTCCCACGCCGTCCACACGGCAGGCCTACGGAAAAGCCGCTACCGAGGACTCGCCAAGACCCGGCTCCAGCACCAGATCACCGCAGCCGCGATCAACCTCGCCCGCCTCGACGCCTGGACCGCAGGCCGGCCCCGGGCTCACACCCGGACCTCCCACCTGGCAGCACTTCGTCCCGCCGGATGAACTCCGACGGGACGAAGTGATCAAAGCCCCGAATTCACCAACAGCATCCCCCCCGGTGCAGCGCCTTCGTCGTACCCGCCCACGATCAAGCCGGTAGCACTGGCTAAACCGGGTTGTTCTGGTTCTCCAGAACAACCCACGACTTGCTGCAGCGGCGTCCGCTGCTACTGCGAGGCCGGCCTTGCTGTACGAGCAGCACCCATGTGCTGAGCGGGCCGTGCGAATGCTGCGCTGCCGCCGGAGCCACCGTGCAGCGGCCGGGCAGCACGACCAGGAGCACGAGCAGCACCAGGAGCGGCAGGAGGGCAGCGGGCTGCTGCTACACCTCGATGAAGGCGACGACGACCACGGTCTTCAATGCGGTCACCCAGTACACAAGCCGGACGCGTTCGACGTCGTCGACGTACTGGCGCAGCCGCGGGCCGCTGCTGTCGCCGGGGAGCGGTTCGCCGGCCTCGGGGTCGACGGAGATGACGACCAGGGCGCGGTCGAGGGCGTGCAGCTCGGCTTCGCTGGTGATGGCGTCCAGCTGCTTGGCGGCGGAGTCGGAGAACGCGATCCGCGCGCGGCGAGGGCCGTGCGGTGCGGGCATCAGGCGACGGCCGGGCGCTGGGCGGCGAGCCGGGCGAGGTGGGCCTCGCGCAGCTCTTCCCACGGCGTGCAGTCCTCCACCGCGGGCAGGCCGTTGGCGGCGATGTCCTCCAGGACGGCGGCAAGCTGGTCGGCGCTCTCGCGGGTCCGGGCCGCGTACGCGCGCAGTCCCTCGGCGGCGTCGGGCTCGAGCTGCTGCCGGGCGGCGGGGGCCGGCTGTTCGCTCATCGAGGGCCTCCAGGGCGCGAACGGGCGTGTGTCACCACGGTATCGGCCACACGGCGGCCGTGGGACCGCTCCGCTTCACTCGGGCACGGAGGGGGCGGCCGCGGCTCCTTCGACCTTGGCACACCAGGGTTCGCCGGCGCACTTGCCTCCGAGGCCGGGATCGGCGCAGGTGCACTCCGGCTCGCGCTCCGTGACCTGCGTGATGCGGTAGAGGCCCGGGGTCATCTTGTCGATGCGCAGCTTCTGGACCTTCGCTGTGGCTTCTTGGATCGAAGCGGCGTGGGTGGTGTAGATCAGGGTGGTGGCGCCCGGGTGGGACGGGTCGGTGCACCGCGCCACGACCTGGTAGTCGTGTTTCGTGATCGTTCCTGCCGGGCTGTTGGTGGTCACCTCGGGAATTCTTCCGCACACGCCGGGCTGCCGGGGACGGATCGCGGCGGTTACGTTCTGTACGGATCGCGTCCGCCCGGCAGCATGATCAGCACTGTTACGTTCCCCCCGGATTTTCGGCTCTGGAGGGGGTCTCAGCAGCCGCCGGACCCTGCAAAACGGATATAACGGGCGCTCATTGGGGGCGGCGTGACAGTTTTCGAGGGCGGCGTGACACCCGTGTCACGCTCACTCTCCGTCAGCGTGACACGGGTTCTGGGCTGTTGCGGCCGGGGTCAGCGGGCGTCGGGACGGGCACGGGCGAGGAAGACGGCGAGCGCGCCGGCGGCTTCGGGCTCGGTGGTGGCGAGGCGGGCCGCGAACGCCAGCTGGTCGACGTCGGCGCCGGGGACCAGGCGGGCGAGTTCGGCGAGCAGCGCGGCGTGGGCGAGGACCGGCGGCGGCAGGAGACCGTTGGCTTCCTCGCGGGCGGCCGGGTCGCGGTAGTGCCCGAGGTGCGCGGCCAGGGCGTGGGCGAGCCAGGCGTCGACGTCGGCCTGGACGTAGCCGCCGGCTCGCCGGGTGAGTTCGTCGCGGGCAGCTTCGTCACCGTCGCGGGGCTCGGTCTGCTTCAGGGTGCCGTGGTCGCGCAGCGCCTGGAGCTCGTCGGCGCGGGCCGCGATGCGGGCGGCTTCGCGCAGCTCGGCCTCACGGGCGGCGGCGGCCGCGGCTTCGGCGGCGAGTTCAGCGCGGACGACGTCGTCGGTGTCCGGGTCGTAGAGGGTGCCCGCCGGTGCGGCGGCGAGCAGCTGGTCGATGCGCTGCCACTCCGCGAGCTCCGCCGGGCCGCGGATGTCGCCGGCCAGGTCCTCGTGCCGGGACGCCTGCCGCGTGTCGAACCGCGCGTCCTCGAGGGCTGCCGCGACGGCGGCGGCGTCCATGCCCTTCGCCCTGCGCCGTACGACGCGGCGGCCGATGCGGGCCGGGTCGGCTGGCTCGCGGGGCGCGGCGTGGCGCGGGGCGAGCGGACGGCGGGCGGTGCGCCGGGGCGGCCAGGGCGTGGTCATCGTCGGCCTCAATTCGTGGTGGTGATTCGAAAGCGGGCCGCCGCCAGAGCGCTGTACGGCGACCCACCGGATACGTTCTAGCAGGTCTGGAATTCGGCTGGGTCAGAACAGGAACTCAACTTTCGAGACGTGCGTGAAATCTGCACGCAGGCCAACGGCACGGGTGCCCCATTCCGTGAAATACGACTCGGTGATGGCCTCAGCGACGATCGGATGCAGGTCCTTCTCCGTCGCACCGGCCTCCTGGAGCTCCAGGATCTGCTTCGCGTAGGTGGGCGAGATCGCCGTGGTGATGCTCCGCTCGCGGCCGTCGTCCGAGCTGCCCGTGCAGGCGAATCCGAAGTACGCCGTCACCTCCACCATCATCCCGCTGGTGGTGGAAGCCTGTTCGCGTGCACGTGCTCTGACCTGCGGTTGCCACTCGGATTCAGTCGCCTCCACCAGGGCGGCCCGGAGCCGTTTCTGTGGCTTCTTCAGCTTCCCGGCGCGGTAGCGCTCGATCGTGCGCGTCGAGGTGCCCACACGCTCCGCCAGGCTCCTCGCTGACTCCTTCGCCCGCGTGAGGAGGAATTTCACCTGTGCATTTGCGGATTTCGGCGCGGGCCGGGTGAAGACCTTCCGCTCCGCCTGCGCGAGGGCCTCCAGGATCTTGCCACGGCGCGGGGCCGGCTGCTGCTGTTCGTCATCGCTCATGCGACAAGTCGGCCATCGCAGCCCTGTGGACAGAGGCCGTCGTCCGCGCAGGTGGCCCGGGTGCGGTCGGCTTCCGTACGTACGGTGGGAGCTATGACGACGTCCTCCGCCCCCGAGGCGGTGCCGGTACCCATCCGCGTGCTGCTGCCCGGGGACCAGGAGGTCGTCGCCCACCTGTGGTCCCGGCGCCAGACGCCCGACGGCTGGCGGTACGAGGTCGGCCTACCGGCGTACCGCAACGGCCCTGGGGACTCGGTGGAGCCTGCCGAGTAGCGGGTCTGGGTGCGCGCTCCGGACCACGTGCGGCCCGTGGACGGCGCCTCGTACGACGCCGTGCCCACCGAGTACCTGAAGCGGCCCTCGCCCGTCCAGGAGGCGCTGGGGCCGCGGCGTCCGGCCGGCTGGGTGCTGGCGAAGGCCGGCGGCCGCAGTCCCGGCCGGGGCGGTGTCGTGCACGCCGTTGACTGCGAAGAGGCGCCGGCCGGGGCGCCGGTGCTGACGCTGGAGCGGGCCCTGGACGCAGCCGAGAAGCCGGGAGTGCGGCTGTGCTCGCTGTGCGGCGCCGCCGCCGAGCTGGATCCCGTCCTCCAGGGCTTCGACCACGGCTTCGAAGAGACCTGAGCGGCAGGTCAGCGGCGGGCGACGGTGTAACCGGCGTCGTTGACAGCGCGGGTCCACACGTCGCGGTCGAACCACTTGGTGATGTCGGGCTGCAGCTCGGTGATGGTGCGCATCCTCGCTTCCCAGTCGTGTCCGGCCGGGCCGCGGCTGCCGTCGCAGCCGGTGCAGCCGTCCTCGCCGTGGATGTGGCCGGCCATCCAGGCGTTCACGGCGACGTTGATGATGACCGCGTACAGGTCGCCGCCGGTCTGGGCCAGGGAGTCCGGCACCCCGGCGAGGACCAGGGCGAGCTCGGGGTTGTCGATCGGCGGCATCGGGGCCTGCCCGACACCCTTCTCGCTGCTGCTCTCCTCGTAGGAGGACTGGCTCTGCGCGAGGCGGTCGGCGAGGGCGGCGGCGTCGAAGTACCGCCAGGCAGAGCGCGTCTGGATCCCGAGCCGTTCGGACACGGTGCTGATGTTCTTCTCGATCGTGTCCTCAACCGTCGCAGGCGCGAGCGTCACCCCCCGGTGGGCCAGCTCCGTGAGCGTCTGGGCAACGGCTTCCTTGAACGCCTTCGTGTTCCGCACGACTGCATCGTAGGCGCGCTGGAGCAGGCGCCGGACGGCTTCACTCGCATCGGCCCCGCAGGAACGCGCAGCACAGGGGGAGTTGTCAGTGGCTGCTGCCACCATCCGGTCATGCCTCTCGTCACCCGGGAGCGAGCGCGCTCATGAACATCCGGCCCCCCGCGGATGCGCGAGCGAGCCCGGACCATCGGTCCGGGCTCGCGGGCTGTTCGGGGCGCGGCTGCTACAGGTCGAACTCGAGGTGCTCGATGTCCGTGAACCGGACCTCCTCCAGGGAGCCGGCGCGGCGGCCGTTGTCCTGGAAGTAGACCTCCTTGAGCGCTTCGGCGGCGATCTCCTGGAGTTGCTGGTCGGTGGCGCCGGCGTCCTGGGCGTCGAAGAGGCGGGCCGCGTACTGCGGAGGCAGGGCGACGGTCAGGTGCCGGATGCGGTCCTGGTCCGTCGACCCGATCGGCGCGGTGTAGCCCATGCGGGCGCGGGTGTCGATGACGATGCCGCCGGTCGTGGCCGCCTTCTGCCGGGCCTTGGCCCGGATCTGTGGCTGCCAGCGCTTCTTCACCTCGCGCTCCAGGCGTGCGGCGAGATCGGCACGGGGCTTTTTGATCTGGTCCTTCACGTACCGCTCGACGGTGCGCTGGGAGATGCGCAGCATCTGGGCGACCGCCTTGGTGCTCTTGAGCTGCTTGACCAGGTACCGCATCTGCGCGCCCGCGCTCTTGGGCGCCGGGCGGGTGAACGCCTTCTGCACCGCGGCCTCCAGGCCGTCCCCGAACAGGCTCATCGTGGCCTACTCCTACTCTCCGTTGTCGACGTCGGTGACGGTGCCGTCCTTGATGTACCGGGCCAAGTTGAGCTCCGGCGCGTCGAACCGCTCGCGGACTTCCTCGCCCCACAGCACGGTCTGGGTGCCCTCGTGCTTGACCAGGCCGGGGTTGACGCCGAGCTTGAAGCCGCCGGGCAGCGGCTTGCCCTCCCGGTAGGGCAGGAAGTCCAGCGGGCTCGGTCCGTTCGAGGCGTAGACGACGCAGTCGGACAGGATCGCGATGGGGTACTGCCCGGTGAACGCCGCGTGCTTGACGATCTTGCGATGCAGGTTGATGCGGGTGCGGGAGATGACCGCCGCCCGGATGTCCGGACGCCACGTCGGGCGGGACAGGGCACGCCACGGCTCGCCCGGCCGCCAGCCCTCCCCGCGCGGGCGCTCGCGCAGCTTGCCCAGGCCGCCCTTCACCGTCGCCTTGACCGCCGACACGACGATCGCCAGCTCCGGGTCGCGGGCCTTGTAGCCGTCCATCGCCGCGAGGAAGTCGGCCGGGGCAAGGTCGGCGTCGACGCCGAGGTCGGTCATCGTGGCGAGGTAGGCGTCACGCAGCCGGTTGTACCAGCCGTCCAGGTAGCGGCCGTTCTCATGGCGCACCCACGCCTCGATCGGGCGCACCTCGTAGCCGAGTTCCTGGGCGTACGCCACGGTCGGCGTCGCGTACCAGGCCGGGCCGGTCGGGCGCTCGCCCTTCGGCGTGAACGGGGAGGGCAGCAGGCTGCCGTCCAGCTCCACCCACTCCTTGCCGACCTTCACCCGGGACAGGTCGACGTGGGACAGGTCGACGAGCCACGAGCCGGGCAGCTTCGGGTCGAACACGGGGGCCTGGACGTGCGTCGCGGCGCCAAGGCCGACGTTCAAGCCGTTCGCGCCGGCCGCAAAGGCCATGTTGACGTCAATGCCGACCAGGTGTCGCAGGGTGCACTCGGCATCCGTCATGGGCCGCGCCCAGTCGTACGCCTCCTCGAACAGCTTCTCGCCGGGGCCGCGGACGTGGAACCGAGGCAGGTCCTTAAGTACCGGGTGGCCGTCGGGTGCCTCGCACGGCGCCGGGTCGACCGGGTCCTTGCCCAGGGAGCCAGGGTTGTGCTCGGAGTGCCGCTTGCCGTCGGCGTCCGGCTCGGAGGCCCGGGTCGCCGGGTGCAGCGCGGTCATCAGCTCCAGGCCGGTCACGGCGGTCGATCCGCGCGGCGTCATCACCCGCGAGGCGTACACGCCCAGGAGCCGGGCGAGTTCGGCCGGCGGGAGCTGTCCGGCCGCGCCCCAGTGGCGGGTGTCCAGCGCGTTCCACGATGGGATGCACAGCTGGACGCAGGCCCGCTCCGAACCGTGCGCGGGGCGGTAGATCCGCGCCCACGGCCCGAAGCCGCGCTTCGTCAGCTTCCACTCCGCGCGGACCAGCTGCTTGATGACCTTGTGGCCCTCCGGGATGCGCCCGGCGAGCCGCTCCTCCTGTGTGAGCGTGGCCGGGAGACCGTAGCGCTCCAGCGCGGCCTGGGTGAGCACGAGCAGCGGGTCGGCGTCCTTGCCGGGGCCGGAGAGCTTCGGCGCCCCGAGCTTCGCCTCCTTGAGCGTCCAGTCCACCAGGGACGGAAGGGACTTGGCGGGCACGTCCAGGACCAGGCCGCCGGTGCAGTACGCCAGCACCTCCCCGTCGGCGTCGACGTCCAGGACCGCCAGCGGGCCGTTCGCGAACCGCGGGTCGGTGCCGCCCGCCGGGGTACCGGCCGGGGCCGCCTTCCGCGCGCCGGGACGGCGCGACGTCGACGTGGTCCTGGTGGTGCTCGCCGGGCGGGGCGCGGCGGCCGGAGCAGCGGCGACGGGGGCCGGGACGGGGGTCAGGGTGTTCTCGGTTGCAGTCATGGCCGCAGCCTCGGGGGCCGGTCCTGTGGACAGAGTCTCGGCTTCCGCCGGGGCGGGCGCGACGGTGAACGTGGCGGGCACCGGGGCGGGGTAGAGCTCCGCGAGCTGCTTGAGCAGTCGCGCGTACGCCTCACGCTCGGGGCCGCGCGGCTCGGTCGGCTTCTTCGTCGACTCCCAGGCGGACACCGTGGCCCGGCGCACCTTCAGCGCGCCGGCGACTTCGTCCAGCGTCAGGCCGTGCGCGGTGCGCAGCCGCTTGCGCTCCTCCGCCGATGGCAGCGGAGAGCGGGACGCAACCAGCGCGTCGACCGCGTCGAACATCTCGGACATGGAACACCTCCTGACCCACACTCTACCCCATGGACCGTAAGACTGGCGTACTTTTACCGTACGAATACCGTACAAGCCTCCTCGTGAGGGAGGCGACGTTTGGCGCTGACGTTCCGCGATGGGGCTGTCTCCTCATGCTGGCAGTTCTGCTGAACTACTTGGAATAGAAGTAGACATGAGTTGCTTGAGCTGCTTAAGATCGAAGCGAAAGTCAGCGGAAGGCCCCTGGGGCCGCGAGGGCAGGAGATCGTATGGCCACGCTCAGCATCCACTTCGACCCCGCCGTCATCGCTCGGCTCACGAGTGCGAGCGGCGACGACACCATCCACGTCACCCTGTCGCTCGGTGGCGGATCCGACGGCGCAACGGCCTCGCCGGTCATCCCGCACGGGCCGCTCGCCGCTCTGATGCAGGCCGGCCTGCTGAAGCCGGACACCGTCCTCACCTTCCACCAGCGCCGCGCCAACCGGTCGGGCCGCGCGGTCGTGACCGCCGACGGCCAGCTCATCGTCGACGGCCACCCCTCGCCCTTCCCCTCCCCGTCAAAGGCAGCGGAAGCCGTCACGGGCAACGTCATCAACGGCTGGACCCTGTGGCACGCGCCCGACGGATCCACCCTGGACCAGCTGCGCCAGAAGCTGGACACCCAGTAGGAGGCCGCGGCCGTTCCGACCCGCTGAGTGTCATGCGCGGGCCGGAAAGGACGCAGGTCGGACAGAAGAGCTCGAACGCGGCCGGGAGACGTTGGTGGAGAAGCACGGCGAGCTGCTCGCCGAGGTGATCGTGCAGCTGACGGGGGGCGCGGTGGCGCAGGAGCACCCGGTGGTGGTGTTCGTGGCCGGGCAGGCCGGCAGCGGTAAGACGCTCGTGATGGACCTGGTGCACAGCGCTCTTGAGCAGCGGGGTGGTGCGGTGCGCGTGGACCGGGACGGCTACAAGACCCTCCACCCGCACTACAGCACCTTCCTGACGGAGGACGTACGGACGGCCGGGGTGCGGGTGCGGCCGGAGACCTACCGCTGGCAGGCCGAGGTCGAAGCCCGCGCCCGCAGCCGCCGGTTCGACGTCGTGGCGGAGGAGGCCCTGGCCGACCCGGCCGGGTGGCTGGCCACGCTCGCCGTCTACCGCGCGGCCGGCTACCGGGTCGAGGTGGTGGCCCTGGCCGTGCCGGAGGCCGTGTCCCAGCTCGGTGTGCTCGACCGGTACCTGCGCTTGGCCGAGGAGGGCCGGGCCCGGTATGTGGGGTGGGACAACCACGACGCCTGCGCGGCCGCGCTGCCCACGGCCCTGGCAGAGATCGAGGCCGGGCATCTGGCCGACCGGGTCGTCGTCGTCCGCCGCGCCGGCGAGGTCCTGTACGCCAACGAGCTTGAGCCCGAGGGCCGCTGGCGGCAGCCGGCCGGTGCGCGCGAGGCGCTGCTGGGCGAGCGGTTACGTCCGTGGAGTGCGGCAGAGACCGGTGTCTTCCGCCGCCAGCTCGCCGATGCCGACCGGCGGGCGCACGATCCGCGGCTGCCCGAGGACTGGGCACTGGCGGTACGGCGTGACGGCGAGCGTGCCGCCGCGCTGGCCGAGCCGCTGCGGCGCGGTGCGCAGGCCCGCCGGGAAGCACCGGGCGTCGACTACCACCGGCTGTCTGCAGAGGAACACCGCTGGATCTTCGACGCGCTGATCGCCCCGACCCTCCTGGAGGACATCACGCCGCAGGAACGGCCGGTCGCGGTGTACGTGATGGGTCAGCCCGGCTCCGGCAAGACCAGCCAGGCCCGGGTGCTGCGCCGGGCCCTGCGCGGTCGGCCCACCCGCATCAGCGGCGACGACTTCAAGGCGTCGCACCCGGACTACTACGACCTGCTGCGCGAGGAGCCGCGTACAGCTGGCGACCGCATCCGGGCGGACTACCGGGCCTGGCAGGCCATGGCTGAGGCAGCTGTACGGGAGCGGCGTGGGGATGTGACGATCGAGATCGCCCCCGGCAGCGTGGCCGGCTTTGTGGAGGGAGCGATGGCCTACCGGCGGGCGGGCTACCGGGTGGAACTGGTGGTGCTGGCCGTACGGGCGGCGGACTCCCGGCAGGGCACCGCGGTGCGCTGCGCCGACGTGAACCGGCTGGGCGGCCACGGCCGCTTCACCACCGCGGCCGGGCACGACCACCACTTCGCCGTGCTCGCCGAGGCGGTGGCCGAGGCCGAGCAGGAAGCGGTGGCTGACTCCGTCATGGTGTGGGGGCGCGACGGCACTGTCCTCTACCGCAACGACCTCACCCCTCAGGGCTCCTGGGCACAGCCGGCAGGGGCCGTGAAGGCGCTGCTCGCCGAGCAGAGGCGCCCTTACACCTCGCGGGAGGCGGCACGCTTCTGGGCCCTCCAGCGCCGCCTGCGCGCCGAGCTCCCGCACTACCGCCACGACATCGAGCAGATCGCCCGCCTGGCGCGGGCGCTGATGCCCGCTCACCTCCAGCCGCGGCGGCTTCCCGGACCCACGGCCGTGGCCGCCCTCCCTCTGCCCCGGGCTCGCGACGACGACGGCTACGGGCCGGTGGCCTCGAGCTCCTTCAGCCGGGCCGCGTAGGACGCGGTGATACGGGCGGTCTCCTCTGCGTCGGCTTCCTCCAGCCGCGCCCGGTCGCGCACGCACTCCTGCCGCCGGGCGAGCAAGTGCTCCAGCCGCTCCGGATCGGAGTGGGGCGCACGGCGCTCGGCCAGGATTGCCCGGCTGTACCAGGCCATCACCTCTTCCACCACGTCGGCGGGGGCCTGCGGGCTGACCCCATCGGCTGGCTCGGAGGAACTGGAGGGGGATGCCGGATCGTGCACGGGAACCAACCTTCACGGAAAGACGACAAAAGGATCATTGTCGGTCGTGGCCGATATTCAGTCCACCACCAGCGTGCACCGGACGTACCGACCGGAGTGACCGCCACTCGCCACCGGGCGGCATAAGTTGGGACGCAGACGATCACCTGTGGGGGGACTATGGCCGACAACCTGCGTGCGCTGTTCAGCTCCAACGACCCGTCGGCGTTCGATGTCTCGGAGGCGTTCACCGACCGCAACAGCCAGTGGGTCCTGGTGGCTGCCGCTCTGGAGGAGCACCTGCGCCGCGTCGCTGACGGGGCCTTCGACGTGGAGGATCTCGAAGCGCCCCGCACCAACGTGATTGTCTTCCACGGGGTGGGCGGGGTCGGGAAGTCGACGCTGCTCCGCAAGATCGAGGCCGCGCTCACCGCCGCCGAGCACCGTCCCGAGCAGTGGGGCGCGCCCACCTGGACCGAGCGGGTCCTGCCCATCCGGATCGATCTGTCCCGGGCGGCGTCGACCGGATCCGACTTCGAGCGGGTCATCCTGACGATCCGCCTCGCGCTCGCCGGGGCCCTGGATCGCACGGTGCCGTCCTTCGACGTGGCACTGCGGCACTACTGGGAACACGTGCACCCCGGTGAGCCGTTGGACGAGTACATCCGGCGTTCCGGGCTGGCGGGCCGCTTCTCCAACCTGCTGCCCGGACAGCTGCAGGCCGGAGTCGGTGAGGTCGCCGCCGCTCTGGCGCTGCCCGGCCTGGTTGGCTCCGCGGCCGGCCAGCTCACTACCGCGCTCGTGTCGGCGCTGCGTGAACGCCATGAGCGTGCCCGCGCCCTGGCCGGCGCGACCCGGACGGCGGCTCTGCTGGAGGCCACGCCTGATCTGGATGCGCTGTCCTACTACCCGCACCTGTTGGCCTGGGACCTGAACCAGCTGCCCGCGAAGAAGCGGCTCACCCCGGTGGTCCTGCTGGACACCTTCGAGGACACCGCCGATCGCCACCGGGACTTCGAGCGGCTGCTGCAGCGCCTGGTTTGGCTCCTGCCCAACGTCTTCTTCGTCATCGGCGGCCGCAGCCGCCTGCAGTGGGCCGACCCGGCACTCCACGGCCAGCTCGACTGGACCGGCCCCGCCGCCTGGCCCGGCCTGGCAGCTGCTCCTTCTTCCCTGACGGTCCCGCAGCCCCGGGCAGCCGGCTCCGGCGCCCGGCAGTTCCTGATCGGTGACCTCTCCCCCGAGGACTGCGAGGCCCACCTCGCCCGCCGCCTGGTCCAGGACGGCCAGCCCCTCATCGGTGCTGACATCCGCGCGGCGATCACCGCCCGGTCCCACGGTCTGCCCCTCCACCTCGACCTTGCCGTCTCCCGCTTCCTGGAGATCCGCCGCACTGGCCGCACGCCCACCGCGGCCGACTTCGACTGCACTTTCCCCGCCCTCCTCGCCCGCACCCTGTCCGACCTCACCCCCGAGGAACGGCACCTGCTGCGCAGCGTGTCCCTGCTGGACGCCTTCGACCTCGACCTGGCCACCCGAACGGCCGGCCTCGGCCAGCAGGCCTTGGCCCGGCGCCTGGTCGAGCGGCCCCTGGTCACCGAGGACCCGTACGCGCTGTGGCCCTACCACCTGCACCGCGCGATCCGCAGCGCCGTACGCGATGACGAACACAGCGACGACCGCTGGACCCCGGCCGACTGGCATCAGGCCGCCGCCCGCGCCCTGGCCGCCCTCGGAGACCAGTGGACGCAGGCCGCGGCTCTCGCCCCCAGCCGTATGGTCCTCGTCGCGTGCCTTCGCCAGGGCCTGCGCCTGGCCCGCGACCACCGTCTGACCAGCCTGGGCTGGCTGATCGAGGCCGCCTTCGCCTACACCGACGACTCCGTCTGGGAACCCCTCACCCCGCCTGCCGTCGGCACCGAGGCGCCGGGCACTGCGGCCGATGCCGTGGTCGAGCTGCTCACCGCAATCGCCCGCCGCCAGCGCGAGCACCGCCAGCGCACCGCCGACCGCCTCACCGCCGTCCTGGACACGGGACTGTTGCCCGCCGAGCTGACCGAGATGGCCCTCTACTACCGGGCCAAGGCCCACAAGGACCTCAGCCAGAACGACGCCGCCCGCACCGGGATGCAGCAGGTCGCCGACGCCGAGGGCCGCCTCGCCGTCAAGGCCCGTCGGGCGCTCGCCAACCTGGCCCGCCTCGCCGGCGACTTCCCCAGCGCCCTGGCCACCGTCCCCACCTTGGGCTGGAAGGGCCGCCACCACCGCGTCCTCGGCGACATCCACTGGTCGCACGCCGACACCGCGGCCGCCGTCGCCGCCTTCGAAGACGGCCGTGCCGAAGCCGAACAGCACGGCGCCACAGGCGAGCGCGCCATGATGCAGGTCCGTCTCGCCCTGGCCGTCTCCTTCGCCGACCCCGATCGATCCGCCGACGAGCTCGCCCTCGCCCACCAGCTCCTCGACGGCCTCGACCAGCGCTCCAACACCCTCCTCGCCCAGGTCGTCGCCCTGATCAAGGACGCCGGAACCGGCGACGTCACGGCTCGCGCCGAGAGCCTGCGAACCGACATCGAGGCCGCGGGGCTCCCCTTCCTCTACCGGTTCGTGGAGCTTGCCCTCGCCTTCCACCACGCCGTCCGCGGCGAGACCCAGGATCTGGCCGCCACCATCAGCCGGCTCCGCGCGCTCACCGTCACCGGCGACTTCGCCTACTTCACCGACATCGCCCATTTCATGGCCGGACTACCCTTGCCAGGCCCCACCGCCACCCGGTGGGTCAGTGGCGAGCAGGCTGTTCGCGACCGCTGGCACCGCCTCGTCCATGACCGCCGGACTCATCTCGGCCGGTAGCTCCCCAAGGCTCCGCTGCGCGGGAGGAGTCACTTCTGGATGACGCGGCCGTTCTTGCCGCGATGGCGGTCGTGCAGCTTGTCCAGGACGTCGGCGAGGACGGACATGGTCTCGGGCTCGGCATGCGCGATCTGGTCCGTGACGGCGAGAGCCTGCAATGTGGGGGCCAGCTGGTTCAGCAACGTCAGTGCGTCGGGCAGCGAGGCAGCGTAGACGGTCTGCGTCTGCTCCGCCCCCTCCAGATCGAACAGGAACGAGGGCTCCTCGGGACGCGCCCACACCGTCAGCGTCAGCGGGACCATGTACACCTCGCCCGCCCCGGTCCAGACGGTGTACCCGGCGGCCTTGATCGCTTCGCTGTAGTCGCGCCACTCGTCCTCCTGCTCCGCGACTGCGTCCTGAGCAAGGCTCCATTGGCCTGCCTTGAGAACCCACGCCTGGCGATGCCGGTCGGCCTCGTGTGCCGGGATGTCGCTCACCTACGCCCCCTCTGATGGTCCGTGTCCCACAGTTCTAGCGGCATGTCCCCAGGGCGTACTGGACAACGGCTGATCTCACATGCCCGAGAGACGGCCGGTTCAACGGCCCTGACACGCGCGCGGCCCCCAGCCAAGGCATCTGGCTGGGGGCTTCGGAGCGAAACTGGAGGGACTGTTCGGCGCGTCAGCCGGCGTCGGGGCGCCGACCAATCAGCTGGGTGAGCAGCTCGATGATCTGGGCCTGGTTCCGGTCGATCTTCTTGTCGAGAGCTTCGACCTTCTGGTCCAGGTTGCCGATCTGGAGGCGTACTGCGGTGAGGTCGGACTTGATGATCCCGAACTCGCGGTCGTGCTTCTCCGCGACCTCCTCGAAGCGCCGGGTCAGGGCAGCGAGCTCGCTGTGAGCGATGGGGTCCTCGGGCACGCGGGTACTCCTGCCAGATCACAAAAACCGCAGATAAGAGGGCTCCACGATAGCGCGCCCGTATTGCGCCTTGTCCTCGTTCAACAGTGCCGCTGCTGCCTGCCGTCAGTCACTCCGGCCCATGGCTGGCTGATCATCTCGCTGACACGACATCACCCTGCGTGGCAGGGTCAGTGGTGATCGGTTACGACAGGCGGAGGGGGCTTCCGTGGAGGCACGGATGTGGAATGGGCTGGTCGGCGTCGCGAAGGAGACGTACACCGCCTCGCTGGGCGAGGGGGTCGTGCCGCGCCCGCTGATGATGCCGCTGGTGCGCGGTGAGCTGGTCGGGCTGATCTGGGTCCGCCCGCTCAGGGTCGGCCAGGACGCGCTCGCCGGGATCGCGGAGCTCGCGAACATCGCCGCGGCGGCCGGTGCGGACGAGGTGGTCCTCGCCTGGGAGACCCATGACGTTGCCACCGCCTGCGAGCTGCCGATCGTCGGCCCGGCGCCGTGCCTCAACATGGTGCTCGCCACCCCGGGCGGGCACGTCCTGCACCAGTTCCCGTACAGCGAGCAGCTCCTGTCCCGCAGCCCCGAGGGCTGGGCGTCGGTCGCCCCCGACTGGAGGCCGGCCCCCGCGCCGCAGTCCGGCGGCGAGCTGGTGCCGCCGATTCAGGCCGCGGTGAACTTCTCCTTCACCTCGATTGAGCTGGACCACCCCGACCCGTTCGGCGTCACCGTCGTGCTGATGGAAGAGGACGGCTACCGCATCAGCCTGACCGAAGCGTTCGCCCGCTGAGCCTGCGCAGACGAGAGGACCGAAGCCGTGGCTCGCAGCCTTGACGACGATGCGCCCCGCCGGATCAGCGACGCCGATGAACACCTGAGTGCCGAACAACGGCAGGCAGAAGCCGATGAACACGCCTCACTGCGCAAGCTGAGGCACAGCGTGAAGCAGACGGAGCGGGACCTGGTGCGGCGAAGGAGAAGGGTCCGCACGATGGGCATGGCCCTGGCCGTGGCCGGCGGCGCGGTCCTGACGGGCCTGATACGGACCGTGCTGGCCTGGGACTCCCCCTCACGGTTCCTCCCGGTCGACATCGCCTGCGCAGTGCTGGCCCTGGTCTCCGGCGTGGCCGCCTGGGGCGCCGCGCCTCCCCGCGGCCAGCTGAGCCTGGCCAAGCTGGAGGACATGCTCGCGACCAACCGTGAGGCCCTCCGGTTCCTCAGCGCGCTCATCCACCCGACGCTGAAGGAGCGGCGCAGCCTCTACCGCGAGGACGTGGCTGGGGTAATCGAGCAGCACCGGACGGACAGCCGCAAGTACCGGCTCATCCACAACACGCTGCAGAACCTCATCATGATCGGGGCCGCGTCCACGACCACCGTCGCCGCCCTGGACACCCGCAACCAGTTCACCTGGCAGAACATCACGATCGTCGCCATCGGCTTCACCGTCACGCTGGCAGCCGCCTTCACCGGCTACTACAAGTACCGCGAGCGCAGCTACTTCCTGCTCCAGACCGCCGACGCCATCGAGGAAGAGGCCAACGCCTTCACCCTTGGCGTCGGCCCCTACAGCGACTTCGACGCCGACCAGGACCAGCAGGCGCTGAAGCTGTTCACCCAGCGGGTCGAAGAACACCGCAACGAGCAGCGGCGCCGCCAGCAACAACTGGACCAGCCCGCCGACCAGGCCGCGCCGACCGGCCAGCCGGCAGCCTGACGGCGGGACGCCTACCGGCGCCAGCCGCCCCGCCCCACCGGCGGCCCGGGCACAAGCCCGGCGCAGCGCGGCGGCCTCGGCCGTCACGGCTCGCTTGGTCGGCACGCCTTGCACAGCCGGTAGTCCCGTCCTCCGCGCGGTCCGATGTTCGCGGCGGTCCACTGACGGGCCCTGGCTGGGTTCACGATGTAGAGCCGCAGGTGGGGGCTGTACCTCTCCTCTGCTTCCGGACTGTTGTAGTCGTGGTGCTCGTGCGCCCACTTCTGCAAGGCCCGGTCGTACGCCTCCCCGTGCGGGCGTACGTGGTCGGTGGGCATCTGACGGCGAACGTGGGCGCAGGTCGTCCGGTGCAGGTAGCTGCCGATGGCGGTGTAGCTGAACTGCTCGGGGTCCTGGTAGCAGGCCCACGAGTAGTCGGCGCCGTCCAGGACCTGGTCGAACATCGGCTGGGCCTCCAGACACATGGCGCACCGCCCGCACGGGCCTTCGGGCTCCTGTGTCACGTCCGGCTTGCGGTAGTTGGGGTCCCACGGGTCCAGTTGGCTGGTCACGCCTGTCTCCTTCACGCCGTCTCCGCCAGTGCCTGGGGAGCCATCCCGCCGGAGGCTACGCCCGCCCGCTCGGCCCGTGCCCGCCGCAGCGCGGCCGCGTGGGACGCGTCGGCCTCCCGCCGCCGTTCGGCACGGGCCTGCTCGACCGGCGCCGGCGCCTCGTCCGGGACGACGTCGGTCTCGGGGAACGCGCGGCGGCTGAGGTCGCGCATGGCCCGGCTCTGCCGCTCGATCGCCTCGGTAATGCCCGGGTCGACCCGCTGCACGGGCGCGACGGCCTGGTGCGCGGCGAGCGCGCGGTGGAAGCCGGGCGAGGCCATCTCGCGGGTCTCCACCGGCGTCTCGGGCCCGGCCGCCGCTGCCGGAGCGGCGACGGCCTCGCGGGGCGCCGGGGCCGGGGCGCCCACGGGCAGGACACGGACGCCGCGCACTGCCTGGGTGCCGGCCGCCGCGTTCGCCGCGGCGACGATCCGGGAGCTGGTCAGGCGCAGCTGCGTGGCGTACACGGACGAGTCCGGGCGCAGGTCCAGCTGGCCCGTCTCGGCGTGGAAGGCGACCGCGGCAACGTGCACGGCCAGCTTCGGGGAGAGGCCTGCTGCGATGTCCGGCCACTGGTCCAGGATGGTTCCGCCGGCGGCCGGGACGTCCCAGGCCCGGTCGGCCATCAGGCCCTGGAGCACGGCGGCGAACCCGGTCGGCTCCCGGCCGTCACGCCGCGCCGGCGTCCCGGTCCGGCGCTTGGCCTTGCGGGTGCCGCCCTCGCCGCGGGCCTTGGCGGCCTCGCGCGCCTGGTGCAGCGCGACCCGGGCCAGGTCGACGCCCGTCGGCTCCGGGGCCGGCTGCTCGCTGCTGGTGGTGGTGGTGTTCAGGGTCTCGGTCATCACGGCCTCCTACCGGCGTCCGACGGTCATCAGCGAGCTGCTGCTGGCCAGCTTGCGAGCGCGCTGCACCAGGTCAGCGCCGAAGATGTGCACGGCGGCGGCCGGGCCGAGGGCGTCGTAGGTGCTCATGACGAGCGTGGTGTCGCCCGCCATGAACTCGCCCCACCCGGTGGCCTGCATGTCCGTCCGGTCCTGCTCGCTCAGGTCCTCGACCCCGCCCAGCTCGGGCAGCGCCTCGTACTGGCCCGACGGCTGGGTCTTGGGGGCGAACGCCTCAGCGACCATGCGGCGGACCGCCATGCTGCGCGGGGCCTGCCAGGCGCCCTCCCACTCCTGGTGGCGGGCCTTTTCCGCGCGCCGGGAGTCCCGGTACGCCTGAACAGCGCGCTCGCGGCCCTCCTCGGTCGGCCACAGCGCCAGTGCACCGGCCAGCCGCCCGGCGAGGAACCCGGACGGGCGGTGGACAATGCCCGGGGCATCCGCACAGTCCAGGAACGCGATCACCTGGTCAGCCGTCCAGCCCGCGTCGGAGACGTCCTTGAGGATCCAGGCGATCCGGGGCACCGAGGCCCGGCCCATCCACGGCACCTGGCGGATCAGCTCCGAGGCCAGCTGGAAACGGCGCCCGACGCTGTTGAGCTTCCGGCGGCCGCGCTTGGTCTTCTTCGGGGTGGGGGAATCGCTCTGCCCGCTTGCGAGCTTGCTCTCAGGGGGGAAGGAAGTAGTTCCCGCAGAAGAAACACTGCGGGAACTACCCCCCATTGGGGTGCAACGGGCCTCATCCGGAACAGCCGTCACACCACCCTGCTCAGCACCTTTGCGGGCACCCTTCGCCGGGGCCTTCGAGACCGGCTTCGCCCGCCGCTTGCGGACCTTGCGGGCCGCCTTCTTCGCCAGCGCCGCCATCAGCTCCCGGCTGGCCTCCGCGATCCCCGTCATCCGCCGCCCGGTGCCCTCACCGGCCGTACGGACGCCCAGCGCCACGTCGAACTCCACCGGCACCATCCGCGCGAACTCAGACGCCTGCGCGGCCGCACCGCGCACTCGGGTGCCCCGCACGACGTACGCGAGCAGCCCGGCCTCCCGCAGCATCCCCAGGTGGTACTCCACCGACCGCTCCGACAGCCCGGTCCGCCGCACCAGGTACTCGATCCCCGGACGGCACGGGAACAGTTCCGCGAGCTCCTGGGCGACCCGCAGCGTCGTCGCCCCGAAGGAGCGCGGCCCGTGCGACCGGTACCGGCGCGGCTTGTACAGCCCGGACCCGGCGACCCAGTGGACCGCCTGCATCCACGAGTAGCCGTCCAGCGCGATCCGGCCCGTCGACGTCGACAGCCACTGGCCCGCCTCCGACACGAACAGCGTCGCGGGCAGCACGCAGACCCCGTCGCCGTCGACCGACGGACGCGCGGGAGGAATCAGCACGGCGGCCGGCGCCGCCGTGCTGCTCATCGGCCCACCGTCCCGGCCGGGGTGGTGGAGATCGCCTGTGTCGTCATCAGGCTGGTGTACACGCCAAAGCGGACACCCCCCTCAGCAGGCAAAACACGCGCTTCGAGATCCATCCGCCGACCCTGCACCAGACGGCCTGTGGACAGAGCCCGCCCAGCGCGGATCACCCCCGGCGCTCCCGCACGGCGGGCAAGAATCTTGGAAACCGTCCCGCCACACGGGCAGCCGCCCCTGCGGCCGTCGACGGAGTCGTCAATGACCTCCGAGAGCCGGTACACGAGCGGGGCAGCCGACGCCGCGACCGGGCCCGACGAGCCCGCGCCGAAAGCGCTGCTCTTGTAGCTTCCTACCGGAAATCCAACTTCCGGTACGAACCACGCAAAGGCGGATGAGTCGTACGTCGATCCCGTCACATGGGAAGGCCGCCGGGCGTGAACCGGGGTGAAACGGACAGGGTCAAGCTGACAGGGGACACCACTCTCAGGCACTATGAGAAACGACCTGCTCTCCATATAGCTGGACCGACCAGAGCCCTCGGGCCCGGCCGACCAGATGTGCGGATGTGTCGGGTGCCGCCCCCTTCGTGAGAAGCGGGCGGACACCGATCGGGTGGGGGGAGATTTCTCCTCTCGTCTTGTTGGTGGTGAACCGCAGGGCCCCCGTCAAAGGGCCCCGCGGATCGGTAGGGCGTCGGTCGTTGTCAGCGGCCGGGTCTTGCTGGTGGCCCTTGTCAAAGGGGCCGACCCGCTTGTCAGGCGGGGTAGTGCTGGTAGTGCTGGTAAAAGAAAACGGCTCGATGAGCCGATCTCGGGCCCGGGTGTCAAAGCCGGGACCGAGCGAAGGGCCGCGCGAGGCCGGTGGATTGTCAGTCCGCCTTCTGGCGCGCGCGGCCGGTGGCGGCTACGTCATCCCGACCCCCTCGATTCCGAAGGCGGAGTCGGCGTGCCTGAAATCAGGTACGCGGTCAGTCCTCACTGGGCGCCTCCTGAGCAGCAGCCGGGTACTTCCCGGCCAGCCGACGGAGGAAGTGCGCGTACTTCAGGCGATTGCTGCGGTGGGGCTTGGCGACCCCTGCCTCCCACCGTGCGACGGCGACGCGCTTGACGCCGATGGCGTGGGCGACTTCCGCCTGGGTGAGCCCGGCGGCGACTCGCAGCTGCTGCCGAACGTGAGGCGAAGGGAGGGTATCGGCATCCACCAGGGCATCGATGCGACGCAGCGGATCCGACATCGCGGCCTCCATCCTAAGAAACAGTTCCTGAAAAGATACACGAAGTGATCTCCAGAACTGCGCCCCGTTCGATGCCCGGTAGTGTCCGTGCCCGTGTCCCGCATCGTGTTCTTCGATCTGGACGGCACGCTGGCCCACCGTCAGGCGGAGTTCGGCGACGCCGTGACCGGTCTGTGCCGCGCCCGTGCTCTCCCGCCAGATCCCGACGCGCACCACGCCGTCGACGACGTCACCGACGCCACCACCATCCTGTTCACCGAGACGGAGTAGCACCGTGGACCAGCCGACCGTCGGCATCCTCCACCCCGGCAGCATGGGCGCCGCCGTCGCCGCCTGCGCCGCGACCAACGCCGCCGCGGTCCTGTGGTGCGCGACCGGGCGCAGCGCCGCGTCCGCAGAGCGCGCCGCCCAGTTCGGCCTGACGCCCGTGGGCGCGCTGTCCGACCTGCTGGACCGAAGCGACATCGTCATCAGCCTTTGCCCGCCAGCCGCAGCTGAGGACTTGGCGCGCGAAGTCGCCGAGCACGGCTTCAGCGGGCTGTATGTGGAGGCGAATGCCATCAACCCTGAGCGGACGAAACGGATCGCTGGGCTGGTGGACGCGACAGTCGTAGATGGCGGCGTCGTCGGCTCCCCGCCCGTCCGAGGCAAGACGCCGACGTTGTACCTGTCCGGCGCGGCCGCCGCGACTGCGCAGATCGAGGCGCTCTTCGCAGGAACTGCCGTGCGGACGACGACGCTGGGCACGGGGGTTGGGAAGGCATCCGCGCTGAAGTTGTCGTACGCCAGTTTCCAGAAGACCTCGCGCGTGCTGGTCGCGCTCGCGATCGGCATGGCACGTGAGCACGGTGTCGACCAGGAGCTCATCGAGGTTGCATCCCGGCGCACCGACTCGTATCTCTCGGAGCCGGAGTACGTCGCCAAGACTGCGGCGCGGGCCTGGCGCTGGGGCCCGGAGCTGGAGGAAGCTGCCGACACGCTCGCGGCCGCCGGCCTTCCGCCGGAGATGCTGCGCGCAGCCGCGGCAACGCTGGCACGGTGGAACGCTGTCAAGGACGACAGCGAGCTCACGCTCACCGGCGCCCTGGATCGACTCGCCCAGCCGTAGCCCGCGCTCATGCCGTCGCTGCTCCCGCCCGCTGCGCCAGCAGCTGGTCGATGAGCCGCGCCGCCTCCTGCGGCGATGCCGTCGCGGTGTCCACCGTCAGGTCCCAGACCGTCTCCGGGTGCGCGTCCAGGTCCTCACGGGTTGCGTCCCACGCCGCCAGCCGCGCCGTGGTGTCGCTGTCACCCCGGCCCGCGGACCGCTCCGCGGTCGCCTCGCGCGGGCACCACAACAGCACCACGGCCCAGTCCGCTGGGTAGCCGTCGACCAGGGCCCGGATGCCGTCGACCTGCCCGAGGTGCACCACCGGCACCCCGGCCGCAAACGCGGCGTCCAGGCCGGGCACGTCGATCACGTAGGTGTTGCCGTACCGCCGGTTCGCGTAGACGACGCCGCCCGAGGTCTCCAGCTCGCGCAGCTGCTCCGTTGTGCCCATCCGGTAGCCGGCTGACTTGCCTGTCCCGACCTTGAGTCGTGCGAACTGTGCGTACTGCAGACTCAGTTCGGCGAGCGCCGCAGTGATGGTGTCCTTGCCCGCCGCTGGTGGCCCGTAGAGGATCACGCCCCCCGTCATGCTGGCACCGCCCCGACCGCCTGCCGCGCCTGATCTGCCAAGGAGATCGCGGCACCCATGCGGTTGTCCACGACTAGGTGCGGGACCGCAGGACGCAGGTCCAGATCCACGGTCTCCAGGTACTCGTCCCACCGCTCGAGCTTCCACGCATCCCGGGCCGCGCCGCGGTGCGAGATGTATTCGTGCATCGACTCCACATCGCACTGCACCCAGATCGGCGCAACGTCGACGCCATGCGAGGCGCAGCGGTTGATCAGCCGCTGCATCCACTGCGTGTCCGTCAGCTCAGCAATGAACGGAGCAGTGACCACCGTGCTGATTCCGCAGGTCACGTGCGAGTACACGGCCTGCATCAGCGCGGCGTACTCAGCCGGTCGGACCTTCGTGCGATACAACTCGGTGTGCCGGTCGTGCGGTTGCGACCCCAGCGCGGTCAGCAGCGGTTCCACCAGGGGCCGGGTCAACGGGTCCTTGTCGACCAGCGGCCAGCCCGTCAGCTGCGTCAGAAAGCGGGCGAACTCGGTCTTGCCCGAACCTGCGTAGCCCCCCACCAGTACGACACAGGGCCTATGCGGGTCTCCACCTGTACGGCGCCGCTTCCAGGCCTCCATCACCCGTTGTTGCCAGCTGTAGCTGTCGAACCCCTGCCCGTCCGAGATCCGCATCAACGCCCGCTCAACGGCGATTACGTGCGAGCCGTTGCGTTGCTCAGGAAGAGGGGTGACCTCGAAATTCGTCTCTTCACCGGGCAACGCGGGCCGGAAACCCAGCGACGGCTCTGTTGCCCGGTACAGCAGACAGTAGGCCCGGCGATACGCCGGCCCCGGGTAACTCTCACCCGTCTCATGCTGGCTCAGCGTCTGCGGGTTCGCCGCTGGCACGCCCTTCAGCCCAGCCTGCTCTGCCACAAGCCGCAGCTGCTCACCCGACTCCTCCAGCGTCAGCCCGTGAGCCTCCCGGTGCTCCCGGAGCTTGTCCGGACGCCACCCAGCGCGCTTACCCACCCCGTGATCCTCCGTCTGCACCATGATCCGGAGCCTAAGGGCGAGCCCCGAAATCCCGTGTGTAGCTAGTCGTTGAAAACGTGTTGAGGAACTCGTTCACCGAAGTGACGAGAGGTTCGTGATGTTCTTCCAAGCCCCCGCCGAGTGTGATGGCCCCCACAAACAGCGGAACGCTTGGAGGGCATCACAGTGGCTGTTCGCCTTGGGCTAGACGCATGTGCGTCACGCGTCGAATTCGTAGTCCAATACGTACGCTGCCGAGTCCAGGGTCATCTCGTTGATCTCCACTGCGCGCCCATCTGCGTCGAAGGCTGTGCGAGCCAGCTTGATTACGGATCTGTCAGTTGGGATGGACAACCGGGCTGCCTCGTCAGCAGTGGGCAGGCGGACTCGGATCTCCTCACGGAACCGCGTCGGAGCGTGCCCGAGGTCGGCCAACCGAGCGTAAATGCCCCCGGGCCCAGTGTCCGCTTGAGTGATGGGCGAGCCCGCGACCAGCGCCTGAGGAAGATAGGACGCCGCGAGCATGACGGGGCGTCCTTCCAGGACGTACCGCCGACTGCGCACGCAGGCCGTCTCGTCAGGCCCCAGTTCGAGCACGTCCCTGACGTGCTCGGGCGGGGCCGCGTCTTCGTCCACCGTGATCTGGTCGACGTCCGGGGCGCGGTGGTCGTCCGCCGACCAGATCGATCTACCGCTTCCCCACTGCCCACTAGCCACTCGGGGAATGCCTCGACGCCTGATGGGTCGGAACGACAAGACACGGGCGCCGGCTCCCTTCTTGCTCTCGACGAGCCCTTCGGTACTCAAGACCTTGAGGGCCCTACGGGCGGTAAGACTGGCGACGCCATATTGGGCGGCCAGCGCGTTCTCCCCTGGCAACCGGTCACCAGGTCCGTAATCCCCGCGCTCGATCGCCGCCTTCAGGTCGTCAGCAATCTGCTGGACCTTCGTGCGCTGCGCACCTACCTCATCCGTCATCTGTCTCCCTACCTCGGTAGCGATCCTAGGGCGGCTTGCTACCGAGGCACCTCGAGGGGCGCGTTGATCGTGTCGGCTGCTCCACAGGATACAACATCGGTAACGTACTGCTTGACATCGGTACCGATGATGGCTCTACTAGAAGCAACCTCGGTAACGAGGTTCGCGCCGAGGCATCGCCTCGGGACTGCTTCGCCTTGCCTGGCCGTTCTCGGGGCTTCTCCCGGGACATCCACCTTCGGAGAGGAGCACCACAGCATGTACGTCTCCCCGATCTCCCCCGCCGCGGTCGGCTCGCTGACCCCGGCAGGCCGCTTCGAGCGGCCGCTGCTCGCCTTCGTCAACAGCCTGCTGTCCCCCGTCGACTACCGGCGCGGTGCTGAGCTGGCCCGCATGGCGTGGTCGAAGGCGCTCGGCTCGCTGCGCCTCACCACCGAGGCCGGGATGGAAGGGGACATCCCCACCTGGCTCGCCGACGCCGCCCGTCGCGTGGTCCGCGAGCAGACCTCCCCGGCCGCCTGCGCCAGCCGCGTCGTGACCGTCGCCCCGAATGGCGAGCCTCACGACCTGGTCCCCGCGGGCACCGAGGTGTCCGCTTCCTGCGACACCGTGCCCCCCGTCCCGATGGCCGCCTGACCACCACCGTCTCACCGAACACACCAAGAGAGGACCCGATTGAGATGCAGACCCCTGACGCCTTCCGCGCCGCGCACGGCGACGCCACCACCTGGTCCCCCGCCGACTTCGACGGCTACGAGCACACGCTGGAGGCCACGAACCCGGCCTACACCGAGGCCATCGCCACCGGTCGGTTCGTCTTCGGCTGTCACGCCGAGGGCGACCAGGTCGTCGTCGACCTCGCCACCGCAGAGGACCTCGCCCAGCACCACCAGACGGCCGACACCCTGCAGCTCCTCTTCGGCGGTACCACGGGCAGCGGCAAGACCAGCCAGGCCGCGGTCCTCGCCGCTATGCAGCGCCTGGCCGGCTGACGTTCGACGCCTTCTATCGGGACCGCGCCGCGGCTCGGTTCCGGTGGTGGGCGCCGGACCTCACGGTCCAGCCCCTCAACTTCATACGTCTGGCTGACCGCCGCTTCCACGCGCGGCCGGGGTGACAAGTACGACGCGGTCCCTCGGAGCACAGCCAGTTGCGCCACCCGCAGCCGTTGCGCTGCCCGTCGACCAGGAGCAGGTCGTTCGTCCAGCTCCTGACCGGCGGAGAACGCAACAGCAAGGGAGACACCTGATGCGTCACAACGGACGTGCCCCCATCAAGGCCAGCACGATGCGGCCCGAGCACCTCAGCCTCCGCGACAACGAGCCTCGCCTGGCGGTCTGCCCGGACTGCCACACCTGGCACCGACTCACCCGGTCGATGATCACGCCGCACCGCGACGGCGGCCCCGACCAGAAGACCGAGCGCCGCTACTACGGCGACAAGCCCTCCGGCGGCCGCCGCTGCCCCGGCAGCGCGCAGCGCGTCGACATCGACATCACCCCCGAGGCATGGGGCGAGAAGCTGCTCGCAGCCGAAACCACCGCTGCCAGCCGCCGCACCACCCGCCCGATCCGCAAGCCTCGCCCGCAGGCGGCCCCCGCGACCTCCCAAATGTCCTCCGCCACCCGGTCGGCGCGCGAACAGCTCGCCGAGCACCTGCAGGACGACTGCGCCCGCTGCCGCCGGTTCGGATCCGCCCGCTGCACGATCGTCATCCAGCTGAGGCAGCGGATGCACCGTGCCACCCACCTCGCCGCGACTGCTTCGGCCACCCCGCTCTACGGGCAGCTGCGCACCGCTCTGCACCAGCACCGCGCCACCTGCACCCCGTGCAAGAACGAAGCGCCCTGCGACACGGGCCGCAAGCTCGCCGCCCGCATGACCGGCATCGCCCACGACCACCTCACCCGCAGCGCCTGAAACACACCCCGACGAGCCACGGAGGCACCCATGCCTGTCCCGACAGACCCCCGCACCCCGCAGCAGCGACTCGCGGACCAACTGACCGCGGTCCGCAAGAAGTTGACTGGTCCTTCTCTGTCCCGGCAGGAGCGGGCGGAGATTGCCGATCGCATCTACCGCCTCGAGCAGGAGGCCGCGCGGATCGACGCCTGACCACTCTCCGGACGATCGACCACGGCCGCCCCCACCTTGTCTCCCTGGTGGGGGCGGCCGTGGCTGCTCGTACGACAGCCAACCAGACAGACGACAGCCCCCGGTGGCACCCGGGGGCTGATCGAACGGACCTACCTGGAGGCCCTGTTGAACACCTTCAGCATTGCACAGAACAACGGCGACTCCGACCCGGACATGGACGAGGCCCTGCGCCGCGTCCGGCAGGGACGGTGAGCGGCATGGACTGGCGCTACGACGCGGCCTGCCGCGAAGAGGACCCCGAACTGTTCTTCCCGATCGGCAACACCGGCCCGGCCCTCCTCCAGATCGAGGAGGCCAAATCGGCCTGCCGCCGCTGCCCCGTCATCGAGCGCTGCCTCCAGTGGGCGCTGGAGTCCGGCCAGGAGCACGGCGTGTGGGGCGGGCTCTCCGAGGACGAACGCCGCTCCATGAAGCGTCGCGCCGCCCGTAACCGCGCCCGACAGGCCAAGAAGGAGGCGACGTCATGAGCGACGCCGACCGCCAGCGCCTGGAGGACGCACTCCGACGCACCAACGACAACCACGACTTCGGCCGCCGCGCGCATGGCTGACGACCTGCACCAGCGGTACATGGCCGCCGCCCGGGCGCATCGCGATCACGAGCGGCAGTGCACGAGCTGCTCGCCGGACGCGCGGTGCGAGATCGGGCGGCGCTTGTACGAGGTGCTCGCCCGGCTCCAAGACGCGCACCTGAACCGGCTCCGGAAACGGAGCTGACCGCAGCGCGGGACGGGATGCCTAACTCGCCGCCCGCCCCGCGCTCTTCTCCGGGCCGACTGCCCGCCACACGGGCAGCCCGGACCTACGAATCTGAGACAGGAGGGCACGATGCCCTACGACATGAGCCAGTTTGGCAAGAGCCGGTGGGTCAAGACTCATCCGAACGGCGTCTACACCCACGGCTCGACCGAGCCGGTCCTGAGTGTGCTGGACGTGCGTGGCTTCGAGTTGCGCGACCTGTTCCTGATCGGCCTCAACGACTCCTGCGGCACGATCGTGCTGCCGACCGAGTCTCGGGCCGAGAACGCAGCGGCCGCGCTGGAGCCCGCATTTGCCACCCGCGTCTACCTGTTCGGCAGCCGGGACGGACAGGACGTGTGGGCCACGGACTACACGCGGCGCGCGCTGGACGGCACCACGCTGTCCGCGTTCATCACCGACCTGACCCTCAAGGACGGCAGGAAGGTCATCAAGGACGGCCGCTGGGTTCGCTGATGCTCCAGCCTGCCGACTGCCTCCCCCTGCTCGCGCCAGCGAACGGACGGCGCGAGCAGGGCGGCGGGGAGCCGGACAGTCCGGACCACTGAGGGAGAGGAATCCCCATGACCCCGTCGATCGCTACCTCCGCCGCGCTGGACTCACAGAACGAGGCCCTGCTGACCCGAGCCGCGGAGCTGGAAGCCCTCTGGTACACGGGCCCGCGGATGTGGCACGGCTCCAGCGGCGAGCCCGTCACCGGCCTTCAGGCCGCCACGCATCTGGAAACCGCCCTGGGTGTGCTGGACCGGGAGGGCTGGGAGCCGGGCGCGTTCGGTCTGTGGGAGGTGCTGGCCGGCCCCGTGGACCTGACCGGCGTGTCCGTCAGCGTGCTGGAGCTGGTCATCTGCGCCCACACCGGTGCCAGCGCGGCTGAACCGCGGCTGTGGGACAAGGTGCCGGGCCGCACGGTCGACCAGGTCCGCGCCCTGCTGCTGGCCGGCGCCGCCTACGCCCGCCGCTACGGCCCCACAGACGCCGCACGTCACTGACATCGACACGCCCGACCGCTGCCCTGCGGGGCGGCAGGCGTACAGCAGGAAAGGACCTCTGTTGTGACCACCCGACGCCAGCCCCGCAAGGCTGCCGCCAAGAAGACGACGACCAAGGCCGCGGCCACCACGACAGCCAAAGCGGCCACGACGGCCGCGACGGCCGGCCCGAGCGAGGCCGCCGACACGACGGTGGCCATCAAGCCCGCCCCCGCGCCCGCGCCGGAGGTTGACACCGAGACGATCGTGACGGCCGCCCGCGCGGAGGCCGACCAGCTGCTCGCCGACGCGCGCACCGAGGCCGAGGCCATGCTCGCGCAGGCGCGTCAGCAGACCACCGACGCCGACAGCGCCGCGCGGAAGGCGCAGGCAGAGGCGGACAGCGTCCTCGCCGTCGCGAAGGACCAGGCCGAGCGGATGCGCAAGCTCACCGACGAGCAGATCGCGGCGGCCGAGGACGCCGTGCAGCGCGCCCGCACAATCGCCGACGGCGACCTGGCGGCCGCCGAGCAGACCCTCGCCCGCCGCCGCCAGGCCGCAGAGAAGCTCCAGGCCGAAGCAGAGGCCGAGGCCGCCCGGATCGTGGAAGCCGCCCGCGCCCGCGCGCAGCAGATCCGTATGGAGGCCGAGCAGGACAAGAACCGCGTCCAGGCCGAGGCCGAGGCCACCGCCGCGCACGCCGCTCACCTGGTGGACGAGGCCAAGCAGCGGGCCGCAGACCTGGTGGCCGCAGCCGAGGCCGACGCCCGCGCCCGCCGCGAGGCAGCGACCGAGATGCGCCAGCAGGCGGAGAAGGACTCCGAGCAGCTGCGCACCCAGGCCCGCGAGGAGGTCGCCACCGCCGAGGAGGACGCGGCCCGCATCCTGGACCACGCCCGCGGCCAGGCGGCCGAGGTGCTGCGTGAGGCCGAGCAGGACGCCGACGAGAGGCGCGGCGAGGCGCAGCAGGTCCTCGAAGCCGCGCAGGACCAGGCCGAGGAGGAAATCCTCAAGGTCCGCTCGATCGCGGAGGCCAAGGCGGCCGGCGCCATCTCCAGCGCGGAGACCGCCGCCGCACAGCGGATCGCGGAGGCCGAGAAGAAGGCGGCCCACCTGGTCGCCGACGCCGAGAAGGACGCCGAGTCGGTCCGCTCCCGCTCCCGTGCCGAGCAGCAGGCGGCGCGGCAGAAGCTGGAGGCCACCCGCGAGGAGGTCGCCAAGGCGCAGGCGCTCATCGCCCGTCAGGAGAAGACGAAGAACGTCGTCAACACCTGGGGGCCGCGGATCGCCCTCGGGGCGACGATCGTGTTGACCGCGTCCGGCGAGTTCGCCCTGGCCAAGCTGAGCGGCTGGCCGTGGCAGGTGGCCTGGGCGCTGCCGCTGGCCATCGACGTCTACGTCGTGCAGGCGTTCCGCCGCCACCGCGACGTCGCTGGCGCCCTGATCCTCATGGTCGCCGCGAACGCCATCTACCACCTCGCAGCAGCGGGCCTGGTCGGCGTCGACAAGACGGGCCACCCGCTGTGGTGGCTCATCGTCGGAGTCGCCGCCATCGCCCCGTGGGTGATGTGGCGCATCCACCAGATCACCAAGGAACGTGAGACGGACTCCGGTGAGACCGGCACCCAGAACGGGGCCGGAGCGGATGAGACACAACGCACCGCACCCGCCGATGAGACCGACCCGGCTTCCGGTGCCCGTCTCACCGGCTTCGGTGAGACGGTGCCCCACCCCCGCACCGCTCCGGAACTCGCGCCTGAGACGAGCGAGGGTGAGACACCCCGGGCTCTTGAGACGGCCCCCAGTGAGACAGGCGGGCCGGTGAGCACGACTGAGACGGCGTCTCACGCCGGTGAGACGCGCAGGTCAGACCGTGAGACGGCCTCTTCGGACACCAGCACTGCCCCGGTCCCGCTGCGCTCCGTTGAGACCGGCCGCCCTGCGCTTGCCCGGGACGCTGAGATCGAGGGGCAGATCACCTCGCTGCTCAGTCTCATGTACCGACGGCAGGGCGCGGACACCGTCTCAGTCGACGAAGCCAAGGACGTCCTCGGCGTCTCACGCGCCACCGCCGGCCGCCGACTTGAGATCGCACGGACCCGCTTCAAGAACGTCTCGTGAGACCACGCAACGCACACCGACCACCTGACCCACCTATTCGCCTGGATGAGAGGAGATCGCCATGAGCGCCCTGGAGTACGCGATCGGCTGGGTTCTGGTCGTGATCACCCTGGCCTTGATCGTGGCCACACCGTTCGCCCTGGTCCACGCGCGCACGACACACGACCACGGCCCCGACTGCTGGTGGTGCCACCCTCACCTGCTGCCGCGGAAGAAGCGCTGACCTGCACAAACGAGCTGTTTCGACGGTTCCACCGGCCCCCGAGATGCCGTCAACACCTCGGGGACGCGGTGAAGGCGCCGAAGCGCCGGCACCAACCCTGCCACGAAAACGCCCCGGAAGGAGGCAAAACCGCAGGTGAACGAGCCCACCGCAACCGCCCCGTGGAACAACCCGCCGGAGCGGACGAAGAAGCTGCGCCGCAAGCGCGCCGAGAAGCTCGCCCGGAAGGCCGAGCACTGGGGACGGCGCCTGGAGGAGGCCCGCCAGGAGGGACCCGACATGGTCGCCGCGGTCACCTTCGACCGCCTCCGCGGGGAGCTCGACAGGCTCCCCGCAGGCCCCCGAGACCGCGCCTACGAGGACGTCGTCCGAGCCCTCGAGCACGTCCGCGAGTCGCACGCACAGTAACCGGCCCGGCTGTGACAGCCGCTGTGACGAGGGCTGTGACAGCCGCTGTGACAGCCGAAACAGACCCGACCCGTACGGCCGCGCGCACCCACGCGCACAGGCGCGCGAGTGCGCGCGCGAGGTTACGACGCTCCGTGACGCCCTGTCAAACCGCCACCTGAGTCCCGGAAGGACGGAAAAACCATGATCGAAGCCGCTGTCAGCACCGCCGCCGGCGGGGCCTGCGCCGGGTCCGCCGCGCTCCTCTACTACGCGGAGAAGATGCCCGGACTGAGCAAGGTCACCAACAAGCTCCACACCGACCGCGCCCAGGCGATCCTGATCGCGACCGCCTCGGCCGCCATGGTCGCCACCCCGGCCGGCTCCTGGTGGAACTCGACGGTCAACTCCGTCAACGACTGGGCGGTCAGCTCGATCGGCGAGTGGACCGGCCTGATCGTCACCGGCATCCCCGCCCTGTTCGTGACCGCGATGTTCGTCAACGACCTGGTCACCCGGCGGGTGGAGATGCGTACCCGGCTCCTGGGCGCGGTCATGCCGGTGCTGGCCTCCACCATCCCCGGCCCGATCGGGCACGGCATCCAGTCCGTCCTGTCCTGGGTCGTCACCAAGGTCGGCACCCTGGTCGCCGGCGCCTTCGGCCTGGCCTGAACAGGGGAGCAGACGTGATTGAACTGCTCGTACTCGCCGCGATCGCCTACGCCGGAGCCCGCGGCGTGGAATCACTCGCGGGCACCAGCGACCGCCGCCACGACACCCGTGAGGTCCGCAAGACGGTAGAGAAGATCGCCGCCAGCGGGCCGAAGAGCGGCGGCGTGAAGAAGCCGCCCGGGCCGGCCGAGCCCGGCGGCACCTTCAGCGCCGCCGCACCCCGGTCCGCCGCCGTGGGTGGCAGGGCCGCGGTGCCGTTCGCCGTCATCACCGAGACCGGCTCCACCATGTGGAAGGCCACTGTGGAGGGCTACCGCGAGCGGTGGCCGGAGATCCGCGCCGAGCGCCGCAAGAAGATGGCCGAGAAGGCCGCGGCGAAGAAGACGGAACGCGAGGCGGCCGAGGCGAAGAGGAAGGCCGACGAGGCGCTCGCCAAGGCCGGCCCCGCACCCGCCCACCCGCCGATGCCGACCGAGCCGCCGAAGACGGACGACGCCCCTCGGACGGACACGCCGGACGAGGAGCCTGATCCGCTCGCGAAGGTCCCCGCGCCCCGCAGCCCCGACGCGGAACGCGCCGACGCCGCCGAGGAACGGGCCGCCGAAGCCGAGAAGAAAGCGGAGGAGGCCCGTAAGGAGGCGGAGGAGGCCAAGGAACGCGCGGCGCGGGACAAGGTCCTCGCCGCGCAGAAGGAAGCCCGCGAGGCCAAGGAGCGCGAGGCCGCCGCCGCAGAACGGGCCCGCGCGGCCGAGGAACGCGCCGCCGCAGATAAGACCACCACCCCCGAGCCCCCCGACGGACGCCGCCATCTCACGGTGGTGCCCGACCCCGAACAGAACGGAGACCTCATGTCCTCACCTTCCTCGGTGATCCCCGAGATCCGCACCCTCGACGGGCTGATGAACGCACTGACCCTGACGAAGGCGATGTGCGAGATGCGCGCCGAGGAAGCCGCGGCGATCGCCGCCGACGACGGGGCGCTGTCCAACCGGCTCGACCAACTCGAGGCCGAACTCGCCGAGATGGAGGTCGACGACGCCACCATCGGCGAGATCAACGCACTGCGCGAGTCCATCAAGACCCAGTCGCAGTCCGCCGCCCAGTACGGCAGCGCAGCCAAGGACGCCGGTGACTTCGCCACCGCGGCCGCGGCCGCCGCCTACAAGTCCCACGGCGGCATCGCCGAGGCCGTCCAGTCCTCCCCCGTAGAGAAGGCCGCCCAGGGCGGCTACTACGAGCGCTGACAAGGAGTTCCCTATGACGATCACGAAGATCGGCGACGTCACCAACCACCGGGCCCTGCTCCAGGCACTGAACACGATCCGCGCGGAAGTCGAAGCCCGCCAGGAAGACGTCGACAACCTCGCCGCCTGGTCCGGCGAGATGGCCGAGCGGATGCGCCGCATCGCGGAGGAGCTGAAGGCCCTCAACGTCGACAACTACACCGTCGGCAACATCACCATGCTCGGTGACCTGATCGACGGCCAGAAGACGGCCGCCGACGCGTACAAGAACGCCACCGACATCTCCGTC
Organism: Streptomyces colonosanans; assembly: GCF_001866645.1. Taxonomy (GTDB): domain Bacteria; phylum Actinomycetota; class Actinomycetes; order Streptomycetales; family Streptomycetaceae; genus Streptomyces; species Streptomyces colonosanans. The sequence continues at coordinate 36,075 of NZ_MLYP01000023.1, forward strand.
AACCAGGCCGAGTCCGCCGCCCGGACCGCACACCGCAACCACGGCCGCATCCAGGACGCCGTCGACGACGCCGACGTCCCGATGGCCACGAACACCTTCTACAGCGCCGAATAGGCGCCCACAGCACCGCACCAGGCCGCATACCGGGCCCCGCCGAGACGGCGGGGCCCGGCCCCGTTGTTGCCCAGACACCCCCGGCCCGCCCCCCGTACACGCGTACAGGGGCCGGGTCGGAGGTGGTGGGGAGCACCGGGCCCTCGACTCCGAACTCCCCGGCGCTCCGCCGCCCAAGCATGAAGGGACACACGCCGTGCGCGCCCCGAAGAACCCCACCCCCCAGTACACCGACTACGCGGCGTTCGTCGCCGCCCAGGCCAACCTCGCCACCGCGCAGGCCTCCACCGGCAAAAGCTCCCGCACCTTCCAGGAGTGGGCGCTTCACAACCGTGGCCGCCTGAGCATCGCGGCCTGCGCCGCGAGCATGGGCCCCGCGGGCGAGCTGCTGTCCGCCGCACCGGACGGCTGGAAGACCGCCCTGGCCCTCGGGGCGGCCGGGGCCGCGGCCGCCGGCGCCTGGGGCTGGCTGCCCGGCCTGATCAAGATCAAGGGCATCTGGCGCCCGGCCCGCACCCTGCCGAGCGACTTCGACCGGTACGTCGGCCTGTCCATGCCGGTCACCGGCTCCGGCCTGCTGACCACCATGGCCACGACCGGCGGCCCCGAGTGGGGCGACAACCCCTGGTGGGGCTTCTCCCTGGCTTGGTCGCTCGGTTACGGCGCCTGGGCCTGGCGCCGCTGGGGCCGCCGACCCACCACCAACGCACCCGAGCTGTCCCAGCAGATGCTCGACTGGATCGAATACGCCGCCGTCCCCGACGGCCCGTACCCGAAGAGCAAGCTCATCTCCCCCATCGCCAACCCCGACGGCGGCTGGAGCGCGGAAGTCCACGTGCCGCGCGGCAAATCCTTCAAGATCGTCGGCTTGGACGACGTGCTGTCCTCGCTCGGCATCGACGACCCCGACCTGGTCGCGCTGGAAAAACTCTCCCCGCGCAAGGGCCGGATCACCGTCTTCACCGAGAACCCGCTGAAGAAGGGCACACTGTTCGGCCCCCAGCACGTCCTGGACCTGGAGAGCGGGCTCGCCCCGTTCGGCGTCTACTACGACGGCGATGCGGCGAACTACCGCTTCTTCCTCCCCGGCTCCGGCGCCGTGCACGACTTCATCACCGGCACCTCAGGCTCCGGCAAGTCCAGGGCGCTGGACGGACTGCTGGCGATCGAACGGCGCAGCCCGGTCGTGTCCTCGATCGTCATCGATCCGCAGGCCGGCCTGTCCCTGCCGGACTGGCCCGACGGCGTCGCCGTGTTCGCCCCCGGCAACGCGTTCGGCATCGTCGTCCTGCGCGCCGTCCACGCCCTCATGAAGGAGCGCGGCAAGCGCTACAACCGGATGAAGTGGGTCGACGAAAAGGGCCGCACCCGCGTTGGCCGCGCCTTCTTCGTCCCCGGCGACCCGGACCCGCTGATCTGCGTCACCCTCGACGAGGCCCACGACCTCCTCAACGACCCCGAGCACGGCGAGGAAGCCGTAAAGATCATCGGCGACCTCGTGAAGGAAGCCCGGAAAGTCGGCATCAAGTTCCGCCTCGCCAACCAGAGCCCGAACGCCAGCGAACTGGGCGGCGAGACCCTGATCCGCGACATCCTCCAAGGCGGCAACAACCTCGTCCTGCGCTCCGGCTCCACCGCGACCGGCAAACGCGCCGCCGGCAACGCCCTCGGCGACATCGACCCCGGCGCGATCCCGAAGGAGTTCAACGACGGCACCACCACCGGCGGCATGGGCTACCTCGCCGGCCCCGACAACCGGGCCGCGCTCTGGCGCGCTCCGTACGTCGAGGACCCCTACGGCCTGGCCCACGAGGGCGAGACCACCGGCATCGAGCAGACCAGCATCGACGCCCTGCCGATCCTGCGCCACGTCCTCGAGGAGCACGAGCTGATGCTCAGGCTGCGCAACGCGGGCGAGGACTACACCTACGACCCCAACCGGTTCACCCAGTCCGCACCGAAGAAAGCCCGGAAGGAAACGACGGCGCCCACGGCCGCGCCCTCGCTGGAGAAGGTGCCAGAACCCGAGGTGCCGGACGCCGTGGAGCCAACCGGCCCCGGCCTGTCCGACACAGCCCGGCAGATCATCGCCTTCCTCCACAAGCACGGCAAGCCCGTCGCCCCCGCGATCATCTCCAAGTCGCTGGGCATCCCCAACCCCCGCGTGCGCACCGCCCTGGGACGCATGAAAGACGACCCGCACGTGCCCGTCATCAACCTCGGCCACGGCGCCTGGATCCACAAGGCCCACGCCGCCGAACACGAAACCGCCGCCTGACCCCCTGAAAAGGAGAACCCGCCATGTCCCACACCGAATCCGCCCCGGCCGACAGCCCGCTCGCGCCGCTGGCCGCAGCCGCCGACCTCATCAAGCAGCGCGCCGCACGCACCAGCACCAGCCCCGCCCCGCAGATCACCATCTGCCTGGACGAGGCCACCGCCGTGCTTGCCAACGCGACGCCCGAAACCCAGCAGACGATCCACGACATCCTGCTGCGCGGCCGCGCCAACGACGTCCGTCTGGTGACGCGTCGCCGCATTGTGAGCCGCCAGTTCGGCACCGCCGCCAAGCTCAACGCCGCCATGGAACGCGGCGAGGCGTAACCGCCAGCGCCCACGGCCCGGAGGCCGGTCCCACCCTGGGGCCGGCCTCCGCCCTTTCCCCGCAGCACCGACTTCTTGGAGCGCCCGATGAACACCGAGCAGCACACGGTCGGCCAGGACGTCGGCCCCCGCAACCCCGCCATGCCCATTGCTCTTTGGCAGCCCTCGCAGCCCCAACACCACACCCTGGAGCCAGTCACCGCCCCGGCGGTGACGCTCTACCAAGTACCCGTCCCCGGCGCCGTCCAGGTCCAGCTCCCCGACGGCCGCATCGCCTGGGGCCGCCCCGTCGAACACCGCCTGGACCCGCTCCCCGCAGGCCCGCAGCGCGAACCGATGCCCGCCTGGGCCAAGGCGATCGGCATGGTCGCCGGCAGCCTCACCGCTCTCGCCCTCGGAGGCGCGATCGCCCTCCGCATCGCCGAACCGGCCCTGGGAGGGCTCGTGGACCTGCTCGACACCCTCTGGAAGCTCGGCCTGACCCTCGTGGTCATCCTGTTCGGCGCCGCCATCGTCGCGCGCTCCCTGTTCGCCAAGGCCGCCAACCACACCAGTACCGGCGCCCGTTCCGGCACCGCCTCCCGTCCCGGCACCGGGCAGACGGTCGTCTTCGCCCCGCAGATCGACACCAGCGGTACCCGGCTCATCGGCCGCGGCGGCGACGTGAACATCCAGTGGGGCGACAGCAACCGCAACAAGCAGTAGCCCAACCCCACGCTTCCTCCTTGGTCGTCCTGCTGACCTGACTGGCCCCCGGCGCACCGCCCGTGCGGCCGCTCCGGGGACCGGCCAGGCCGTCCGGCCCACCCCTGTACCGCCCCGATCCCCTTGCCTCGAGGAGCGACTCCGCCATGGCCAAACAGCCCGCCGCACCCGCCTTCACTCTCCAGCCGCTCACCGCCCCCAAGCCCACCTGGTGGCAGACCCACCGCCACCAGGTCCTGTCCGTCACCGCGCTCATCGGCGGTTTCGTCCTCGGGCAGCACAGCACCAACGCCCCGGCCACCCCGGCTGCCGACAACCCGCCCGCGCACACCGCACCCGCCAACACCACGGCGACCACAACCCCGTGACCCGGACCGCCCGTCTGGCCCTCGCCCTGTCGCCCCGCGCGGCCCGGGCGAGGACCGGACAGGCCGTCTGGCCCACCCCGCCCCGCCCCGCAAGGAGGAGAGGTTCCTTGACCACCGCCCCCGCCGAGATCCGGTACTGCGAACACGCCGCCAGGGTCATCCGCATCGAAGCCCCAGCCGTCACCGAACTGGTCGCGGCTGCGGCCCACCTGGAGAAGGCACTCGCCGCCGACCCCCACGACAGCGCCGCCTACTACGCCCCCCAGGGCATGCAGCACCTGGTCCCCGCCTGGATTCGCGACAACGCCGACCGGCTCCGCCAGCAACTCGACGCCCTCGTCACCCGCTACACCGACCCCGGCACCGGCCTGATCAGCCAGGCGCCGGCTGCCCTCGACAACTGGACCGACCCGGCGACCGGCCGCACCTGGGACCTGACCGCCGACTACTTCCCCACCGACGACGCCCTGCGCCGCCCCGGCGTCGTATGGCGCTACCGCGGCATGCACGCCGCCGGAGGCGCCCCGATCCTCCACCCCCACCACCTGCCCGAGCGCACCCCCTGCCCGGGATCGTGCTGGCCTATCAACACGGTGCCGACCATCCCCGTACGGCAGGCCTGAACAGCTGCCCCCATCAACACAGCCGGCCACCCCACCCGCTCCGCCCCGGCACCGCCGCCTCACGTGGCGGCCCGGGGCACCGAGCAGACCGACCCGGGCTCACCAACCACCCACCCCCTCCGCAGTCACCCCCTGCGTACAAACCCCAAGGAGCAGCCGCAATTGGCGAAAGGGCCCGCCGTCATAGGTGTCCTCACCCAACCCGCCCCGCCCACCTGGTGGCAGGCCCACCGGCACCAGGTCTTCGCAGTCCTCGGACTGATCGGCGGCTTCTACATCGGCACCCATAGCAGCGACAGCAACGCCGTACCCAAGACCGACCCGCCCCGCCCCGCACACACCGCACCCGCGCATCCCAGCCCGTCCCGCTGACCGAAGGAAGGCGACACCACATGAGCAGCACCCCGTTCCCTCACCAGCGCTCCGGCCAGCACCCCCAGCAGTCCGCCGAAGTACCGCCCCCGACTGCCCCGGGCTGGTGGAAACAGTTCAGCGGCGAACACGGCTGGCTCGGCCGCCGCCTCCACGACATCAAGATGGCCCCCACCTACGGCTGGCGGCTCACCGCCGGATGGATCAAAGCCGCCACCGTCCTCATCGGCGGGCTCATCGCCTTCTTTGCTCTGCGCTGGATCGGCACCACCCTGATCGGCCTCGCGCACGCCCTGCCCTGGCCGACACCCACCGAACGCGACCACACCGGCCTCCTCGCCACCATTGACCAGCCCGTACGGCACTACCTCGCCACCCACACGCAGACCCTCCCGGTCACCGCGGCCACCGCGTACAGCACCTGGCAGGCCGTCGGCGCCGTCTCCCTCGTCCTGGGCTTCCTCTACTCCAGCGGCGCCCGCCTGACCTGGGTAATCTGGGGCGCGGCCACCGTCGGCATGGTGTGGGCCAGCACCCCCGCCTCCGACCGCGAGGTCGCCGCCGGCATCGCGCTCCTCGCCTGGGCCGCCCTGAGCCTGCTCGCCCTGCGCGGCCTCTCCCTCTCCCCGACCGCGCTCGTCCACATCGACGTGCACAACGAGGCGCCGGCCCTGCCCGAGATCCGCGCCGAGATCCACCTGCCCAAGCCCGAGCCGACCACGTACGAGCCGTACAACCCGCACCAGCCGCCGTCACTGAACTGACCTGACCGCTGCCTGTCCGGCCCGCGCCCCGCGCGGACCGGGCGGAGAACGGCCAGACAGGAAGGGACCACATGGTGAGTACGACCGAGGCGACCAGGCCGCGACCACCACTGCACTGCCACTGGGTACAGGAGCCCGACGGCACACGATGGCTGGTGCCCGGCTGCATGTCCCGCCTGCACGACGCGGACGCCGACGCCTGCACCTGCCCCACCCTCGCCCAGCAACTCGAAGACGCCCAAGGCGAACGCGACCAGGCGCAGCGTGCCTACAGCGGGCTGCGGGCCTGGACGGACGCCATCATCGCGGCCGTAAACGACCACCCCGACGGCAAGAAGATCATGAAAGGCGCCGCGGACCGAGCCAGCTGCTGCTGACCCCGGCGGCGTATCCAGTGGAAACGACGGTGCGCTGCACGGAAACTCCGTGCAGCGCACTGAACTGGTGCGGGAGCGTCAGGCATCAGAGGATGCCGTACCGTCCCGCGCCTGGCTCATGAGGGTGATGTCGTGCGGGCCGAAGCGGCGGTAGATCTGCGCCCAGGTCAAGGTACTGCTGCCCCTGTACCGGTCCTGGGCGGACCAGCCGTCCGTCACACGGCGCCACATGCGGCGACCGACGCGCACCGTCGTGCCGAGCGGTGGCTCAGCAAGCTCCACGTCGAGGCCTCGCGTGGCGAACATCCTCCGGTACCAAGGATTGCCCAGGTACGCGGCACAAGCGGGATCACTGGGATCGGCGTACTCAATCTTCCCGTTGCAGGTTGAGCACAGGACTCCGCGCACCGCCCAGTCACCAACTCGGAAGTCGTGGTCGACGACCAGGTGACCGTGGCCCGTCTCCTCGCCAGTGCGGCCACAGAGCTGGCAGCGGCGTCCGGCCTGCCGCATCAGCTCATCGAAGTCGGCGCAGCTGAGCCGATAGCGCGCATGGCTGCACGGTCGGCCACCAGGGCGTTCGTGCTGGGGCATCAGGTCAGACCCCCTTGGGGCCCTGGCCATCACGGATCTTGGCGATGTACTCGCGGGTGAACTTGCTGCGGCGGGCGAGCTCGGACGGGCCGACACCTGCCGCCAGGGCCGACTTGATGGCTTCAAACAGCTCCGAGCGGGCTGTGTCGTAGGCCGCTCGTGCTCGTTCAACTGCCGCACCGAGGTCCTCGTTCGTCGTCATGCGACCAGCATCGCACAACAAAGTTGGCGAATAAGTATCGCGAACAAAGTTGACGCCACTCTACGTGAGCCCTAATGTGAAATTACTTCGCGAACAAAGTTCACATCGGAGGGGGTGGCCCGTGCGTACCGACGACACCAACCGGAACAGCGACGGCGATGACCTGGTCGACGTCGACCTGTACGACGACGGCACCTTCCCCGAGTACGGCTTCAAGCAGGCCCCCAAGGGGCTCGCGACCCGCCGCCAGCTCAGGGCCATGGGCCTGCGCCCCGGAGGCCACGAGCCCGTCGCCCAGCTCACCTGGCGAGGCGGCAAGCGCATGGCGTGGCTGTACCGGATCGACCTTGCGAAGCCGAAGCGCACCCCGACGCTTGCGCAGGAGCAAGCGCTGGACCGGGCGATGGCCGCCCGCCAGACCTGCCCCGAGTGCGGACGCCGCTACTTCCACTGCCTCCGTCTCAGGACGGTCGGCTGCTGCGAGGAGTGCTTCGACGGCACCCCCGCCCACCCCGGGTCCTACATCGCGGTAGCCGCCTGACCGCCGCTCCACTTTTCACCCTTCACCGCTCCACCCGACCAGCAGAGGAGATCTGCCGTGCCCACTCGCACCCTCACCGCCCAGCAGTCCGGTCCCGTTCGGATCGACGCCCAGCTCCTGGGCGCGGGCGGCGTCGTCACCGTCCGTACCGACCGCACCCGCAAGGAAGCTGAGATCACCATCCGCACCGCGGACGAGACCGGCGACTCCGCCGACGCGGTCCGCGACGCCGACCTTCGCTGGGACAGCCATGGTGTGCTGGTCGCCCACGTCCAGGGCAAGGGCGGCAGCGGCGGGGGCGGCACGTTCATCGCGGGGAACAACTACGGCGTTGTCCAGAACGTCCAGAACAACTACGGCTCGATGGTCATGGTCTCCGGCGGTGACCTGAACCTCGGCGGCGACGGGTTCACTTTCCAGGGCGCCGGCACCGCCAACGTGATCCAGGGCGCCGCCCCCATCGAGATCATCGCCGTGGTGCCCGAGGGAAGCTCGGTCACTGCCCGCACCCAGTCAGCCGACATCATCGCTGACGGCACCTTCACCGCAGTCTCCGCCTCCACACAATCCGGAGACGTCCGAGCACCGGGCCAGACCGAGCGGTTCGCCGCAGGCACGCAGTCCGGTGACATCGACGCGGAGAACTCCCCCAACATCAGCGTCAAGACCCAGTCTGGCGACGTCCGGCTCGGCCGCACCGACATCGTTGAGGCCAAGACCATGTCCGGCGACATCACCATCCGCGACTTCGGCGGCACCGCCCGGCTCAACACCATGTCCGGTGACGTCCGTGTCCACGCTACCGCCGGCGGCGACATCACCGCCAAGACCATGTCCGGCGACGTCACCGTCAGCGCCACCGAGCAGGCCATCAACGACGACCTGGACGTGCGCGCCAACAGCATGTCCGGCTCGGTGCGCCTCCCCCAGCGCCGCCAGCCCGGCACCGGCCCCCGCCGGCGTCGCGGCTGACCGACCGGCTTCTGTCGGTCCCGGCCTGCCCCACCGGGCGCGCCGGGACCGGCGGTGGCCGACCGGAACCACGGGCCATTGCTCTGACCGCCCCAACCTCGTGTGAGGAGACGCCGTGCACCTGCCCTGGATGAGCCGCTCGGAACGCAAGCGATGGAAGGCCGCCCGCACGCTGTCCGACCTCGGACAGCTGGCCGCCGACTGGTGGGAGGGCTCCGTGCGCCACCTGCCCGGCCACCGCGCCAGCCACCGCCCCCACCCCACGCTCGCCACGGTCCTCGCCGCCGCCAACCGTGCCGGGTTCCTCGCCGTGGCCGCACAGGTCGGTCTCACCGACGGTCCGCTGCAGCAGAAGGCGGCGGTGCAGGGCTTCGCCACCGACCCGGCCCTCATTCGCCGCCTGGTCGACGCCGCCGAAAACGCCGGACTCGCCATGGTCCTCAACGACTTTCTCGATGCGCAGAAGGGGCCGGGCGACGGCATCACGGTCACCACCTGCGACGCCCAGGACCCCAACGTCTTCGGCCAGGCCCTCGGCCCGGACGACATCAGGGCCATGTGGCCGGGCCTCCCCCACGCCGTGAACGCGGTCGTGCCCGCCCTGCAGATCACCCTCGCCGCCCCCGAGCCGGGGCCCGGCAGCCTGCTGTGGGACACGCTCGCCGCCGCAATCCTCCCGGCCCCGCCCGGCCAGACCCCGAAGTTCGTGTGCCGGGAGTGCGGCTGCACCTCCTCGTACCTCTGCGGCGACGGCTGCTACGGGGTGCAGGACCAGGACGACGGCCGCTGCCAGGCGTGCATCGACCCCAACGTGATCATCGACTGGTCCAAGGTCCGCGACGGTGAAGAGAACGAGTGCGCGCTGTGCGGCGCCCCCTTCTTCTCCGCCGGCAGGTACTGCACGAGGGAGTGCGAGGAAGCGGACGCGGACGGCTCGGACGAGGCCGACGACCACGGGGCGGCGCCCGCGGCGGCCGTCATCCCGGGCCAGGAGCCCGAAGACCCCTGGGCCACCAGCCCGTTCTGACCCAGGAAGGCCTACCCATGGACATCCGCATCACCTCGTTCGGGCACCTTCACGGTCCCCGCCCTGCCGACGCACACATCGTGCTCGACCTGCGCGCGCACTTCCGTGACCCACACTGGGACAGCAGCTTGCGCACCCTGAATGCCCGCGACCGCAAGGTCATTCGGGCCGTACGCCGCACGCCGGGCATCCGGCAGCTGCTCGCCGCCACCGTCGCCCAGGTGCAGGCGTACGCCAGTGGCCCCGGCGCCGCCGAGCACCCGCTGCACATCGCTGTCGGTTGCGCCGGCGGCAGGCACCGCGCCGGTGTCACGGCGTATCTGCTGGCCCGGCGTCTGCGCCGTCGCGGCCACCAGGTCGACCTCCACCACCGCGACCTGCACCGGCCCGTCGTCGACCGTGCCGCAGCCTGACGGCTCCCCGTGCCGCCTCAACCCGCCTGTCGGGCTGGGGCGGTGCGGAGGACCGGACAGTCCGGCCTTGCACCGCCGATCTCTCGGAGGACAGCCATGAGCAAGCCGTCGATCCACTACATGGTGACGATGCCCGACGGCACCGTCCCGCCCACCAGCGGCTCCACCGGCCCGTACACGACTGTCAATCTCACCGATCACGTCGGCCAGGTCGTCGACCACCCCACCCCCTGTAAGAACCTCTGGTTCGACGAGAGCGAGTTCTCCTACTTCCGCACCTACACCCGGCGCGGCGTCGGCGAGGTCCTGGAGCGCAGCAGCGAGTGGCCGGTCCAGTGGCCGGTGCGGCTGTTCGTCGTCGAGCCGCTCGGGGAGACGGGTAACTGGGGTGGGCGGTACTACCCGTACTGGGTGCTCGCGCACCGGCTGCGCATCGTGGAGGAGACCGACATCTCTCGCGCCTTCGGCCCGCGTGGCGAGAAGGTCCTCAACCTCATCCAGCAGCAGCTCCCCGAGCTGGCCGGGCAGTGGGCCAGTGAGTGGGCGGCCGACCCGGAGGGGACACGCGCCCGCTATGACGCGTGGATCACGAACCGTGTTGGCCGGAAGCACGCCCTGGGGTGGGTCGACGTGAAGGCGCGCTCCGCACGGCGGGAGGCTGCCGTACGCCAGGCCCGCGAGCTCGCGTCGACCACTGCCGAGAAGGCCGCGGCCGCCGTCATCGACGACCAGGACGCTGTTTCCTTCATCGGCCGCCGTGCCCGGTGCCTTGTAGCAGCTGAGATGTTCCACGACTTGCTGCGCCGCTACGACTTCCAGCGTGAAGTCCTGGCGATCTTGCGGGGCTCCGACCTGGACACGAACGCTCCCGCCCTTGCCCGGGCCTGACGGCCCCCTGTGCCGCCCTGGCCGCGATCACCGCGGTCAGGGTGGTGCGGAGGACCGGACAGTCCCCGGCCCGTACCCAGTTGAAGGAGAGTTCGTGACCGTCTCGACGTCCACCACCGCGCGCACCATCGGCGCGGACGTGCTCGACAACCTGAGCATCGTCGGCGGCGTGGTCGCCGGCACCGCCGTAGGCCGCTTCGCCCACGCCCGCACCACCGAGCGACACGGCCCCGTCAGCCGCCTCGCCGCCGGCGTGGCCGCCGGTCTGGCGGCCGCGACCATTACCGACAGCCTGCTGGCTGCCGCCACCGGGTCCTGGCGCCGCACCCTGCGCGGCACCGCGCCCGCCGCACCGGCCACCTCCCTGGACCAGGCCCGGCTCCGCGTCGCGGCGCAGGCCGCCGCCGACGCTGCGCACAAGGCCAAGTCCCGCTGGCACTGGAGGGACCTGCGCAACCCCACCCCCAGCGACGACCTGTGGCACGGCTACGAGGACGGCACCGCCCTCTACTACCTGTCCCCCGGCCTGTACCTGCGCTATCAGCCCGACCACCGCGACCTCGGCACCAAGTTCTCGGAGGGGTGGACGGAGCAGTACACGCTGGAGACAGGCCAGGGCACAACCGTCCTGACCGGACCGGCCCAACTCCTCGAGCTGCTCAACTCCCTCCAGGAGGAGGCGGCCGACAGCGCCGCTGACGTCCTGGCGGGCGAGCCCTCCGAGTCCCTCGCCGTCGTCGATGCCGCTCTCACCGAGCAGCCCGAGGACGACCAGGAGGCGAGCGCGGCTGCGCAGCCGGCGGAAGACGACCCGGGCACCGCAGCCGTCACCGTGCTGGCGGGCTGAGCCCGGCACGTCCTCGGGTGCCTACCGCTCTGACGGCTCCCCGTGCCGTCCCAACCCCGCCCAGGGGCTGGGGCGATGCGGAGGACCGGGCAGATGCCCGATCCCCGGCACACCAAGGAGAGGCTTGTGACCGACATCCTCGAACCCGCCGTCGTCCCTGTGCTGGACGACGCCTCCCCGCTGGCCCGCCTGTTCGCGATGGTCGGCGACGCCTACACCGAGGCCGAGCAGCGTGACGACGCCGAAGTCGCCGCGGCCCACCACGTCTACAACGCCTACGGCGCCACCCTCGGGCTGGTCCTGGGCGGCGAGGACTGGGCCGGCCAGATCTCGGTGAAGGACAACCGACTGGAGGCCAGCGCGGTCGCCTGGCTGGAGGGCGGCCTGTGGCTGCACCACGCCCTCGCTATCAGCGAGGACGACGGCGCCCGCGACGTCCTCACCCTGATCGCGCCCTGCGCCTGCGGCTCCGGCTACTTCGACATCCAACTGGAGAACGAGGAGGACCTGCTGGAGATCCTCACCGGCCTGCGCCGCACCGGCGGCCGCGTCCCGCACCCGTACGACGACGACTGCGGCAGCGTCCTCGACCCGCACGCCCCCACCCAGAAGTGACGCCCGGGGCGGCCGCCGCACCCGACCAAGAACGCCCGCGGCCGCCCCCGGCAGCTCCCGCACCCAATCAGAGATGAGGAGCCCCACCAGCATGACCGACAACAGCACCCGGGCCACCCGTTTCGCCGCCGCCTACGCCCTGATGCGCATGGCCGCGGACGTCGGTGACCACTGGATCCAGTCCGACCACCAGGCCGTCACCAAGGGCCAGCACGACGAAAACGAGGGCCAATCCAGCCGGGCCGGCCGCATCGCCTGCACCGCGCACGTCGCCACCTACACCGCCACCCAGGCGGCCGTCCTGTACGCCGGATCCCGCGTGCTCGGCCTGCGTCTGAAGCCTGCCCGGGTCGCCGCGGCACTCGCCCTGTCTGCCAGCACCCACTGGTGGGCCGACCGGCGCATCCATCTCAAGGCCGTTGCGGACGCCACCGGCAAGGGCAACTTCTACAACCTGGGCGGCCCGCTCGGCGGCGCCTACGCCCTGGACCAGGCCTTCCACCACGCCGTGGAAACCGTCGCCGCCGCCATCGCGGCCTCCAAGTGAGCCCCGCCGACCGTCCCGAGCCCACCCAGCGCCTCGCCCTTGCAGGGAGCCCGCACATGAAACACCTCGACCTCGACTTCCCCGACCCCTGCGTCGTCGTCCTCATCGGCCCGGCCGGATCCGGCAAGTCGACACTCGCCAGCACCTGGCCCGACACCCAGGTCCTCTCCCTGGACCACTACCGGGCCCTCGTCTCCGACTCGGCCGGCGACCAGTCCGCCACCGGCGACGCCGTCTTCGCCCTCTTCCGCGTCTTCGAGGCACGGCTGCGCCGCGGCCTCACCTCCGTCATCGACGCGACCTCCACCAACCCCGCCGACCGCGCCACGATCCTGGCCACGGCTCGCCGCTACGGCGTCCCCACCGCCGCCGTGATCGTGCCCACGCCGCTGCCGGTATGTCTCGAGCGCAATGCCGCCCGCACCGGCGACCGCCACGTGCCCGAGGACACTGTCCGCGCCCAGCACCAGGCGATGGTCGCCACTGCCTCCCCCGCTCGCCTGCGGCAGGAGGGCTTCGACTACGCCGAATTCGCCCCCGGCCTTCAGCGCCTGGGCCGTCTCGGTGTGCTGCTGCACCGCGTCAGCGACACCCGCAGGCGGGAGCTCGGCCTGGACGGCGGTGACGGCCTGGACGGCGACGAACTCCTTCTGCGCCGCTTCTTCGGCCCCGAGATCGCCCGCCTGGCCACCTGGGAGGACAGCTCCGACCTCGTCACCGGTGACGACCGCGTCGTCGTCCTGGAAGTCGCCGGCGACTACCGCACCCTCGCCTTCCGGCGCGACGCCGACGGCGAGGGCAACTACGGCTTCGACGTCCTGGTGCCCTGCCCCACCGACGCCGACGCCGACGACGAAGGCGAGTGCGGCGGCCCGGCCTGGCTGCCCGCCTACAGCGCCACCGACCTGCTGCGCGCCTACGACGGGCAGCACGAGATCGGCGACGGCCTGATCTGCGAGGGCTGCGGCTACCAGAGCGAGATCGACCACGAGGCCGCCGACTGGGAGGCCGGAGCCGACAACGCGCAGGAGCAGTACCCGGAGGCGATCGCCTCGTGACCACCGCCCCCAAAACCCCCTCGCCCGCCACCGGCTGGGACCAGGCCACCTTCCGGTGCGGCCGGTGCGGCGCCATACGCACGGCCACCAACGAGGACGCCTACCACCAGGTCGTCGGCGCCCACCGCGACGCCCACGCGGTGTGGGACCGCCTCAACCCCACCGAGCGCGACGGCCTCGCCTCGATCCTGCGCGTGGTCCTGGCCGCGCCGGAACTCGGCGCCGAGTTCCTCGCCCTGATCGACCACCAGGAGCGGCTCACCGCTCCCCCGACCCGACCCAACGACCCGCACGACGAACCACAGAAAGGAGATGCCGCGTGAGCCTCATCGGCCAGGAAGAAGGCATCGAGCACGGCACCCTGCACGGCTTCCGCCAGCACACCCGACGCAAAGTCGCGGCGACCGAAGCGTGCGGCTGCCTGCAGGCCAAGCGCGACGACGAAAAGGCCAAGTCCAAGGCGCGGCAGGCCGGCCTCGCGCCCCGGTCCGCCGGGCAGCACAAGTGGAACGGCGGGAAGTTCGCCGCCGGCACCTCCCGCCCGGAGGCGAACACCGCCGTCCGGGAGGCCTGCCCCACCGAGGGCTGCGGCCAGGAGGCCACCGGCCGCTTCCCCCGACAACGCGGCTGGGTCCGCGTCCACGTGGCTGGATCAGCCGAGCCTGCCCGTGACTTCTGCTCCGGTTCCTGCGCGACGTTCGGCATCGCGCTCGCCGAACTCCGCATGGACAACGCCGCTGCCTGAGCTGACGGCCGCCTGTGCCGCCCCAGCCCCCTTGCCGGGTTGGGGCGGTGCGGAGGACCGGACAGACCTGCCCGGCCCGAACCCCCGAGAGGAGGACCACCCCTCATGACCGTCCTGCAACTCGCCCCCGCCCCCCGCGACGACCACCCGCACGACGGCGACAAAACCGGCCCTGAGCCGATCGTCGCCCTGCACCAGCGCGTTGCCGACTTCGACCTGTCGCAGCGTGATCAGGAGCGCGGCGAGGAGGCCGCCTTCCAGGCCGTGCTCCACGCCGACGCCGTACTCACCGGCTCTTTCCCCGACACCCTCGACACCGTCGTGCAGGCCATGTCCTGGACCGGACACCCGCCCGTGCCCGGCGCGCAGCTGATGGCCTCCGCCGTCACCTACCTCGGCTCCGCCGACGGGCAGCGCGGCTGGTGGCTCCACTACACCCGCCGCGAGGAGGGCTTCGGTGAGGGCGGCGACCTGGTCCACGTCCTCACCCTCATTGCGCCCTGCTCCTGCGGCACCTACATCAACGTGGAACTGGCCGACGAGGACCACCTGATCGTCCTGCTGGACGAACTCGACACCGAGCCCGGCGCCCCCGTCGACTGCGACTACCAGCTGCGGATCCGCGCCAGCAGTTACGCCGACCCCGCGCACGCCAGCATCGAGACGCCCTTCTAGGGCCCGCTCACACAGCCGTGCACGGACGACAGCGATGTACTCCGACCCCTGGCTGGTGACCTTCCGCCTGCTCGATGAGGCCGGCACCCGCCACAGCTACGTCATCAAAGACGCCGCCAGCGCGTTCCTTGCCCGCCAGGCCGCCCGCAAGCTCGCCGACACCCCGGCCGAGCAGGCCGCCCGCAAAGGCGCAGCGATCGACCCCCGCTACGACGACGTCCTCGCCCTCAACCCGATCGTCCTGGCCCGCACCCTGCACTTCGACCCTAGGACACCCACCTGAATCAGCCCCGGGACGGCCGCCTTCCGGCCTGAGAAACCAGCCGGCCGTCCCGGGCCACACCACCCCGCCCACAGGCGAGAGGAGCCCCCTCATCATGCCGTCCCACCGCACCACCGCCCACTCCCCCATCCGTAAAGCCGCGGCCGCCAGAATGCGCGCCATCGGCCTCAACCGCCTCCGCCCCCTGCCCCGCAGCGGCCCCAGCTTCCTGTGCTCCCGCTGCTCCACCAGCTGGACCGGCGCGGAGGCCGACTGCTTCTCCTGCGGGCTGCCCGCCACCCAGGAATACAGCCACCCCCACGCCGCCCTCCAGGTCCTGCTGATCGCCGTCGGCCGCACCCCCGACTTCAATCCGGACCTCCAGCCGGAGGTGTCCCGGTGACCGTCACGATCGCGGACGCCTACGACGCCCGTCTCTACGCCCAGGCCCGCCACGAAGCCGAGCCCACCGGCGCCCTCTTCACCGCCTCTCCGCGGCCGGCGCCGCTCACGGCCAGGCAGCAGCGCCTCAACTTCGAACTGCTGGGACAGGCCATCAGCCCCCGCCACCAGGCCCCGCCCACGGACCCGGAACCCACCGCGATCCGCGCACTGACCATCAAGCCGCCCTGGTCCGACCTGATCGCCCTCCAAGACGAGCAGCTCGCCAAACGCATCGAGAACCGCGTGTGGACCACCAACTGGCGCGGCACCCTCCTCATCCACGGCGGCCAAACCATCGACAAGCAGGCCCTCGCCCTGCCCGCCGTACGTGAGGTGCTGCCCGACGACTACGAGCCGATACAGGGCCACATCGTCGCCGTCGCCGACCTCGCAGGCGTCCACGCCGACGACGGCGCATGCACCCGCTGGTCCGAGTACGGCTGCTTCCACTGGGAGCTCCGCAACGTGCAAACCCTCCAGCAGCCAGTCCACGCCACCGGATCGCAGCGCCTGTGGAAGCCCAACCGGCAGCTCCTGGACCAGATCACCGCCGCCAACCCGGCACTCACCACACGGCTCTCCGGATAGCACCCGCCACGTCACACCTCTGCCCGGCAACCACCACAACGGCCGATTGCCAGCCCGTGCCCGATCTGCTCCATCCGATCCCCGACACGACAGACAGGAACCGCCCGTGAAGTTCACCGTGGAACACGCCGACTTCGCCGCCGCCGTCAACTACGCCGCCCGCAGCCTCCCCGCCCGACCGCCCGTCCCCGTCCTCGCCGGGCTCCTCCTACACGCCGACACCGACACCCTGCGCGTCAGCGGCTTCGACTACGAGATCTCCGCCGACACCACCATCCCCGCCACCGTCACCGAGAACGGGCGCGCCCTCGTCTCCGGCCGGCTGCTCACCGACATCGCCTCCCGCGTCCACGGCGACGTGCACCTCGAACTCACCGGCAGCCGCCTGCTCCTGAGCGCCGGATCCGCCCGCTTCACCCTGCCCACCCTGCCCCTGGACGAGTACCCGGCGCTGCCCGAACCCGGCACCCCCTCCGGCACGCTGCCTGGCCCGACCTTCGCCGAAGCCGTCACCCAAGTCGGCTGCGCGATCAGCAAGGACGACTCCCTGCCCGTCCTCACCGGCATCTCCCTACGTCACGACCAGGAGGCCGGCACCCTCACCTTCGTCGCCACCGACCGCTACCGGTTCGCCGTGCGCACCATCCCCTGGAAGAACTGCGCCCTCGCCGCCGACTGCACCGCCCTCGCCCCCGGCAAGGCCCTCCTGGCCGCCGCCAAGGCCGTCGCCGACGACACCACCGTCGACCTCTCCCTCCCCGGCGACCTCGGCACCAGCGGCCTGTTCACGCTGCGCAGCGAGCACAGCACCACCACCCTCCGCGCCCTCGAAGGTGACCTGCCCAAGTACCAGAACCTCTTCCCTACCGAGTTCAACCACACCGCCACCGTGGAGATCGCCGCACTCAAGGCCGCCGCCCAACGCGTCGCCCTGGTCACAACCCGGGAATCCCCGATCCGTCTCACCTTCACCGCCGACAACACCCTCGTGCTGGAGGCCGGCACCAGCGACGAAGCCCAGGCCCTCGACAACGTCGACACCAACCTTGAAGGCGACGAACTCACCATCGCCTTCAACCCCGGTTTCCTCATCGATGGACTCAGCGCCCTCACTACCGAGGCCGTCGAATTCCAGATCACCACCAGCACCAAGCCCGCCATCCTGCGCGGCCACGGCAGCGACGACCAGGCGCTGCGCTACCTCCTCATGCCGATCCGGCTCTCCAGCTGACGACCCTCCGTGCCACCCCAGCCTGCCCGGCCGGGGTGGTGCGGAGGACCGGACAGCTCGGCCCTACCCACCAGATCACGACCACCAGGAGAGCAGCCGTGCGCACACCCACCATCGCCCACACGCTCGCCGAGGACGTGCAGATCCTCCTCGACGGCTACACCGCCGACGACGGCACCAAGTTCAACCGGAAGTACACCCGCGACGCTGAGCGGATCAACAACTCGTACGACCTTCAACCCCGCCTGGTCGACATCTAC
Organism: Streptomyces colonosanans; assembly: GCF_001866645.1. Lineage (GTDB taxonomy): Bacteria > Actinomycetota > Actinomycetes > Streptomycetales > Streptomycetaceae > Streptomyces > Streptomyces colonosanans. The sequence goes on from NZ_MLYP01000023.1 coordinate 53,911, forward strand.
CGGGAGGTCCACAGCACAGCGCTCCGCATCGAGGCCCTGAAGGACCGGGCCACCGCCCTCGGGCTCACCCCGCTCGCGGAACAGCTCGACGCCGCCAGCACTGCCGCGCGCCGGCTGATGAGCGGCGTAGCCGCGGCTGCCGTGGCGACCGCCTCCGACACTGCCTGACCCTTCTGCCGGGCAGCCGCCCCGGCCGCCCGTGCCCCGCATCCCAGCGTTCCCTCGCCGATCAGGAGGGGTCCTGATGCTCGATCAGTAGCGCGCCGTTCTGGAGCGCCTCCTCTCCGGCGGCCCCACCACGTCAAGGTCCTCGCCGGGCCCGCGGCCGCGCCCACCGCCAGGAGCACCGCGCTGCCCTCGCAGCCCGCTGACCAACACCAGCGCCGCCCGGCTCACACCGGGCGCCACCCCACGCCTGCGGCAACAGGGAAGAGCCCACAGCCCATGACCGCATTCACCGACGCCGACCCTGGCGCGATCTTCACCTTCACCGGCACCGAGGACATCTTCGACACCCACTACGGCATCCCCGTCACCACCATCGGCCTGGAGTGCGAAGGTCTACTGGCGTTAGGGCACCTCACCGACCGGCACGTCCTGGCCGTCACGAACGCCCACCACCGACGCCTTTGGGGGCACCGCATCCTGCCCAGCCGCGAGCTGGACAACCTGATCCACTTCGGCACCAAACACGTCTGGATCCTCACCATCCGAGGCGACGGAGAGTCCTACGAGTGGGAGTACAAGGAGATCGACGCCGACGCAGGCCACGCACAGCCCGCAACACTCATCGACGTCGAATGGCTAGCCCACGAGGACGCCGCCGTCCAGTCGGAATGCCCCGCCTGCGGCAAACCCAGCCGGTCCACGCACAGTGAGGCTGGCCCCGGCCGCACGGGCTGGGGCACCTACCACCGCTGCCGGGCCTGCGACCACCAGTGGCCCGCCGCCCCCACCTATCCCCTCCGCCTGGAGCGCGGCCGCACCTGGCCCGCCACCCAGAACGGCTCCTGCTTCGCCTGCCACTGCCTGCCGGACTTCCCCTGCACCGACGGCTGCACGATCGGAACCGACCCCGTCATCCGCCAACCGCTGTGCACCCGCTGCCGCAGCCAGCACTCCCCGGAGATCTGGCAGCAACTCGCCGCCGTCGCCTACGGCACCGCCCGTCAAGCCGACACCCGCGACGAACAACGCGACCGCTGGCTGTACAGCGAGGCCCTACGCGGCATCCCACCCGCCCACGCTGCCAAGACCTGGCAGCACCGCCTCGCCCTCACCGCCCGGCGCGCCGCCTCGCGGGCGGAGACGACCACAGCCTGAGCCCTCACCACGTTCTGTCGTCATCACGACCACGAAGGAGTACCTCCATGCCTGACACCAGCAACCCGCAGTCCCGCCCACGCATCGTCGTGCTGTGCGGATCGACCAGGTACTGGGACGCGCTCACAGAAGCCAACCTCTACGAGACCGCAGCCGGCCACATCGTGCTCGCACCCGGCTGCAACATGAAGCAGCCGCACCCCCTGTGGGCCACCACAGCCCAGGCCGACCGACTCAAGGCGATGCTCGACGCCCTGCACCTGCAGAAGATTGACCTCGCGGACGAAGTCCTCGTCGTCAACCCAGGCGGCTACATCGGCGAGAGCACCCGACGCGAGATCGCCTACGCCCGTAGCCTCGGCAAACCCCTCCGCTACACACACCCAGCCGACCACGGCACGCCCGCCACCGAACCCGGAACGGTTCAACCCGCATGGTGGCCGCAAGTGATGGCAACGGTGGCCCGTATGCGCCGCTTCAGCGCAGACCTCCTCACTCACACCGCACCCGCCTTCGACGGTCAGACGCTGCGCCTCGAGGTCACCGACCCAACCTTCAAGGAGGCCTGGAGCGCCAGCGGCGCTCAGACTGCACTCGAAGCCGCACTGCAACACCACGGCATACAAGCAGCCATCGAGATCACCGACACAACCCCCGAATAGCACCGTCCCAGAGCGCCGCGTCCAGCCTTCCCGGCAGGGCGCGGCGCTTCGGCGTTCCTGCCCCTCTCCCACGACCTGGAGGCACTATCGTGCGCCCGACCCACACGATCCGACTGATCTCCTTCGGCTACTTACACCTCCCCACCGACTCGGACGGCAGCCCAGTCCCGCCCGCCGCCGACCGGATCGAAGACGTACGCGACCGGCTCCGCGACCCTGCCGCTGCCTGCGACATCCTCGACCTCGACGGCCTCGACCCCCGCGTCCAGGACGTCGTCCTCAACACCCCCGGCGCCCGCGAACTGCTCGCCAACCTCGCCGACTACGCCGACCTCCCCGCCGGCCCCCGCCGCATCGCCATCGGATGCGCAGGCGGGAGGCACAGGGCATCCGGACTCACCGAACTCCTTGCTGGCGAACTCCACGCCCGCGGCCGCCAGGTCGACGTCGAACACCTCCACGTCCATCTGCCGCGTGTCCTCAAGGCAGTCGACACCAGCACCGGAGCGAGCGCATGACCACCACGGCCCTGTACGAGATCGAGACCCACGAAGCCGACGACGGCACCACGCACCCCGCCGAACAGCTCTGGACCCCCTGCCTCGACGACGCGCCCGACAACGGATTCATCGTCCACCGCGGCCTGTACGTCATCGGCATCGACGGCCCGACCGGGGACCACCTCTACCCGGTCGGCTTCATCGCCCTCGGCCACCACCAGTGGACCGACATCATCGAGGGCGCCACCGCGTACATGGCCAGCATTCACGGCTGGCGCAACCTACACCTCTACCCCGGCGACGACCCCTCGGTCCTCATCCCCCGCATCCCGCGCGCCGCCCAAACCCACGGTGTGTTCCTACGGCACCTCCACCCGGACCACCCCTGCGGCTGCGAGTGGGAAGGCACCTGGCGCATGGTCTGGGCACCGCCCACCGAACCCGGCGCCGTCCCGGTCACCGCCCTGCGGCACCCCGCTGCACCGGCGACCGCCGCCGGCATCCCCAACCCCGACCACGAAGCCATGCCTGCAACCTGGGCCGCCTGAACCAACCCGAAGCCCCGCCCTATCTTCCGGATCTTTGACCCCTCGGATGTTGTCCGCGGACAACAAGCCCGGACTGCGCACTGCATTCGGTCCCGCCACCGCCCGGAGGCGGCGGCTCGGCGGGCACCGCCAGGCCGCTGTCTCCGGGCGACTCACGGGGCTTGCTGGACACAGACGATGAAATGGCTGGTGCCCCTGCGTTTTCGCAGGGGCACCAGCCATTTTTCGTTTCAGAGCCAGGTCTCAGACCGACTGCTCGGCCAGCTCGTGCATCATCGCAGCGAAGGCGTCCGGCTGCTGTTCCCTCAACGCGTGCATCATCATTCGGGTGCACGTCGCGAAGACCGCCGGCTCCATCTTCAATTTCAAGAGCATGGCGACGTATCCGGGATCGTCGTACGGCAGGTGGCGGGCCTGCACGCTTGCCGCCGCCTCGGACAACTCGGTAGGAGACTCGGTGGTGTCAGAGGCGGCCGCTGAGTGCATGCTCTGGTTCGGAGCCTCACCCGAGGGGGCTGCATCCGCGCTGCTATCCGCGTACTCGTTGTCCGCGGACAACGAGTCCTGGTCGGCTCGGGGCCTGCTCGCCTCAGCCGAAGCCCCTGCCGGCTTTCCGCTACCAGGGTGCGCCTGCGAGGGGACCTTCGGTTTGTTGTCCGCGGACAACGAAGCAGCCGACGGTTCCGATGGCGTCGGGGTCTCGAGTTTGTTGTCCGCAGACAACAAGCCTTGACGGACCGCTGCGACGGCTTCCTTCTCCAAGACCTTGGCCTGGGTAGCGGCCTCCTTCGTCTCCTGGAGGTAATCCAGCAGGGCGGCCGCATCGAGCCCCGGGATGTCCTTCAGATGGCGAGCGAGAACGCGGCCATCGCGTTCGGACATCGTGCCAGAGCTGAGCATCGTCTGGATCTCGACCGGCAGGGTCAGCAGGACCAGTTGGTTGGTCACCCATGACCGGTCCTTGCCCAGCTGCTCAGCGGCCCGGGAACGGGCACCCCGCGAGGAATGCTCCTCGCAGACGCGCACCAACTGCTCCACGCCGCGGGCGCGCTCGATGACGTCGAAGTCTTCCCGGTTGAGGTTCTCTTCCAGCAGGTGCTTTATGAACTGCTCCCGGGAAGAGGCAAGATCGTCCCGGACCACGAAGTCCAGCGCCTCAAGCCCGACGTGGACAGCGCTGCGGTAGCGACGTTCACCGTTGACGAGGACGTGCATGGCAGCGCCGATACGACCCTCATGGTCTGGCCACAGCCCCAGGTACGCGTTGCGAGTTACCGCGACGCAAGCAGCCAGCTGTGCCTGGCGCAGTTCTTCCCCGAAACGGGTCTTCTCCTCATCCGTGCCGAAGTTGCGGCGCGGATTGAGTGGAGTGGGGGAGACCTCATCGAGGCGCAGCCGGACCAGCTCGTAGGAGGGGATCTCCCCTTCCGTGATGGCTTTTGCCCTGCCCCGGGCGCTGCGCTCTCGGCGAGGCTGGCCGAACGACGATCCGGTTCCGAGTTTGTCTGCAATGCTGCTCACGCGCTGATCCTCCGGGCCACGGTCCGCATGGTCTCCGACTGCTCACCGTAGGGGGCGTGCACCAGGAGGGGCTGCTTCACGCGGACAGCCTCACGCTGGTCTTTCAGCTCCGGAACGACGGCGATGACGGGCGGTTCGCCGAGCTTGCGCCATTCTTCGAGGGAGGACGTGGCGACGTACCCCTTGCGCGCGTCGTACAGGTTGACTACGAACCCGAGCTGGGCGATGACGATGTCCAGGTCGTCGACGAGGTCCTGGATCTGCTCATCGAGCATGTCGTAGGCGTCGGCGGATGAGTCTTCCGCCTGGACGATGATCACGATGCCAGAGGTTTTCTCGTCTTCACCCTCACGGGTGCGGCAGTAGTACACAGCTGTGTCCATCGAGTAGCCCAGGCTGGGCGGGCAGTCGACGACGATGAAGTCGAACTCCTGCTCCAGCTCTTCGAGGGCCTTCTCGAGGGCGGTTTCCTTGACCCGCACGAATCGGCTCGTGGCCAGTTTGGCGTCGAGCAGGAACGCGTCCTTGCAGGAGGGGAGCAGCCAGAGGTGGTCTTCGAAGTCGCCACCCTTTATCGGGACGAGCAGATCACGGAGCTCGCCCTTCGCCTCACCGAGCATGTGCTTGGCCAGACTCGGACTGTCGATGTCCAGCATCTTGTGACCGAGCTGCATGGTGAGGTGGCCTTGCGGGTCGAAGTCGATAAGCAGCGTGCGGTGGCCCGATTCAGCGAGGGCCTGCGCAGTGCCGGCCGCGACGGACGTCTTACCTACACCTCCCTTCTGGTTGCCGAAGATGATCCGACGGGCTCCAGTGACCCGAGGTGGCTTCGGACGGGGGGAGGGGTTGCTATCGAGCCAAAGACGGATGGCCTGCGCCACTCCCTGGTTGTAGGAGAGGCCTCGGCGCTTGGAGGTCTGCTTGAGCTTGCCGTACAGCCCGCCCGGGAGGTAGGTCGAGAAAGAGGAGCCCCCTTTGGTGTCAACTTCCGGGAGTGGCTTCGCTTTGAGCCAGGCCTCAACGCCCTCGGTCACGGCATCCTGGATGTCTCTGTCCAGCTCTGCTGCCCGAACCTTCAGCTCCTTGCGCAGGCTCGTGGGCAGCTTGGCTACTACCTTTTCCCGATCACTGGGGTCGTATGGCGCGGTCATGGCGCTACCTTACTAGCCCCACGTTGGCTCGGACCTCACAAAATGCCCTCCGCTCGTGGTTGTTGTCCGCGGACAACAACCACGAGCGGAGGGCATATGGCCCTTGCCCTAGCTGTCCGTGGGACGACATAGGGGTAGGGGGAAGAGTCATGGCCTGGGCCGATTGTCAGACGCGCTGTGTAACCTCGCGCGGTGATCATTGACCGGAATGCGGGTGTTACCCCGAACCGTTACGAAAGTACCTGGCTCAACCGCACCATCGGCAAGCGGATAGCGCGCGCTGACCGAGACGACATGCTGCGTGCGTTGCTGTGGGTGAGTGAAGTCCGCCTGGCCGACGACATTGCGGCAGCTTGGCGTGCGTTCCATCGCGAACTCGCTCGGGAGTACACCGAGGCCGGACGTCGACGGGACAACCTGGCGTGGCAGCGCAGCGACCAGATAGCCGTTGACTGTCACAAAGCTGCCGACGAACTCGCCGACAAGCTGTGGGATGAGCAACAGGAAGCCGCAGACGCTCTGAGGCAGTGTCAGGACATCGTCCAAGAGTTCACCACTCGGTTGGAGCTGCGCCTCGACGATGACCAGGGCGACCTCACGCGCGCTGCGCTGGCGCTTCTGAACGACCATTTGCCGCCAGCGAGGCAGCGGTTCACCGCGCTGATGTCGAATGACCGGCAGGAGCTGCACACTCTGGCGACATTGGAAGAGCGCAAGCGCCGGGCCGCGAGTACACAGTGCACAACCATCGAACAGCTCGACGCGATGGAGCAGCACGAGTTCAATGTCACAGTGCTGCAGGCTCTCAAGAGATCAGGTTTCCAAGTGCATTCCCGTGGGCCGAGAGTCCTCGAAGTCTCTCGTGACGGTGGAGAAGGCCTCGTCTACTGCGCGCACGTTCAACACCCCGGCCACAACGAGACGACTGATGTCCGCACGATGCTGACCGCACAGCGTCTGGCCGAGACCAGAGGCTTCCCCGGAGTTCTACTGGTCACCAACCTCAGGTACCTCTCAAGACCCGCGTACCGGCTCCTCCAAGAATGGGACGACAACTTTCGGATCGTGCAGCGGTTCGACCTGCAGCAGTGGCTCGGATGGGACGTGCCCCTGCGCAGCCTGCTGGGGTCTGCCTGATGCATATCAACTGGGCCACCACCGTGCTGTTCCCCGACTACCCCGGCACTCAGCTCCAAGCACGTTTGCGGCGTCGAATTTCAGAGGCGTCAGACGATGACCTGCTGGCGGCGTATCTTCACTGGACCGAGGCGCACATTGCGCATGAAGTCAATGCTGCTGCCAGTGACCTAGCAGCGAGGATCCGGAACGAGATGGGTCACCTGGAGGCCTTGGTCGCGTCTGCGGGGACCCCGTTCACCCGGAGCTACCTCCAAGCACACGCTGCCCTTCGCCTTGTCCTTGACCGGGAAAGCCGCATGGTCGTGAACGCCGTCCAAAAGTCACAGACCGTGCGGCGAGTACTACATGAGCAAACAGGCCGCGATCACACCAACCGGTACAGAGACGCCACCGATGCAGCTCTCTCACCGGTGGAGAGCATCGGGACCATCCAGGCACAACTGGCCCGAGCCGAACAGGACGTGCAGAACGCCCTAGCGCAGCATCGCGACGAGATGCACAACCTCTCATCGCTCGAACAGGAGATGGAACTCTTCCTGGCTTCGGAAGACAGCGTGGCTCTAGCAGAGATCCACGACATGACATCGACCGCTTTCGAGCAGACCGTCGCTGCGCTCGCCAGGCGCGATGGGAACCAGGTCACCCGAGAAAGTGGCGGCGCCCGAGATCTCGGGGCAGACGTGATCGCGCTGACCCCCGACCGCCTACGCATCGTGTTCCAGTGCAAGCACCGTCAGGCCGGAGTCGGGAAGGTCGGCTCGCCGGACATGCAGACCCTCAACGGGACGGCCCGTCCGGAGCACAAGGCCGACATCGTCGTCGCAGTGACTAACGGGACATTCACCAAACCCGCGACCGACTTCGCGCGCACCCACGACATTCACCTTCTGGACCAAGCGCGGCTGCAACGCTGGGCCACATGGGGCGAGCCCTTGTCATCCGTTCTGAACCTCGCATAGGACCCATCAGAGCGCAACAGCGCTCTGACTCGGTTCACAGCAGGGACGTGTGGCACAGCAGGGACGTGTGGCACAGCAGGGACGTGTGGCACCGCATTTGCATGGCCCTCTGTAGGGGCCGTGAGTGCGAATGACGGTGTTCGTCGGGCGGGTGCGGTGTCGCCGCCGGCGCCCGCCGTGCCGCGCCCCTGAGCAGTTGCACGCGTGGTGGCGGGCGTCCGCGGTCCTCAACTTCGGGCAGCGCCTGGTCGATGGGCTCCTTTAGCGCTGCCGGGCGGCCGGGGCAGCGATCCGGGCCCGAGTGGGCCCGCGGGTGAACACCGCGCTTGCCGCCGTCGTCTACACCGTGCGCCGAACCTTCGCCTACGTCCTGGCCGAAGCCCGCAGGCACCTGCTGGAGACGCTGCGCGGCCGCGCGTTCGCGCCCTGGCTGGACAACTACATCGCCGACAAGGCCGTCGCCCGCCACTTACGCCAGCTCACCGTTCCTCCGAAGGGCCGCCCGATCCCGGAGCCGGACCAGATCACCTACACCGCCGACTTCCCCTGGCCCGCCCGCTGGTGGATCGCCGGCACCGACGGCAAACCACACCGGGAGTCGACCTGGTACGAACGGGCCCGGGTCGCCAGCCTCGCGCTGTAGAACGCGATCCGCGCCACCCGCACCGCCCCCGTAAAGCAGGACGAAGCCCCAGCCGCGACCGCGTCGACCGCAGCGCGCACCGACGACCACCGTCACGACCAGGCGGCGGCCACACCGCACGCCGTCGACCACCCAGGCCAGGATGCCGCGCGCGCCCCGGCGCAGCGGGCCGTCGCCGTCCACGCCCACCAGCAGGCCGCGATGCCGGAGCAACTGGAGGGCCGCACGACCGACCTCGCGACGTGGATGCGTACGCCGGCGAACCTGGACCGGTTCACCGCCTTCAAGCGCGAGGCTGATGCCGGCCGCCGCGCCATCGCCGACCGGCAGCAGCCCGGACGCGTCCGGCCCCGCCGATCAGTAGCACCACACGCCCCGGCCTGACGCGGGCAGGGGAGCGGGCCGCGACTGCTGAGGGATGCCAACCGGCCAGCGCGTGGCCGATCTGCGTCTTCGCCCTGTCTCGGCCTCGGGGCGGATCGAGAATCGGGAAGTTGGCACCCGGCACGGGAGGAACCCTTGACCGACCTGCACGAACCGCTGGAACCGCTCGACAGCTACCCCGACGAACTGCCCCCGCCCCGCCAGCGCGGCGACGTGAACCTGGTGGGCCTGCTCAGCGTCGCCGACGATCTCGCCCGCAGCCTGTCGGCGCTGAAGATCCGGGTGCAGCCCTACAACCCGAAGACCTCGCTCGTCAGCCCCGAGAAGGCGCGCGAGAACCTGGAGAAGGAAGTCGACCGCCTCCTAGAGAAGGCCGTCCACCTCCAGCGCCACGCCCACGCCGCCATGCTCAGGCGGTGTGTCCTGGGAGCGGACTCCAAGGAGGACTGCTCGACCGAGGGCGCCCGCCTCCAGCTCAACGTCTGGGACGACACAACACGGCGGGACATCGTCGAAGACGGCACCACCGGCTGCGTCGCCCACACCGTCGATGCCGCCCGCCGGACCATGGCCGACCCCGCCAGCCGCAAGATCCTGCTCGCCTTCGTCCATGACGACGAAGGAGCCGCCGTCTCGAGCGCCCTCGGACTCGGGCCAGCCGACACCGAGCAGTTCCTGCACCGCGGCCTGACCCTGCGCCCCGAACACCGCGTCTCCTGACCTCGCCGCCCCACCAGGCACAGCCCGCATTGGAGCGCCACGTTGACCTTCGAGCCAGTCGACCTGAACCTGACCGATCCGACGAAGGGCTACCTGAACTTCGTCCTCTACACCGAGGCGCGCCTCGGCATCGCCGCGACGTCGCTGAACGCCGATCTGTCCATCGAGGCACCCCAGACCCAGACACCTCACTTCCAGGAGTGGCTGAGCAGGCTGGTGCGCTGCGAGCCGAACGCGATGCACTGCACGCTCGTGGAGCAGACGAAGATCCCGGCCCTGTTCCACCCCTGCGTCACGGAGGACAAGAACAGCCCATCGGCGATCTCCGGATCGGGCTGTGTGTGCCGCCAGACCTTCTACGATCCCGAATTCGGGCTGCCCGTCGTAGCCGAGCATTTCAAGCACGTAGGCGAGGGAGGCACGGACCAGTGGACTTACCAGACGTACGCCCCGCTCGACCTGCGTCCTGACGACACCTTCAGCCGCTTCATCACCGGCCGCGGCCTGTTCTGGGCCCGTACGGAGAAGGGCCTCCTGTCGATCCTGCCGCAGCGCGAAGCCCTCGGTTACAACATCGGCTACAGCGGCGGCGGCCCTCACGCTCTGGCCGCCTACCTCACCCAGGTCGCCGACACCGACGGTCAGAACACGGCCGCCGGCCCCCGGTACGAGAAGGCGCACCCCGCGATCGTCGCCTGGACCCAGAGCAGCGCGGCCGACCGCGGAACGAACGAACTGACGCTGAGCGATCTCAAGGCCATGTTGCAGAGCTGACCAGCGCTACACGCGGCCGCCCCACAGACCGGCCCGTCTGTGGGGCGGCCGCGCTCCGCCTCGCGGAACGCAGATGGAAGCAGCCCGCACGGGATGGCCTGCTACGACAGGCAGTGACGGGCCGCCGCACGTGGCTCCTTCTCCGCCTAGTGCTTCGAGTCAATTTCCTGGCGCAGGTCCAGGAAACACCGCAGCCGCACACCCGGTTCGCCGGGATCCCGTGTCGTACGGTCCGCGATCGCGGTTGCCCACCGCTCGGCGAGCGCGGCCTGGAACGCGAACGCTGTCTCGTCATCGACTGCAGCCACCTCCACCACGACCAGCCCTGGCTCTGCAACATGCGCGTCAGTGATCGGCCTCATGCCTGGCAGTACGCCCCAACACCCGCAGGGGTTCTGTGATCGAGGGCGGGTTCACCCGACCGAGTGGGCAAACACAGGACGCTGCCGGGCTTGAGGGGCCGGTCTCGCGACTGATGCCTACTGGCTGCGTACCCCACCACGACCCCGACCATGGCCAGAGCATCCCGACCACAGGCCCGACCACGGCTGGTCAGCGCGGTCCCGAGCGCGTCCGGAGCGCGGCGCCCCTCGACGCGGCGCCGGCTGAAAGCAGCGGCTGCTTTCGTGGCGTTTTCGTGGTGCCCAGGGTCAGCGCAGTGTGTCGAGGGCCTTTACGATCAGGGCGCGGGCGTCTGCGCCGTACACGGCCATGCTGCGCAGCTGCTCAAACGCCTTGATGTACAGGGCGATTTCGGAGGGCTGGGTGACCTGTACGCGCGCTGCCAGCAGTTCCACCGAGACGAGCGCGTCGTCGTACACGTGGAACAACTCCTGTGGCCACATAGGGCGCTCCGGCCTCGCCGTAGGGATGATGCCCAGCGACACTGACGGTAGGGCGCCGGCGGTCAGGAGGTAGCCAAGCTGCGCGGCCATCGCGTCGTTGTCCCCCAACCGGTAATAGAGCGCGGGCTCTTCGATGACCATGGAGAACCGGTGGCCGGCTTCGTGGAGGATGCGTGACCGTTCGAGCCGCGCGGCTACGGCCTCCGCTACGTCGTTGGGGATGTCGCGGAACGTGGTGATCGAGGACATCAGCCCCAGTGCGTAGCCCTCGGTCTGGAGCAGGCCGGGAACAAGGGTGGGCGAGTAGACACGGAAGTGCTTCGTGGACTTGAACAACGGGACGTAGCTGTTCTGCAACTGCTTCAGCCCTGTACGGGCCCTGCGCCGCCACTCCACGTACATGGACTCCGCGTGGCGGGACTGCACGATGATGTCGTCGGCCTGGCCAGCGGCGCCGCACGCGTCGCACCAGCGTCGGATGTCGTCGGCCGAGGGCGGCGTGCGGGCCCCCTCGATCCGGTACGTCTTCGGATGGCTCCATCCGCAGCGCGCGGCCAGCTCAGGCCCCGTGATCCCGGCATCGGCTCGCAGGTCCCGCAGGCGGTGAGCGACTGCTTCACGAGCGGCCTGCGCCGAGGATGAAGGAGAGATGGGCATGAGCTGGCCTGACCACTTTCGCGCTAGGTGATCTTGTAGTTTTCGTGTGGGACAGCGCGCGCCCACACCTCTTTGAAGGCATCGGCACACAGCTTGGCCGCTGCCCGGTTCTCGCTGATCTCTCCGCCTGCGGAGGCGCCATCGCCGGTGAAGTGGTTCCAGCGAATGAGGCGACCGTCGATGAGCCAGAAGTCGTTGCCCGGCAGTGCAATGTCCGAGGCGCGCCGACGCGGCAGCCACCGCACCTGTTCGCCCGCGGCGATGTTGGTGAACGTGCCGTCGTACAGGAAGCGCGTGTACTCGCTGACCGGTTCGGAAACAATCCGGGCCCGGCGCACCACGACTCCGCGGCCTACTGTCCCCTGGATCAGGTCGAGCCACGGCCGCCACCAGGACTCACGGTCAGCCGGATCGTGACGAAACCCGGCCCGCCACTGGGCGAACGGACCCTCCTCGTAGTCGACGGCGTAGGAGTCCCGCATCTCCAAGTGGATGGCTGAGTGTCGCGCGCCGCCGAGGAGTTCAGGCCACGTGGGGACGCTCAAGGGCATCGCATGCCTCCCTGATCATCGGCACCATCCTTGCCGGAATCCTGATGACCGCCTCGTGGTCCGGGATCCCCTTGGCGTGGCCGGGAACCTCGAACGCCGCGCACTCCGCTTCGAGGTCCGGGCCCGGCATCCAACCTTGCAATACGAGTTCGTTCTTCTCCTGGTCGACCCATACCGTCGGGCTCTCGCCGTCGCCTGTGTTCGGGTCGATCCCGATGAACTGTAGGGACATGGCCGCCTCCCACACGTGTGGTGTTCAGGGATGTACACCACCGTCTTGCCTGAGACTCGCCAGGTCAAGGTGACAACAACTCGCGTGTACATCGGTGCACATTGCTGGATGCCGTGCACATTGCGCCCCTAGCGTCGGAAGACATGACGAAACCCCGGTGAGGCCGTCACCTCCCGGGCGTGGCTGATGCCCGAGGAGCGCCGACATGACGGACCATGCCGCCCCTGCACAGACTGCGGCTGTGCTGGAGACCTTGTTGAAGGTTCCGGCCCCAGTCGTCCCACTCCTGGCGCTCCCGCCCCTGAAGGACGTCACCGACGGCCAGTCCCGCGGCACCGACTGCGTGTGGTGCCGCGACCCGCTCACGCTCGCGACAGCCGTCGACCTGGGTACGCAAAAGAGCCCACAGGACGGACCCTCGCCGACCACAGGGGCGACCTGGTACCCGCGCACCTGCCAGCCCTGCATGGCCGACCACGCCCACCGGGCACTGTTTGAGCACGCCCGGATCTGCGAGCAGTGCGTAGACGAGACCGGGGAGTGCAAGGTTGGGCGTGTCCTGTACCGGCTGATCCGGGAGGGGCGACGATGACGAACACCGCCCGGTCGCCCCACGAGGTGCCCGAAGAGCAGCGGTCCTTGGCGGCCGGCCGCCCGGCTACTGCTGGATGCAGAACCCGAACGCGCGGGGCCGGTGTACGTGGTCACCTGGCCACAAGGGCAAGCATCGGGACTGCTACGCGAGCACCGAATGGTCGTAGCCTTCCCGGTCCCGGCATGCCGGGACGGTCGATGAACGACGCCGCGCCCGTCAGGGCCCTGTGACCGCCGAGCCCCCAGACGCGACCGAAGGATCCCTGGGGTGCGCGGCCTATCACCACCACGGCCGGCCCACCTGGGCCGGGCGAGCACCACTCGAAACCGAGAGGGGCACCATCGTGAGCACCGCAACGACCGAGCTGCGCCGGTTCCTGACCATCACCGGCCAGCGCCTCAAGAACGGCCAGCCCGCGCCCGAGATGTTCTCCCCGGCCGTGGACGCGGCCTGGCACGAGATGCTCGGCACCTCCCAGTACGCGGCCCTTTGCCAGGAGTCCGCGGGTCAGCCGATCGGCCACATCGCCAACAAGGGCCACGGCCCGATCGCCTGGGTCACCGCCTACGAGGAGGCGTACGGACCGCTGCCGCAGATCTGGTTCACCGACGCCGACGGCAACGTGGACCAGGAGGCGCTCGCCCGCTACCGCACCACCGGCACCGTGGTCGCCGAGTGGGACTGCACCCCGACCGGCGGCGACGGCGACGACGTCACGCCCCAGCGGCCGGAGACCGGCCGCCGGTGACCATCCCACGCACCACGACAGCGCCCCGGCCGACCGCCGGGGCGCTGCGCCTTGTTGAGGCCAGCACCACCAGCCCGACGACCGTGGACATCAGCGCCTACGTGCAGCAGATGACCGCCCACTGCCCCTACCTTGCTCCCTCGCTCCGCCAGGGCATGACGACCTGGACGGTCTACCGCGTCGACGGTGACGCCGAAGCGGTTCAGGCGGAGCTCTTCTACGCGGGCGTCCAGGCGGCGGAGTGGCTGAGGCCGCTGCTGAACCGGCCGCACGGCCTCCTGCGGTGCGAGAACATCGTGCTCCTGGGCGAGGTACCCGGCACAACACACCGTGAGGTGATGGCCTGGCCGCACTGGGCCCTGAAGAACCTCTACGGGCCGGTCGGGGTCATGTTCGGCAAGTTCTACGCGGGACAAGAGGAGGTCACTGAGGCCGGCCAGCGGATCCCGGCCGCCCCCGCTTCGTTCCTCCCCGTCAGGGCCGCCGCCCGCCGGCGCGACCCGCGCTTCCTCACCGCGACCCCGGACCTGGCCGCTGCGCTCGCCGTGGCCGAGGACGACGGCCGCGGCGTGTTCGAGCACATTCCCACCCAGTGGCAGGAGATCCGCACATGGGCCAGACACCTTCTCCCCCCAGCGAAGCCGTCGACCTCCTCACCCGACAGATCGGTGAGCCCACCTCGACGCAGCTCCTGAGTGACCGGCGCAGCTCGCGGGCCTGGAAGATCCAAGGCCCCCTGGCCGCGGTCGCGTTGAAGGCCAACAGCCCCGACAGCGACGATGCCCGCGACAAGTCCGCCGAGATGGCTCAGGAAGACGACCACCTTCTTCGTCTCGCTGAGGCAGGCGCCGTGAGCCCCGGCTACCGGGTCGGTGCCGGGGCATGGGAGGGCGGCCGGTGGCTCGCCGTGCGCTGGATCGACGGCGCACCGCTGTGGCGGGCACTCGCCCGCGCCCGAGGACCCGAAGGGGACAGCGCTTCGGTCCGGTCCTGGCTCCTGGGGATCGCCCGCACCTGGGCGGAGCACCTCGCCCGGATGCACGCCGCCGGCTGGGCCCACGCCGACGTGCAACCCACCAACACCCTCGTCACCGGCGACGGCTGCGCGGCGGTCATCGACTACGCCCTCGCCTGCGGCCCGCACAACGGCCGCCGCGTCCCGTATCGGGGAGCGCTCACCCACACCACCGCCCCCGAGATCGCCACCGCGATCCTCACCACCCCCGCGGACGCCCACATCCAGGCGCGGCCGGCCGCCGACATCTGGAGCCTGGGCGCCTCCCTGTTCTGGTGCTGGACCGGCCACCGTCCCGTCGACTACGCCGGCAACGTCGACCGGCTTCAAAAGCTGCGCGCCATCGCCAAGGGCGGCACCACGGCAATCGGCGATGTCCGGCCGTGGCCGTTCTCCGCCTTCGAAGCGGCCATCATGGCCTGCCTGTCCGCTGACCCCGCCGACCGGCCCACGGCCGAAGAACTGGCCGCAGCATGGTGACCCTGCGAGACATGACTACCGACGACGCTCCGGCCCTTCAACGCATCTACAGCGGCGCCTCGGTCCGCTACACGACCGGCAGGGCACTCACGCTCGGCGAGGCGCAGAACAAGATTCGTGCGGCCCTTGCAAGAGCCGCCGAGAACCCCCGCCAGCAGTGGGCATGGGGGCTCGCCGTCGAAGGCGAGCTGATCGGCCAGATCTCCCTACGCCGAAGAACCCCGGGCATGGCCACCCTCAGCTACATCCTCCGTGAGGACACCTGGGGCAACGGCTACGCGACCGAAGCCGCCAAACGCGTCGTCCAGTTCGCTTTCACCACCGCTGGCCTGGAACGCCTGGAGGCCATGCACCACCCCTCCAACCCGGCCTCCGGCCGCGTCCTGACCAAGGCCGGGTTCATCCGCACCAGCACAGTTGACCGGCACTTGGGGAACGGAACCGTCGTGCCGTACCCGGTGTACGCGTTGCAGAACACGTGAGGTCAGCCAACGGAGCGTCGCTTATAGGGCCGGAGGATGATCTGGGCCTGGCAGAAGGGAAAGCGGTGGATACCTGATCAGCGGCGTAGAAGAGACGCTTGAGGACCTGGAGGACATGCTGGTCACGTTCTTCACCAGCTGACGGGCCAGGAAGGCGCCCGCTCTTTCCGGGGCGGGCACTGCCGTGGAGGACCGGCCGGGGTTCGCCGGGCGCTCCTCCCGTCAGACGAACTATGTGGCGGTCTCCCCTGTCGAGCTGATTGCGGATGTTGCGCGTCGGCCGTCCCGCGTGCGGATGGCAGCGGTCAACGGAACTGCACCATCACCAGGTTGGTGACCCCTTCGATGGCGAGTAGGAGGCCGGGGCGGGTGGCGCTGATGTGGTCGGCGCGCAGCATTCGCACGGCCGGGGTCAGCTGCCGTAGCGGGCGTGCATCAGGTCGGCCCACTGCTGTGCGCGGGTCATGTCGCTGGCGCAGCTGATGCAGTGGGGCACCGTGTCAGTCCGGGTGGAGTACGGCGTGTTCGAGCGGACTTCGACGATCGCGCGCAGCGTGCGGAGGCACAGCGGGCAGAGGTCTCCGTGGAGCAGTTCCGTATTCATGCGGCGGACTGTGCACAGGGCGACGGCTTACCGTCTCGGGCTGACCGGACGGCCCGCCTGACGGGCGTGGCGGTAAAGATCTGGTGATGGCCTCCCGCCCGGCGGGAAGCACCCCGGATCACGCTTCTGTGCAGGTCATGGGCGGTGTTCCATGGCCCGATGCTCAGCGCGAAGAAGGTCGGCCCGGGTGGGTGGCGGTACTACTTCCGCAGCGTGATGGTCGGCGACGGCCACCGCCCTGCGGGTAGGGCGCTGCGTGCAGCCCAAGACGAAGCCGGTGTACCACCAGGTGTCTGGAAGGGGCGGGGACTTGCCGCGGTCGGCCTTGCAGCCGGGGACGTGGTGAGCGAGCGGCAGGCCGAACTGCTCCTGGGGGAAGGCCGGCACCCGGACGCCGACCGGATCGAGCGCGAGCTCCTGGCGCAGGGCATGAGCCCGGCGAAGGCCCGGCGAGCGACCGTGCTGGGCAGGCCCATCGAGCACAACCAGTCACCCAAGACCGAGAACGCCAAGGAACGGTCTCCCTGGCTGGCGATGGACCTGGTGTTCCGGGCGCCGTCGACCGCGCAGATCGCGTGGGCGCTCATGGATGACGAGCACCGCCTGGTGCTGGAGCTGTGCCAGGACATCGCCCGGGACAAGGCGTTGGCGTCGTTGGAGGAATCGGTCGCGGAGATCCGCTGGGGGAGCGGCGGCAAGCACCGCAAGCCGGTGAAGGACGGGCTGATCGTCGCGGTGTTCCGGCACTACGAGTCCAGAGCCGGAAAGCCCCTGCTCCATGACCATGCCCTGGTGTCGATCCGTGCCCGGAGGCCGGACGGGAAGTGGGGGAACCTGTCGGCTGACTCGATGCTGGAGAACATCGTCGCGGCCGGCACCCTATACACCCTGTACTTCATGGAGGAGGTGTCCGCTCGGCTGGGGTGGGCGTGGGAGCCGCGCGAGGTGACGCCCGGCAGAAGGCCGGTCATGGAGGTTGCGGGGATCGACCAGCGGCTCATCGGCTGGCAGTCCACCCGCCGCCAGCAGATCGCGGACGCGGCGCCCGTTCTGGTGGCCGACTACGAGGCAGAGCACGGACACCCGCCGGGGGAGCGGGCCGCGTACGCGCTGGACGGACAGGCCGCCGACCGGACGCGCCCGCCGAAACCCACGGCGGCCGGGTCGCTGACCGAGCTGCGCGACGGCTGGCGGGAGTCGGCGATCCGGGCGTACGGCGTCGACGTCGTCTCCCGGCTCGCCGTGCGGGCGCGGGCGGCGGCCGCGGCGGTGTGGGCCCGGGTGTGGCCGGTGGCCGACGTCGTCCTGGCGGCCGTCGACACCGTCGCCGTGGTGTACGTGATGCGCGGAGCATTCAAGCGCCGGCACCTGCTCGCCGAAGCCCGCCGCCACCTCGCCTACGTCCTGCGCGGCCGACCTCACGAGCCGGGCCTGGACGACCAGATCGTGCAGGCGGTCGTCGACGACTACACCCGCCCCGTCGGGCGCGGCCGGATGATGACCGCCGACCTGCGCGCCCTGTACCCCCACGACACCGAGGACCAGGCCGTGCTGCGCCCGCTGACCCGCAAGCGGTCCGCGCCCCCGTACGAGCGGGCCCGCCTCGCCGCCGGCGCCCTGGCCGCCCGGGTCCGGGCCGCGCGGCGAGCCGAGCGCCTGGGCTCCCGCACCCGACCGGGTGCGGTCGCCGTGCCCGCCGCCTCGAGGTCGCACCCGCGGCCGTTCCGCGCAGGCCCGAAGACTGACCGTCCCCGACTCCTGGAGCCTGAGTCCGGCATCGACGTCGACACGGTGGAGCAGACCCGCCGGACCTTCGAGGCCGCCGCCGCGGAGTTGGCGGCCACGCTCCAGGACAGCAAGCGGGCGCGCGCCGTCGCCTACGGCCTCCGTTCGCAGCCCGCCCCGGCGACGGTCCCACCGCCGCACACCCAGCAGCCCGGCATCCAGCACACGCAGGGCCAGAGTCAAGGAGGAGTCGCGTGAGCACCCCGGAAGAACAGCCCAGCCACGAAGAGGTCCTCGCCCGCGCCCGCGCGGCCCGCGCGGAGATGGCCGCCGCGCTCGACGAGGACCAGGAGCCCGAGCCCGATGAGCCCGTGGGGTGGCAGCCGATCTGGAAGCGGCCCCGGACGCCGAAGTCGAAGGCGGCCAAGAAGAGGGAGCTGCACAAGCAGCGCCGGCGGATCCAGGACGCCGCCAAGCGCCGCCTCGCCGCCGGGAACTCGCGCAGGCCTCGCTCCCGGCAGAGCCGGATCGGCAACGCGGCCGCGCGCCGGGATGCCCGCGCCCTGTCCCGGGTGCGGCACTCCAACGCCTGGCTGTGGTGACGATGCCGGGCATCGTCCACCGAGTGGAGCCCACGATGTTCAGCATCCAATGGCGATGCACGACATCGAGTGGCCTCCACTGAGTGGACTCCACTCCGGTGCGCCGGATGCCGATGGACTCCACCGTGGTGCGCATCGCGATGGTGCGCCACCGCACCCCGGTGCGCCGCGCCCGGCGATGCCCGGCACTCTCGCGCGCGCCCGGTGCGCCGCACTCGATGCTCCGCACCGCACCGGTGCGCCCGCGCCGGCCGACCCCTTGTCCGGGTGCGGCCGGGCGCGCGCGACCCCCTTGTCCGGCTCCGCTACACCCCCTTGTCCAGCTCTGCTACCGCGACGTTCCCCTTGACATCGCCGGTTTCGGCTTGCGATCAGGTCGCGGTCAAGGGGGTGTGTGATAAAGGAGCCCGCTCGGCCGTGGCGCGCGCCCGGTGCGGTGCGCCGACGCCGATGGAGCGCACCACGATGGCGCGGTGCGGCGCGGTGATGCGATGGACCGCACCATGGTGGTGCGGTGGCGCGTCGCGGTGGTGCGGTGGTGCGCCTGCGATGCGCGCCGCACCGCACCACCGCCCTCCCGGTGCGCCTACGCGATGGTCGGGCGCACCGGGTTCGAGCCGGCGGGTGCGGGGTGCGCATCGAGGGCCTGGCCGAAGCCGACAGCTTCCATCTGGCGCAGGACATCGGCGACGGATTCACCGTGCTCTTCCTCGGTGAGGACCTGCCGGACGAAGGCGATGACCGCGCGGGCGACGCCTTCCGCCGCGTCCGGCCCGGCCTGCGCCCAGCTGCGCAGGGTGGCCACGAGGACCCGGCCGACGGCCTCCAAGGCGAAGGAGTCGTCGCACGGATCCGGGTCGATGCCGCACAGGGCGGTGACCGGAACGACGATGCGCTCCGCGGCATCCGCGAGCAGTTCGGGCATCCGCGGATCGGAGCTTGCGAACCCGGCGGCTGCTTCGGCGTCGCCGGCCTCTACGGCCCGCAGGTAGCTGAAGGCGCTGAGCACCGTGTCCGGCGTCATCGGTGCGAGCGGCGCGGTGGGGTTCTGGAACATGGACGGCTCCTCACGTACGGGTCGCCCCGCTGATCGCGGCGACCTCGAAGCCACCCTCGAACTGCGGCCCTGTGGACAGAGTCCGGCCGCTGACGGGGGAGAACTCTCCCCCTCCGGTTTGATCACGATGCGGTCACGACGGAGGGGTTCTTCAAGACCGGCGTCACACGGAGGACGAATTCCACACCTGTACGAGGTGAATGGCGGGATAGGCCCGCCCCACCTCCAGGAGCACCCTGTGGCGAGCACCGCAGACGAGCCCGAGCAGTCCCTTGACCGGACCGGCGACGCCCCCTCCGTGGACCCCTCCATCACCCCCTCCGCGCCCCGTCGCCAACGACCGGGAGTTTCCGCAGGTCAGGCCCGGCGGACAGGAGGCCGTCGCAGGTCCGACAACCCTCATGTGCCAAGGAAGCCAAAGCACAGGAGGACTTCGACCGAGCCTCGACGCCGGGAGCTCCTGCAAGCACTGGGGATCTTCCAGAGGGCTACGCCCGATCAGTTGTGGAAGCTGACCCGTCCAGACAACAAGCACGACAAGCTCACGCGGGACAACCTCCTGGATCTGGAGGACCACCACTTGGTGAGGATCGAGTCGGTGCAGGAGGACCAGCGGCAGGTGTGGGTGCTGACCAAGCGCGGACACGGCGAGGCGAAGCAGCTGCTGGAGCCGAAGGGCATACGGGTCTCGGTGCTGCGCAAGCAGGAGTACGACCCGGACACCGGGGAGCTGCTCGGCACCGGCTACGACGACCACGCCGCGGCGGTCACCTCGACGGCCGCCGAACTCCACCGCGCCGGGATCGGCCACCGGCTCGGCTTCCAGACCGAGATCGGGCACCGGCTCGGCAACAGCTACGTGCAGCGGGCCGACCTGGTGGTGCGGGCGCCGGAGGCCGGGGTGCCGGTGCTGCTGCTGGAGATCGACCGCCGTACCGAGGACGCGCACGACCTGGTCGCCAAGCTGCGCCGGTACTGGGAGTGGGGCCGGCTGCTGCCACGGGACGCGGACAAGCACACCGTGGACCTGGCCCGCTCCCGGCCGGACGCGATCGACCACGTCGACCACGAGAAGCGGCTGTGGCGCCGGGTCTACCCGCCGACCGGCCGGGAGGGCCTGGTGCCGGTGGCATTCGTGTTCGCGGACACCACCGAGGCGAAGGTCGCCAACACGGTCGCCGTGCTGGAGGAGGCCGGCCGCCGCTACTGGGCGCCGCGCCGGCACCAGACCCTCCACCGGGGGATCACGGCGAAGGACTACGGCCAGGCGGTGCCAGTCGTCGTCACCACCCTGGAACAGCTCCAGGAGCACGGCGCGGACGCAGCGGTGTGGCGGCGGCTGGGACGCAAGAGCGAGCAGACGCTGACGGCCGCGCTGGACAACCCAGACGGCGAAGCCCTCTTCCGCGACCAGGAGGCACGCGCCGACGCGGAGGAGGAACAGCGCCGTGCCGCTGAGCTTGAGGCGCAGCGCCCCGTGTGCAAGCGGTGCGGGCAGAAGTTCACCGACCAGCGATGGGAGGAGACCACCGCGCACCGGACGGCCTGGAACGCCGGGGACGTGTTCGTGTGCGGCCCGTGCCACGCCGACGACGTCGCCCGCAAGGAAGCCGCCGCCGAAGCCGCCCGCCTCCAGGCCGCCGCACCGCCGGAGCCGGAGGACGACCCCGAGCCGGACCGTGGCCGCGGCTGGTTCCGCCGACGGGCCTGACCGCGTGCCCGCTGTGCGGTCGGCAGCCGCCAGGCCGCACAGCGGGACCGACCCCGAAGTCACCGCATCACCGGGCGGGACGGACGGGCCCATACGACGGTGACAGCCCACCGGAGTCCCTAAACAGGCCGCATGAGACGCAGCCGAGAAGAGACCGCACCGCAGGATCTGCCGGGCGACCTGTGGCACGCCCTGGCTCAGCTCCACCACACCCATCCCGACCCCGTGGGCCGTGTCGGGCCGCTCGCCCGTCCGGCCGGGCTGCTGTCCTTCACCGCGGCCGCGGACACCATCCTCGCGGCCCGGGTTCAGCTGACCGGCGCGGAGACGATGCGCGAGGTGAACGAGACGCTCCGCGCGATGACCGGTGACCTGCCCCACGCTCACTTCACCGGACCCGGCGTTGCACTGGAGCTCACCCTCAGCAGACGCCAGGAGCTCCCGGTCCACGCGGCACACGTCGCCGGACTCACCCGGCTCTTCCGGCACGCCTCCGGCACCATCGGCGCCCGGAGCACCCCGGGTGGCGGCCGCTGTTTCCACTGCGACGGGACCGGACGCGCTCGCCCGCTGTGGGAGCCGGCGGACAGGCACGCGTGAGCAGGAACTCCGGCGCCTGGTCCTCGCCGCCGTCGACCGTACGTCGACCGTGACGTCCTCGCCCGGCAGATCGCCCGCGAGGAAGAGCAACGCCGCGCCCTGGCCGCCTTTCTGGACGGCTGGGGCGCGGCGGCCGGGGGAGCACCCTTGTGGTGCTGTTCCGGCGCGGGGACGCTCAGGCGGGTGCCGGTGCCGGGCGCAGCGATGCCAGCGGAGAGCGCCGGCCTTTCTCCACCGCGCGCAGCTGCTCCCAGTCGACCTCGGGGTGGGCGGGGACGACCGCGTCGACGGACGCCGTGGTGTAGAGCGCGACGTTGACGGCCCCGGCCCGGCTCGTGCCGAAGCGGACCTCGATCGACTGCGGGGAGCGGACCCAGCCGAGCCGGACCATGTGGTCGAAGTCGGCACGGCGCACCCGGAGCCGGGCGGCGGCTTGCTCGGGCCCCAGCGGGGTGTCGGCGGCGACCAGGTCCGCCAGGTCCTCGCGGCGGCAGACCTCCGCGACCTGGCCGGGGTGGTGCAGCGTCCCGTCCGGGTTCGCGCTCAGGTCGACCAGCAGGCCGCGGTCGACGAACCGCCGCACCACGAAGGCCGTGACGTTCGCCTTCTCGCCGATCACGTTCGGGGTGCCGAGCGCGTCGGCGATCCGGTCCGCCGCTGCGCCGCCGCCGCCGATCGGCGCGGACGGCATCGCGGCCCGGATGGCGTCGGCGTCCAGCGCCTCCACAGCGGCCCGGGACCACTGGTAGGACGACGCGTCCGGGTCGGGGATGAGGCCGGTGTGCCGGGCCCACCGGAAGGCCGCTGCGGGCACCTTCAGGCGCTTGGCGGCCTGGCTCGCGTCGTACTCGGTTCGTCGCATGAGATCACCTCTCGCTCGTTCGCCGGAAGCGGCGGACAGAACATGACAGAACACCCGAAAAGCTGTCAATACCCCCTGGAAATAGGCAAGTTGGACGCACGCCGCTAGGACTGCGCCCGCGTACGCGAAGGAAAATCACCCGCCCGGGTGCCGCTCCAGACAGGGCCGGACCACCGTGGTCGGGGCCGACCACAGGCCCGACCGTGAGGCCGACCACGCCGGTCGCGACCCCCGACCACGGCGCCGGACGGGGCGTGTCCGAAGTGACACGCAATTCGAACAAGCGATCTAATGCCGGTATGGACGTGACCGACTTCCCCGACGACCTGGTGCAGACGCAAGCCGCCTGGAACGTGACCTACCAAGCGCTCGCCGCACCCCGCCCCCGCGACACCAGCGCGTTGCGCCGCCGCCTGCTGCTCCTGTCCGTACGGCTGTGGTGGCACCCCTACTGGGAGACCGTCCCCTCGGTGCCGGCGGCACGGTCCGAGCTGCGCCACCTCGCCCGCGCCCACGGAGCTGTCCGGGCCACGTGACCGGTCGTCCCGGTCGACCAGGAGCACGAGGTTGCGCTGGGGGTTGCGCCTATCTGTTGCGCTGGATGTTGCGCCAAGGGTTGCGCTAGGTGTTGCGCGGCCCGCAGGACCGTCTCCGTGTCCGCGCAGGTCACCACGCCGTTTTGCCGTGGTCGGCCTGCTGACATCCCCGTTGCGGCTGCTCTGCCCATGTCCCTTGGCTGGAGTGAAGGAGGAAGGGACGGGCGGGATGGGCGGCGCGGCCGCGGCCGGGGATCGGGGCGCGCTCAGCCGGTTGCGCGTCGGCCGGGGCCGCCGCGCTCCGCCGCCCGTCAGGCTGGCGCCGACCCCGGGGCAGGCACCGATGCACGGGGTTGATCGGCATGGTTTCAGCCACTGCATCTGATTGCCCGGCGGGTCCCGGACAGCTGCGGGTACGGTCGATCGGTTTGACGGCTGGCGGTGGCTGCCGGTGGGAAGTGTCCGGTCGGCGTGTCGTCGCATCGCGGGTGGGGGTGGTTCGGTGGGCAGCACCGAGCAGAAGATCGAGGAGCAGTTCGCGCAACTTCAGCAGAAGGTCGGCGCTCGCCATGCCGAGGTCCTGAAGCACGACGTCGACGACGACCAGTTCGCGGTGGAGTACGCCCGGCTGGTGAACTCCACCAGCAAGCTGGTGGAGTTCGAGAAGACGATTCCCGAGCGGCTTGCCGAACCCGAGCGCAGACGCAGTGAGCGCATCGTGACGTGGTCCTGGCGCGGCCAGGCGGCCGTCGGCGCGGTGTTGATCGCGCTCGTCTTCGTCCTCGACCGCTCGACCTGGTGGTTGGTCCTGCTGGGTCCGCACTTCCTGGGAACGGTGGCCGGCTGCTTCCAGAAGGCCGATGCCGAACAGCACCGTGACCGCCGCTTCGGAGCCATTGGACTGCACGTGGTCGCGCTCCTGATGGCCCTCATCAGCCTGAGCGTGATCAGCCGGTGGTTCATCATCGCCGCCGCCGTGGGCTGGATGCTCGTCGCCGGGTCCTCGATGGACAACACGGGCGCCGACCCGAAGGGGGCGCGGCGGTGAGCGACGACTACAGCTACCAGGTCCGCCGTCTGGAGACCCGGACCGGCGGGATGGAGCACGAGCTGCACTCGCTGCGTTCGAAGCTGGGGGAGGTCGAAGACCTCGACTACGAGCTGCGCGACATCCGGAGCGGCATCCGCAGCCTCGAGGACGACCTCAGCACCGTCCGCAACGACCTCACCGAGCTGGACGACGACGTACGCGGCCACATCCAGGACACGGATCAGTCCCTCAAACGGCTGACCGGCCGCGTCCAGGCCCTCGAAGCCCACCTGCTCGCCGCGGGCGGCGCCCCACTCGCCGACCTCGACACCATCGACCCGGAGTGGAAGAAGCTGGCCAGGACCGCCAACCACGGCTGGCACGTGCGCTCCGGCCTGCTCCACAGACACCAGCGCGAGGCCCACCGCCTAAAGGTCCGCGAGTACGAAGGCGCGGTCGCCGAACGCGACGAACACCGTGACAAGGTGGTGGAGGCCGCTGGCATCCTGGCCGGTCAGCCGCGCACGTCCCGCGAGTTCAAGCAGGCCGTCATGGACTTCGGCATGTCCCGCACCCTCGCCGCAAGCCACGATCAGCGAGCCCGGCAACTGGCCGGCCCCGCCCAGACCGCCCAGGCCGCACTGGCCCAGGACGACACTCTCAGGCAGGCGAAAGCGTCGCTGATCGAGCAGGGCGACAAGGCGGAGAGGAAGCTTAACTGGCTGTTGCGCGGCCGTCTGGCCGACGCGATCCGCGACCGCGCCCTGCTGCCCATGTGGTTCGTGACCGTGCTCGGTCCCGTGCCGCCGGCGCACAAGACGCAGGAGTGGATGGACCTCGCCACCCAGGTCCTGGCCTACCGGGTCACTTACGGGATCACGGACCAGGCCGTCGCGCTCGGACCGGCGCCCGACGAGTACGTGCAGCGCCGCACCGAGTGGTACGGCGAACTCACCAAGGACCTGCGCCGCTGGTAGCCCGCGTGGGTGTGCAGCTCCACACGTACGAGACCCCGGGCATCTGCGGCCCGGGGTCTCTCTGTGCTCTGGGATGTCCGACCGGTTCAACGACCCGCCGACGCGAGCGTCACGCCCACTCCACGCCCAGCTCCCGCAGGGCGGCCAGCTGGTCCTGGGCGAGCTTGTCCCGCCTCGATTTGGTGTTCGAGACCCACACACCCAGTTTCACGGTCACCGGCTCCGCCTCGCCGTCGACCGCGATCTCTTCGCTGTGACCCCTCGGCACCGGCCGGTCCGCGCCTTCCCGTTCCGCCCACTGCGCGAGCGCCGCCAGGCCCCGCTGGAACGCCTGCGATGCCTTGCCCTGCCCCTTCGTCGCACCCTTGGAGGCCGGTGCGGGAGACGGCGCCTCCACGGGCGTGACGCCCAACTGGGACAGTCGCTCCTGCTGCTCGGGCAGGAGCCGCGCCCAGATGGCCGGCTGGGCCTGCTGCTGGAGCCACTTGCCGATGTCGTCGCCGTCCATCAGCACGCCGGGTGCGATGTCGGGCAGCTGGCCGTCGGCGTCGACCAGGTCGGCGAGCACCCGGTAGTGGCGCTGCCAGTCCAGCGGCCACGGGCAGTCCCAGTCCGGGTCGATCTCCGTCAGCTGCGCCGCGCGCACGGCGGCCCGCTCTGAGTCCTTGCCCAGGCCGTTCTTCGCTCCCTTCCGCCGGAGGTTGGCCATGTGCTGCCCGACGGGCACCATCGCCTCGCCCTCGCCCCACACCGCGTCCTGACGCGGCGCGAGGTGCCCGGTCGCCCGCCGGTAGGACCGCAGCGCGGCGAGCTTGGCCTCCCACGCTTCCTCGCCCGGCTCCCAGACCATCCCGGCCTCCGGCGCGTCCAGGAGGACCTTGCGCCGGTCCTCCAGCTCCCCGGCCCGCAGCGCCTTCCTCTGCTGGTGGACCCATCGGCCAAGCGGGAAATCCTTCGTGACCCCCACTTCCACCTCGACGTCGTAGGGCACGGCGTAGACGCCGGTGATCTCGTTCTCCGCCCGCCACCGCAGCAGCGCCTGGTAGCCCTCCAGCCACACCAGCGATTCCGGCCGGTAGACCCGGGTGCGCAGAAACGCCGCGATCGTCGCCGCGTCCCGGGGAGAGGAGAAGTGGAGCAGGGCCGACTCGGCAGCGGCGTCGGTGTCGTCCTGCTCCTGGTCCCCGCCGCCGCCCTCGCCGCCGGCCCCGACGATCTGACCGTCCTCATCGCGCTGGACATGGACCTTGCGCTTGCCGCTGGTGAGGGCGCGGGAGGCGAGCTGCTCGACCAGGCGCTCATCATGCGAGCGCAGGCCCTGAAGGACCGCTACAAGGGGGCGGAACGAGGCGCTGGCGACCATGTCGGTCGGGTCCTCGCCGGGCTCCAGAAACACCGGCACGATGATCCTGGCCACCTTCGTGCTGCCGTCCTTGTTGAGCCTCAGCGCCCGGCCGATGTTCTGCACGATCTCCACCTGCGAGCCGCGGGTGTCCGCGAAGCAGATCGCTTCCACGCCCCGCTCGCCGGTGATGTCCACGCCCTCCCCGAGCACGCGAACGCTGGCGAGGAAGGCGCGGTGCACCCGGCGCCCGGCAGCGTCGATGCCGTTGGCGAACTGCCTGATGACCTCGCGCCGCTCGGTCACGAGGTGGTCGCCGCACAGCCACGCCGACCACACCCGGTCCGGCGGGACGTGTCGGCCGGCCTCGAGCTCGTAGAACTCCGCGTCGATGGAGGACTTCGGCAGCTTGTCGGCGGCGGCCAGATCGTCGTCGGTGGCGTCGTTGACGTACAGCTCGGCAGCGGTCTCCGGCAGCTTCTCCGCGAACGCGGCGGCCTCCTCCACTTTCTGGTGGAACGTCATGACGGTCTTGAGGTTCCACTTCGCTGCGTGCTCCAGGAGCGCGGTCTGCAGGAGCGCCAGGCGCCGCCCGCGCCGCGCCTCTTCGGACTCCCCGATCACGGGGGAGGGGTCGCGGATCTCCAGGACGTCGATCTCGAACCCGGCGAGGATCTCGCGCTCGATCGCCTCCGACAGCCCGAGCTCCGCGAGCCACGCACCGTACGTGCCCTCCGGGTCATCAGCCATGGTCGCGATCTCCGCCTCCTGGCCCTCAGCAGCCTTCTGCGGGCGGGCCGCGGCGAGGATGCGCGGGGTCGCAGTGAGGTAGAGCCGGAAGTCCGCCGGGATCCGCTGGTTGTCGTGGATCGCTGCCCACGGCCTCCCAAGATCACCAGTGGTGCCGTGCGCCTCATCCACGATGGCGAGGTCGAAGCCGCTCATGCGCTGGCCGTACAGGCGGTCTCCGCCCGCCAGAGCGGCCTCCAGCGGCCCGCGAACCTTCCGCTGGCCCTCGGGTGCGTCGATGTCCTCGCGGTCCACCAGGGAGGCGTACGTGGCGAACACGACCACCGGCCCGGACCCGGCCCACAGGGCGAGCTGGATCGGGTTGGTGGTGGTCCGCACGCCCAGCTCCTTGAGCACCGGGTCGTTCTCCAGCGAGCACACCGCGACCATCGGGGCCCGGTGACCGACCAGCCGCCACGCCTGGGCGGTCTGCGCGAGCAGGTCCAGAGTGGGCACGGTCACGAGGATCCGGCCGTCCGCGAAGCTCTCCAGCGCGCACGCGGCGGCCGTGATCGTCTTGCCCGAGCCGGTCGCTGACACGATCGTGCCCCGGGCACCCTGCGGGGGCACAGATGACCTTGCAGGGAATCCCACCCACCTGCGAAACGCGGAGCGCTGATCGACCTGGTGTCCCTTGAGCTGAATCGCTGACATTTCCTTGCCTCCCCGAGCGCTGAATTCCTGTGGTCTTTCAGAGGGCCGCGTGCGGAATGCAGGCCGCGCCCAAGTCGTTCCAGATCGACGCATCCGCCTTGTGCCAGCCGCCTGGCTTTCCGTCCTTGAAGGGCGGCTTGTCGTCCGGGTCGTAGTGCCCGGCATCGAGCGTGCAGACGGTGACGTCTCCGTCCGCGTTCACCGTCCGCGCGGTGCACAGACCGCCGGCCTCACCCAGCGCCTCCAGCACCCGGCGCCGCGCCGTGGTGTGCGGATGGGTGCCCGGCAGCACCGCCTCCCGGACGAACCTCTCCAGCCGGACCAGGTCCGCCCGCTCACGCTGCCTCACATCCGCGATATGTACGGCCAGTTCAGCGGCCCCGACCGACCGGCCGCCGCGCCGGGACCACTCCCGGTCCGCGATGCCCACCAGGGCCTCGCTCACCGCCGTCACGCCTTCATCCCAGCCGTCCGAGAACAGCGGGCCCCGAGAGGCCGGCGCCATGCCGCCCAGCTCCACCACCTGGCACTGCGCCCCGGCGACCGCCCCGGCCTCCAGCGCGGCCACCAGGTCGTCCGCCTCGCTCGCGGGCACACCCTGCGCCTCCAGGAGCGCGAACACCTTCAACCGGGCGTTCACGCACGCCGTCTGGTACTGCGTCACCCGGCGCACGGAATCGCTGCTCAGCGCGGGATCAGGTCCGATAGATTCGTGGTGACCGGTCATCTGCGGTCGTTCCTCTCGGAATTCCGGGGAGTTCCCGGGTGGTTGGGGGGTGTCTCGTGTTTCCGCCAACGGTACATGCTGCATCAACCTGATGCAGCGATTACACTAGAACCCGACACGAACGAGCGACCCCTTCCCTTCGTAGCCAGCTTGAGTCCGCGCCAGCGGGCCCCAATGGCCCTGGAGGCGCAGCCGGAGGGACCGTCAAACGGGGGAGCGCAGCGGACCCGCCCGACCGGGCTGGAGTGAAACGGAAGCCCGGTAGCGGGACGCAGTCCCGCCCGTTCCGGGAGCGCAGCGGACGGAGCATCAACCCGCTTGCGCAGCAAGCGGGTTGGGCGGGAGGCGCAGCCTCCCGCAGGCGCTCACGCGGAGCGGGAGCGCAACACCCGTGCGCAGCACGGGTGTTCGCTTGCACATCGCGCAGCGATGTGGTACCCGCTC
>NZ_MLYP01000024.1 GCF_001866645.1 Streptomyces colonosanans
CCTCCACGAACTAACGCGGAGCAGCACTAGATCACGCGGTTGCGACCCGCGCCCCGCCAGGGCCGCTTCAGCCTGATGTTCCTCTCAGAGCTGCTGCCGTTGCTCGGTGCAGGAGCCCTTCGACTGCCGCGAACTCGCCGCCCCGCATCGAGCGAGGCGGCGGAGATCGGACCGGATTTCGATCCGTACGCGTGCGTCAAGACGTATTGCAGGTCTAGGCGGTGTGCTGGTGCGCAGCGCGCGGGCCACTCACCATGCACGGACCGTGTGCGGGGAGATGGTCGTTGAGGTGTGCACGTCGTATAGGGGGTGTCAGCCGGCCTGCAGAGGAGGTCGGTTACGAGTGTTGTGCCGGTTGCACCACCGGGGCCGTGGAGTTCAACAGGAGTCGGTTCGCGGGGCGGAGAGGGTCTTCTCCAGCAGGGCGTACGGAGGGTTGTCGATGAGGTAGAAGTGGTTCCCGGAGAAGCCGGCCTCCTGGACGGGGGTCGTGCTCAGCGCGCTCCAGGGGCGGAGGTCCGTGTCGTCGTCCTGGTCGCCGACAATGGTGGTGACCGGACAGCTGAGCAGCGGCTCGGGCGCCATGGTGTAGCTGTGGAACATTCGGCCGTCGGCGATCAGATACGGCATGACCACCTCCTGGAAGATCGGGTCGGCCGCCATCTCCGCGTCGGTGCCGCCCATCTTGACCAAGTCCGCGAGCAGTTGGTCGGGGTCTTCCTCGGGTCCGGTGAGGGCGGGCAGCGGGGCGTCACGGGAGCCGGAGGCGAAGAGGTGCTCGATGCGGATGCCTCGGTGCTGCAGAGCCCGCGCCGTCTCCAGGGCCACGGGAGCGCCCAAGCTGTGCCCGAAGAAGGCCAGCGGGAGATCCGCCAGCGGTTCCAGCGCGTCGGCGATATCGGTGGCGAGCCGGACGAGGTCGGTCGGGGGTTCCTCGTCCAAGCGGTCGGCGCGCCCCGGGTACTGGACGGCGTGCACCTCCAGCGTGGTCAGCGACTGGCCCCAGGCGCGGTAGAACGAAGCCGACCCGCCGGCGTGCGGGAAGCACACCAGACGGATACGCGCGTCGGGCCGGGCGGTGTCGCACACGAGCCAGCGCGAGGTGTACGTGGTCACTGTCCGGCTCCCCTGCGTGCGCGCTGCTGGCGAAGTCTGGCCGTACGGGCCCTGCGGCCGGCTTCGGCGGAGCCGGCCGCTCCCGTGTTCTCCCCCTGCTCACGACTGGTGCGGATGAACGTGGCCTGTGCCGACACGGTGGATTCCTGGAACAGGGAGACGATCGTCGGCCGCAGCCCGCAGTGCCGCTCCAGCGCATCCTGCAACTTGAACACGGCCAGCGAATGGCCCCCGAGATCGAAGAAGTTGACGTCCAATGGCACCTTGGTCACACCAAGGACCTCCGACCAGGCGGCCGCCACCTGGGCGGTGAGCGCGTCGCCGGTGACGGACGGGGCCGCGACCGCGGGCCGGGAGGCGGGCGGCTCCGCGGCGAGCGTCCGCAGCAGCGCGCGGTCGAGTTTTCCGTTGAGGTTGCGCGGCAGCTCCGGTAGCACCCGCAGTTCGCCCGGCACCATCACCGGGGGCAGCTTCTCCGCGAGGGCGCGGCGCAGTGAGACCGGGTCCGCATCCTTCGCCGAGGCGACGAAGCCGATCAGGCCGGTTCCCTGTGCGTCGGGCAGAACGACCGCTTCCTGGACGCCGGCCAGCAGGCGCAGCGTCTCCTCGACCGCACCGGGCTCGACGCGGTGGCCGCGGACCTTGATCTGGTCGTCCTTCCGGCCGATGAAGTCCAGCCGGTGCTCGGCGTTCCAGCGCACGATGTCACCGGTCCGGTACATGCGTGCGCCGGGTTCGGGGGCGAAGGGGTCGTCGAGGAAGGCCGCCGCCGTGGCCTCGGGGCGGCCGAAGTAGCCGTGTGTCACCCCGGCCCCGCCGATGAACAACTCGCCTTCCACACCCAGTGGTGCGGCCTTGAGGTCGCCGTCGAGTACGTAGAGCCGGGCACCTGGGACCGGGCCGCCGATGCTGACCGGTCCGATCTCGGTGAGGCGGTGGAAACTGGCCCACACGGTCGCCTCGGTCGGGCCGTACTCGTTGACCAGATCCACCCCGGGAGAGTGCACCGCGAAGTGCCGGTCGGCCAGGGGCTGCGGCAGGGCTTCGCCCGCCACGATCACCTGCCGCAGCGAGGCCAGTGGCGCCGTCCCGGCGCGTTCGGCGGCATCGAGCAGCAGCCCGTACAGCGTGGGCACGCACAGGATGCGGTCCACGCGATGGCGGCTGACGAGGGAGACCAGCTGTTCGGCGTCGCGCAGTTCGTCCGCGGACGCCACGACCAGGCAGCCGCCCGCGAGGAGCGTCCCCCATATACCGGCGACCGATGAGTCGAAGGCCAGCGGGGACAGCAGCAGGAACGTCGGGGTGCCCGGGTAGACCATGAGGCGGGCCTGCGTCGACGCGGCGAGATTGCGGTGCCCGACGATGACGCCCTTGGGCTCGCCCGTACTGCCCGAGGTGTAGATGAAGTACGTCGGATCTTCCGGGCCGGCCGCGGCGGCGAAGGAGTCGGAGGATGCGGCGTCCGGGGCGTTCGCGACCGTTACGACGGGTATCGGGGATTCGGCCGCTCGAGGCTGGGTGTGCGCCGTTGCCACAACGGTCTTCACCTGCGCGTCCTGGAGGATCGTCGCGAACCGGGCAGTCGGCTGGGTGAGATCGATGGGCACATAGGCGGCGCCCGCGCCGAGGATGCCGAGCACGGACGCGATCATTGCGGCGGAGGGCTCGGCCAGGAGGGCGACCCGGTCTCCGGCACCGACCCCGGCTGCGGCGAGGCGGTGGGACAACTGCCTGGCCCAGGAGACCAACTCGCCGTAGGTGACGGCGACGTTGCCGCATCGCACGGCGATCGCCGTGGGGCGGTCGGTGGCCAGCTGGGCCACCGCTTCGTGAACGGGAACGAAGGGGGCTTCCGGTAACGCTTCGCCGATGATCGAGGCGGTCGCCTCCGGTGTTGCTCCGGCGCTGTCCTTCGGTCTGGACAGAGTGGAATTCACGCGTTGTGAGGCCGACATGAAGAGAAACTCCTCAAAGTTGTTCAGTGGGATCCCGGACCGGCGTGAGAAGGGAATGTGGAGTGGGGGACCTCATGAGGTGTCGGCGGGTGCCGCATCCGCTTCGCCACGGATCCGGCGGACCACTGCGACATGCCCACTCAGCGTTCGCTGGGCCAGCATCTCGCGTACCGGGACGCGGATCCCGAACTCGCTGTTCACTCTGCGGATGAGCCGGGTGATCAGCAGGGAGTCGCCGCCCTGGGCGAAGAAGTCGGCGTCCGCCGGGATGTCGTCACGGCCGAGCAGTTCCGCCCAGATCCGGATCACTCCCTCCGCCGGGTCGACCGGGGCCGGGTCCCTGGGTTCCGGCTGCTCGGGCAGCGGCGTGGGAGCCGGGGGGCGCTTCGGGCCCGGCGCGGGCCGGGCGAGCGCCTCAGGGGCCGTCAGTGCCTCCGGGGCCACTGAGGAAGGTCCCGCGAAGGGGTAGCCGGGCAGCCTGGTCCTGCGGTCGTCGCCGGTAAGGTCGGCCGGTGTGACCGGCTGACCCAGGGTCCACAGGGCGCCGACGCCACTGAGCGCTGTGGACTGCGACGCGTCCTTGATCTGGTCCAAGGCGACCGTGGGGATTCCGGCCGCCTCCGCCATCGGTGAGAGGGGACGCCCAGGACCGATCTCCACGGCCGAGGCGCCCGGCAGGTGCGAGGCCAGCGCGTCGAGCGCGGCGCCGAACAGCACGGACTGCCGGACCTGCGTCACAAACATGTGGCGGGGGAGTTCGGTGCCGGCTGTGACGACCCGGCCGGAGACGTTGAGCGCGATCGGCAGGGTCGCTGGCCGGAGTTCGATCCGGGCCATCGCCTCGGCGAGCGCGGGCAGCGCGGGCTCGATCAGTCGGGAGTGGCCCGCGTGGCTGTAGCGCAGGCGTCGTACGAAGAACGTGTTGCCGAGGCGCCTTTGATACTCGTCGACCTCGTCGGCCGGCCCGCCCAGCACGCAGGAGTCCGGGCCGTTGATCGCGGCCACGTCGAGCTTGAGACCCCACTCCTCGGCGAGTGCCACAGCCGACTTCACGTCCGTGCCGATGGCCAGCATCGCGCCCTCCGGGCAGTCCTGCATGGACCGGCCGCGCGCCGTGATGAACATGGCTGCGTCCTCCAGGCCGAAGACTCCGGCGACAGTGGCCGCGGTGATCTCGCCGGAGCTGTGCCCGCAGACTGCGGCCGGCTGGACCCCCAGGTCCTGGAGGGCTGTTGCCGCCGCGTAGCCGACTGCGAAGAGGGCCGGCTGGGCCAGCGCGGGCCGGTTCAGCTCGGCGGCAGGGAAGTGCGGGTCGTACAGCGCCTGCCGCAGCCGCTCCGCCTGCAGGGCGGCGAAGGCCGCGAGGCACCGGTCGAGCGCCCGGCGGAACCCGGGAAGAGCGGTGAACGGCTCGGCCATGCCGGGGCGCTGGGCACCCCCGCCCGGGAAGAGGAAGACCACCGGGGCGGGGCCCGTCCCGGGCGTGGTGCCCCGGGACACCCAGGACCGGGCGGCGAGACCCTCGGCGACCTCGGCACTCGTCCGGCCGGTGATCGCGAGGCGTTCGCTCAGGGCCAGGCGGCCGTTGGCCAGGGTGGCGCAGACCTCGCCGAGATCCGGGTCGTGCGACTGGAGATGGGCCGCCAGATCGTCGGCCATGCGGTCGAGCGCCTCGGGATCCGCCGCGGACAGCAGGACCAGGCGCTCGCGCGAAGCCTGTGCCTCCAAAGCGGCCCGTTCCCGCGGCGGCGCCTGCTCGATCAGGACGTGCGCGTTGGTGCCGCCGATGCCGAAGGCGCTCACGCCGGCGCGCCGCGGAAGCTCACCGGTCCACGGGACGACCTCGGTAGGTATGTACAGCGGGCAGTTCTCGGTCTCGAGCAGCGGATTGCGCTCGGTGAATCCCGCGACGGGCGGGATCATGCCGTTGCGCACCACGAGCAGTGCCCTGATCAGTGCGGCGACCCCCGCGGCGGCGTCGAGATGGCCGACGCTGGCCTTCAGGGCACCCACGGCCACGCTGCCCGGCCGGGCTCCGGCCCTGCGCAGCGCGGTGGCGGCCGCGGCCCACTCGATCGGATCGCCGATGCGGGTGCCGGTGCCGTGGGCCTCCAGATAACCGATGGACCCGCCGTCGGCCTCGGCCGCGTTCAGGGCAGCGCCGATGACGCGTTCCTGCCCTGCGGCGGAAGGCGCGTAGTAACCGGCTTTCGCATTCCCGTCGTTGTTGATCGCGGAGCCCAGGATGACACCGTACGGCTCGGGGTCGTCCTCGGTGATGTCCGACAGCCGGCGCAGCACTACGGCACCCGCACCGGACCCGGGGATCACCCCGTCCGCCTCCCGGTCGAACGTCCGGCACACACCCGCGGCGGACAGCACTCCGCCCGGCGTGTGCAGATAACCCGCCTGGGGGTAGTCGAACCCGGCTCCCACCACCAGGGCCTGGTCGCAGTCGCCGCTGAGCAGGGACTGCACTGCCAGATGGACGGCCACCAGCGAGGAGGAGCACGCCGTCTGGACTGCGAAGGCAGGCCCCTTCAACCCGAGTTTGTACGCGATACGGCTCGCCATGAAGTCCGGCTCGCTGCCGTGGATCAGATCGTCCAGCAGGCCCGGATCGGAGTTTGTGCCGCGGACCATCGCGCGCATGTAGCCGCTGCCCGTCATGGACGCGTAGACACTGGTCACCGCCGTGTCGTCGTGGGGCGCGACCCCCGCGTCCGCAAGCGCGTTCCAGGCCACCTCCAGCATCCAGCGGTGCTGCGGGTCCATCAGCTCGGCCTCGCGCTTGCGGATCTGGAAGAAGTCGTGGTCGAAGCGGTCCCAGTCGTCGAGACAGCAGCGTACGGGTACGTAGTCCGGGTCGGCGGCCAACGTGGCGGGAACTCCAGCAGCAAGTAGTTCCTCCTGCGTGTACCGCTTGCTGTGCACGTTCCCGTGGAGCTGGGAATCCCACCAGGAGTCGAGATCACGGGGGCCGGGGAATCGCGCTGCCATGCCAGTGACTGCGATGTCCAAGGAGCGATCCCGACTCGTCACAACGTCTCCCGTCATTCCGTTGGAAATGGATATGTCATCCGATGCCGCGCTGGTGGCATGTGAGCGGCCATAGGTGTTTCCTCGGAGCGCCCTGTGATAATGGCACAGTTCACTGCAGAGCAGGAGATCTTTGTGTTTCTGCTAGTCCACCACGCGCTGCGGGACCTGATACACCAAGCCGTCCTGAAAGGCAGACACGACCCGGACCGGATCTCCTTCACCCCCATCCTGATCATCGTCTGCCGCCACGTCACCGGGCAGGCGGCGCTTTGCGTTCCCCCTCCCGACTCGCCCGGGCGCTCACCCAGAGGCTGCGTGAGATCCCCGAACGACCGTTGCCTCCGCGGCGACTGCGCTCCCGGCCCCCGCGTGATCAAACACAAGATGTCCACCTGGGCCCTCAATCGAGCCGAGCACCACAGCCCACCACGACCGGACACCCCAACGATTCAGCTGGTCGGACCAACCAGAACCAGCTCCACCAGCCGGAAAACAGCCAAAATCACTGATATTGGCTCCAAACCCCTTTTGTGAAATAGGAGGCTGGCACGATGCGGTTATGTGTGGCAGCATCACAAGCTCTTGATGTTGCACTCCATCCTTCCTTATTTTCTCGGAATCCGAAGGGAGTCGACGTGCTGCAGTCGAGTACCTTGTGGGCCACAGAAGTTACTGAGGGCGCACCGGGAGAAGGACTGCACGACGTCTTCGCCGCGCAAGCCCACGCTCGGCCGCGGCACACAGCCCTCCTGGCCCCGGACGCACGGGTTTCGTACGGCGAATTGGACGCCCTCGCCGAGCAATTTGCCCGACAACTTGCCGCCGCCGGTATCCAGCAGGGGCATCTTGTCCCGATTCTGCTGCCGCGCTCCGTCGACCTGATCGTCACACTGCTGGCCGTTCTCAAGCTCGGCGCCGCCTACGCGTTGCTCGATGCGGACTGGCCGCCCACCCGGCTCGAGGCGGTGATCGACCAGCTCCGGCCGCCTCTCGTCGTCACCCGGCCAGGCCTGGTCGCCAACCTGTCCGCGCCGCTGTGGACACCGGACGAGGGTGGTACGGGGGAAAGCCCGGCCCGCCCCGCGGTGACGGTACGGGGCTCCGACGCATGCTCTGTGTTCTTCACTTCGGGCACCACCGGACAGCCAAAAGGGGTTGTCACTCCGCATCGGGCGACGGCACGGCTGTTCCGGGAGGGCACCTTCGCGCGATTCGACCGGGATACGGTCATCCCCCTTGCGGTGGCGCTGCCTTGGGACGCGTTCTCCCTCGAACTCTGGTCCGCCCTGTACAACGGCGGCACCTGCGTCCTGATCGATGAGCCGTTCCTGACGGCCGAGGCCCTGCGCGGGGTGACAGCGGGCCACGGAGTGAACACTGCGTGGCTGACCAGCAGCTTGTTCAACCTGATCGTCGATGAGGACCTGACGGCGCTGAGCGGCCTGTACCAAGTCATGATCGGCGGTGAACGCCTGTCCGAGCGGCACGTGAGCCGCTTCCTCGACCGGTTCCCCGATACTGCCCTGATCAATGGCTACGGTCCGACCGAGAGCACGGTGTTCGCCACCACGCACCGCATCACCCCCGCGGACTGCACCCGGGACGGCGGCATCCCGTTGGGCCGGCCGGTACCCGGCACCTCCGTCTTCGTCCTTCACGGCAACCGCCACTGCGCGACCGGCGAGCCGGGGGAGATCTGCATCGCGGGCGACGGCCTGGCCCTCGGCTACCTCGGTGAACCGGCCCTCACCGCCGAGAAGTTCACGCACATCGACATCGACGGCAAGCAGGTCCGGCTGTACCGCACCGGGGACCTGGGCATCCGGGACGAGGACGGGATCCTCGAGTACCGCGGGCGGATCGACCGGCAGGTGAAGATCCGGGGCCACCGCGTCGAACCGGCCGAGGTGGAGCGGCAGATCGAGCGCCTGGTCCCGTACGTGGCCGCCTGCCGCGTGGTCCCACGCCGCACGGAACTCGACGGCGTCCTCGAACTGGTGGCCTTCTGCGTGCCGAGCCGGTCCGGCGGTGCACCGCCGGACGTGCCGGCGGTCCTCGCCGAGCACCTGCCCGCGTACCAACGCCCCGTCGCCGTGGTCTTTGTCGACTCCTTCCCGCTGACCGGCACCGGCAAGCTGGACGACCGTGCCCTGCTGGCGTACGTGCCCGAGGCGTCCGACGAGAACGGCCACGGCCCCGTCGACGACCCGTTGGTCCGTCTGGTCGCCGAGGAGTTCGCCGTCGTACTGGGCAGCCAAACCGTCCCACCGCACACGCCGTTCTTCGAGTTGGGAGGGTCCTCACTGCAAGCCGCCCGTGCCTGTACACGCATCGTCAAGCGGGTGGGGCGGCCTGTACCCCTGTCGGTCCTGTACGAGCAGTCGTCGGCCGAAGAACTGGGATCCTGGCTCCGGTCGGCGCCGAGCACGGATGCCGTGCCGGCGTTTACCGGCGACATCCCGCTGACCGCCATGGAGTTGGTCTTCCTCACCCGCCACCTGACGGCGCCGCAGGACCGCTCCGGATACTGCCTGATGACGTGGCACCTGGACGGCCGACTGGACCAGGGCGCCCTGGAGGCAGCCATCGCCGCCGTCCACGAGCGGCACGACGTGCTGCGTACGGCTTTCCGCGTGGATCCCACTCCCCACGCCGAGGTCACCGACATCCCCGCCCCGCCCCTGGAGCTCCTGGTCGCCCAGCCGACCATGGACGATGCGGTCGGCGCGCTGCGGCAGCTCTTCGACGAGCCCCTCGAACCTCAGGACGCCGATCTGTGGCGCACTGCGCTGGTGCCGGTGACCGAGACGGGGGGCTGGCTGTTCGGGCTGCTGGTCCACCACATCGCCTTCGACGGCCGGTCGGAATCAGTCCTTGCCCGTGCCCTCTCCGATGCCTATGCCGGACGTGCGCCACACCCCGCCCCGCCCACCTTGGCCGAGCGGGCCCGGCTGATGACGGCGGCCACGACCGTGACGGACTCGGCGGCGCGGTTGGAGCGGATACTGGCGGAGTTCCAGGACGTCCCCTCGATCCGCTGGCCGGAACGGCCCGACCCGGGAGAGACCGGAACCGGACATCTCTCCGTGACGGTTCCCGCGGCGCTGACGGCCCGTCTCGACGCGCAGGGCGCCTCGCTCGGCGGAAGCCTTTTCGTGGTGCTCCTGTCGGCCTGGGCGGACACCATGGCCGAGGTCTGCGGGCAGCGGGACTTCGCGGTGGGCGTGCCCGTCGCCGAGCGCACCGTCCCGGAGCTGGAGCAGGCCATCGGCTGCCTCATCAATATGGTGCCGGTGCGACTGCGCGGCGATGCGGTGGGCGGCGGCAGGGACGGCATCCGGGAGGTCGGCCGACTGGTCCACCAGGCCTTCGGCCGCGGCGAAGTCCCCTTCGCCGACCTCACACAGGGCCTCGGGCCGGCAACGCCCGGGCGGCCGCCGGTGTTTCAGTCCCTCTTCGCCCTGCAGGACAACACTCCACCCCGGCTCGACCTGCCTGGCGTCGCCGCCACGCATCTGCGCCAGCCGTACGCCGCCCTCCCCCTGGAGCTGCACCTCGAGGTGTGGCCGGACGAGGACGGCGCGCTCGACGCGGTGCTCTCGTTCCGGCGCGAGGCCGTCGTCGAGGCCACCGCACTGACGCTGCTCAAGGGTTTCCATGACCGTCTTGCCCTGATCGCCGCGGGAGCTGCGTCGTGACTGTATCCGCGTGCACCCCTGCCGACCTCGACGACCCGGAACGGCACGCCTCCGGGGAGGTGCACCAGCTGTGGCGCTGGATGCGACAGCACGCCCCCGTGCACTGGCACGAGCCTGGCGACCTACCGGGCTTCTGGTCCCTCACCCGGTACGACGACATCCGGCACGCGTACCAGAATCCGGCCGTCTTCAGCTCGGGGCAGGGCGTTCTGCTGCGCCCGACCGCTCTAGGGGAGGATCCCGGCAGCGGTCTGACCATGGCCCTGACCGATGCGCCCAGGCACCGTGCCCTGCGCGGGCAGGTGGCCGACCGGTTCAGCGAACGGTGCGCCCGTTCCCTGGCGGCCGAGATGCGCGCCGAGATCCGCTCGGTGGTGACCCGCGCCGTCGAGAAGGGCACCTGCGACGTGGTCCACGACATCGGGGCCCGGCTCTCCAGCCACAACATCGCCAGGCTGCTCGGCGTGGAGCCGGACGACCGCGAGCAGCTGCTGCGGTGGAGCACGGAGGCGTTCGAGTCCGGCAAACCCCTCACCAGCCACGTTCCGCTGATGCGCTATTTCATCGACATGATGTACGCGCGGATGGAGATCCCCGCGGACGACGCGATGGGCATGTTCGTCAACAACGAGGTGCAGGGCGATCTGCTGACCGAGACCGAGATCCTGCTGGGCGTCGAGAACCTCGTCGGAGCGTCGGAGAACGCCGGTCTGTCGATCGCCGCGGGAGTTCTCGCCCTCGGCTCGCATCCGCAGCAGTGGCAGCGGCTGGTACGGGAGCGTGACGGCGGGCTCGTCAGGACCGCAGTGGAGGAGGTGCTTCGGTGGACGAGCAGCGCCACGCACAGCATGCGGACAGCCACCGTGGACACGGTCGTCCAAGGCCGGCGCATCGCGGCCGGGGACCGCGTCGTGCTGTGGATCCCCTCGGCCAACCGTGACGAGTCGGTGTTCACGGAACCCGACCGGTTCGACCTCGGCCGACAGCCCAATCGCCATCTGGCCCTGGGCACGGGCGAGCACGTCTGCATCGGGAGCACCATGGCCCGCCACCAGATGCGGATGCTCCTGGAGACACTCGTGGACCTGGTCGCCGTCATCGAACCTGCCGGAGACATGGAGCCGCTGCGCTCGATCACGGTGAACGGACCGGCGTACGCCACCGTGCGCCTCGTCGCGCGGGGGCGCTGAGGGTCAGGCGGCCGCCGGGCGTTGTCAGGTGGAGTGAGTCCTTGGGGGGTGTTCCGGTTCGGGGCGTGTCCGGTCGATGCAGCTTCCCCCTGATCCAGGACACCTGGAAACCGGGACGTGAGGTTCCAACCCGCAGGGGCGGCCCTGAGGCCGCCGGGGCCCACCCTGATGACGGCTTTCGACGGGGACATCCCGGGGACTTCAAGTCTGTCCCAGGGACCTTTCGGGGACTTCTTGCCGCGTAGGAAGGGAAGGCCCTGACAGCGCTGAAGGACATGAAGCGCAGGTCAGGGCCCGCCCCTCAGCACTCGATGATGTTGACCGCCAGCCCGCCCCGAGCCGTCTCCTTGTACTTCACGGACATGTCCGCGCCGGTCTCCTTCATCGTCTTGATGACCTTGTCCAGCGAGACCATGTGCGAACCGTCGCCGCGCATCGCCATCCGTGCCGCCGTGACCGCCTTCACCGCCGCCATGCCGTTGCGCTCGATGCACGGGATCTGGACCAGACCGCCGACCGGGTCGCAGGTCAGGCCGAGGTTGTGCTCCATGCCGATCTCGGCCGCGTTCTCCACCTGCTCGGGGGTGCCACCCAGCACCTCCGCGAGCGCGCCCGCTGCCATCGAGCAGGCCGAGCCGACCTCGCCCTGGCAGCCGACCTCCGCGCCGGAGATCGACGCGTTCTCCTTGAAGAGCATGCCGATCGCGCCCGCGGCGAGCAGGAAGCGGACCACCCCGTCCTCGTCCGCGCCGGGCACGAAGTTGATGTAGTAGTGCAGAACCGCCGGGATGATGCCCGCGGCGCCGTTGGTCGGGGCCGTGACCACGCGGCCGCCGGCCGCGTTCTCCTCGTTCACGGCCATCGCGTAGAGCGTGATCCATTCCATGGCGCGGGCCGCCGGGTCGCCCTCGGCGCGCAGCTGGCGCGCGGTGACGGCCGCGCGGCGGCGCACCTTCAGGCCGCCGGGCAGGATGCCCTCCCGGGACATGCCCCGCGCCACACACGCCCGCATGACCTGCCAGATCTCCAGCAGGCCCTCGCGGATCTCGTCCTCCGTGCGCCAGGCCAGCTCGTTCTCCAGCATCAGCGAGGAGATCGACAGACCCGTCTCCTTCGTCAGGCGCAGCAGTTCGTCGCCCGTGCGGAAGGGGTACTTCAGGATCGTGTCGTCCAGCTTGATGCGGTCCTCGCCCACCGCCTCCTCGTCGACGACGAAGCCGCCGCCCACCGAGTAGTACGTCTTCGACAGCAGCTCGGCCCGGTCGGCGCCGTACGCCCACAGCGTCATGCCGTTCGCGTGGTACGGGAGCGCCTTACGGCGGTGCAGGATCATGTCCGCGTCGAAGTCGAACGCGATCTCGTGCTCATCGAAGAGGCGGATCCGGCCCGACTCCTTGATCGCCTCCACCCGGCTGTCCGCCGTCTCCACGTTCACCGTTCGCGGCGAGGCGCCCTCCAGGCCGAGCAGCACGGCCTTCGGCGTGCCGTGGCCGTGCCCGGTCGCGCCCAGCGAGCCGTACAGCTCGGCGCGCACCGAGGCCACGGACCCCATCAGCTCCTCATTACGCAACCGG
Source organism: Streptomyces colonosanans (assembly GCF_001866645.1). Lineage (GTDB taxonomy): Bacteria > Actinomycetota > Actinomycetes > Streptomycetales > Streptomycetaceae > Streptomyces > Streptomyces colonosanans. Next base: position 12,579 of record NZ_MLYP01000024.1, read on the forward strand.
CGGGCGAACATGCGCGCCGCGCGCATCGGGCCGACCGTGTGAGAGCTTGACGGGCCGATGCCGATCGAGAACAGGTCGAAGACCGAGACGGCCACAAAGACTCCTCAATACGGGGTGGTGCCGGGAGGGGCACCGCGCTCACGATGCGTGCACGCGGGGTGTGCGCGGTGCCCCGAAGGGTTGAACTACTTCTTCAGGCCGGGGTACAGCGGGTGCTTGTCGGCCAGGGCCTTCACCCGGGCCTTCAGGGCCTCCGCGTCGTAGGACGGCTTCAGCGCCTCGGCGATGACGTCCGCGACCTCGGCGAAGTCCTCGGCCGTGAAGCCGCGGGTCGCCAGGGCCGGCGTGCCGATCCTGAGACCCGACGTGACCATCGGGGGGCGCGGGTCGTTCGGGACCGCATTGCGGTTGACCGTGATGCCGACCTCGTGCAGGCGGTCCTCGGCCTGCTGGCCGTCCAGCTCGGAGTCGCGCAGGTCGACCAGGACGAGGTGCACGTCCGTGCCGCCGGACAGCACGTTCACGCCGGCCTCGCGGGCGTCCGGCGCCGTCAGCCGCTCGGCGAGGATCGTCGCACCTTCGAGGGTACGGCGCTGGCGCTCCTTGAACTCGTCCGAGGCGGCGACCTTGAAGGAGACCGCCTTGGCCGCGATCACGTGCTCCAGGGGACCGCCCTGGAAGCCCGGGAAGACGGACGAGTTCAGCTTCTTGGCGAAGTCCTTCCTCGCCAGGATGATGCCGCCGCGCGGGCCGCCCAGCGTCTTGTGGGTGGTGGAGGTGACCACGTCCGCGTGCGGGACCGGGTTCGGGTGGAGACCGGCCGCGACGAGACCCGCGAAGTGGGCCATGTCGACCCACAGGTACGCCTCGACCTCGTCCGCGATCCGGCGGAACTCGGCGAAGTCCAGCTGCCGCGGGTATGCCGACCAGCCCGCGATGATCACCTTCGGCCGGTGCTCCTTGGCCAGCCGCTCGACCTCGGCCATGTCGACCAGACCGGCGTCGTCCACGTGGTAGGCGACCACGTCGAACTGCTTGCCGGAGAAGTTCAGCCGCATTCCGTGCGTCAGGTGGCCGCCGTGCGCCAGGTCCAGTCCGAGGATGGTGTCGCCGGGCTGGGCCAGGGCGAACAGCGCGGCCTGGTTGGCGGAGGCGCCCGAGTGCGGCTGCACATTGGCGTACTCGGCGCCGAACAGCTCCTTGACCCGGTCGATCGCGATCTGCTCGGCGACGTCGACGTGCTCACAGCCGCCGTAGTAGCGGCGGCCCGGGTAGCCCTCGGCGTACTTGTTGGTGAGGACCGAGCCCTGGGCCTCCATGACCGCGACCGGGGCGAAGTTCTCCGAGGCGATCATCTCGAGGGTGGACTGCTGACGGTGCAGTTCGGCGTCGACGGCGGCGGCGATGTCCGGGTCGAGCTCGTGCAGGGGTGTGTTCAGAGACGACATGTTTCCTACGACTCCTCAGCCGGCGATGTGCGCGTCGTACTCGTCGGCGGAGAGAAGGTCGGCCGGCTCCTCGGCGACACGTACCTTGAACAGCCAGCCGCCCTCGAACGGGGCGGAGTTCACCAGCGACGGGTCGTCCACCACGTCCTGGTTGATCTCGGTGACCTCGCCGGTGACCGGGCAGTAGAGGTCGCTGACCGACTTGGTCGACTCCAGTTCGCCGCAGGTCTCGCCCGCGGTCACCGTGTCACCGACCTCCGGGAGCTGGACGAACACGACATCGCCGAGCGCGTTGGCCGCGTGCTCCGTGATGCCGACCGTCGAGACGCCGTCCTCGGCGGCCGACAGCCACTCGTGCTCCTTGCTGTAGCGCAGCTGCTGGGGGTTGCTCATGGCCTGAATTCTCCTGTACGCGGGGAAGTGCTGGTGAATGGGGACTGCTGGAGACGCTGCGTGAGCGGCCGGACGCGTGCGGTGTCACGTCCGGTCCGCGCAGTGTCTACTTCTGGCGCCGGTAGAACGGCAGCGCCACGACCTCGTACGGCTCGTGGTTGCCCCGGATGTCCACGCCGACCCCGGTCGTGCCCGGCGCCGCATGCGCGGCGTCGACGTACGCCATCGCGATCGGCTTGCCCAGCGTGGGGGAGGGGGCGCCGGAGGTGACCTCGCCGACCGGTTCGCCGCCGACGACGACCGCGTACCCGGCCCGCGGCACGCGCCGGCCCTCGGCGACCAGGCCGACCAGGACGCGCGGCGGGTTCTCCTCGGCCCGGGCGGCGGCCTCCTGCAGCGCCTCCCGCCCCACGAAGTCGCCCTCCTTGGCGAACTTCACGACCCGGCCGAGCCCGGCGTCGAACGGCGTCAGCGACGTGCCCAGCTCGTGCCCGTACAGCGGCATGCCCGCCTCCAGGCGCAGCGTGTCCCGGCAGGACAGCCCGCAGGGGATGAGGCCCGCGGGCGCGCCCGCCTCGGTCAGCGCCTGCCACAGCTTCTCGGCGTCGGAGGGGGCCACGAACAGCTCGAAGCCGTCCTCGCCGGTGTACCCGGTGCGCGCGATGAGCGCGGGGACGCCGGCGACCGTGCCGGGCAGACCCGCGTAGTACTTCAGGCCGTCCAGGTCGGCGTCGGTCAGGGACTTGAGGATGCCGGAGGACTCGGGGCCCTGGACGGCGATCAGCGCGTAGGCGTCCCGGTCGTCGCGCACCTCGGCGTCGAAGCCGGCGGAACGCTCCACGAGCGCGTCGAGCACCACCTGGGCGTTGGAGGCGTTGGCCACGACCATGTACTCCTGCTCCCGCAGCCGGTACACGATCAGGTCGTCGAGGATGCCGCCGTCCTCCTGGCAGATCATCGTGTAGCGGGCCCGGCCGACGCCCACGGAGGCGAGGTCGCCGACGAGCGCGTAGTTGAGGAGGCGGTCCGCCTGGGGGCCGGTCACGGCGATCTCCCCCATGTGGGAGAGGTCGAAGAGGCCCACCTTCGTACGGACGGCGACGTGCTCGTCACGCTCGGAGCCGTACCGCAGCGGCATGTCCCAGCCGGCGAAGTCGGTCATCGTCGCGCCGAGTGAACGGTGCAGGGCGTCGAGCGCCGTGCGGCGCAGGGGGCTACTGCTCATCGGTGCTGCTCCCAAGGCTGTGGGGTCCCCCGCGCGAGCGAAGCCGAGCGTAGGGGAGGACGAGGTCGTTCCTCCCCATCTGTCATCGGGACCTGAGAGGTTCGCCATGACGTCGCGAGCGGGGTCACGGCTTGCACCTTGGGTGGAGCCGCTGGCCGGCGGCTCGCTTTTCAGATGTGCCTCGCCCGCGCGGTATCGGGGCCTGAGAGATTCAAGGGAGGGACTTGCTCCTTCGGCGCCCGGACGCATGTGCGTACCCGGAACTCTCCCGCGCGGATTCAAGCGGCCGGTATGCAGTTGGCGCGCACATCATCGCATGCGCCGCGCGATCACGGCAGGCCGCATCTGTAACCGGTCCGTAGCGCTACGCGCACAGAAATGCGAGACATCGACATTACCTTCTCTTTACATTCGACGGGGACAGGACTTCCTGACCAAGGGAGGGCGATCACGGTGAAGACCACCACGGTGTACGCGACGACCACGGGCGTCGCGGTGCCCGAGCAGCCCGGAGCCCCGACGTGCGACGCCTGCGGGCCGCTGCGGGCGGCCGTGGTCCGCGACCTGCGCGACCGTGCGGGCCGCAGCCCACGCGGGCTGACCTTCGCCGCCCGCGACCTCGTCGTGGTCACGGGTCTGCCCGGCAGCGGCAAGTCCACGCTCATGCGGCGCGCCGTACCGGGCGCCCGCGTCGACTCCCAGGACACCCGCGACCGCTGGGACGCGCGCCTGGCCCGCTTCCTCCCCCACGCGTTCTACCGCCCGCTGGTCCGCCTCGCCCACTACGCCGGGCTGCGCCGGGCCCTGCGCGCCGGCACCGGAGTCGTCGTGCACGACTGCGGTACGCAGGCCTGGGTGCGCACCTGGCTGGCCCGCGAGGCCCGCCGCCGCGGCGGCACGCTCCATCTGCTCTTGCTCGACGTCACCCCGGACACCGCCCTGGCAGGGCAGCACGAGCGCGGCCGCGGCGTCTCGCGGTACGCGTTCCGGCGGCACCGCAGGGCCAACCACCGCCTGCTGCACGCCATCGAGCGAGGCGACCTGCCGGGCGGTTGCGGCTCGGCGATTCTGCTCGACCGGGACGCGGCGGACGTGCTGCGCCGGATCGACTTCGCGCCCGAGGAGAACCCGGCGCCCTGAGCGCCGGGTGGTCGGCCCGCAGCAGCGCCGTCCACCGGCGGCAGGGTGCACGCGCACAGCGGTTAGCCTCTTCAACCGGAACAGTGGTTTACGGCAGGCGGTAGGCAGATGGACTTCCCGGCGGACCTTCCCGCGGACTTCCCGGCGCAGACGCACCCCCATCCGCACGGCGGATGGCCGGGCAACGAGCTGGAGGAGGTGCTCTCCGCCTCGCTCGGCGTCCCTTCGGCCGCGGCCCGGATCGTGGAGGTCCTCGGCCGCAGCTTCGTCTGGGTGCCGCTGCCGAACGGCGGCGGACCCGACAGCGGCCCCCTCGACCTGCCCACGCTGGAGATCGAGGGGCAGGTGTACGTTCCCGTCTTCAGCTCGGAGGAGCAGTTCCGCCAGGTCGTCGGCAGTCATATGTCGTACGCGATCGCGCCCGCCGCCGAGTTCGCCCGCGGGCTGCCCCCGCAGGCCGGCATCGCTCTCAACCCGGACGGTGTGGTCGGTGTGCCGCTGCCGCCCGACGCGGTGGCCGAGCTGTGCCGGGCCGGGCGCTCCGAGCTGGACGGACCCGTGAGCGGCGGCCGTGTCCGCCTCTTCGAGCCCGACTGGAAGGACGATCCGGTGGACTTCCTCGCCGCCGCGTCGGCCGAGTTCGCGGAGATCGGCGTGGTGCTCACCGCGCGCCGCTGCCTGGCGGCGGTCGAGACCGCCGACCCCGTGATGTTCGTCGGCGTCGAACTCTCCTCCCAGGAGGCCGACATGCACTCCCTCGCCCTGGAAGCGCTCGGCCGGGCGCTGGGCAAGGTGCCGGTGGAGACGCCCGTGAACATGGTGTTCCTCGACGTGGCCCAGGACCCGGTGGGGGAGTGGCTGCGCGAGCGCGTGCGGCCGTTCTACCAGCACGGTTACTGAACCGTCCGCCGTCGCGGCGCGCGGAGTGACGAGGGGCGGCACGTGTCAAGTCGCTGTCAGGATGGCGCCCTAACCTGGTTACATGGGCCGGACGGGAGACGCTCCCCTTTGGCCGGGATCCGGTCGGGATCCGGGTCGCGGCGACGCGGCGATGGGGCGCAATGCCTCCCGGACGAGGGAGAATGACCCGATCGGGGCGGCGCGGCTGGAGTCCGTGCGCAACGCACCGGAGACCTCCGTCGGGTTGTCAGATGTGTCGTGAAGGAGCGGTAGAGGGTGAGTGCGTCGGGCACGGCCGCGGCCGGGCAGGTCGAGCACATGCTGCGCCAGGTGACGCCCGGGCGTTACGACGCCTACGAGGCGCTGCTTCGCGCGCTCGCGACCCCGACGTCCGGCCAGGTCTGGATGCTGCTGTGGCACGGCCAGGCCGGCTCACCCGACGCCCAGTACGGGAACATGGAGGTGGACGGCCACGCCTACGCGCCCTGCGTCACCTCCGCCCAGGAACTCTCCGCCAGCGGCTGGAACCGCTCCTACGAGGTGGTCGACGGCCTCGACGTGGCCCGCACCCTCTACTCGGACCACTACGGCCTGTGGCTGAACCCGCATGCGCCGGGCGGCGGCGTCGGCATCCCCTGGCTCGATCTGCGCCGCATCGCCACGGGCCTGGAGCGCCAGCCCGCCGGACCGCTGCGGCTCACCGAACCGGCCATCGATATCCCGCAGTTCTACGCCCTCCTCGCACAGAACGCACACCGTACGCCCGCCGTGCGCTCCCTGCGCCGTGCCTGGGTGCAGCCCGCACTGGGCGCGCCATACCTGGCGATCGGCCTGGACGTGTACGACACTTCGCCGCCCGCCGTCGACTCGGTGCGCGCGATGATGCAGCAGTCCGTCGTCGCCGTTCCCGAGGGGCTGCCCGTGTCGACGGTCGCGATGTCCGACGCGTACGACCCGGTCGCGATGTGGCTGCGCGCCAATGCCCGTCCCTTCTACGACCGAGACGCCCACGTGGCCCAGGCCCAGGCCCCGGCCGCGGGCGGCTACGGCTATCCGCCGCTGCACGGCGCCCACTGACATACCGTCAACTCCTCTTGCCGACCAGGCAGAGCACACGGAGCCGTCTTCGCGCATAGATGATGGGGAAGGTCCCTGCCTCATCTGATGTGTCCCAATTGGCGTATGTCCGCCCCCCGTTACCCACTGTTCGGATAACGGATCCCACCAGCCTGCATCACGGTTAGGCATCCATTCACGGTCAAGCCTGGCAGTGGATCGTCAAGGCGTTGAAGACTCCCCCTTCAAGGGGTTCGCCCCTTTGTACGACGGATCGATTCATGCCGCTACAAGCGGCAAGTGCGTGCCGGTCACCGCCGGTTGAGAGGGGCCCTGCCAGATGACGGCACCATTGCGCGAGCCGGCCGCGGACGCGGCCCCGAGTGCTGCCGAGGAAGCGGCCGAAGTCAGCGCCGACGCGAAGGCCGTACAGGGACGTTCCCTGGGACGGATCGCCTGGGAGCGGCTCAAGCGGGACAAGCTCGCCCTGACGGGCGGCATCGTCGTTCTCGTGCTGGTTCTGGTCGCGGTCCTCGCCCCGGTGATCACCAACCTGGTCGGCCAGGACCCCGACGCGTACCACGAGGACATGATCGACGCGCTCTTCGGAACGCCCAAGGGATCCCTCGGCGGCATCAGCGGAGACCACCTCCTCGGTGTCGAGCCGGTCAACGGCCGCGACATCTTCGCCCGCATCGTCTACGGTTCGCAGATCTCGCTGCTCGTGGGTTTCCTCTCCGCGCTGGTCGCGGTGGTCCTCGGCACCGTGCTGGGTATCCTCGCCGGCTTCTTCGGCGGCTGGGTGGACTCCGTCATCAGCCGGGTGATGGACGGTCTGCTGGCCTTCCCGCAGCTGCTCTTCATCATCGCGCTGGTCACCGTCATGCCGAACGAGCTGCTGGGCCTGACGGGCACGGGCGTGCGCGTGTTCGTGATGATCCTGGTCATCGGCTTCTTCGGCTGGCCCTACATCGGACGCGTGGTGCGCAGTCAGACGCTCTCGATGCGCGAGCGCGAGTATGTCGAGGCGTCCCGTTCGCTGGGCGCCGGGCGCTTGTACATCCTCTTCAAGGAACTGCTGCCGAACCTCGTGGCACCCATCATCGTGTACACGACGATGATGATCCCCACCAACATCCTCACCGAGGCTGCGCTCAGCTTCCTGGGTGTGGGCGTCAAGCCGCCCACGGCCTCTTGGGGCCAGATGCTCTCGAACGCGATCGACTACTACGACTCGGACCCCATGTACATGGTGATCCCGGGCGTGGCGATCTTCATCACCGTGCTTGCCTTCAACCTCTTCGGTGACGGCGTGCGCGACGCGCTGGACCCCAAGGGCTCCCGCTGAACTGCCGTACCCCCAGCGACCCGTGGCATACGCACGGGGTCTCTCATCTATCCGGAGGATCCGAGATCGTGACTACCCAACGCACCTCAGGGCGGCGTAAGCAGGCCATGGCCGCTGCCGCCGTGGTCGCTGCGCTGCTGACCACCGCGGCGTGCGGCGGAGGCGACGACAACAAGAGCGACGGCGGTTCGAAGACCGGCGCGGCCGGCTTCGACGCCGCCAACAACAAGGTCGCCCAGGCCTCGCTGGCCAAGAAGGGCGGCGAGCTGAAGTTCGCGAGCGCGCAGGACGCCGACTCGTGGGACACCACGCGCGGTTACTACGGCATGGCGTGGAACTTCATGCGCTACTACAGCCGTCAGCTGGTCACCTACAAGAACGTGCCGGGCAAGGAGGGCGCCGAGCTGCAGCCCGACCTCGCCACCGACATGGGCAAGCTCTCGGCCGACAAGAAGACGTACACCTTCACCCTGCGTGACGGCATCACCTGGGAGGACGGCAAGCCGATCACCTCCAAGGACGTCAAGTACGGCATCGAGCGCATGTGGGCCCAGGACGTCCTCTCCGGCGGCCCGGTCTACCTCAGGGACGTGCTCGACCCCAAGGGCAAGTACAAGGGCCCGTACAAGGACTCCGACAAGGAGCACCTGGGCCTGAGCGCGATCGACACGCCCGACGAGAAGACGGTCGTCTTCCACCTGCCCGAGGCCAACTCGGACTTCCTGCAGATGATCGCGCTGCCCTCGGCGTCCCCGGTCCGCCAGGACAAGGACACCAAGTCCAAGTACATGCTGCACCCGTTCTCCTCCGGTCCGTACAAGTTCGACTCGTACAGCCCGGGCAAGGACCTGAAGCTGGTCCGCAACGACGCCTGGAAGCAGTCCTCGGACCCGTTCCGCAAGGCGTACCCGGACACGGTCAGCATCAAGTTCTTCACCAACGCCAACGTCATGGACCAGCGCCTGATCGCCGGCGAGTACGACCTGGACCTCAACCAGACCGGCATGTCGCCCCAGGGCCGCACCGTGGCCCTGAAGCAGCACAAGGCCAACCTGGACAACCCGGTCTCCGGCTTCATCCGCTACGCGGTGTTCCCGCAGAACGTCAAGCCGTTCGACAACATCCACTGCCGCAACGCCGCGATCTACGGCGCGGACCACGTGTCCCTGCAGACCGCGCGCGGTGGCCCGGTCGCCGGTGGCGACATCGCCACCAACATGCTGCCGCCGTCCGTGCCGGGCTCCGAGGGCCAGAAGTACGACCCGTACGAGAGCGCCGGCGCGAACAAGAACGGCAACGTCGACAAGGCCAAGGAAGAACTGAAGGCCTGCGGCAAGCCGGACGGCTTCAGCACCACCATCGCCGTCCGTAACAACAAGCCGGTCGAGGTGGCCACCGCCCAGTCGCTGCAGGCGTCGCTGAAGAAGGTCGGCATCGACGCCCAGATCGACCAGTTCGACGGTTCGCAGACTGCCGGTGTCATCGGTAGCCCCTCGAACGTGCACAAGAAGAACTACGGCATCATCATCATGGGCTGGGGCCCGGACTTCCCGTCCGTCCAGGGCTACGGTCTGCCGATCTGGAACAGCAAGTACATCCTTGACAGCGGCAACAACAACTTCGCCATGATCAAGGACAAGTCGATCGACAAGCTGTTCAGCGACTACACCAAGGCGACGGAAGAGTCGAAGCAGACCGAGATCGCCACGCAGATCGACCACAAGGTCATGGAGGGCGGCTACTACCTGCCCTTCGTCTACGAGCGGTTCGTCAACTGGCGCGGTGACCGTCTGGCGAACGTCTACACGACCAACGCGTACAGCGGTCAGTACGACTTCGTCAACCTCGGCCTGAAGTCAACGAAGTAACCCCGGCACACCCGCCGAACGGCACGAAAGGCAGGTGAAGGCCGGCGCAGCGTGACTGCGGACCGCCGGAAGATCTCCGGCGGTCCGCGGTCCGCGGCGGGCCGTAAGCTGTGCTCGCTTACCTCATCAGGCGGCTGTTCGCCGCCGCAGTGATGCTTGTGGTCGTCATCCTGGTGATCTTCAGCATCTTCTTCCTCATCCCCAAGTGGGCGGGCGTCGACATCGCCCTGAGCTTTGTGGGCAAGCAGGCCGACCCTGCCTCCGTCGAGGGGGTGCGGGAGAAGCTGGGCCTGAGCGAACCGATCTACACCCAGGTCTGGATGTTCTTCAAGGGCATCTTCGCCGGCCGCACCTACTCGTCCGGCGGCGACGTCGTCCACTGCTCCGCGCCGTGCTTCGGCTACTCGTTCAAGAGCGAGCAGGCTGTCTGGCCGGTGCTGACCGACCGCTTCCCGGTGACCCTGGGTCTCGCGCTCGGTGCGGCCGTCCTGTGGCTGGTCTTCGGCGTCGCGGCAGGCGTGCTCTCCGCCCTCAAGCGGGGCAGCCTGTGGGACCGCGGTGCGATGGTCGTCGCCCTCAGCGGTGTCTCGCTGCCCATCTACTTCACCGGTCTGCTCTCGCTGGCGATCTTCAGCTTCGGTCTGAAATGGATCAAGGCTGAGTACGTGCCCATCGGCCACAGCTTCACCGGCTGGCTCGGCGGCATGATCCTCCCCTGGATCACCCTGGCCTTCCTCTACGCGGCGATGTACGCCCGGATCACCCGCGCCACCATGCTGGAGATCCTCGGCGAGGACTACATCCGTACCGCCCGCGCCAAGGGCCTGCGCGAGCAGGTCGTCATCGGCAAGCACGCCATGCGCTCGACGATGACGCCCATCCTCACGATGCTCGGCATGGACCTCGGCGCGCTGATCGGTGGTGCGGTGCTGACCGAGACCACCTTCAGCCTGCCCGGCCTGGGCCAGAAGGTCCTCGACGCGATCAAGAACCAGGACCTGCCCTTCATTCTGGGCGTCGTCCTGATCACGTCCCTCGCCGTGCTCATCGCCAACCTCGTGGTGGACATCCTGTACGCCGTGATCGACCCCCGAGTGAGGCTCTCATGACCGAACTCAGCAAGAGCGAGGCCGCGATCAACGAGCCTTCCGTTGCCTCGCCCGCTCCCTCCTCCTTCCTCGAAGTGCGCGACCTCAAGGTGCACTTCCCGACCGACGACGGCCTGGTCAAGTCGGTCGACGGGCTCAGCTTCCAGCTGGAGAAGGGCAAGACCCTCGGCATCGTGGGCGAGTCGGGCTCCGGTAAGTCCGTCACCTCGCTCGGCATCATGGGTCTGCACACCGCCGGCCAGTACGGCAAGCGCAAGGCGCAGATCTCCGGCGAGATCTGGCTGAACGGCACCGAGCTGCTGTCCGCCGACCCCGACCACGTGCGCAAGATGCGCGGCCGTGAGATGGCGATGATCTTCCAGGATCCGCTGTCCGCGCTTCACCCGTACTACACGATCGGCGCGCAGATCGTGGAGGCGTACCGCATCCACCACAACGTCGACAAGAAGACCGCCCGCAAGCGGGCGATCGAGATGCTCGAACGGGTGGGCATCCCGCAGCCGGACAAGCGCGTGGACAGCTACCCGCACGAGTTCTCGGGCGGTATGCGCCAGCGCGCGATGATCGCGATGTCGCTGGTGAACAACCCCGAACTGCTGATCGCGGACGAGCCGACCACCGCCCTCGACGTGACCGTCCAGGCGCAGATCCTCGACCTCATCCGGGATCTGCAGAAGGAGTTCGGCTCAGCGGTCATCGTCATCACCCACGACCTGGGCGTCGTCGCCGAACTGGCCGACGACATCCTGGTGATGTACGGCGGGCGCTGTGTGGAGCGGGGCCCGGCCGAGAAGGTGTTCTACGAGCCCCGGCATCCCTACACCTGGGGCCTGCTCGGTTCGATGCCGCGCCTGGACCGCGAGCAGCAGGAACGCCTGATCCCGGTCAAGGGCTCCCCGCCCTCGCTGATCAACATCCCGTCCGGCTGCGCCTTCAACCCGCGCTGCCCGTACGCCGACGTCCCCAAGGACAACGTCACCCGCACGGTCCGCCCCGAGCTGACCGAGGTCGGTGGCCGGCACTGGGCCGCCTGCCACATGTCGCAGGAGGAGCGGGAGCGGATCTGGACCGAAGAGATTGCGCCCAAGCTGTGAGCGAGGACAAAGCTGTGACCATTCCCGCGCAGAGCGATGGTGCCGCCACCAAGGACGCCGCTCCGGGCGAGGTCCTGCTGAAGGTGACCGGCCTGCAGAAGCACTTCCCGATCAAGAAGGGCCTGCTGCAGCGGCAGGTCGGTTCGGTGCGTGCGGTCGACGGTCTCGACTTCGAGGTCAGGGCCGGTGAGACCCTCGGAGTCGTCGGCGAGTCCGGCTGCGGCAAGTCGACCATGGGCCGGCTGATCACCCGGCTGCTCGAACCGACCGGTGGCACGGTGGAGTTCCAGGGCAAGGACATCACGCACCTCGGCGTCGGCGGCATGCGTCCGCTGCGCCGCGATGTGCAGATGATCTTCCAGGACCCGTACTCGTCGCTGAACCCGCGCCACACCATCGGCACCATCGTCGGCGCTCCCTTCCGGCTCCAGGGCGTCACGCCCGAGGGCGGGATCAAGAAGGAAGTGCAGCGGCTGCTGTCGGTCGTGGGTCTCAACCCCGAGCACTACAACCGCTACCCGCACGAGTTCTCCGGCGGCCAGCGCCAGCGCATCGGCATCGCCCGCGCGCTCGCGCTCAAGCCGAAGCTGGTCGTGGCCGACGAGCCGGTCTCCGCGCTGGACGTGTCGATCCAGGCGCAGGTCGTCAACCTCATGGACGACCTCCAGGAGGAACTGGGCCTGACGTACGTGATCATCGCGCACGACCTCTCGGTCGTCCGGCACGTCTCGGACCGGATCGCGGTGATGTACCTCGGCAAGATCATGGAGCTGGCCGACCGCGAGTCGCTCTACAAGGCGCCGATGCACCCGTACACCAAGGCGCTGATGTCGGCGGTGCCGATCCCGGACCCGAGGCGGAAGAACGCCAAGAGCGACCGCATCCTGCTCAGGGGCGACGTCCCCTCGCCGATCGCCCCGCCGAGCGGCTGCCGCTTCCACACCCGGTGCTGGAAGGCGACGGAGATCTGCAAGACGACCGAGCCGCAGCTCAAGGAGCTCAGGCCCGGTCAGCGGGTCGCCTGCCACCACCCGGAGAACTTCGAGGACCAGGCACCGCAGGACACGGTTCTGCTGTCGGCCGCGAAGAAGGCGGCCGAGTTGGTGGCGGACGAGGTTCTGGCGCAGTCGGCGGAGACGTCGGCGGCGGTCGCGGCCGAGGTGGAGGCGGAGGCGGAAGCCGCCGCTTCCGAGGAGAAGCCCGCCGCTTCTGAGGGCAAGGGCGCGGCTGCGGCCGGGAAGCCCGCCGCTTCTGAGGGCAAGGGCGCGGCTGCGGCCGGGAAGCCCGCCGCTTCTGAGGGCAAGGGCGCGGCTGCGGCCGGGAAGCCCGCCGCGTCCGAGGGCAAGGGCGCGGCTGCGGCCGGGAAGCCCGCCGCGTCCGAGGGCAAGGGTGCCGCGTCCGAGGGCAAGGGTGCCGCTTCCGAGGAGACGGCCGAGGCATCCGGATCCTCCGAGGAGCCCGAGTCCTCCGGTTCCTCCGAGTCCTGACCGTCAGGAGTCACCGTTCGACAGGGAAGGAGGCCGTCGCCACCGCGACGGCCTCCTTCTTTTTGCTGTCTACTGCGCAATCCCGGTCATTCGATGCCTTCGCCTTGCTTTGTAAGGTGCACACCCTGTGGTAGGTGAGAATGTAAAGGTGCTCCAGCAATTGTTCAGCCCATCCGTCCAGCACACGCTCGACATCATCGGAATCTTCGTCTTCGCGATCTCCGGTGCGCTGCTGGCCGTGCGCAAGAACTTCGACGTCTTCGGCATGGCCGTGCTCGCCGAGGTCACCGCGCTGGGCGGCGGGCTGTTCCGGGACCTGGTCATCGGCGCCCCGCCGTCCGCCTTCGCGGACCTGGGCTACTTCCTGGCCCCGCTGCTCGCCACCGTCCTGGTCTTCTTCCTCCACCCGCAGGTGGAGCGCATCCAGGTGGCCGTCAACATCTTCGACGCGGCCGGTCTCGGCCTGTTCTGCGTCACCGGCACGACGAAGGCGTACGACCACGGCCTCGGACTCACCTCGTCCGCCGTCCTCGGCCTGGCCACGGCCGTGGGCGGCGGTGTGCTGCGCGACATACTCGCCAACGAGGTGCCCTCGCTGCTGCGCTGGGACCGCGACCTGTACGCGGTGCCCGCGATCGTCGGCGCCACGATGGTCGCGCTCTGCATCCGCTACGAGATGCTGACCCCACTCACCTCCGGACTCGCGGCCGTCACCGCTTTCGTGTTGCGCCTGCTCGCGATGCGCTTCCACTGGCGAGCGCCGCGCGCCTGGAACCGGCGCTCCAATGTGGCTGAGGAAGAGCTCCTGTCGCCTGACCTGTCATCTGCCGGCTGAGCCAGGTGAACGCCGTAGGGATCTGCGGCCGCCACACGGCCATGCTGTGGCCGCCGGCGCTGCGCGGGATCAGCACCGCGCGCACCGCCGTCGGCGGCCTGGCGATCTCCGCCAGCGCCGCGGCCGCCTGGTAGCCGTCACCGGACTCGCCGGAGAGATAGAGCGAGATCCGGGGCGGGGTGCGGTAGTGCTTCAGCAGGTAGTAGGGGTTGTTCTGCCGCCGCAGCTGGATGCTCTGCGCGGCGAGCGAGTTGCGTTCGCCGATCGGGTCGTTGTAGCCGGACAGGCTGATCGCGGCCCGGTACCGGTCGGGGTGGGCGACCGCGAGTTTCGCCGCGCAGTGCGCCCCCGCGGAGTAGCCGGCGGCGGCCCAGCCGCCCGGCGCCGACTGGGCGCGGAAGTTGTCCGTCACCATCTTGGGTACGTCGATGCTGAGCCAGCTGTCGGCGTTCACGGTGCCCGGGATGTTCGCGCAGCCCGTGTCGACCTTGGCGATGAGATTGGTGCGCGGCGCCACCAGGATGAACGGTGTCACCTGTCCGCTTTGCATCAGCGGCAGCAGCTGCTTGTGCACCTTCATCGATCCGAACCATGCCTTCGCCGAACCCGGGTAGCCCGACAGCAGCTCCACGACCGGGAACTTCTTGTTCTTGTAGGCGGGGTCGTCGTACTGCGGCGGCAGCCAGACGTAGACCTCGGCGTCGACGCCCGACACCCGGCCCTTCAGCTGGGTGACGCGCACCCCGCCGGCCGCGTGCATGTTCGGCCCGTCGGCCTGGGTGAAGGTCTGGTGGACCTTCGGCAGGGCCTTTATCTGGATCCCGCCGGTGCCGTCCTTGCCCAGGTCGGCGGCCTGCTGCACATGGTTGCCCGTGCCCAGCAGGTCGGCCCAGTTGTCGTACAGGCTGTTGGCGTTGTTCACCAGGACGAACACCAAAGTGATCGCGGTGACCTGTGCGAACAGCAACATCAGCACCCGGACGGCGTGGCGCACGACAACCGGGCCGCGGATCCGGGACCACAGGAACAGTGGCAGGAGGAGGGCGACCGCCGCGAGGATGATCGACGTGAAGAGGAACGGCGTTCCGGTGAGGCTCATCGGCTATGAGGCTCTTCCTGTGAACGGACGGATCGGGCTTTACGCCTTCTCAGAAGGAATCCGCGGGCCGTAGGTTACGGACGAGCGCGGACACTTACCGAGAAATTGCCAAAACCACACTCATAGCTGGCCGGAAGCCGCGGTGCGGTGGTTCGACGGAGCGTCACGCAGGCGAAACAACAAAAGCTACTGCTCGGTAATTTCGTGTTGTACTGTTCGGCTATGTCAGATACCGCACAGGCTGCGCGCGCCGTGATCGGCGACAGTGAGTTCGACCGCGACACCGCGGTCACCCTCCGTGAACCCGGCGTCTACGGCATCGACCTCTCGGCCGGCTGGACGATCATCAACGCGGTGAACGGCGGCTATCTGCTGTCCGTCCTGGGTCGTGCCCTCGCGGACGCCCTGCCGCACTCCGACCCGTTCACGATCTCCGCGCACTATCTCACCGCGTCCCAGCCGGGCCCCGCGGTGGTCCGTACGGACGTCGTGCGCACCGGCCGCACCCTCTCCACCGGCCAGGCGTCCCTCTTCCAGTACGACGACGAGGGCCGCGAGGTCGAGAGGATCCGCGTCCTCGCCTCCTATGGCGACCTGGACTCCCTGCCCGACGACGTCCGTACGAGCGTGAAGCCGCCCTCCTTCCCGCCCATGGAGCAGTGCTTCGGACCCGAAGACGGACCGGCGCCGGTCTCCGGCAGCTCGGCCATCGCCGAACGGCTGATGCTCAAGCTCGACCCCGCCACGCTGGGCTGGGCGCTCGGGTCGCCGTCCGGGAAGGGCGAGATGAGGGCCTGGTTCGGGCTCGCCGACGGCCGTGACGCGGACCCGCTCTCGCTGCTTCTCGCAGTGGACGCGCTGCCGCCCACCGCCTTCGAAATCGGGCTCTCCGGCTGGGTGCCGACCGTCGAGCTGACCGTGCATGTGCGCTCCCGCCCGGCGCCCGGCCCGCTGCGGGTGTCGATCACCACGCGCAACCTCGCCGGCGGCTTCCTGGAGGAGGACGCCGAGGTGTGGGACAGCGCGGACCGCCTGGTCGCCCAGTCCCGCCAGTTGGCGAGGGTCAGGGTGGGCTGACCCGCACAAGGTGTACGGGTGGTATGTGGGCGGCGTGCTCGGTGAACGGGCGCGCCGCCCACGGTCGTTGTGGGGGCGGCGCCGGTTCGGTCAGTCCATCCAGTGGTTGCGGCCGATGTCGATCAGCAGGGACAGGAGCGCCTCCCGGCAGCCCGCGGCCCCGGAAGCGCCGTGCGCGGCCGGCCCGGTGCCGGGTGCGCACGGCCCCGGGCCCCTCCGGGGCTGAGGCCGCGAAGGGCAGGCCCGTAGAATCGGCCTCACCATGGCATACCTCGACCACGCAGCGACCACCCCGATGCTTCCCGAGGCGGCAGAGGCGCTGACCGCGCAGCTCGGCATCACCGGCAACGCCTCTTCGCTGCACGCGTCGGGCCGCCGAGCGCGGCGCACCGTCGAAGAGGCCCGCGAGACCCTCGCCGAAGCGCTGGGAGCCCGGCCCAGCGAGGTCGTCTTCACCTCCGGCGGCACCGAGGCCGACAACCTCGCCGTGAAGGGCCTGTACTGGTCCCGCCGCGGCGCCGACCCCGCCCGCACCCGCGTCCTCGCCAGCCCCGTCGAACACCACGCGGTCCTCGACGCCGTCGACTGGCTCGGCGAACACGAGGGGGCCACGGTCGAGTACCTGCCCGTCGACGCCTACGGCCGCGTCCACCCGGATGCCCTGCGCGAGGCCATCGCCCGCAACCCCGACGATGTCGCCCTCGCCACCGTGATGTGGGCCAACAACGAGATCGGCACGATCATGCCGGTCCGTGAACTCGCCGATGTGGCAGCGGAGTTCGGCGTCCCGCTGCACGCCGACGCGGTCCAGGCCTTCGGCCAGGTCCCGGTCGGCTTCGAGGCCTCGGGACTCGCCGCGATGACGGTCTCCGGCCACAAGATCGGCGGCCCGTACGGCATCGGCGCACTGCTGCTCGGCCGCGAGTACAGCCCCGTCCCGGTGCTGCACGGCGGCGGTCAGGAGCGCCATGTGCGCTCCGGCACCCTCGATGTTCCGGCCATCGCCTCCTTCGCGGTCGCCGGACGGCTCGCCGCCGCGCAGCACGAGCGGTTCGCCCGTGAGATCGGCGCCCTGCGCGACGATCTGATCGACGCGGTCCGTACCGCCGTACCGGACGCGATCCTGGGCGGGGACCCGGTGGACCGGCTCCCGGCCAACGCCCACTTCACGTTCCCGGGCTGCGAGGGCGACTCCCTGCTCCTGCTGCTGGACGCGCAGGGCATCGAGTGCTCCACCGGCTCCGCCTGCACCGCCGGTGTGGCCCAGCCCAGCCATGTCCTCCTCGCCACCGGCGCCGCCCCGGACCTCGCCCGCGGCACCCTCCGCTTCTCCCTCGGCCACACGTCCACGCAGGCCGACGTCGAGGCGGTCGCCAAGGCGATCGGTCCCGCCGTGGAACGGGCCCGGAGCGCGGGGCTGACCTGACGGCACGGGCGCTACGCCGCCGTCGCGGTCCTCTCCCGCCGGACGAGCCGTAGGTACCGGTCCCAGTCCCAGTGCGGCCCCGGATCCGTGTGGTCTGTGCCCGGCACCTTGTTGTGCCCGATGATGTGTTCGCGGTCCACCGGTATGCCGTACCTCCCGCATATCCCGGCCGTGAGCCGCGCCGACGCCGCATACATCGCGTCCGTGAAGGAGGTAGCGCGCTCCACATACCCCTCGTGCTCGATGCCGACGCTGCGTTCGTTGAACCGCCGGTTGCCCGCGTGGAACGCCACGTCCAGCTCGCGGATCATCTGGGTGACCTGGCCGTTCGCCCGCACGATGTAGTGCGCCGCCGCGCCGTGCGCCGGGTCCTGGAACACCTTCACAGCGCTGCGGTAACCGCCCTGGGTGACATGGACGACCACACGGTCTATGCGGTAGTCGTCAGGCCGGTTCGCGCGTCGAAGATTCGCCGGCGACGCCGCCGTCCAGTGCGCCCCCCGGAAGTCGACCGCGCCCTCGACCCGGGGCTTCTCGACGCCGGGCAGCCGCCACCACAGATGCGCCAGCTCCTCCCGGGCCAGAGCGGCCGTGCCCACCGCGGCGGCTGTGCCGCCGACGATCAGCGCCCGCCGGCCAAGCCGCCGGTCGCCGTCCTTCATCACTTTCCGATCCCCCATGTGGTCGTCAACGGATACTCTCGCGCCCCGGTTCCCCCGGCCCCGTACTCTGGAAGGGTTATGACTGACACCACCCCGCAGCGCCCCCTCCGCGTCCTCGCCGCCATGTCCGGCGGGGTCGACTCCGCCGTCGCCGCTGCCCGCGCCGCCGAAGCGGGCCACGACGTCACCGGCGTCCACCTCGCGCTCTCCGCGAACCCGCAGTCGTTCCGCACGGGCGCGCGCGGCTGTTGCACCATCGAGGACTCGCGCGACGCCCGCCGCGCCGCGGACGTCATCGGCATCCCCTTCTACGTGTGGGACCTGGCCGAGCGGTTCCGCGAGGACGTGGTGGAGGACTTCGTCGCCGAGTACGAGGCCGGGCGCACCCCGAACCCCTGCCTGCGCTGCAACGAGAAGATCAAGTTCGCGGCGCTGCTCGACAAGGCCCTCGCCCTCGGCTTCGACGCGGTCTGCACCGGCCACTACGCCAAGATCGTCACGGCCGTCGACGGCACGCGCGAGCTGCACCGCGCGTCCGACATGGCGAAGGACCAGTCGTACGTCCTCGGCGTGCTCGACGAGAAGCAGCTCGCGCACGCGTTGTTCCCGCTGGGTGACACGGTCACCACGAAGGACGAGATCCGCGCGGAGGCCGAGCGCCGGGGCCTCGCGGTCGCCAAGAAGCCCGACTCGCACGACATCTGCTTCATCGCCGACGGCGACACCCAGGGCTTCCTCGCCCGGCGGCTCGGCACGGCGGAGGGCGACATCGTCGACGAGTCCGGCACCCGGCTGGGCACGCACGAGGGCGCGTACGGCTTCACGATCGGCCAGCGCAAGGGCCTCAGGATCGGCACCCCCGCGCCCGACGGCAAGCCGCGCTACGTCCTCGACATCTCGCCGGTCGACAACACGGTGACGGTCGGCCCGGCGTCCTCCCTGGACGTCAGCGCCCTGACCGCGATCAAGCCCCGTTGGTGCGGCACGGCCCCGACCGGCCCTGGCACCTACACGGCCCAGCTCCGCGCCCACGGCGGCGAGACGGAGGTGACAGCGGAGCCGGTCGACGGCGGACTCCGGGTGCGTTTCACCGAGCCGGTCCGCGGCGTGGCCCCCGGCCAGGCGATCGTCCTGTACGACGGCACACGCGTGGTCGGCTCCGCCACCATCGCGTCCACGGTCCGCGCGAAGGACACAGCCTCGGCGGTGTGACGCGTGGCCGCGGGCCGCCTGTGGAGCCGCGTGCTCCCGATCGGCCTCTGTCACGGCAGGGGGACCCGGGGTGGTGTACCGGCTGGGGGTGTGACACATCCGGAAGAACTGTCACACCCGCAGATCTCCCCTGCCGGCGAACACCCGCCGTACAGCACGTCCATGGACGCGACCGACGTGGGGCAGGCCGAACCGCTCTGCCCCCCACCCACTTCAGCGATCCGAACCATGACTTCCGTACCTCTGCGGCCCGGTGGGCCGGACGCGGAGCGGGGGCGGGGCTGCTGGTCCTCGATCTTCCGGCCGGCATCTGGGGTGGATGCGGCCTTGGGGAATCGGTGTTCGGGGTCGGCGGCAAGAGCATCTGGTTCGAGCCGGTGCTCGGAGGAGGCGATGACCCACCAGGTGGTGGCAGTGCCAAAGACGTCGGGCCGCCCCCCGCCTTGCCCGTGCTCGCCGCCTGAGCCTGCTACCAAGGCGTCACGATCCGGCAACCTGCCAGTCCCTGCTGGACCTTGTCCTTGTTCGTGAACTGTGCCATCTTCGGGCACCTGGGCACGGGCCCGAGTTTCGCGGAATCCTCCGGCGGGTGCTCCCGGACGCTGACGAGCGCGAGCGCCGTTTCGCGGCGGAGGAGCCGCGACTGTGGCGGGGCGCGGTCAGGTGATCATCTGACGTCCAGGGCCGAAAGTCCTTGATCATCGGGACCTTTTGCCTGGTGAAAGGGCTCTTCGGCCGGGTCCTCACGGCCTGTCGCGGCGATGTAATGGCAAGGCGCCCCCCGGCTGCCCGCCGGAGGATGCCGCCGTCCTGCCCACCACTCACCGTCGCCGCCGCCACAAGCGGCGTTTCGGCGTGGGCGCGGGCGGTGCCTATACCCGCAGATAGGAAGCCGCGCCATGCCCCGCCACGCCTCTCCCGCCCTCGCCGTCCACGCCACGGCCACGGCCTGCCGGGACGGCGCCCCGTGCGGCGTGTGCGCGAGGAAGAACCGCTGATGACCGCCGCGGACGGGATCCCGGGGCGGCGCGGCCGTGAGGAGAGCACGATCATAGGCAACGGCAACACCAGGACGAGGGACGGCAGGAACAGCGACGAGTACCACGCGCTGCTCGCGCGACGGGACGCGATGCGCCTGCGTGACCAACTGCTCGCCCCGGCCCGCGGTACGCAGAGGACGAGTTCCCCCGCGTACGCCTACGACGGAGCCGCCGACCAGCAGATCATCGTCGAGAACCTGGCGGCGGTCACCCCGTTCGGTGAACTCATCGCCCACCTCTACGACGCCATGTTCGAGCGGCACCCGTATCTGCGGCAGCTGTTCCCCGACTCGATGGAATTCCAGAAGGCCCACCTGGAACGGGCGTTCTGGTACCTGATCGAGCACCTGCACCAGCCCGATGAGGTGACCGCGTTCTGCACTCAGCTGGGCCGCGACCACCGCAAGCTCGGCGTGCGGCCCGTGCACTTCCGGGTGTTCGAGTCCGCGCTCGCCGAGGCGCTGTACCGGTGCTCTGGAGGCCGGATCGACGAGGAGGCGGAGCGGGCGTGGCTGCGCATGGTGCGCTTCGCCGCCGCGGGCATGGTGGCGGGCTCGAACAGCGCGCTCGCCGAACCGCCCGCGTGGCACGGCACGGTGACGTCCCACCAGCTGCGGCGCCCGGACCTCGCGGTACTCCGTGTGCGCACCGCGGAGCCTTACCCGTACCAGGCCGGCCAGTACGCGACCCTGGAGTCCCCGCTGCTGCCGCACACCTGGCGCCCCTACACGTTCGCCGGCGCCCCCACACCGGACGGCGAACTGGAGTTCCACATCCGCCGGACCGGCCCGAACGGGGTGAGCGACGCCCTGACCCTGGGGACCCGTGTCGGCGACAGGCTGCGCCTCGGCCCCGCGCAGGGCACCGCGACCCTGGACGACGACCTGGGGCGGGACGTGCTCATCGTGGCCGGCGGCACCGGATGGGCCACCGGCCGGGCGCTGCTGGAGGAGCTGGCCCAGCGGCGCGCGCCGGGTCGCAGGGCCCACCTCTTCCTCGGTGTCCGCACCGCCGAGGACCTGTACGACGCATCGGTCCTGGCCCGGCTGGAGAACCGTTGCCCCTGGCTGCGGGTGGTCCCGGTGATCGACGAGGGCCCGCGGGCGTCCGCGGAGGGCTCGGTGGCCGAGGCGGTGGCCCGGCAGGGGGACTGGTCCGACCACGTCGCCTACGTCAGCGGCCCGCCCGCGATGGTCACCGCGGTCGTCTGGCGACTGTCCGGTCTCGGGCTGCCGGCCGACCGCATCCGTCACGACCCGGTCGCCGGCATGGTCCCTCTGCCCTCCCACGCTCATCTGCCGCGGCCGACGGGACAGGCGGTGGGGCACATGACCGAAGGAGTCCAGGTCTGACCGGGCGGCGCGGCACGCGCGCCGCCGGGCCGCCGCGGCAGGCCTGAGGGATCACGCTCCGAAGAAGTCGGCCAGCACCGGCGCGAGCGCCTGCGGGTCGACCATGTGGTTCTGGTCCTCCAGGACGCGGTAGCGGCCCTCGGGCGCCGCGTCCGCGACCGCCTCGGTCGCCCGGCGCAGCCACGTGGGGCTCGCGTCGCCCGCGACGGCCAGGACGGGGACGGTGACCGAGGCCAGCCGGTCCCGGGGCACCAGGCCGTCGCCCATCACGGCGTTGTCGTACGCGAGGGTCGGTGCGATCGCCTCCATGCCGGCCCACATGGGCGACTGGCGGGCGTTCGCGATCATCTCCGGGGCCAGGCCGGTGAGCGCGAGGAACAGCGCGACCGCGTCCCCGCGTCGGCCCTGGGCCAGCGCTTCGGTCAGGTTCCGGGTGTACTCCGCGCGCTCGTCCGCGCCGCCCCCGTAGTCGGCGAACGGCGTCTCGTAGACGGCGACCCGGCGGACCGGCAGCCCGCTGGCCGCCGCCTCCAGCGCCAGCGCACCGCCCGACGAGACGCCGTACAGCGCCGCCTCGCCGCCCGCCGCCTCGATGAGCGCGGCGAGGTCCTCGACCTCGCGGGCCACCGCGTAGGGCGCCGTGTCACCGCTCCCGCCGCGGCCCCGGCGGTCGTACACGATGACGCCGAAGTCGTCGCAGAGGCGCGCGGCCAGGGGCGCCACCGTGGCGCCCGTGGACATCGCGCCGCTCACGAGGACGACCGTCGGGCCCTGTCCGGTGCGTCGGTACGCGAGAGGGGTGCCGTCGCGAGAGATGGTCTGCTTGTCCATGTCAGTGAAGACTGCCGCAGACCAGGGCGTTCACCGGTTACGACACTTCCGCTTCGTAGAAGCAGAAGTGGTCCTTGATCCGGGCGATGTCCGGCTTCGGGGAGGGATACGCCCAGACGAGGTCGGCCGCGTCCGGCAGGGACCAGTAGGACGCGGTGCCCTTGAAGGGGCAGACCGTGTGGGTACCGGAAGGGGTCAGCAGGTCGGCGCGTACATCCTCGGCCGGAATGTAGTACCGGTCGGGACAGCCGGTCTCGCGCAGCACGAGGGGTCGGTCGGTTTCCGCCAGGATCTGTCCGCCGTGCACCACGCGCACGTGCTGGTCGCCCTGCTCGATGGTGATGGTGTGTCCTTCGGTCATACCGGTGAAGCGCTCGCGGGCCGCTGGTTCTTCCCGCGTACGGTGTCTCCATGAATATCTGCGTCTTCCTCTCCGCCGCCGACCTCGACGACCGCTACACGCGCCCCGCGCGCGATTTCGCCGAACTGCTGGGCAAGGGCGGGCACACGCTGGTGTGGGGCGGTTCCGACGTCGGTCTGATGAAGGTGGTCGCCGACGGGGTGCAGGAGGCGGGAGGCAGGCTGCTGGGCGTGTCCGTCGAGTTCCTGGCGGCCAAGGCCCGGGAGGGCGCCGACGAGATGGTGATCACGAAGGACCTCGCCGAGCGCAAGAGGCTGCTCCTGGAGAAGGCCGACGCGATCGTGATCATGGTCGGCGGGACCGGGACGCTCGACGAGGCGACCGAGATCCTGGAGCTGAAGAAGCACGGTCACACGGACAAGCCGGTGGTCCTCCTGAACACGGTGGGCTTCTACGACGGCCTGAAGGAGCAGTTCCGGCGTATGGAGGACGAGGGCTTCCTGCCGCGGCCGCTCTCGGACCTGGTGTTCTTCGCCGAGGAGCCGACGGTGGCGCTGGCGTATCTGGAGGAGTCGCTCGGAATGCGTTAGCCCCGTGGTGCGAGCATGGCGGGTATGGCTACACATGTGATCACCGGAGCCGGCTCCGGTATCGGCGCGGCCGTGGCCCGCCGACTGCACGCGCGCGGGGACGTTCTCGTCCTGCACGCGCGCGATGCGGGGAGGGCGAAGGAGCTGGCCGCCGAGTTCCCCGGGGCGAAGACCCTGGTCGGCGATCTCGGGGACCCGGACAGGCTGTCCTGGGCGTTCTCGCACCAGAGCCTGCCGGACCGGGTGGACTCGCTCCTGCACATCGCGGGCGTGGTCGACCTGGGCCAGGTCGGCGAGCTGACCCCGAAGTCCTGGCACCACCAACTCAACGTCAACCTGGTCGCCCCCGCCGAGCTGACCCGCCACTTCCTGCCGCAGCTACGTACCGCACGCGGCCATGTGGTGTTCGTGAACTCGGGCGCCGGTCTGAACGCCCACGCGTCCTGGTCGGCGTACGCGGCCTCCAAGCACGGCCTGAAGGCCCTCGCGGACTCCCTGCGCATCGAGGAGCACGCGAACGGAGTACGGGTCACCTCGGTCTACCCCGGCCGCACCGCGAGCCCGATGCAGGCCAAGGTCCACCAGCAGGAGGGCAAGCAGTACGACCCGTCCCAGTGGATCGACCCCGAGTCGGTGGCGACAGCGATCCTGATGTGCCTGGACCTGCCGAGGGACGCGGAGGTCAACGATCTGACGGTACGGCCGGGCAGCTGACAGGCCCGAAGACCGCTGGGGGCGGCACCCTGGAACGGCCCCGCCCCCAACGGATTCCGTAGGCTGCCGGGGTGAGTGAAAACAGCCAGTTCAGGTTCGGTGCCGCCACCGGGGTCGGGTCCATGCCCGGCGGGGATGCGCGGGAGGCGGCCAAGACCGTCACCGGAAGCTTCGAGGACTTTCCGTTTCTTGCCGAACTGCCGGCCCGCGGGCCCGGCGCGGACATGATCGGGCGGACCGCCGGGATGCTCGTCGACCTGTACGCGCGCGTGGAGCCCAGCGGCTGGCGGTTCGGGGACAGGCCGGGGCGGGACACCAAGCGGGCCCGCTCCTGGCTCGGCGAGGACCTCGACGCGCTGGAGGAGTTCACGCAGGGCTACGAAGGCCCGCTGAAGGTCCAGGCCGTAGGGCCCTGGACGCTGGCCGCGGCGCTCGAGCTGAAGAACGGCGAGGCCGTCCTCTCCGACCCCGGCGCCTGCCGCGACCTCGCCGGATCGCTCGCCGAGGGGCTGCGCCTCCACCTCGACGAGGTGCGGCGGCGCGTGCCCGGCGCCCGGCTCGTCCTGCAGATCGACGAGCCGACGCTCACCTCCGTACTGCGCGGGACGGTGAGGACCGCGAGCGGCTACCGGACCCACCGGGCCGTCGACCGGCAGATCGTCGAGGCCACGCTCAGGGATGTCGTCGGGGTGCATGCCGACGGTCCGGTCGTGGTCCACTCGTGTGCCCCCGACGTGCCGTTCGCCCTCCTGCGCAGGGCGGGGGCCGCCGCGGTCTCCTTCGACTTCTCACTCCTCACCGAACGTGACGACGACGTGATCGGTGAGGCGGTGGAAGGGGGCACCCGGCTCTTCGCCGGCATCGTCCCGGGCACGGACGGCCCTTTGTCAGACCCTGCCGGTAGCGTCATGGGGGTCAGGACGCTGTGGCGCAGGCTGGGGCTGCACCCGGGGCTTCTCGCGGACGCGGTCACCCTCACGCCGACGTGCGGGCTCGCGGGCGCTTCCCCGGACTACGCGCGCAAGGCGCTCGCCCACTGCGTCCGGGCGGCGAGATCCCTTGCGGACAACCCTGAGTAACGGGAGGAGAACACGGTGGCCGGCGACAAGCAAGCGGAGACGACGGTGCCCGCCGAGGCACGGGAGCAGCACGCGCAGCTCGCTGAGCAGATCGAGGAGCACCGCTTCCGGTACTACGTGAAGGACGCTCCGGTCGTCAGCGACGCGGAGTTCGACCGGCTCCTGCGCTCCCTGGAGGCGCTGGAGGAGCGGTATACCGAGCTGCGCACCCCGGACTCGCCGACCCAGAAGGTCGCAGGGGCCTACGAGACGGAGTTCACGGCCGTCGAGCACCGCGCGCGCATGCTCTCCCTGGACAACGCGTTCGACGACGCGGAACTCGCCGCCTGGGCCGAGCGCGTCGCCAAGGAGGTCGGCACCTCCACGTACCACTTCCTGTGCGAGCTGAAGGTCGACGGCCTCGCGGTCAACCTGACGTACGAGCACGGCCGCCTCACGCGCGCGGCGACCCGCGGCGACGGCCGCACCGGAGAGGACATCACCCCCAATGTCCGTACGATCGCGGGCATTCCGGATCGCCTCAAGGGCGACCACGTCCCCGACCTCGTGGAGATCCGCGGCGAGGTCTACTTCCCGATGGAGAAGTTCGAGGCGCTCAACGCCCGTCTGGTGGAAGCCGGTGACAAGCCGTTCGCCAACCCGCGGAACGCGGCCGCGGGTTCCCTGCGCCAGAAGGACCCGCGCATCACGGCCACCCGCCCGCTGTACATGGTGGTGCACGGCATCGGCGCCCTGGAGGGCTTCGAGGACGGTCTCACCCGTCTCTCCGAGGCCTACGAACTGCTGCACTCCTGGGGCCTGCCCACCGCCCGGCACAACAAGGTCGTCGACGACCTCGACGGCGTACGGGAGTTCATCGCGTACTTCGGCGAGAACCGCCACTCCGTGGAGCACGAGATCGACGGAGTCGTGGTCAAGCTCGACGAGATCCGGCTTCAGGGCCGCCTCGGTTCCACGGCGCGCGCGCCCCGCTGGGCCATCGCCTACAAGTACGCGCCCGAAGAGGTCAACACCAAGCTGATCGACATCAAGGTGGGCGTCGGGCGCACCGGCCGCGTCACCCCTTACGCGCAGGTCGAACCGGTCACGGTGGCCGGTTCCGAGGTCGAGTTCGCCACCCTGCACAACCAGGACGTGGTCAAGGCCAAGGGCGTTCTCATCGGTGACACGGTGGTGCTCCGCAAGGCCGGTGACGTGATTCCGGAGATCCTCGGACCCGTCGTGGACCTGCGGGACGGCAGCGAGCGCGCGTTCGTGATGCCCGCCGAGTGCCCGGAGTGCGGGACGCCCCTGCGGGCCATGAAGGAAGGGGACATCGACCTGCGCTGCCCCAACGCGCGTACCTGCCCGGCGCAGTTGAGGGAGCGTGTCTCCTACCTCGCGGGCCGGGAGTGCCTCGACATCGAGCACTTCGGCGGCGTGGCGGCGGCCGCTCTCACCCGTCCCCTGGAGCCGGCCGACCCGCCGCTCGTGGACGAGGGCGACCTCTTCGACCTCACTGTGGAGAAACTGCTGCCCATCAGGGCGTACGTCCTCGACCAGGACAGCGGCCTGCCCAAGCACGACCCCAAGACCGGCAAGGAGAAGATCGTCACGGTCTTCGCCAACCAGAAGGGCGAACCGAAGAAGAACACCCTGGCCCTGCTCAAGAACATCGAGGAGGCCAAGACCCGTCCGCTCGCCCGCTTCCTCAACGGCCTTTCCATCCGGCACGTCGGGCCGGTGGCGGCGCAGGCCCTAGCCCGTGAGTTCCGCTCCATCGACCGCATCGAGCAGGCCACGGAGGAGGAGTTGGCGGGTACCGACGGGGTCGGCCCGATCATCGCCGCCTCCCTGAAGCAGTGGTTCGCCGAGGAGTGGCACCGGGAGATCGTCCGGAAGTGGAAGGCCGCCGGAGTACGGCTGGAGGAAGAGAGTTCCGGCGAGGAAGAGGGCCCGCGTCCGCTGGAGGGGCTGACGGTCGTGGTCACCGGCACCCTCGAACGGTTCACCCGCGACGGAGCGAAGGAGGAACTGCAGAGCCGTGGCGCGAAAGTGACCGGCTCCGTCTCGAAGAAGACATCCTTTGTCGTCGTGGGCGAGAATCCTGGATCGAAGTACGACAAGGCAGTGCAGCTGAAGGTGCCCGTTCTCAACGAGGACGGTTTCGCCGTCCTGTTGGGGCAAGGACCGGAAGCGGCGGCCGAAGTGGCGCTTCCGGCGGGGGAGTAGCGGACGAAGGTCACCCGTTCGGTGCATACCAGATGCATCCGGGTGGCCGGGTCGCAATTGGGTAACCACGGGCGACCGCTGCCCGTGGAAGCCCGCCGCGGCCTACTGTTGGGGGTGTGTGCCTACCGTGCCCGGACGCGTGGTGGGTTTTCAGACGCGGTGCCGTTGACGGTGCGTCGGGCAGCGGGCCGCGCGGTGTCGGCATCGCCGGCTGTGAGAGGGACGCGAATGGAACGGACCGAGAGCGCCGCCCCCAACTCACGGCTGCGCCTGCGCCGGATGTCCGGTGCCTGGCGGACGAGCCACTGGACGGCGCGACTCGCGGAGCGGGTGGGTGCGGACGGCCGACGTGCCGTGCCGGGGGCCGTTCCCGGCGTGACCTCCGCACAGGGAGGGGCGTCGAGGCTCGCCGTGGGCGCTGAACCTCCGCTGGGTGGTGCCCGCGGAGCCGGTCCGGCCGGCCGGCTCGCCGTCGGGCACCTTTCCCGGCTGCCCGGCCTCGGCGGCGGGTGGCGCCTGCCCGGGCCGTTGCTGCGCAGGGCGGTCATCGCGGCGGCCGGACTCATCCTCGGCGCCGGCCTCTACCGCGCGTTCGACGGACACCACGCGCTCTTCCCGTCCGGCACCGTCGGCTGGTCCCTGGCCCTCCTCACCGGCATCATCGTCGGTCACCTGGTCGCCCTCGGCCGCGCCCGCTCGTGGGGCAGCACGGGCTCGGGCGCCGCCCTGACCCTCGCCGTCCTGCTGCTGTACGGCTGGGTGCCGGCCGGAATGGTCAGCCTCACCGTCGTCGTACTCGTCGCCATCGTCCGGCTGGGCTGCTGGCGGCAGGGCATGCTGCACGGCGCGGTCGACATCCTCGGCATCGGCGCCGCAGCGCTCGTCCTGGCCGTCTTCGGACGCGTCCCGACCGTCGAGACGCCCTGGGACCCGCAGGGCTGGACCCTCGCCGCGGCACCCGAGGTCGTCCTCGCCGCCGCCGCGTACCTCGCGGTGACCCGGCTGCTGCTGTGTTACCTGAACGCGCCCCGCGTCGGCGGACTGCCGACCGTCGCCCGCACCGCCCTGGTCAGACAGGGACTCGTCGCCGTCGCGCTGCTCGGCATAGCGCCGCTGGTCTGCGTCGTCGCCATGGCGCTCCCCGTCCTGCTGCCGCTGTTCTCCGTCCCGCTGATCGCCCTCGACTCCACCTTGTGGATCGCCCGGGCCCGGGCCGAGGAGCAGTTGCGCGATCCGCTGACCGGGCTGCCCAACCGGCAGTGGCTGCTGGAGCGCACCTGGACGGCGCTTGATGACGCCGAGCGGATCGGGGCGCGATCCGCCCTGATGCTGATCGACCTCGACCGCTTCCGGTCGGTGAACGACACGCTCGGTCATCTCGCCGGTGATCGGCTGCTGCTCCAGATCGCCGAGCGGCTGCGACTGGCGCTGCCCCGCGGGGCGGAGGCAGCGCGGCTCGGCGGCGACGAGTTCGCGGTGTTACTGCCTGTCGCCGGCTCCACGACCTCCGCGTCACGCGCGGCCCGCAACCTGCTCGCGGCGCTCGGCTCGCCGCTCGACCTGGACGGGCTCACGCTCGTGCTGGAAGCGAGCGTCGGCGTCGCCGTCTTCCCCGACCACGCGCTCGACGCGGAGGGACTGCTCAGGCGGGCCGACGTCGCCATGTACCAGGCGAAGCGGGACCGTACGGGGGTGGAGGTCTACGAGCCCAAGCGGGACTCGAACACGCCGGACCGCCTCGGGCTGCTCGGGGACCTGCGGCGTGCGCTGGACGCGCATGAGGTGGAGCTGCACTACCAGCCGAAGGTCCGCTTCGACGGGCAGGTCGCCGGTCTCGAGGCGCTCGTGCGATGGGTGCACGCCGAGCGCGGGAAGGTGCCGCCGGACGAGTTCATCGCGATCGCGGAGTCGTCCGGGCTGATGCCGCACCTGACGGAGTACGTGCTGGAGACGGCGCTCGGACAGGTGGCCAGGTGGCGTGCGCAGGGGCTCCGGGTGCCGGTGGCCGTGAACGTCTCCCCGCGGGACGTCCACACGCCGGGCTTCGCGGGCGCGGTGGCCGCGCGACTGGCACGGCACGGGGTGCCCGCGGGGGCGCTGCAACTGGAGATCACGGAGCATGTGCTCCTGGAGGACCCGCAGCGGGCCGCGGACACGCTGGCCGGGCTGGCCGGGCACGGCGTGAAGATGTCGCTGGACGACTTCGGCACCGGGTACTCGTCGCTGGTGCACCTGCGGCGGCTGCCGGTGAGCGAACTGAAGATCGACCGTTCGTTCGTGGCGCGGCTGGCCGTGGACGCGGAGGATGCGGAGATCGTGCGCTGCACGGTCGACCTGGCTCATTCGCTGGGGCTGCTCGTCGTCGCCGAGGGGGTCGAGGACGACGAGACCTGGGAGCGGCTGCGGGACCTGGGATGCGACGCGGTCCAGGGGTGGCTGGTCGCCGCAGCGATGCCGCCGGAGGAGACCACGGCGTGGCTGCTGGCCCGGGGCTCGAGGGGCTGGCAGCGCCCGAGGGCCGCGCTGCCCGCGGCCGCCGCGGACGATCCGGGGCGGGTCGGCTAGCTCCACGGCACAAGTGCCCCGACAGGCAACGTTCGCGCCGTCGCGACGCCCGGCACGCCTCCCCCAAAGCTCTTCGAGCAGGGGGACCCCATTCGCCGCACCGGCCGGAACCCCAAGGACAGCGACGCCGCCTACCTCACGATCAAGGGCCTCAGGGACGGCACCTTCGGCCTCCTGGGCCCGGCTCTTCTCGCGTTCGCCGGTGCGCGCGCCGAGGCCTGGTACATGCCGGCCGTCGCGATCATGCCGCTCGGAGACACGCTGACAGTGCTGCGCCATGGCGGCACCAGGGCCGTGGCCTTCGGGATCCACTTCGCCACGGCCATGGTCGTGCTGATCAGTGCCGGGCTGCTCTTCGCCGTCTGATCGCGCCCCTTCGCCCGAGGTGCTGGAGCCGTACGACAACCACTTCCCGCAGGGCGCCGCCCGGGACGGCCGTCAGGCGAGTGCGGCCGTCCCCGGGAATCCGTTTCACGGGCACGGGGCCCCGCGCCATAGGATTGAGCCCAAACCACACACACTCACCCCAGAGGATCGCTGCATGCCTGGCATTACGCGCGAGGAGGTCTCCCACCTCGCCCGGCTGGCGCGTCTGGAGCTGAAGCCCGAAGAGCTCGAGCACTTCGCTGGCCAGCTCGACGACATCATCGGCGCGGTCGCCCGCGTCGGCGAGGTCGCCGACCAAGACGTACCGCCGACCTCCCACCCGCTGCCGCTGACGAACGTCATGCGCGCGGACGAGGTCCGTCCGTCGCTCACCCCCGCGCAGGCGCTGTCCGGCGCCCCGGCCCAGGAGCAGCAGCGTTTCAAGGTGCCGCAGATCCTGGGGGAGGAGTAGCCCGTCATGACGGACAAGAACAGCATCATCCGGCTCACCGCCGCCGAGACCGCCGAGAAGATCGCCTCCGGCGAGCTCACCGCCGTCGAGGTCACCGAGGCCCATCTGGCCCGTATCGAGGCCGTCGACGAGAAGGTGCACGCCTTCCTGCACGTCGACCGTGAGGGCGCCCTGGCGCAGTCCCGCGCCGTCGACGCGAAGCGTGAGCGCGGCGAGAAGCTCGGCCCGCTGGCCGGCGTGCCGCTGGCGCTCAAGGACATCTTCACCACCGAGGGCGTTCCGACGACCGTCGGCTCGAAGATCCTCGAGGGCTGGATCCCGCCGTACGACGCCACCCTCACCAAGCGGCTGAAGGCCGCCGACATCGTCATCCTCGGCAAGACCAACATGGACGAGTTCGCCATGGGGTCCTCCACCGAGAACAGTGCCTACGGGCCCACGGGCAACCCCTGGGACCTCACCCGCATCCCCGGTGGCTCCGGCGGCGGGTCGAGCGCCGCGCTCGCCTCCTTCCAGGCCCCGCTCGCCATCGGCACCGACACCGGCGGCTCCATCCGTCAGCCCGCGTCCGTCACCGGTACGGTCGGCGTCAAGCCGACGTACGGCGCCGTCTCCCGCTTCGGCATGGTCGCCTTCAGCAGCAGCCTCGACCAGGGCGGTCCCTGCGCCCGTACGGTCCTGGACGCCGCCCTCCTGCACGAGGCCATCGCCGGACACGACCCGCTCGACTCCACCTCCGTCGACGCCCCGGTGCCGCCGGTCGTCGAGGCCGCGCGCAACGGCTCCGTGCAGGGCATGCGCATCGGTGTGGTCAAGCAGTTCCGCGGCGAGGGCTACCAGGCCGGCGTCGTGCAGCGCTTCGACGAGGCCGTCGCGCTCCTCAAGGAGCTGGGCGCCGAGATCGTCGAGCTGGACTGCCCGTCCTTCGACCTGGCGCTGGCCGCGTACTACCTGATCGCCCCGAGCGAGTGCTCCAGCAACCTCGCCCGCTTCGACGGTCTGCGCTACGGCCTGCGCGTCGCCGACGACGGCTCGCACTCCGCCGAGGAGGTCACCTCCCTCACCCGTGAGGCGGGCTTCGGTCCCGAGGTCAAGCGCCGCATCATGCTCGGCACGTACGCCCTCAGCTCCGGCTACTACGACGCGTACTACGGCTCCGCCCAGAAGGTCCGCACGCTCATCACCCGCGACTTCGAGAAGTCGTTCGAGCAGGTGGATGTGATCGTGTCGCCCACGACCCCCACCACCGCCTTCCCGATCGGCGAGCGCGCCGACGACCCGATGGCCATGTACCTGGCGGACCTGTGCACCATCCCGGTCAACATGGCCGGCAACGCCGCCATGTCGCTGCCCTGCGGCCTCGCGCCGGAGGACAACCTCCCGGTCGGTCTGCAGATCATCGCCCCGGCGATGAAGGACGACCGGCTGTACAAGGTCGGCGCCGCCGTCGAAGCGGCCTTCGTGGAACAGTGGGGGCACCCGCTTCTCGAGGAGGCTCCGTCGCTGTGAGTAAGGCACTGTCCAAGGCCAAGGGCTTCAAGCAGTCCAAGTCCGGTACGTACCTGTCCATGGCCACCACCGCCTATGGCGTGTTCGGCGTCGCGAAGCAGGTCAAGAAGGCCCGCCGCGAGCACGACACGCTGCGGCTACTCGACGCCGCCGTGTCCGCCGCCGCCATCGTCACCGGTCTCGCCCTTCTCGTCCGCGAGTTGAAGCGGCTGGGCGACGACGACGTCCTGCTGGGCTGAGAGGGAAGTTTCACCGTGACCACCCTGACCGACTTGGTGTCGTACGAGGACGCGCTGGCGTCGTACGACCCCGTCATGGGCCTTGAGGTCCATGTCGAACTCGGCACCAAGACCAAGATGTTCTGCGGCTGTTCGACGGCGCTCGGCGCCGAGCCGAACTCGCAGACCTGCCCCACCTGCCTCGGCCTGCCCGGCTCGCTCCCGGTCGTCAACGCGACCGGCGTGGAGTCCGCCGTCAGGATCGGTCTCGCGCTGAACTGCGAGATCGCCGAGTGGTGCCGCTTTGCCCGGAAGAACTACTTCTATCCGGACATGCCGAAGAACTTCCAGACCTCCCAGTACGACGAGCCGATCGCCTTCAACGGCTACCTCGACGTGCAGCTGGAGGACGGCGAGACCTTCCGCGTGGAGATCGAGCGCGCCCACATGGAGGAGGACACCGGCAAGTCGACCCACGTCGGCGGCGCCACCGGCCGTATCCACGGCGCGTCCCACTCCCTGCTGGACTACAACCGCGCCGGCATTCCGCTCATCGAGATCGTCACCAAGCCGATCGTCGGCGCCGGCGAGCGCGCGCCCGAGGTGGCGAAGGCGTACGTCCGCGAGCTGCGCGAGCTGATCCGTGCGCTCGGCGTCTCCGAGGCCCGTATGGAGATGGGCCAGATGCGCTGCGACGTGAACCTGTCGCTGATGCCCAAGGGCGCCGAGAAGTTCGGCACGCGGAGCGAGACCAAGAACGTCAACTCGCTGCGCTCCGTCGAGCGTGCCTGCCGCTTCGAGATCCAGCGCCACGCCGCGGTCCTCGGGGGCGGCGGCACGGTGATCCAGGAGACCCGCCACTTCCACGAGGACACGGGCTCGACGACCTCGGGCCGTGTGAAGGAAGAGGCCGAGGACTACCGGTACTTCCCCGAGCCGGACCTGGTCCCGGTCGCGCCCGCGCGCGCGTGGGTCGAGGAACTGCGTGGCTCGCTGCCGGAGCTGCCCCTCGTGCGCCGCAACCGGCTGCTCGAGGAGTGGGGGATCTCCGCGACCGACATGCAGGCGATCCTCAACGCCGGCGCACTCGACCTGATCGTCGCGACGATCGAGGAAGGCGCCGACGCGGCGTCCGCGCGCAAGTGGTGGATGGGTGAACTGGCCCGTCACGCCAACGAGTCGGGCAAGGCCCTGGACGAGCTGCCCATCAATGCGCAGCAAGTCGCCCGCGTCACCCGGCTCGTGGCTGACGGCGACCTCAACGACAAGCTGGCCCGCCAGGTCATCGAGGGCGTCCTCGCGGGCGAGGGCACCCCGGACGAGGTCGTCGAGAAGCGCGGTCTGAAGGTCGTCTCCGACGAAGGCGCCCTGACCACCGCCGTCGACGAGGCCATCGCCGGGAACCCGGCCATCGCGGACAAGATCCGTGGCGGCAAGGTGGCCGCGGCCGGCGCCCTGGTCGGCGCGGTCATGAAGGCCACCCGAGGCCAGGCGGACGCCGCCCGCGTCAAGGAGCTGATCCTGGAGAAGCTGGGCGTCGCCGAGGGCTGAGAAAAGCCGCGGAACGGCCGCCGGGGGCGGTACATCGAATCCGATGTACCGCCCCCGGTGCATTTACAAAAGCCTTATGTGGCGACGGAGTTGCCGCGATCGCCGTGTGAATTGAGTCCCACTCCTGTGAAGAACCCCACGAAAGCGACAAACGATCTCTTCTGGCTGCAAGAGTGGCAGGGATTGCTCATTCGTTCTTTGCTGGCTGTTCAGTTCCATTAGCGTCTGCTCCCGGGCAAAGATCCACAAACCATTCCCAGGGAGCGCGTCCGTGGCAGCCCTCGCACGCTGGTGTGTCCGCCACCGCCTCGCCGCGGTGCTGCTCTGGCTGTTGGCCTTCGGTGGAGTCAGCGCCGCCGCCGCGGTCACGGGTTCCGCGTACTCGAACCACTACGACGCCCCCGGCACCGAGGCGGGCCGCGCCGCCGAGCTGTTCCAGGAGGGCTTCCCCGGCCACGACGGCGACACCGACACCGTCGTATGGCGCACCAGCCCGGGCAGCGTGCGCGCCCCCGCCGTCGAGCAGACGATGACCCGCACCCTGGACAAGATCGCGGAACTGCCCGGCATCGCGTCCGTCACCAGCCCGTACGAAGGCAGCCACAGCGGCCAGATCAGCCGCGACGGCCGCACCGCGTACGCCACGATCACCTTCGACGAGCAGACCGAGAACATCGGCAAGGGCGAGGCCCAGGCCGTCGTCGCCACCGCCAAGGCCGCGGAGACCGACGGGCTGCGGGTCGAACTGGGCGGCAGCGCGATCGGCCTCACCAACGCGCCGAGCGGGCACCTCGCCGAGGCCGTCGGCGTGGCCGTCGCC
Source organism: Streptomyces colonosanans (assembly GCF_001866645.1). Lineage (GTDB taxonomy): Bacteria > Actinomycetota > Actinomycetes > Streptomycetales > Streptomycetaceae > Streptomyces > Streptomyces colonosanans. The sequence goes on from NZ_MLYP01000024.1 coordinate 47,637, forward strand.
GCCCTGGTCCTCTTCCTCGCCTTCGGCTCGCTCGCCGCCTCCATGCTGCCCATCGCGACCGCGCTGATCAGCGTCGGCACCGCGTACGCCGGCACCGCGCTGCTCGGGCACGCCATGACCGTCGCCGACTTCGCGCCCATGCTCGGCATGCTGATCGGGCTCGGCGTCGGCATCGACTACGCCCTGTTCATCGTGACCCGGCACCGCCGGAACCTGAAGCGGGGCATGCCGGTGACGGAGTCCGCCGTGGGCGCCGTCGCCACCACCGGCCGGGCCGTTGTTTTCGCGGGCGCCACGGTGTGCATCGCGCTCCTCGGCATGCTGATCCTGCGGCTCGGCTTCCTCAACGGCGTCGCGGTCGCGGCCTGTCTCACCGTCCTCCTCACCGTCGCGGCCTCCGTGACCCTGCTGCCCGCCCTCCTGTCCTTCATCGGTCCCCGTGCCCTCAGCAGGCGCGAGCGGCGCAGGCTGGACGAGAACGGGCCCGAACCGGAGGTGCCGGGAGGGTTCGCCGCCCGCTGGTCCGCGTTCGTCGAACGCCACCCCAAGAAGCTGGGCGTCGTGGCCGTGTCCGTCATGGCCCTCCTTGCCCTCCCCACGCTCTCCCTCCACCTGGGCACCGCCGACCAGGGCAACGGCCCGAAGTCGTCGACCACCCGGCAGGCGTACGACCTCATAGCCGACGGATTCGGGCCCGGCGCCAACGGCCCGCTCACCCTCGTCACCCGGGTCGGCAGCGCCGAGGACAAGCTCGCGCTCGACCACCTCGACAGCACGCTCGCGGCCACTCAGGGGGTCGCCTCCGTGACCCCGGCGACGTACAACAGCAGCGGCGACATGGCGTACCTCACCGTCGTCCCGGACTTCGCCCCGCAGTCCCAGCACACCAGCGACCTCGTGGACCGGCTGCGCTCCGAGGTGCTGCCGCGCGCCGAGAAGGGCACCACGCTCGACCTGGCCGTGGGCGGGACGACGGCGGCCTACGACGACTTCGCGGGCGTGATCGTCGGCCAGCTGCCGCTGTTCGTGGGGGTGGTGATCAGCCTGGGCTGTGTGCTGCTCCTGCTCGCCTTCCGGTCCCTGGCCATCCCGCTGAAGGCCGCCGTGATGAACGTCGCCGCCGTCGCCTCCGCGTTCGGCGTGGTCGTCGCGATCTTCCAGTGGGGCTGGGGAAGCGAACTGCTGGGCCTCGGCCGGGGCGGACCGATCGAGCCCTTCCTCCCCGTGATCATGGTTTCGGTGCTCTTCGGGCTCTCCATGGACTACCAGGTGTTCCTGGTCAGCCGCATGTACGAGGAGTGGCTGGCGACCGGCGACAACCGGCGCGCCGTGCGCGTCGGCCTGGCCGAGACCGGCCGGGTCATCAACTCGGCGGCGGTCATCATGATCTCCGTCTTCCTCGCCTTCGTGCTCAGCGGCGACCGTGTGATCGCCATGTTCGGTATCGCGCTCGCCTCGGCCGTCGCCCTGGACGCCTTCGTCCTGCGCACGCTTCTCGTCCCCGCCCTGATGCACCTGCTCGGCGGCGCCAACTGGTGGCTGCCGTCCTGGCTGGAGCGCCGGCTGCCGCACATCAGCATCGAGCCGCCGGAGGGCCGTGCGACAGTTCCGGGGAAGAACGCGCACGACGACGCACTGATGGATGTACTGGTGAAGGAGCAGCAGCAGGATGTACGCGATATCCCTGGGTGACGACGGAGCCGAGCTGCGACCTCTGGAGCCCTGGCACGCCGAGGAGTTCCTCGCCCACCTCGACCGCGGGCGCGAGTTCATCACCCAGCACATCCCGTTCGGGGTGAACGTCACGGACGTGGACAGCGCGCGCGCCATGCTGCAGTCGTACGCCGACAAGCGAGCCGCGGACAGTGGCTTCCTGCACGGGCTGTGGCTGGACGCGAAGCTGGTCGGCGGAGTGCTGTTCCGCATCTTCGACGCCGAGGGCGGCAACTGCGAGATCGGCTGCTGGCTGGAGCCCGCCGCCTCCGGGCGAGGACTGGTCACGCGGGGGGCCCGGGTGCTCATCGACTGGGCGTTTGACGAGCGCGGCCTGCACCGTGTGGAGTGGCAGGCGTCGTCCGCGAACGAGCCGAGCATCAAGGTGGCGCGACGGCTGGGCATGACCCGTGAGGGCGTGCTCCGCGAAAGCTTCCTGTACCGGGGTGTACGCCAGGACATGGAGGTCTGGTCGGCGCTCGCCCCCGAGTGGCGCGACGCACGCGCGCGTGCCGCTCACAACGATCACTGAAAAGCGATCATTAAGAGACCTCTCAGACAGCGTCCATACGGTGCGAGGCATGGGAACCAAGACAGTTGACGAGGCAGGGGCCGAGACCGGCGCCGAGGTGACGAACGACGAGACGAAGGCGGAGGTGACCCAGGCCGAGGAGACCGCCACGGAGGCGGCCCAGGCCGAGGAGACCGCAACGGAGGCGGTCCAGGCCGAGGAGACCGCCACGGAGGTGACCCAGGCCGAGGAGACCGCAACGGAGGCGGTCCAGGCCGAGGAGACCGCCACGGAGGCGGCCCAGGAGAAGGCCCAGGAGGGGCCCTCCGGTGTGGGCCAGGGAGCCGGGGCGGTCGTCTCCGCCGGGCTCGGGGTGATCTCCCTCTCCGGCAGCTGGGTATCCACCGTGGCCTCCGCGCGCGCGACCCTGCTGGGCCAGCTCAGGACCCAGACCACGGCGGGCATCGGCAGTCAGATCAAGGCGGTGTACGGCGACGCCTGGCAAGCGACCGCCCTGTGGGGCGGCCTGTTCGCGCTGGCCGCGCTGATCGTGGGCGTCGTGGTGCTGGCCCGCCCGGCCTTCGGGGCGCCCGGCAAACCGCAGGCCGCCTGGATCAAGTCGGTCGCCTGGGGCGGTATCGCCCTGGGTGTCATCGGGCTGCTGCTGGCCGTCCTGAAGTACACCGACATCCTGCTCGGACTGCCGTCCGTCGGCTGACCCTGCGCAGGTCCTGAGGGGCCTTAGGACTTCCGTGAGACCTTAGGGAAGCACCAAGGCCCCTCACGCGTGTCTAAGGCCCCCGCGCGCCACGGAAGATGCGGAACTCTCCCGATGCGGCGGATCCCTCTGGGGGACGAAGGTGGGGGCATCGCAAAGGCGATGCCCCCATCCGGTCTTTCCAGAGGAGACATCATGATCGAGTACGAGCTGCAACGGATCCACTCCGCCGAGCTGATCCGTGAGGCGGACGACTACCGGCTGGCGCGCGAGTCCCTGCGGCAGCGCCGCGCCGCCCGCGAGACCGACGGTGAAATCGAAGCGGAGGACCGATCCCATAGTGGCCGACGGCGCCGACTCCGCGTCGCCCGCGCCGCATGAGCGGGCAGGCGGGGGAGTACGACGCCGCGGGTGCCGCGCTCCCCGCCACCGATCGCGCGACGGCCGCCGCAACGACGCGGGCCAGATCCGGCCGACCAGCCACAGCGGCCGTCCCGGCACCGTCCGGGACGGCCGCTGTGGCGTCCGCGAAGAGGGTGGCTTGCGGGGGCCGCATGACGTCTGTGCCGGAAGAGAGGGCGGCGCCGATGATGCGGGCCGACGGCCCCGGTGCCCGGAAGGCGATATTCGGTGCCGCGTCGGCAGGGCCTCGTGCGATCCTCGGGGGTGTGGAGACCAGGTCCGTCAGCCCTGTGTTCGTCGGTAGAGCCGATGAGTTGGGGGTGTTGCACGACGCGCTCGCCCGCGCTGCCGGTGGGGGTACTTCCGAGGCGTTCAGCACGGGGGGAGAGCCGCAGGCGCTGCTCGTCGGCGGTGAGGCCGGCGTCGGCAAGACCCGGCTGATCGAGGAGTTCGCCGCCGCGGCCGCCCGCGAGGACGCGGTCGTCGCGTTGGGCGGCTGCGTCGAGATCGGCGCCGACGGATTGCCCTTCGCCCCGTTCTCCACCGCCCTGCGCGCCCTGCGCCGCCAGCTTCCCGAGGAACTGGCCGAGGCGGCCGCCGGCCAGGAGGAGGAACTGGCCCGGCTGCTGCCCGAGATGGGCGTGTCGCGCCACGGACCCTGGGACGACGAGGACGGCACGGCCCGTCTCTTCGAGCTCACCGCCCGCCTGCTGGAGCGCGTCGCCGCCCGCCGCACCGTCGTCCTCGCCCTGGAGGACCTTCACTGGGCCGACGCCTCCACCCGCCACCTGCTCGCCTACCTCGTCCGCACGCTGCGCAGCGGCCGCCTTGTCGTCATCGCCTCCTACCGCTCCGACGACATCCACCGCCGCCACCCTCTGCGTCCCCTCCTGGCCGAACTCGACCGGCTCCGCACGGTCCGCCGCATCGAACTCGGCCGGTTCAACCGCACCGAGGTCGAACGCCAGATCGCCGGTATCCTCGCCGCCGAGCCCGACCCCGCTCAGGTCGACGAGATCTTCGAACGCTCCGACGGCAACGCCTTCTTCGTGGAGGAACTGGCGGTCGCCTCCTGCGAGGACGGTCACGCGGGCCTGACCGACTCCCTGCGCGACCTCCTCCTCGTCCGCATCGAGAAACTGCCGGAAACGGCGCAGCGCGTCGCCCGGATCGTCGCCGAGGGCGGTTCCACCGTCGAGCACCGCCTCCTCGCGGCCGCCGCCCGGCTCGCCGAAGACGACCTCATCGAGGCCCTGCGCGCCGCGGTCGGCGCCAACATCCTGCTCGCCGCGCCCGACGGCGACGGCTACCGCTTCCGTCACTCCCTCGTCCGCGAGGCAGTCAGCGACGACCTGCTCCCCGGCGAACGCTCCCGCCTCAACCGGCGGTACGCCGAGGCTTTGGAGGCCGACCCCACGCTCGTACCGGCCGACCAACGCGCCCCACGCCTGGCCAGCTACTGGTACCACGCGCACGATGCCGCCAAGGCCTTGCCCGCCGTCCTCGACGCCGCCGTGGAAGCCCGCTGCCGGCACGCCCACTCCGAGCGACTGCGGCTGCTGGAGCGCGCGATGGAGCTGTGGGACATCACCCCCGAGCCCGTACGCGCCGCTCTGCGCCCACTGGACTACGCCGAGGCGTATCCGCCCTCCGCCTGCGACCCGGCGACCGGGTGCCTGCACTACCTCGACCTGATGGCGGAGGCCGCCGTCGCGGGCCGCCTGTGCGGGGAGCGCGAGCGCGCCCTGAAGATCACCAAGCGCGCCCTGCACCTCCTGGAGGAGGAGAACGACCCCCTCCGGGCCGCCTGGTTCTGGGTCCAGCGCGCGCGGCTGATGCAGCACACGTCCCGCAGCGACGGCTGGGAGGAACTCACCACCGCCCAGCAGCTGGTGCGCGGACTGCCGCCCTCGGAAGTGCACGCCGAGGTCCTTGCCCTGGTCGCCACCTGGTCGATGCTGCACGTTCCCGGCCCCGACGCGTTCTCGGCCGCCGAGCGCGCCGTGGAGTACGCGCGCATGGTGGGCGCCCAGGACATCGAGCTGAACGCGCGCCTCACCCTGGGCGGTCTGTTCGTCGAGGCGGGTGACATCGACACCGGGCTCGCGCAGATGTACGAGGTCAAGGAGCAGGCCGAGGTCCTCGGCAACGCGCAGGTGACGGGCCGCCTCCATGTGAACCTGCCGTCCCATCTGGAGGGCATCGGCCGCTCCCGGGAGGCCGTCGAGGTGCTCCGCCAGGGGCTCGACCTCACCCGGAGACTGGGCCTGGCGGACACCGAGGCCTGGATGTGGGGCAACCTCGGTGAATCCCTCTACTCACTGGGCCGCTGGGACGAGGCCGCCGAGGCCGCGACCGCCTCGCAACGCGTCGTTCAGAGCGCCATGCCGCTCGGCTGGGGGGCCACGCGGCACGCCCATCTCGCCCTCGCCGGGGGCGACCTGGCGGAGGCCGGGCGTCAACTCACCGCCGCACGCGAGTACCTCGGTACGCACGACACCATGCCGCAGCACCGGCTGCCGCTGGCGCACCTCGCCCTCGGGATCGCGGCCGGAGAGGGCCGCCTCGCCGATGCCCGCGCCACCCTCGGCAAGGCTCTCGACGCGGGCCTCCCGACGGGCACTCAGCGCTACGGCTGGCCGCTGCTGCTCGCTGCCGCCACCGCCGAGGCGGACGCCTTCGGCCTGCCCGCCGCCGAGCCGGGCCGCGCCGAGGCCCTGGAGCGGATCCGCGGGGCAGCCAAGGCGCTCACCGCCAATGTGCCGGTGTGGCAGGCGCACGAGCGCTGGGTCCGCGCCGAACTGCTGCGCGCCGAGGGCCGCGGCGGGCCGCAGGACTGGTCCGAGGTCGTGGCCGCGTTCGAGGTCCTCGACCGCCCCTACGACCTGGCCCGCGCCCGCCATCGCCTCGCCGCGTCCCTGCTGGCCCCGGGCGGCGGCGAGGACGCGCGCGAGCGGGCCACCGAGCTGCTGCGGCTGGCCGGTGCGGTGGCCGAGCATCTCGGTGCCCGGCCGCTCGCCGAGTCGGTCGCCCAGCTCGCCGGGCGGGCCCGCCTCACACTGTCGCGCACCGCGGAGCCGGCCGTACTGGACCCGGCCGAGTCCCTGGGGCTCACCCACCGCGAACGGGACGTGCTCCGCCTGGTCGCGGCCGGCCGCACCAACCGCCAGATAGCCGAGGAGCTGTTCATCTCCCCGAAGACGGCCAGCGTCCATGTGTCGAACATCCTCGCCAAGCTGGGCGTGTCGGGCCGCGGGGAGGCGGCGGCGCTGGCCCACCGGCTGGCGTTGTTCCCGCCCGAGGCGCCCGCTGTCCCGGCAGCGGGGTGAGGCTTAGGCTGTCAGGATCCGGGCCGAGGGAGGCGCCGTGTTCAACATGTTCGAGGAACTCTTCGCACCGGGCCGCAAGCACACCCATGACGAGAACAAGCGCCTGGAACTGACCCGGGTGGACGTGACGGACGGCGACGGGGGTCGCGGGCCGATCGACCTGGCGTCGGGCAAGGTGCTCATACGTCTGTCGAAACCGGAGGACGCCGACCCGGCAGCGAGCCCGGACTGAGCCCGGCCGCCCGCCCTACGACACCTCCACCTCAAGGATCCGGTCGTCGCCCGTCGACCGACCGCCCCGGCCGTCCGTGTTGCTGGTCGTCAGCCACAGTCTGTTGCCGCCCGCCGGAACCACCGTGCGGAGGCGGCCGTATGTGTCCTCGAGGAACGCCTGCGGCGGCGCGGAGGCCTCGGTGCCCTTGAGCGGGATGCGCCACAGCCGCTCACCGCGCAGGCTCGCCATCCAGATCGAGCCCCCGGCGTAGGCGATGCCGCTGGGGGAAGCCTCGCTGGTGTGCCACTGGGCGATCGGGTTGTGGTACTTGGGGTTCGACGACTTCCCCTCGGCCTCCGGCCAGCCGTAATCGTCGCCCGGCTTGATTGCGTTCAGCTCGTCCCAGGCGTCCTGGCCGAACTCCGAGGCGAACAGGCGTTGTTTGTCGTCCCAGGCCAGGCCCTGGACGTTGCGGTGGCCGTAGGAGAGGACGGGCGACTCGCCGAAGGGGTTGCCGGGGGCCGGCTCGCCCTCCGGGGTCATGCGCAGAATCTTGCCGCCGAGCGAGTTCCTGTCCTGGGCCAGGCCGCGGTTGCCCGTCTCACCCGTACTCGCGTACAGCATCCCGTCCGGTCCGAACGCGATCCGTCCGCCGTTGTGGAAGTCACCCTTGGGGATGCCCTTGAAGACCGTGTTCGGCGCGCCCAGCTGGTTACCGGCCGGTCTCTTCGCGTCGTACAGCATGCTGACGATGCGATTGTCGGAGTCCGTCGTGATGTACGCGTAGACCAGGTGGTCCGAGGCGTAGCCGGGGGAGAGGACGATACCCAGCAGGCCGCCCTCGCCGGCTATCGAGACTCCGGGCACCGCGCCCAGCTCCGTCTTCTTCCCGGACTTCTCGTCGATCCGCGCGATCGTCCCGTCGTTCCGGGAGGAGACCAGCAGTCCGCCGTCGGGCAGCGGGGCGAGGCCCCAGGGCGTGTTGAGGTTTTCGGCGACCGTCCGCACCACGCGGACCGATCCCTTCGCCGGCCGGGTCCCTTCGCCCGCCGGAGCGGAGGGCGACCCCGGTGTCGTACCACCCGACGTCACGCTCTTGCCGCCGCCCGGGCCGTCTTTGCCGCCCGAGGAGCAGCCGGCCGCCAGCAGGAGCGCGGTAGCGGCCAACACGGCCGACACAGCTCGACGTTGCACGATCCGATTCCCTTCGCCAGGGGGCTTCTTCTCTTTCCCTACACCGCCCGTTGCTCCATGGTTCCCGGTCGATCGGAGTCGAAGCGGCTTCCGGGCCCGGTACCGTCCGGGGCGGGCGCCCCAGGGCCCTCGGGAAGGCGTGTCCCCGCTCAGTCCCAGGAGCCCTGCGCCGCCGGCAGCTCTGCCAGTTCCGTCAGGTCCTCAGGCGTCAGCCGCAGCGTGGCCGCGCGCGCGTTCTCCGTGACCCAGCGCTCCCGCTTGGCGCCCGGTACCGGGACCACGTGCCGCCCCTGCGCCAGCACCCAGGCCAGCGCCACCTGGGCGGGTGTGACGTCCGCGCCGTGGCGGCGGGCCACCCGCCTCAGGCCGGCCACGATCGGCTGGTTCGCCGCCATCATCTCGGCCGTGAAACGGGGATGACGGGCGCGCAGATCGTCCGGCTCGAAGCCACTGCCCGGGGTCAGCGTCCCGGTCAGGAAGCCGTTGCCGAGCGGCATCGCCGCCAGGAAGCCGACCCCGCGCGCCGTGCACCACGGCACCAGCGCGTCCAGCGCCTCTGTCGACCACACCGACAGCTCGGCCTCCACCGCGCTCACCGGGAAGACCTGCTGCACCCGCTCCAGCTGCCGCAGAGTGCCGTCGTACAGCCGGGCCCCGGTCCGCCGCCTGCCGCGCACGCCCACCGCGCACAGTCCCAGCGCCCGTACCTTGCCCGCCCGCACCAGCTCCGCCATGGCGCCCCAGGTCTCCTCGACGGGGACCTCGGGGTCCGCACGGTGCAGCTGGTAAAGATCGATGACGTCGGTCTGCAGGCGTCGCAGCGAAGCGTCACAGGCCCGTTTCACATAGCCGGGGCGGCCGTTGGCCACGATGTGCTGCTCGCCCACCAGCAGGCCGACCTTGGTCGACACGAACGCCTCGGTGCGCCGCTCCTTCAGCACCCGGCCCACCAGCAGCTCGTTGGTGAACGGCCCGTACATGTCGGCCGTGTCGAGCAGCGTCACCCCCTGATCGAGCGCCCGGTGCACCGCCCGCAGCGACTCGTCGCCCCTTTGCAGCGAACCGGAGTACGCCCAGTTCATCGGCATGCACCCGAGTCCGACGGCCCCCACCTCGAGCGTTGCCGCGCCGATCGTCCTGCGCTCCACCTGGCCGTGCCCTCCCTTTCCTGGCACCCCAAACTAACCAATGCGGTTCCGGACCCTTCGCATAGCCTCCTGACCATGACTGACGATGTTTGGCTTCCGTTCCGCACCGACGAAGTAGAGGGCCTCCCCGAGGGTCCCACTTACCGCTTCTGGAACGGCGCCCAGGAGTTCCCAGCGGACCCGGCCGACTGCGTGCTGTACGTCGTGCCCTACATGAAGGGCAGTGAGACAGCGGTGCGCCCCATGGCCGCGATGACGTCCGTCCGCGTCGTGCAGACCCTCTCCGCCGGCGTCGACCATGTGCAGCCGGGCCTCCATCTGCTGCCCAGGGGCGTGCAGTTGTGCAACGCACGCGGGGTGCACGACGCCAGCACCGCCGAACTCGCGCTGACCCTGATCCTCGCCTCGCTGCGCGGCATACCCGACTTCGTCCGGGGCCAGGACCGGGGGGAGTGGCGCGCCGGGTTCCGTCCGGCGCTCGCCGACAAGTCCGTCCTCATCGTGGGATACGGGTCCGTGGGCGCCGCCATAGAGGACCGGCTCGCGCCGTTCGAGCTCGCGCGGGTGGCGCGCGTCGCGCGCCGCGAGCGCGAGACAGCGCGCGGTCTTGTGCATCCCATCTCCCGATTGTCGGAACTTCTTCCCGACGCCGATGTCGTGGTGCTCGCCACACCCCTCACGGATGAGACGAAGGGCCTGGTCAACGCGGACTTCCTGGCCCGGATGAAGGACGGTGCGCTGCTGGTCAACGTGGCCCGCGGCGGCGTCGTGGACACCAAGGCGCTGCTGGCCGAGCTGGAGACCGGCCGCATCACGGCGGCCCTGGACGTGACCGACCCCGAACCGCTGCCCGAGGGGCACCCCCTCTGGCATGCGCCCGGCGTGCTCATAAGCCCCCATGTCGGCGGCCCCACTTCGGCGTTCTGGCCCCGCGCCAAGCGCCTTCTGAGCGCTCAGCTGAACCGTTTCGTGCAGGGGGAACCGATGGAGAACGTGATATCGACGACCGGCGCGTAGGGCACGGAGCGGAGACGGCACGGGGAGGACCGGCCCGGGTGTGAACGGGCCCGTCCGGCGCACGATTTCAGCCGACACGGCCTCCGGCGCACGCCCCGGCCGCCGGGCGTACGACCGGTGTACGCGTCGTCTCCCGTCCGCTCCCCGTCTGCTTCGGGCACACTCTGCAGTCCCCCGTACGCGGTACGTACCCACTTCCTCGCTGCTCGTTACGGAGCGTAGAGGAACTATGTCCCTGAGTGACGAGACTGGTGTATCGTCCCGACAGGGGATGCGCCGCGACCGTTCGGCGCCGGGGATGGAACTTTCAGACATGCGAGGGGGGCGACGGGCGATGTACGGCCAATGGACGAGCGATCCGACGGGGCGGGGCCACGGGCGGCGACCCTGGCGAGCGGCGGCACACAGACGCGGCCACAGCGGTCACGGCAGCCATCACCACCACCGCAGGCACAGCGGCCGCAAGAGGCATGCGCACCCAGCCCACCCGGACCGGCGGGAGCCGGTGGCGCCTCGGACCGGGTGGACCCGGTGAGCTCCCTCGGGGCGGCTCCGGTCCGCAGCCCGCGGCCCGGCGGCCAAACGCGCCGGGTTCCGCAGTTCGTCCTGGCCCTGGTGTGCGCGGGATACGCCGTCGGTTCCGCGCTCGGCTGGGGCTCCCGGGAGGCCGCGCTTCTCATGGGCGACTTCGGGCTGAGCGTGGCGGCGGGTATCGCGGCAGTCTCCTGCTTCGTCTACGCCCGTAGCAGGCGCAGCCGCTTTCGACCCGCCTGGCTGTTGTTCGCGCTCTCCTCCGCCATGGCGACGCTGGGCAACGCCGTCTGGGGCTGGTACGAGGTCGTCCTCGACCGCCACGTCCCCTCGCCCAGTTGCGCCGACCTCTTCTTCCTCTGTTTCGCGCCGCCGGCCATCGTAGGACTGCTCGTGCTCGCCAAAAGGCCCGTCTCCAGGGCGGGTTGGGTCTGCCTCGCACTCGACGCATGGCTGATCGGCGGCTCGCTGCTCACGCTGTCCTGGAGCCTTGCGCTCGCTCAGGCGGCCAAATTGGACGGGCCGAGCGTCGCGCACACCGCGCTCTCGCTCGCCTACCCGCTGCTGGACATCGCCCTGATCAGCATGGTCCTCGCCCTGCACTTCCGGAGTGTGGCGGTCAACCGGTCCGCCATCAACACCGCCATCGGCGCGCTCGCCCTGACCGTGGTGTGCGACGCGCTGTTCACCTCGCCGCTGCTCCACAGCAGCTACCACTCGGGCCAGTTGCTGGACGCGGGCTGGTTCTCCGGCTCGCTGCTCCTCGCCTACGCCCCCTGGGTCGGTCCTCCTTCGCAGGCGCTGCCGCGCGACGACGGGCACGCGCGCGCGGTGCACGACCACGTGCCGGGGCAGCGGCAGGCGGCTGTGCGGGGAGCGGACCATCAGGGAGGGCACCCGCATGCGCTCTCTCCGGACCTGGACCATGTGCTCCCTCGGGACCCGGACCCCGGCCTGCCGCGGGACCTGGGCCGGCAGCTCCCGCCGGAGGCGGGCCGCGACCGGTACCCGTCCACGGCCGCGCGCCCGATCACCGGATCCCTGGCCGCGCTCACGCCCTACCTCGCCGCCGCCGTCTGCACCCTGGGGGTCCTCTACAACGTCCTCAACGGCCAGAGCGTCGACCGCGTGGTGCTCGTCACCGCCGGCGCCGTGGTGCTCGCACTGGTCGTGCGCCAGGGCATCATGCTGCTCGACAACATCACCCTCACCCAGGAACTCGCGCAGAAGGAGAACCACTTCCGCTCCCTGGTGCAGAGCTCCAGCGACGTCATCATGATCGCCGCACCCGACGGCACCCTCAGGTACGTCTCCCCGGCCGCCGCCGGTGTGTACGGGCGGCCCGCAGAGGACCTCGTCGGAACCGAACTCGCCGCGCTCATCCACCCGGAGGACCTGGGCTGCGTGGTGCACGAAGTGCGCCGCTTCCTCGCGGCCAGCCACGCCGAGGAACCCACGACCCGCATCGAGTGCCGCTTCAGGTCGGGCCGCGGCGGCTGGCTCAACGTCGAGTCCACCGTCAACCGCCACCATGGCGGGCTGATCTTCAACAGCCGGGACGTGACCGAGAGGGTGCGCCTGCAGGCGCAGCTCCAGCACAGCGCCGAGCACGACCCGCTCACCGACCTGCCCAACCGCGCCCTGTTCACCAAGCGCGTCCAGCAGGCCCTGTCCGGCCGCCGCTCCACCGACCGCGGCACAGCCCTGCGCAACACGGCGGTCCTCTTCATCGACCTCGACGGCTTCAAGGCCGTCAACGACACGATCGGACACCATGCCGGGGACGAGTTGCTCGTTCAGGCCGCCCGCAGACTCCAGGACGCGGTCCGGCAGGGCGACACCGCCGCCCGCCTCGGCGGCGACGAGTTCGCGGCCCTGATCATCGGGGACGGCACCCGCGACCGCGCCGCACGTGAACGCCACATCCTCGAACTCGCCGACCGACTCCGCCTCACCCTTTCCCAGCCGTACGACATCGACGGCGGCGACGTCCGGGTGGCCGCGTCCATCGGAGTGGCCTTCGCCGAACCGGGCCTGGGCACCGGCGAGCTGCTGCGCAACGCCGACCTTGCCATGTACCGCGCCAAGGCGGCGGGCAAGGGCCGCGTCGAGCTGTACGCGCCCCATATGCGGCAGGACGTGGTGCGCAAGGCCGAGCTGACCACCCGGTTGCGGGCCGCACTGCACGATGGTGAGTTCACCCTGTTGCACCAGCCCGTGATGTCGCTGGCCGACGGCCGGATCACCTCGGTCAGTGCTCAGGCGCGCTGGCGTTCCTCCCAGGGCGTGTTCTTCACGCCCGCCGAGTTCCTGCGCGTCTCCGAGGACAGCGACAAGGCCGCCGAGCTGGGCCGCTGGATGCTCGAGGAGGCCGTCGAGCAGGCCGCCGAGCGCACCGCCGCCGGGCTCGCCGTGCCCGTCGCCGTGCGGCTGAGCGCCCGCCGCCTCCTCGATCGCTCCCTGCCCCTCGGCTCCGTCGAGACCCTGCTCACCCGGCACGGCCTGGCCTCGGGCGCCCTGACGATCGAACTGTCCGGAGCCGACCCGAGGGTCTGTCTGGACGAGCTGGAACGCAGACTCGGCGCCCTGCACAGGATCGGCGTCCGTATCGCTCTCGACGGCCTCGGCAGCGGCCACGCGGCCATCACGGCGCTGCGCCGGCTTCCCATCGACGTACTCAAGATCGACCGCAGCCTGGTCGAGGGGGTCGTCGAGTCCGCGCAACTGCACAAGATCACCAGCGGGCTGCTGCGCATCGCCACGGACCTGGGCCTGCAGTCGGTCGCCGACGGCGTGGACCTGCCCGAGCAGGCCGTCGCGCTGCATGCGATGGGTTGTACACACGGGCAGGGCATGGCCTTCTCCGGGCCGCTGGACGAGTACCGGCTGCGCCGGGCGCTGACCTCCGGCTGCCATCCCGTGCCGCACGGCCCGGTGGAGCCGGTCCTCGCCGGCGGCAGCGCGGCGGTGTACACCAGCGTGCCCGCTGTTTTCGGAGGCGGAACGCACCTCCGCTCACATAATGAGACTCCCGTCCCACCTACTTGACAGTGACGGTGTGCCGGGGGGAGGGTCAGTGCCATGCGCACCCGAATTCTCGTACTTGGACAGCGCGTCGGCTGAACTGGGACTCACCGGACATGAACCGGACACCCAGCGACCACACCCGGCGCGCTCCCCTCGCTTGCCTCATGGCACGAGGGGTTTTTTGTTGCACAGGCACCTGCCGCACAACGCCCAAACATCGCAAAAACCCTCAGCACCGAGAAGAGAATGCCGATGACCGAGCAGGCCACCGGGGCCCAACACCCGCATCCGCGGCCCCGATCCGGAGGACAGCAGTCCGCGCCCGAGCACGTCACGGGTGCGCAGTCGCTCATTCGCTCTCTCGAGGAGGTCGGCGCCGAGACCGTATTCGGCATTCCCGGCGGTGCGATCCTTCCGGCCTACGACCCGATGATGGACTCCACTCGGGTGCGGCACGTGCTGGTGCGGCACGAGCAGGGCGCGGGTCACGCGGCCACCGGGTACGCGCAGGCCACTGGCAAGGTCGGCGTCTGCATGGCGACGTCGGGTCCCGGCGCCACCAACCTGGTGACCCCGATCGCGGACGCCCACATGGACTCGGTGCCGCTGGTCGCCATCACCGGCCAGGTCGCCTCCCGGGCGATCGGCACCGACGCCTTCCAGGAGGCGGACATCGTCGGCATCACCATGCCGATCACCAAGCACAACTTCCTCGTGACCCGGGCGGAGGACATCCCGCGGACGATCGCGGAGGCCTTCCACATCGCCTCCACCGGCCGCCCGGGCCCCGTCCTGGTCGACATCGCCAAGGACGCCCTCCAGGCCCGGACCACCTTCAGTTGGCCGCCGGTCACGGACCTGCCCGGCTACCGACCGGTGACCAAGCCGCACGCCAAGCAGATCCGCGAGGCGGCCAAGCTGATCACCTCCGCCCGGCGGCCGGTCTTCTACGTCGGCGGCGGCGTCCTGAAGGCGCAGGCCACCGCCGAGCTGAAGGTCCTCGCAGAACTCACCGGAGCGCCCGTCACCACCACCCTGATGGCGCTCGGCGCATTCCCCGACAGCCACCCGCTGCACGTGGGAATGCCGGGCATGCACGGTGCGGTCACCGCCGTCACCGCGCTGCAGAAGGCCGACCTGATCGTCGCCCTCGGCGCCCGCTTCGACGACCGCGTCACCGGCAAGCTCGACAGCTTCGCCCCCTATGCCAAGGTCGTCCACGCCGATATCGACCCGGCCGAGATCGGCAAGAACCGCGTCGCCGACGTTCCGATCGTCGGCGATGCCCGCGAGGTCATCGCCGACCTGATCCAGGCCGTGCAGAAGGAGCACGGCGAGGGCCACAAGGGCGACTACACCGCCTGGTGGAAGGATCTGAACCGCTGGCGCGAGACATACCCGCTCGGCTATGACCAGCCCGAGGACGGCACGCTCTCCCCGCAGCAGGTCATCGAGCGCATCGGGCAGCTCGCACCCGAGGGCACGATCTTCGCGGCGGGCGTCGGCCAGCATCAGATGTGGGCCGCGCACTTCATCCAGTACGACAAGCCCGCCACCTGGCTGAACTCCGGTGGTGCGGGAACCATGGGCTACTCGGTCCCGGCCGCCATGGGTGCCAAGGCCGGACGGCCCGACCGGACCGTCTGGGCGATCGACGGCGACGGCTGCTTCCAGATGACCAATCAGGAGCTGACCACCTGCACCCTGAACAACATCCCGATCAAGGTCGCCATCATCAACAACGGCGCCCTCGGGATGGTCCGCCAGTGGCAGACCCTCTTCTACAACCAGCGGTACTCCAACACGGTCCTGCACTCCGGCCCGGACGACGTCAACCCGGAGGCCAAGGGCACCCGCGTCCCCGACTTCGTGAAGCTGTCGGAGGCCATGGGCTGCTACGCGATCCGCTGCGAGTCCCCGGACGACCTCGACAAGGTCATCGAAGAGGCGAACTCCATCAACGACCGGCCGGTCGTCATCGACTTCATCGTCCACCAGGACGCCATGGTGTGGCCGATGGTCGCCGCCGGAACCTCCAACGACGAGATCATGGCCGCCCGGGACGTCCGCCCCGACTTCGGCGACAGCGAAGACGACTGAGAGAGCTGAGTGAGAACCATGTCCAAGCACACCCTCTCGGTCCTCGTCGAGAACACGCCGGGCATCCTCGCCCGGATCGCCGCGCTGTTCTCCCGCCGCGGCTTCAACATCGACTCGCTCGCCGTCGGCGTCACCGAGCACCCCGACATCTCCCGCATCACCATCGTGGTGAGTGTCGAGGAATTCCCGCTCGAACAGGTCACCAAGCAGCTCAACAAGCTCGTCAACGTCCTGAAGATCGTCGAACTGGAGCCGTCGTCCGCCGTTCAGCGGGAACTCGTTCTGGTGAAGGTGCGCGCCGACAACGAGACGCGCTCCCAGGTCGTCGAGATCGTCCAGCTGTTCCGTGCCAAGACCGTCGACGTCTCCCCGGAGGCCGTCACCATCGAGGCCACCGGGTCCAGCGACAAGCTGGAGGCCATGCTGAAGATGCTGGAGCCGTTCGGCATCAAGGAACTGGTCCAGTCCGGCACGATCGCGATCGGCCGCGGCGCCCGTTCGATCACGGACCGGTCGCTACGCGCCCTTGACCGGTCCGCCTAGGACCCGTCCAGAAGAATCCCGTACCACCGGAGAGGGGTGGCCGGCCGCCGGCCGCCCGTATCCGATACCCGCAACGTCCCTTCGCCTCACCGTCATACGGTGGGACGCAACATCTGCACACCAAGGAGAGAACCGAAAGTGGCCGAGCTGTTCTACGACGCTGATGCCGACCTGTCCATCATCCAGGGCCGCAAGGTCGCGGTCATCGGCTACGGCAGCCAGGGCCACGCCCACGCGCTGTCGCTGCGTGACTCGGGTGTCGACGTCCGGGTCGGTCTGCACGAGGGCTCCAAGTCCAAGGAGAAGGCCGAGGAGCAGGGCCTGCGCGTGGTGACCCCCGCTCAGGCCGCCGCCGAGGCCGACGTCATCATGATCCTGGTCCCGGACCCGATCCAGGCCCAGGTCTACGAGGAGTCCATCGCCTCGAACCTGAAGGACGGCGACGCGCTGTTCTTCGGCCACGGCTTCAACATCCGCTTCGGCTTCATCAAGCCCCCGGCCGGTGTCGACGTGTGCATGGTCGCCCCGAAGGGCCCGGGCCACCTGGTGCGCCGCCAGTACGAGGAGGGCCGCGGCGTTCCGTGCATCGCCGCCGTCGAGCAGGACGCCTCCGGCAACGCCTTCGCCCTGGCCCTCTCCTACGCCAAGGCCATCGGCGGCACCCGCGCCGGCGTCATCAAGACCACCTTCACCGAGGAGACCGAGACCGACCTGTTCGGTGAGCAGGCCGTCCTGTGCGGTGGCACGGCCGCGCTGGTGAAGGCGGGCTTCGAGACCCTGACCGAGGCCGGGTACCAGCCGGAGATCGCCTACTTCGAGTGCCTGCACGAGCTGAAGCTGATCGTCGACCTCATGTACGAGGGCGGTCTGGAGAAGATGCGCTGGTCGATCTCCGAGACCGCCGAGTGGGGCGACTACGTCACCGGCCCGCGGATCATCACCGACGCCACCAAGGCCGAGATGAAGAAGGTCCTCGCGGAGATCCAGGACGGCACCTTCGCGCAGAACTGGATGGACGAGTACCACGGCGGTCTGAAGAAGTACAACGAGTACAAGAAGCAGGACTCCGAGCACCTGCTGGAGACCACCGGCAAGGAGCTGCGCAAGCTCATGAGCTGGGTGAACGAGGAGGCGTAAGCCTCATGGCCAGAGGGCCGGAGCGGTCTGCTCCGGCCCCCGAGGGCCTGTCGTCAAATTCCGGTCCGCCCCGCGCCGCGGGGCCGCCCTTCGGGCGACGACGGGAATTTGACGACAGGCCCTCGGCACACCGTGGGCAATGCCCGGAACCCGGCGTTGTCCGGCCCGTCCAGCCACGGACGGGTGATCCTTCCGCAGCGGCGTAAAACGATACGCGCGGCGCCACTAGACTGCTGGACAACAAACGCGTCAGGCCCACAGTGTCGTGCGTCTTCCACGCGGCTAGCACCCCTCCACCGCCTGCGGCCGTCGGCACGGCCGTCCGCATTGGACATGTGAGGACTCACGTGAGCTCGTACCCTCGTCGAAAAGCCACGGTACTCATCGCTGAAGAGCTGTCGCCCGCGACTGTCGATGCCCTCGGCCCCGACTTCGAGATCCGGCGCTGCAACGGCGCCGACCGCGCCGAACTGCTCCCGGCGATCGCCGACGTCGACGCCATCCTGATCCGCTCCGCGACGAAGGTCGACGCCGAGGCCATCGCCGCCGCGCAGAAGCTCAAGGTCGTCGCGCGCGCCGGCGTCGGCCTGGACAACGTGGACGTCTCCGCCGCCACCAAGGCCGGCGTGATGGTCGTCAACGCCCCCACCTCGAACATCGTGACCGCGGCCGAGCTCGCCTGCGGTCTGATCCTGTCCACCGCCCGCAACATCCCGCAGGCCAACGCCGCGCTGAAGAACGGCGAGTGGAAGCGCAGCAAGTACACGGGCGTCGAACTGGCCGAGAAGACCCTCGGCGTGGTCGGCCTCGGCCGCATCGGCGCGCTGGTCGCGCAGCGCATGTCCGCGTTCGGCATGAAGGTCGTCGCCTACGACCCCTACGTCCAGCCCGCCCGGGCGGCGCAGATGGGCGTCAAGGTGCTGACCCTGGACGAACTGCTGGAGACCTCCGACTTCATCACCGTCCACCTGCCGAAGACCCCCGAGACGATCGGCCTGATCGGCGACGAGGCACTGCACAAGGTCAAGCCGGGCGTCCGTATCGTCAACGCCGCGCGCGGCGGGATCGTCGACGAGGCGGCGCTGTACTCGGCGCTCAAGGAGGGCCGGGTCGCGGGCGCGGGCCTGGACGTGTACGCGAAGGAGCCGTGCACGGACTCGCCGCTGTTCGAGCTGGACCAGGTCGTCTGCACCCCGCACCTGGGCGCTTCGACGGACGAGGCGCAGGAGAAGGCCGGCATCGCGGTCGCCAAGTCGGTGCGTCTCGCGCTCGCCGGTGAACTGGTGCCGGACGCGGTGAACGTCCAGGGCGGTGTCATCGCCGAGGACGTCAAGCCGGGTCTGCCGCTCGCCGAGAGGCTCGGCCGCATCTTCACCGCCCTCGCGGGCGAGGTCGCGGTCCGTCTCGACGTCGAGGTCTACGGCGAGATCACTCAGCACGATGTGAAGGTGCTGGAGCTGTCCGCGCTCAAGGGCGTCTTCGAGGACGTCGTCGACGAGACCGTCTCCTACGTCAACGCACCGCTGTTCGCCCAGGAACGGGGCGTGGAGGTGCGCCTGACGACGAGCAGCGAGGCGACCGACCACCGCAATGTCGTCACCGTGCGCGGCACCCTCTCCGACGGTGGGGAGGTGTCGGTCTCCGGCACGCTGACCGGCCCCAAGCACCTCCAGAAGATCGTCGCCGTCGGCGAGTACGACGTCGACCTGGCGCTCGCCGACCACATGGTCGTCCTGCGCTACGAGGACCGTCCCGGCGTCGTCGGTGCGGTCGGCCGCATCGTCGGCGAGGCCGGCATCAACATCGCCGGCATGCAGGTCGCCCGCGCGGCGGCCGGCGGCGAGGCGCTGGCGGTACTGACCGTGGACGACACGGTGCCGTCCGGCGTGCTGGCGGAGGTCGCCGCGGAGATCGGCGCGACGTTCGCCCGGTCGGTGAACCTGGTCTGAGGTGCGTCATGGGCGACCGCCGCGTGCGGTCGCCGCACCGACCCCGGGGTATTGCCCCGTGACCCCCGTTCGTGGGGAACGGGGGTCATACGTCAACGCCGGACGGGCTTCAGCAGCCCGTCCGGCGCATTCCGTGCTGGGGAGCAGTGACCGGGTGTCAGGCCACGGCCATCGCAGACTCGGTCACCTCGTCCTCGGCCGGAGAGGCCTCACTGACGTGGATCCGGCGGAGGGGCGTCGCCGCGATCGCCGCGAGGACCAGCACCGCCGCCCCCGCGATCGCCGCCCCGTGCATCCCACTGGTGAAGGCCTCCCGCGCCGCTGTCACCAGGGCCTCGCCCGTACGTCCCGGCAGCTGTCCGGCGACCGCGAGCGCGCCGCCGAGGGTCTCATGGGCCGGGGCCGGCGCGGAGGCCGGGATCTCGTGGCGGTAGATCGCCGTACCGATGGAGCCGAGGACGGCCATGCCCAGCGCGCCACCGAACTCCGATCCCGTCTCCAGCAGCGACGAGGCCGCGCCGGCCTGCTCCACGGGAGCCGCACTCAGCGCCAGATCGGTCATCTGGGAGATGACCATCACGATGCCCGAGGCCAGCACCCCGCACGCGGCCAGCACCAGCCAGAGCGAGTCCGTCCCGGCCAGGGCCAGCATCCCGTAGCCCGACGCGGCGATCACGAAGCCCGCCGTGACGACGTACGCCCGGTTGACGCCCTTCTGTACCAGGGCGGCCGCCACCGGAGCCGCCATCCCGATCGGCACCGACGGCAGCAGCGACCACAGCGCCGCCTCCAGCGCGCTCTTGCCGAGCACCGACTGCAGGTACTGCGTGGTGAAGAAGGCCGAGCCCATCATGGCGAACGTGGAGACGAGGTTGAGGACCACCGCGGGGGCGAAGCCCCGGCCGCGGAACAGCGCCGGCGAGATCATCGGAGAGGCCGTGGTGCGCTGGCGGTGGACGAAGAGGGCGGCGAAGAGCAGGCCGACGGCGATCGAGCCGATGTACAGCGGGCGTACGCCCTGTGAGGGCATCTCCTTCAGGCCGTAGATCGAGGGAAGAACCGCCGCCATCGACAGCGGCACGCTGAGAAGGTCGAAGCGGCCGGGCTCCGGGTTCTTCGACTCGGGCAGCAGGATCGGGCCCAGTACCAGCAGCAGCGCCATCGCGGGCAGGTTGACCAGGAAGACCGAGCCCCACCAGAAGTACTGCACCAGGACGCCGCTCAGCACCGAGCCGAGTGCGATGCCGCCGGTCATCACCCCGGACCAGAGACCGATCGCCTTCGCCCGCTGGCCAGGGTCGGTGAACATCGTGCGGACCAGCGCCATCGTCGAGGGCATCAGGGTTGCGCCGCCGATGCCGAGAACCGCGCGGGCGGCGATCAGGGTTTCGGCGCTGTTCGCGTACGCGGCTGTCAGCGAGGCGGCACCGAAGGCGGCGGCGCCGAACAGCAGCAGCTTGCGGCGGCCGATGCGGTCACCGAGCGAGCCCATCGTCATCAGCAGACCAGCCAGGACGAACGCGTAGATGTCGAAGATCCACAGCTGCTGGGTGCTGCTCGGCTCCAGGTCCGCGCTGATCTCCGGGATGGCGAAGTACAGGACCGAGACGTCCATCGAGACCAGCAGCAGCGGCAGCATCAGCACGCCGAGGGCGGTCCATTCGCGACGGCCGGCGCGGGCGGCAGGTGCGGTCGCGGTCGTGGTGGTGCTCGTTGGGTTCGTCATGGCAGTGACTGTACGGATGTCTTAAACGCTTGTCTAGTACGGACGTATAAATCGCTCGTCTAGGACGGTTGTATGGGTCCGGAGTAGGGTGAGCCGCATGGGACACCGTGAGGATCTGCTCGAGGGCGCCAAGCGCTGCCTGCTGGAGAAGGGGTTCGTGCGCACGACCGCGCGCGACATCGTCAAGGAGTCGGGGACCAACCTGGCGTCGATCGGCTACCACTACGGCTCCAAGGACGCGCTGCTGGTGCAGGCGTACATCTCTTTCGTGGAGGAGATGAGCGACGGCACCGGGCCGGGCTGGGAGGCGAGTGCCGTGCCCCGGACGCCCGCCGGGTCGCTGGAGCGCTTCCAGGAGGTATGGGCGAACATCATCCGCTCGGTGCCCGAGTCACGCGCGATCTGGCTGCTGAGCTTCGAGCTCATCTTTCAGGGGGACCGGGTGCCTGAGGTGCGTAAGCTGCTCGCCGAGTCGCAGGAGGAGGGCCGTTCGGGGATCGTCCCGTTGTTCACCGACGTCCCGGAGGCGGAGCTCGACAAGGAGACCGTCGACACCGAGGGCCGCCTCTATCAGACCCTGCTTCAGGGCCTCATGGTGCAGTGGCTCTTCGACCCCGACACGGCCACCCATGCCGATCAACTCACCGAGGGGCTGCGCCGGGTGATGAAGGCGGCGAACGCGGCGCCTCAGGGTGAGGGGCAGAGCTGACGCTTACGTAGGCCGAGAAGTGACCGTTGGGCCGCTCGCTTCTTTGCCAAGTGTCGTGGTGGAGGGGGCCGCGTCAAGGGCGCTTCGCGTCGCCTTCGGCGATGGCTCTCCGGGCCACCCTTGACCCGGCCCGCTCCACCACGGGTAAGAAGCGAGCGAGCGGCCCGGAAGAGCAGTGGCCCAGCCCGGTGTCGAGCTTCGGGTGGGCTGCGATCGTGCCCTTGGCCGGGGGCGCGTTCGCGTCTCGCCAGCACGCCGGGTGGGCTTAGCGGCTTACTGCCGGTGGGGCGGGAGGGTGCGTTCGCTGAGTGGGGGCACGCCGGGTGGGTTTGACGGCTTGCGGCGGGTTGGGGTGGTGGGTCCGGGCTGCGGCCGGTGGGCCGGTCAGGAGTGACAGGTGTGACGCTGGTGCTCTTACGCGGGAGCGCGGACGCTAATTGGAGGGTTTGTGCCAGCAGGCGGGGACAGAAGCGCTGGTGGGAAGCTCCGGCCGTGGCACAAACCCTCCAATCGTGCCTATTGCTGCAGTCCCTGCCCAGATTGGTACCCGGGGGCATACCACCTCCCCATCCCATCGGCCGATTGCCGCTGAGCCAGCCCGGCGTGCCCCAGCTTGCCATCGCGCCCCGCCGCTCATCGCAATCTGCCGAGCCGCCCCGGCGTGCATGTGAGGTGCGACCGCGCCCCCTGTCCCACCGGCCGTAAGCCGCTAAGCCCCCCCGGCGTGCTGGCGAGACGCGAACGCGCCGCCACCACCAGCCCACGTCCCGGCCAACTCCACCCCCGACACCGGGCTGGCCACCCGCTCGCTTCTTACCCGTGCTGGAGCGAGGCGTGTCAAGGGTGGCCCGGAGGGCCATCGCCGAAGGCGACGCGTAGCGCCCTTGACTCGCCTCGCGGAAGCACGACTCTGGCCGAGAAGCGGGCGGCCCCACGGCAACCTTTCAACTTGGGCCCGCGACACCCAACCGCGCCCGTACCGTCTTGCCGACCTCCGCCCTCAGGAACCAGTCCAACTCCTCGGCGAGTTGGGTGACGACCAGGAGTCCCCGGCCGCGCTCGCCTCCGATGCCCACCCGGCCCGGCTCGGGGAATGCCCGTACCGGATCCGACACGTCCACGATCAATCCGCCTCCCTCCAACTCGGCGAGCCGCAGCCACAGTTCATGACCGGGCGCCCTGCCGTGCACCACCGCGTTCGCGACCAGCTCCGAGGCCACGAGTACGGCGTCCTCCACGTCCCCGGCCCAGTTCCACAGAGTGAGGCGGCGGCGGACGTGGATCCGGGTGACGGGAACGCTGCGAGTGGTCATGGGGTAGCTCATGGACCAGTCGTGGGTGAGGAGAGTGGGGGCATGGGGGCTCCGTTCTGTGGAGTGGTTGCCGTCCACGGTGGCGAGACCGTCTATCGAGCTGCAATCGAAACTCCGCAGAAATTTCAAGGGAGTTGAAATTGGACTATGCCCGGATCTGCGTATTCGGCTGCATGGTCCGTACAGGGGGTGTCACACTCTGCGCATGGCATCCAAGCGCGGACGTACGGCACAGCGACTTGAACTTGGCTTGCAGCTCCGCCAATTAAGGGAGGGTTGCGGCCGCGGAGACCGGGGAGGTGGACTCACCCGCAAGCAGGCCGTACAAGGGCTGCGAATCTCTGAGGCAAGCCTCCTGCGGATCGAGACCGGCGCCCTCAACTTCCGGAACATCGGTGACCTGCGCAAACTGCTCGAAAAGTATGGCGTTACTGACGAGGAGATCATTGAGTCGCTGGTCAACCTCAACCGTGAGTCGGGGCATCAGGACTGGCTCACCCAGTTCCGGGGGCTCATGCCCGCCGGAATGCCGGCGTTCGTCGGTCTGGAGCCGGAAGCTCGTGGCATGCGGGCGTACCACCCGACTCTCGTCTACGGTCTCCTCCAGACCAGGCGCTACGCGCAGGCCCTCTCCGAAGCGAACAAGCCGGTAGAGGAGCACACATCCGAGTTCATCCGCAATAGCGTGGAACTCAGGATGAAGCGCCAGGAGGTACTCAGCCGGGAGAACCCGGTCAAGCTGCGCGTGATCCTCGGTGAAGCGGCTCTGCTCTACCCGGTCGGAGGCGCCGACGTCATGAGTGAGCAGTACGAACGACTCGTGACGATGTCGTCCTGGGACCACGTCACGATCCAGGTGCTGCCGTTCCGCCCTGGCTTCCGGTCCACCCACGACTTTGCCATCCTGGACCTCGGTGACGATCTTCCACCGAGGGTTCAGATCGACAGCGCCTGGGGGGCAACTCACACGTCTGAAAAGCGCCGTGAGGTCGACCGGTTCATCCGGCAGTACGACGCGATGACGGCATCAGCGTTGCCGCCCGAGGACACGCCCGCTTTCCTGCAACGACTACAACGAGAGCTGTGAGCTATGCGCCTGCGCCACACCGCACCGGAACTCGCACCCGACCACGCCTGGTTCAAGTCTTCCTACAGCGATGGCAACGGCCAGAACTGCGTCGAAGTAGCCCACGTCGCCCCCCACATCGGCATCCGCGACTCCAAGAACCCCCACGGCCCCGCCCTCCTCCTCCCCTCCCACGCCTGGACAGAGTTCATCGCTTACGTCAGCGAGAGCTGACGGCCCGGTTCAGAAACCCTGCCGTGGCCGTGGCGAAGCATTCGGCGTCGTCCAGCCACGGGTAGTGGCCCGCGCCGGGCTGGATCAGCAGCTCGGCGTTCGGGAACAGTTCGGCGAATTCGGTGATCGTGGCGGGAGGGGCGCCCGGGTCGACCTCCCCGGCGAGAAGCAGCACCGGTCGTGTGAATCGGGCGAGCGCGGCCCGGGTGGCGGGCGGGTCGAAGGCGCCCTCGGCGCCGGAGGCGGCCATGATCTCCGGGTTCAACCGCTCGTCCCCTGCGGCCTGATATGCCTGAGCCGCCTCGTCCCAGCGGCCGTACGAGAACGGGGCGATGGCTTGCCAGTGGTCAGCGGTGGCCTCGCCCGCCATGATCGCCTCCAGTGCCGCGAATGCCTCCGTGAACCACGGCTCGTCCCTGCGCAGCCCGGCCGCCTCCAGCCGCAGTTCCCCGCTGATCGTGAGGCCGACGGCCCGGACGCTCGGTGTGATCAGTGCGAGGCTGCCGACGCGTTCCGGGCGGCGGCTCACGTACAGCGCGGCCAGGTTCGCGCCGGCGCAGTGTGCGAGCAGGTCCATCCGGTCCAGGTCGAGGTGCTCGCGCAGGGCCTCCACGTCGTCGACGAGCCGGTCGCAGCGGTAGGAGGCGGTGTCCCGTGGCGTCGCGGACCGGCCCGTCCCCCGGAGGTCCAGCCTGATCAGTCGGCGGTGCGCGGACAGTCCGCCGAGGTCGCCGAGGTAGGCGGAGTCCGTGGGGCCGCCGGGCAGGCAGACCAGCGGAAGGCCCTCTCCGGATACGTGGTAGGCGAGTTCGGTCCCGTCGTACGTGGAGAAGGAGGAAGAGAAGGTAGACATGGTCAACACCCTCTCAACGGCCCCCAGTTGAAACAACAGGCAGCCAGGATGTCCAGGCGTGGCGCGCCTACAGCCGAGCCCCCTTCAACGCCATATGCAGCAGCAACCGGTCCTCCCCGTCGTCCAGGTCCAGTCCCGTGAGCTGTTCGACGCGGGACAGACGGTAGTACAAGGTCTGGCGGTGGATGCCCAGTTCCGACGCCGTGCGGCCCGCCTGGCCGGCGCAGTCCAGGAACACCTCTGCCGTACGGGCGAGTTCGCGGTGGGCGGGGGACAACAGGGCGTGCACGGCGGGGTCGTGGGCCGCCTCCGGCGGGAGCGACGTCAGCAGGCGGTACGGGCCGATGGCCGACCACTGCGCGACCGGGCCGAGCCGGGGATCGGCCAGGGCCGCGCGGGCCGCCGCCGAGGCTTCCCGCCACGCGGCGCCCAGCTCCGCGAGGCCGTGGCGGGCGCCGGCCACCCCGGCCGCGGTCCGCCCGCCACCGTGCGTCCCCTCCGCCTCCCGCAGCAGCCGGGAGGCCGCCGTCAGCGCCGGGGTCAGCACATCCGCCGAGCGCAGCCGTACCAGGAGGGCCAGGCTCTGGCCCTCCGTGCCCCAGGGCACCGTGCACAGCGCGGTCGCCGCCGGGATCGTGCGGGCCGAGGGGGCGTCGTCCGGGTCGGCCGAAAGCCAGGGGGCCACACACACCACCGTCTGCAGACCGTCGCCCCGCATGCCCAGCGCCGTACGCATCTCGGCCACCGCCATGTCCTGCTGCCAGCCGGGCTCGGCGGTGAGGACCGCGCGCAGTTCACGGGTCAGGTCCGCGCCCGCCTGCGCCTCGTCCGCGAGCAGCGCGCCGATGCGGGCGGTGACCTCCATCGCCGCGGACAGCTGTGTCTCGGGTGGGCCCGGCTCGTCGGCGAGCAGCCATACGTACCCGAGGACGACACCCCGATGGCGTACCGGCAGGCAGATCCGTCCCCGGTAGACGCCCGCCTCCGGCGTGGGCGGAATGCGTACCGGCCCGGTGGCCCGAGCGATGCCGAAGCCCTCGAACCACTTCCGCACCGCCGCCGTGGAGCGGCGCGTGAGGATCGAGCGGGTGCGGACCGGGTCGAGGGACGCCTCGTCGAAGTCGCCGTCGCTGTCGTACGCGGCGAAGGCGATCAGTTCGAAGTCCCGGTTCTCCAGGGTCGCGGGGGCACCCAGCAGTGCCGAGATCTCGTCGACGAGCTCCTGGTAGTCGCCCCGCCCTGATTTGAAGACATCCGCCACAGCAGTATTCTCCCGCATTCGCCGCAGCCTTCATACGGATGTATGAGATCCAGGGCACGGATGCGTGACAGCTGTCGATGGTCGACGCCCGGAGCGATCCGTAGGTTTCACGGTGGTTCTCCGTGCCGTACCCGAAATGCTCGGGATGCGGTCTTTTGATGAGTGTGTTGGAGGTGCCCCGTGCTGGGTCCCGTGATTCTCGCCGCGTCGCGAAGCGACCGGATGCGCCGCCTGATCTCGGCGGTGCCGGTGACCAAGCAGGTCGTGGACCGCTTCATCCCCGGCGAGACCGTCGGTGAGATCGTCCCGATCGTCAAGGACCTCACCGGCAAGGGTCTCGAGCTCACCATGGACGTCGTCGGCGAGGACATCACCAGTCCCGACCAGGCCGCGGCCGCGCGCGACGCCTACCTGCAGCTGATCGAGCACCTCGGGAAGCTGAACCTCGGCACCAAGGCCGAGATGTCGGTCAAGCTGTCCATGTTCGGCCAGGCGCTGGAGGGCGGCCACGAGCTGGCCCTCGCCAACGTCCGCCCGGTCGTCGAGGCCGCCGCCGCCATCGGCACCACCGTCACGCTGGACGCCGAGGACCACACCACCCTCGACTCGATGTTCGCCATCCACGAGGAGCTGCGGAAGGACTTCCCGCAGACCGGCTGTGTGATCCAGGCCTACCTCTTCCGCACCGAGGACGACGCCCGCCGTCTCGCCGCCGCCGGCAGCCGGGTGCGTATTGTGAAGGGGGCGTACAAGGAGCCCGCGTCGGTCGCGTACCAGGACAAGGCCGAGATCGACAAGGCGTACGTCCGTATCCTGAAGATCCTCATGGAGGGTCAGGGGTACCCGATGATCGGCTCGCACGACCCGCGGCTGATCTCCATCGCGCAGGAAATCGGCCGGCGCGCCGGCCGTAAGCTCGACGAGTACGAGTTCCAGATGCTGTACGGCATCCGCAGCGACGAGCATCTGCGGCTGGCTGCAGAGGGCCACCGGATGCGCGTGTACACGGCGTACGGCACGGACTGGTACGGCTACTTCATGCGCCGCCTGGCGGAGAAGCCGGCGAACCTGCGCTTCTTCCTCCGTTCGATGGTCAGCAAGGGCTGAGCCCGACCCGCCCCGCTCAGTAAGGAGTTTCGGAACCCATGGACGCTGTGACCCAGGTCCCCACCCCTGTCAACGAGCCGGTGCACGGCTACGCCCCCGGCTCGCCCGAGCGCGCCCGCCTGGAGGTCAAGCTCAAGGAACTGGCCGAGAACCCCATCGACCTGCCGTGCACCATCGGCGGCGAGCGGCGCATGGGTGGCGGTGAGGCGCACCAGGTCGTGCAGCCGCACAACCACAAGGCCGTCCTCGGCACGTTCCACAACGCCACCGAGCAGGACGCGCAGGACGCCATCGACGCGGCCCTGGCCGCTGCGCCGGCCTGGCGCGCGATGTCCTTCGACGACCGCGCGGCGATCATCCTGCGTGCCGCCGAGCTGCTGGCCGGCCCCTGGCGCGAGACCATGGCCGCCTCCACCATGCTGGGCCAGTCGAAGACCGCTCAGCAGGCCGAGATCGACACCCCCTGCGAGCTCGTCGACTTCTGGCGCTTCAACGTCCACTACGCCCGGCAGATCCTGGCCGAGCAGCCCCCGGCCAACTCCCCGGGCGTGTGGAACCGCATGGACCACCGCCCGCTGGAGGGCTTCGTCTACGCGGTCACCCCGTTCAACTTCACGGCGATCGCCGGCAACCTGCCCACCGCCCCCGCCCTCATGGGCAACGTGGTGGTCTGGAAGCCGTCCCAGACCCAGACCCACGCCGCCGTGCTGCTGATGCAGCTGCTGGAGGAGGCGGGCCTGCCGAAGGGTGTCATCAACCTCGTCACCGGCGACGGCATCGAGGTCTCCAAGGTCGCCCTGAACCACCGCGACCTCGCGGGCATCCACTTCACCGGTTCGACCAAGACCTTCCAGTACCTGTGGAAGACGGTCGGCACCAACATCGAGAAGTACCGCTCCTACCCGCGTCTCGTCGGCGAGACCGGCGGCAAGGACTTCGTGGTGGCCCACCCGTCGGCCGACCGTGCGGTGCTGAAGACCGCCCTGACCCGCGGTTCCTTCGAGTTCCAGGGCCAGAAGTGCTCGGCCTCCTCCCGGGCCTACGTCCCGGCCTCCATCTGGAACTCCGGTTTCAAGGAGGAGTTCGCGGCCGAGGTCGACGGCCTGACCATGGGTGATGTCACCGACCTGTCGAACTTCATCGGCGCCGTCATCGACGAGCGGTCGTTCGCCAAGAACAAGGCCGCGATCGACCGCGCCAAGGAGGACGCGGCCTGCACGATCGTCGCGGGCGGCACCTACGACGACTCGGTCGGCTACTTCGTCCGCCCGACCGTCATCGAGTGCACCGACCCGGAGAACGAGGTCTTCACGACCGAGTACTTCGGCCCGATCCTCGCCGTGCACGTCTACGAGGACGACAAGTACGACGAGATGCTGACCCAGATGGAGTCGGTGTCGGACTACGCCCTGACGGGCTCGGTCATCGCGAACGACCGCGCTGCCGCGGCGTACACGATGGAGAAGCTCCGCTTCGCGGCCGGCAACTTCTACATCAACGACAAGTCGACCGGCGCCGTGGTCGGCCAGCAGCCCTTCGGCGGTGGCCGTTCCTCCGGCACCAACGACAAGGCGGGTGCCCCGCTGAACCTGCTGCGCTGGACCTCGACCCGCGCCATCAAGGAGACGCTGGTCCCGCCGACGGACTACACGTACCCGCACATGGGCTGACACCCGCGCGGTACCCCCGAACTCCGCCCCCGCTCTGGAAGCACTGTTCCGGACCGGGGGCGGTGCCATGTCCGGCGGCCCCTGAATACTGGTCCGATGGCCATCGAGCTGCTGCGCACCGCCCACACCGCCGAGCTGCGTCCCGACGAACTGCGTGCCGTGCGCGGGCTGTTGTACGACGCCTTCGACGCCGACTTCGGTGACGACGACTGGGACCATGCGCTGGGCGGTGTGCACGCGCTCGCGTACGACGCGCGCGGGCTCGCGGGGCACGGGGCGGTGGTCATGCGGCGGGTGAGGTACCGGGGGCGGTGGCTGCGGATCGGGTACGTCGAGGGCGTGGCGGTCCGGCACGACGTACGGCGGACCGGTCTCGGTGGCCGGATCATGGCCGCGCTGGAAGGGGTCATCACGCGCGCGTACGCCTTCGGCGCGCTCTCGGCGAGTGACGACGGCGCCCCGCTGTACGCGGCGCGGGGCTGGCGGGTGTGGGACGGGCGGATCCAGGTGCTCGGGCCGGACGGTGTGGTGCGGCTGGTCGAGGAGGAGGGCTCCACGTACGTGTGGCCGGCGATCGGTCCCGCGGCCGAACTGGTCTTCGACTGGCGCGACGGGGACGTCCTCTGATCCATCCGAGCCAGAGGAAAGCGCTGGTCAGCGGCGTGTGACCCGGTCCGCCGTCTCAGATAGTAGGAAGTCCGAGTAATGGTGGAGACAGATGTCCCGTCCTCACTTAGCTTGGTAGGAGCCGAACGTCTCGCTCGATCAAGCGAATGGCGGCCGTGAGCCGGGCCCTTGGCAGGCAACCCCTGCGGCACCGCTCCCCGCCCCTCCGGCGTCTCCCCCTTCCGCGCTCCCGGACTTTGAAGGAGTCGATTTCCCATGGCCGAGACGACCGCCCGCCGCCGAGTCCGTCACGTGTCCCGTACGAGCGAGTCCGACCGCAGGAACGCCGCCGCCGCGCTCCAGCGCGCCCTCGACCGCAGGGACAACGGCGGAGAGACCGGCCACTGAGCCGAAGCTGCACCGCACAGCCGGAATCCAGAGGGTGCGTGGCCCACCGTGGGCCGGTGGGTCCCGCACCGATGGACGAGGCGTGGTGTCCGCATCCCGGACGCGCGTGTCATTCCATGGGACAAGAGGTACGGTGCTGTCATGTCTCGCAGCATCAATCTCGCAGTGATTCCCGGTGACGGCATCGGCCAGGAGGTCGTGGCCCAGGGGCTCAAGGTCCTTTCCGCCGTCCTCCCGCAGGATGTGAAGCTGGAGACCAAGGAGTACGACTTCGGCGCCCGGCGCTACCACGCCACCGGCGAGACCCTCACCGACGCCGACCTGGAGCTGCTGCGGCAGCACGACGCGATCCTGCTCGGCGCGATCGGTGACCCGTCGGTCCCGTCCGGCGTCCTGGAGCGCGGCTTCCTGCTCAAGCTCCGCTTCGCCTTCGACCATCACGTCAACCTGCGCCCCTCCCGGCTGCTCCCGGGCGTCCGGACCCCGCTCGCGGGCCAGCCGGAGATCGACTTCGTCGTCGTCCGCGAAGGCACCGAGGGCCCCTACACGGGCAACGGCGGCACGATCCGCACCGGCACCCCGCACGCGGTCGCCACCGAGGTCTCGCTGAACACCGCGTTCGGCATCGAGCGCGTCGTGCGTGACGCGTACGCCCGTGCGCAGGCCCGCCCCCGCAAGAAGCTGGCCCTCGTCCACAAGAACAACGTGCTGGTGCACGCCGGTCACCTGTGGACGGACATCTTCAACAAGGTGGGCGAGGAGTTCCCCGAGGTCACCACCGAGTACATGCACGTGGACGCGGCGACGATCTACCTTGTCACACAGCCCGAGCGCTTCGACGTGATCGTCACCGACAACCTCTTCGGCGACATCATCACCGACCTGGCCGCGGCCATCTCCGGCGGCATCGGGGTCGCCGCCTCCGGCAACATCAACCCGGCCGGCGAGTTCCCGTCGATGTTCGAGCCCGTGCACGGCTCGGCTCCGGACATCGCGGGCCAGGGCAAGGCCGACCCGTCGGCCACCGTCCTGTCCGTCGCCCTGCTGCTGCGCCACCTCGGCTACGAGGCCGAGGCCGCCCGCATCGAGGAGGCCGTCTCCGTCGACCTTGCCGAGCGTGTGGGCAAGCCCGCCCGCAGCACCGACGAGATCGGCGACGCGCTCGCCGTACGAGTAGCCGGCTGATCCCGGCCGCCACTCACACTCCCTGAGAAGGCCGCCGGGTCCGCATCGCGCCCGGCGGCTTTCTCCTGCCTTCGCCGGGTGCCACCATCAACCCAACCCTGGGCAAGCAAATGGGCCGCGTTCACACCGTTTTCGTCCAGGTTCCGCGATTGCGATAATCGGACGCGGAGCCGCGGAATGAGGGAATGCTCGGACGTCCTACCACCCGCCACCGGCGGTAGCGGTATGGGCGTGAGCGCGGCCCGTCACACACCAACGGTGAAGGACACAACACACATGACGACGCCCACGATCGAGCTCAAGCCCTCCGCAAGCCCGCTCTCCGACACCGAGCGGGAGGCGGTTCTGGCCAACCCCGGGTTCGGCCGCCACTTCACCGACCACATGGTGACGATCAAATGGACCGAGGGGCGGGGCTGGCATGACGGTCAGCTCGTTCCGTACGCGCCGATCCCCCTCGACCCGGCCACCAATGTGCTGCACTACGCGCAGGAGATCTTCGAGGGTCTGAAGGCGTACCGCCAGCCCGACGGCTCGGTGGCCACCTTCCGCCCCGACAAGAACGCCCGGCGCTTCCAGCACTCCGCCCACCGCCTGGGGATGCCCGAGCTGCCGGTCGAGACGTTCATCGAGGCGTGCGATGTCCTCGTCCGGCAGGACCAGGCCTGGGTGCCGGCGCACGGCGGCGAGGAGTCTCTCTACCTGCGTCCCTTCATGATCGGCACCGAGGTCGGCCTCGGTGTGAAGCCGTCCAACGAGTACCTCTTCGTCGTCATCGCCTGCCCGGCGGGCGCCTACTTCCCGGGCGGTGTGAAGCCGGTCTCCATCTGGGTCTCCGAGGACCGCGTCCGCGCCGTCCCCGGCGGCATGGGCGACGCCAAGACCGGCGGCAACTACGCCGCCTCCCTGCTCGCCCAGGCCGAGGCCGCGGCCAAGGGCTGCGACCAGGTCTGCTACCTCGACGCCGTGGAGCACAAGTGGGTCGAGGAGCTCGGCGGCATGAACCTGTGCCTCGTGTACGGGAACAAGATCGTCACCCCGTCGCTGACCGGGTCCATCCTCGAGGGCGTCACGCGTGACTCCCTGCTGACCGTCGCCCGCGACCTCGGCTACGAGGCCGAGGAGGGCCGCGTCTCCATCGACCAGTGGCAGGCCGACTCCGAGAACGGCACCCTCACGGAGGTCTTCGCCTGCGGCACCGCGGCCGTCATCACGCCGGTCGGGACGGTGAAGCGCGCGGGCGCCGAGTGGAATCAGTCGAACGGCGAGCCCGGCGAGGTCACCCTCAAGCTCCGCGAGGCCCTGCTGGACCTGCAGCGCGGCACCCGCGAGGACAGCCACGGCTGGATGCACCGCCTCGGCTGATCCCCGGCCACGGACAACACGAACAGGGCCGCTCCGGACAACGCGTCCGGAGCGGCCCTGTTCGTGCGTGCGGCCGGGCGGCGGTGCTGACTGCCCCGTCCTCCCCACACCCTTTGAGTGTTGCTCAATAGCAGATCCCTATGACTTCTTGCACTCTTCCCGAGAATAGATCTCACGGTTAGAGTGGCGTTCTAAATCCGTGAGGCAAGGAGGCGCCGCGACGTGAGACTCACCCCCACAGAGCGTGACCGGCTGCTGCTCTTCGGGGCAGCCGAGCTGGCCCGTGTCCGCCGGGCCCGGGGCCTGAGGCTGAACGTGCCGGAGGCCACCGCGCTGATCGCGGACACCGTGTGCGAGGCCGCCCGCGACGGGAAGCGGCTCGCCGAGGCCATCGAGGCGGCCCGGTCCGTGCTCGGCCCGGACGATGTGCTGCCGGGCGTCGCGGACATCGTCACGGAGGTGCACGTCGAGGCGGTCTTCGACGACGGATCGCGGCTCGCGGTGGTCACCGACCCCATCGGGGGCCACCTGGCCGACCGGGCGCCGGGCGCACTGCTGCCGGGGCCCGAGCACACCGAGCCCGAGGCGGTCGTGCGGATATCCGTCACCAACACCGCCACGGTCCCGGTGTCCGTCACCTCCCACTTCCACTTCTTCGAGGCCAATCCGCGGCTCGACTTCGCACGGGAGCGGGC
Organism: Streptomyces colonosanans; assembly: GCF_001866645.1. Classification (GTDB taxonomy): domain Bacteria; phylum Actinomycetota; class Actinomycetes; order Streptomycetales; family Streptomycetaceae; genus Streptomyces; species Streptomyces colonosanans. Next base: position 81,368 of record NZ_MLYP01000024.1, read on the forward strand.
CTACGGGATGCGGGCCGCCGTACCCGCAGGGTCATCGGTCCGCTTCGGGCCGGGGGAGACCGTCGAGGTGGGGCTCGTACCGATCGGCGGCGACCGGATCGCCATCGGCTTCGCGGGCCTCGTCGACGGGCCGCTGGACGCGCCCGGAGCCAAGAAGGAGGCCCTGCAGAGGGCCGCAGCCTGCGGATACCTGGGAGCCGCGCGATGAACCCGTACGAGTACGCGTCCACCCACGGCCCCCGCGCCGGCGACCGCATCCGGCTCGGCGACTCCGGGCTGGTCGTGCGGGTCGAGTCCGACGCGCAGAAGTACGGCGACGAGTTCCTCGCCGGCTTCGGCAAGACCGCCCGTGACGGGCTGCACCTCAAGGCCGCAGCCGTGCGCGAGACCTGCGACGTCGTCATCAGCAACGTCCTCGTGATCGACGCCGCCCTCGGGATCCGGAAGGTCTCCATCGGGATCCGGGAAGGCCGGATCCATGCCATCGGGCGGGCCGGGAACCCCGACACCCTCGACGGCGTCGACGTCGTGGTCGGCACGGGTACGTCGATCGTGTCCGGTGAGGGGCTGATCGCCACCGCCGGGGCCGTCGACACCCACGTCCATCTGCTGTCGCCGCGCATCATGGAGGCCTCGCTCGCGTCCGGGGTGACCACGATCATCGGCCAGGAGTTCGGGCCGGTGTGGGGTGTCGGCGTCAACTCGCCCTGGGCGCTGCGGCACGCGTTCAACGCCTTCGACGCCTGGCCGGTCAACATCGGTTTCCTGGGCCGGGGTTCGTCCTCGGATTCCGCGCCCCTGGTCGAAGCGCTCGCCGAAGGCGGCGCCTCGGGCTTCAAGGTGCACGAGGACATGGGCGCCCACACGCGCGCGTTGGACACCGCCCTCCGCGTGGCCGAGGAGCACGACGTCCAAGTCGCCCTGCACAGTGACGGGTTGAATGAATGCCTGTCCGTCGAGGACACGCTCCGGGTCCTGGAAGGGCGGACCATTCACGCCTTCCACATCGAGGGGTGCGGCGGCGGTCATGTGCCCAACGTCCTGAAGATGGCGGGCGTCGCGAACGTCATCGGCTCCTCCACCAACCCCACCCTGCCCTTCGGCCGGGATGCGGTCGCCGAGCACTACGGCATGATCGTCTCCGTCCACGACCTGAAGACCGACCTGCCCGGCGACGCCGCCATGGCCCGCGATCGCATCCGGGCCGGAACGATGGGCGCCGAGGACGTGCTGCACGACCTGGGCGCGATCGGCATCACCTCCTCGGACGCGCAGGGCATGGGACGCGCGGGCGAGACCGTGCGCCGCACCTTCGCGATGGCCGGGAAGATGAAGGCCGAGCTGGGCCCGATGGAGGGCGACGGACCGGACGACGACAACGCCCGCGTCCTGCGCTACATGGCGAAGCTGACCATCAACCCCGCCATCGCGCAGGGCCTTGCGCACGAGGTGGGCTCCCTGGAGGCCGGCAAGCTCGCCGACATCGTGCTGTGGCGGCCGGAGTTCTTCGGCGCCAAGCCGCAGCTCGTACTCAAGTCGGGTTTCCCGGCGTACGGCGTGGTCGGCGACCCGAACGCGGCCACCGACACCTGTGAACCCCTCGTGCTCGGCCCGCAGTTCGGCGCGCACGGAGCCACCGCGGCCGATCTCTCCGTCGCCTTCGTCGCGCAGGCCGCCGTCGACCAGGGACACGACCGGATGCCGACCCGGCGCCGCAGGGTCGCCGTCCGCGGCACCCGCGGCATCGGCCCCGCCGATCTGCGTCTCAACTCCCGCACCGGGGCGGTCGACGTCGATCAGCGCACCGGCCTGGTCACCCTCGACGGCGACCCGCTCCGCTCCGCGCCCGCCGACTCGGTCTCCCTCAACCGCCTGTACTTCCTCTGAGGACCCTTCTGTGAACACTCCCGCCGCCGACGGCTTCCGTATGCCCGCCGAGTGGGCCCCGCACGAGCGCACCTGGATGGCGTGGCCGGGCCCCAACCCGACCTTCGACGATCCGGACGATCTGGCCGCCTCCCGCGCGGCCTGGGCGTCGGTCGCCCGCGCCGTGCGCCGCTTCGAGCCGGTGACCGTGGTCTGCGGCCCCGGTCAGTCCGCCGAGGCGCGCACCCTGCTGGGCGACGGCATCGAGACGGTCGAGCGCGATCTCGACGACGCCTGGATGCGCGACATCGGCCCCACCTTCCTCACCGACGGGCGGGAACTGGCCGCCGTGGACTGGACGTTCAACGGCTGGGGCGCCCAGCACTGGGCCCGCTGGGAACACGACGCGAAGATCGCCTCGTATGTCTCGGACCTCGCGGGGGCGAGGACGTACGCGTCGAAGCTCGTCAACGAGGGCGGCGCGATCCACGTCGACGGCGAGGGCACGGTCCTGCTCACCGAGACCGTGCAACTCGGCCCCGAACGCAACCCGCATTGGACGAGGGAGCAGGTCGAGGCCGAGATCCACGCCCACCTCGGCACCCGCAAGGCGATCTGGCTGCCGCGCGGCCTGACCGGCGACTACCCTCCCCACGGCTACGGCACCCTCGGCCACGTCGACATCGTGGCCGCCTTCGCCCGCCCCGGCGTCGTGGTCGCCCACCAGCAGCCGGACCCGGCGCACCCGGACCACGAGGTGACGAAGGAGGTCATCGGGATCCTGAGGTCCGCCACCGACGCGCGCGGCCGCCGCCTGGAGGTGGTCGAGGTTCCCGCGCCGACCGTCCTGGAGGCCGACGGCCGCTGGGCCGACTACTCCTATATCAACCACTACCTCTGCAACGACGGAGTCGTGCTGTGCGGCTTCGACGACCCCCGGGACGAGACAGCCACCGGGATCTTCCGCCGGCTGTTCCCCGAGCGGACGGTGACGCTGGTCGACGCCCGTACGATCTTCGCGGGCGGGGGAGGCATCCACTGCATCACGCAACAGCAGCCGAAGATCTAGGAGCCGCAGATGGCCGGTGCGCGCAGGAACGCGCCGCCGCGCGAGGACGTCCTCGCCGCCGCGATGCGCATGATCGCCGAGCGCGGGCTGGAGAAGCTCACCATGGCGGCGCTGGGTCGTGAGGTCGGGATGAGCAGCGGGCATCTGCTCTACTACTTCCGCTCCAAGGACGAGTTGCTGCTGCAGACCCTTGAGTGGAGCGAGGGCCGCCTGGGCGCCGAACGGGGCCGGCTGCTGAGCGGCCTCGGCCCGGCCCGGGAACGGCTGGCCGCGTACGTCGACCTGTACGTCCCCGACGGCCACCGCGACCCGCACTGGACGCTCTGGCTGGAGGTCTGGAACCGCTCGCAGACCGCCGCCGGCGACGCCCGCGACCGGCAGGCCGCCGTCGAGGGCGCCTGGCACCGCGACCTGGCGGCCCTGCTCGCCGAAGGGGTGTCGCGCGGGGAGTTCCGGCCGGTCGACCCGGACCGCTTCGCCGCCCGGCTGCGCGCCCTCCTCGACGGGTTCTCCATCCATGTGGCGATCGGTCTGCGCGGAACGGACCGGGAGCAGGTCCTGCGCCATGTGGGGGAGTTCCTGGACGAATCTCTCGGCTGACCAGCTAGTGCCCCGGCAGGCAACGTTTGCCCGTCAAGGAGCGGCGTCGTGGGGGCACCTCCCGCTCGAGCGAAGCCGAGAGTGGGGGAGCGTGCTCTCGGCGTGCCGGCCGGAAGCCCTCGTACTGGATGTACTTGGGTTTTCGGCCGGTGCGGCGAGTGGGGGTACCCCCTGCTCGAAGAGCTTGGGGGAGCGTGCCGGGCGTCGCGACGGGGCGAACGTTGCCTGTTGGGGCACTAGCGTGCGCTCGCAAAGGCGTGATCGCCCGTTCCCGGCCGAATGATCCGGCCAGGCGCCGTGAACGCAATGAACGAAACCCGAGGCGCTCTTGTCGCATCCGCGAACGACCGGCACGTTACCGGCCATGGGACGAGAGCATTGGAAGAGGATCTGGATCGGTTCGGCCGGCAACATGGTGGAGTGGTACGACTGGTTCGTCTACGCCAGCTTCGCCACGTACTTCGCCGGGGCGTTCTTCCCCGACGGGAACCCCACGGCCCAGCTCATGAACACCGCGGGCATCTTCGCGGTCGGGTTCTTCATGCGCCCGGTCGGCGGCTGGCTGCTCGGCCGGGTCGGTGACCGCAAGGGCCGTAAGGCCGCGCTGACCCTCACGGTCACCTTGATGTCCGCCTCCGCGATCCTCATTGCGATCGCACCGACCTACGCCGTCGCCGGGTACGGCGGCGCGCTCGTGCTGCTCGTCGCCCGGCTGCTGCAAGGGCTGTCGGTGGGCGGCGAGTACGCGGCCAGCGCGACCTACCTCACCGAGGCCTCCGACCCCGGGCGGCGCGGCTTCGCCTCCAGCTTCCAGTACGTCTCGATGACCGCGGGCCAGATCGTCGGCCTCGGTCTCCAGATCGTCCTGCAGCGCACCATGTCCGACAGCGCACTGCACAGCTACGGCTGGCGCATCCCGTTCGTGGTGGGCGCGCTCGGCGCGGCGGTGATCTTCTACCTGCGGCGGAACATGCTGGAGACCGAGGTCTACGAGGCCGACGACAACGGCGGCGATGAGCGCGGCACGCTGCGCGCGCTGTGGCGGCACAAGCGCGAGGCGTTCCTGGTGATCGCGCTGACCATGGGCGGCACGGTCGCCTACTACACGTACACCACGTACCTCACCAAGTACCTGTCGAACTCGGCGGGCCTGTCCAAGCAGACCGCGACCCTGGTCTCCTTCACCGCGCTGATCGTCTTCGCCTGCCTCCAGCCGTTCGCCGGACGGCTCTCCGACCGGATCGGCCGCCGCCCGCTGCTGATCACCTTCGCGATCGGCTCCACCTTCCTGACCGTGCCGATCATGACGATGCTGAAGCACGCGGGCGGCTACTGGCCGGCGCTGGGCCTGTCCCTGCTGGCCCTGATCGTGGTCACCGGCTACACCTCGATCAACGCGTGCGTGAAGGCGGAGCTGTTCCCGACGGGGGTCCGCGCCCTGGGGGTCGCCCTGCCCTATGCCATCGCCAACGCCCTCTTCGGCGGCACGGCGGAATACGTAGCGCTGTGGTTCAAGAACGCGGGCGCCGAGTCCGGCTTCTACTGGTACGTGGCGGGCTGTGCGGCCGTGTCCCTGGTCGTCTACCTCACCATGCGGGAGACCCGGGACCTGGACCTCACCAGGATGAAGGACTCCGAGCCGTCCTCGTTGACGCCCGCATCCTGAAGCCGACGCCCGCATCCTGAGACGGCGATGAGTGCGGGGGCGGAATGTGCCAAACTTCCCCCGTGCTCTCGTTCGCCATGATTATTGGCAGCAGGCGCGCCGGTCCGCAGTGACCGTCCCGCACGACCCGGTGCGGGCGGCCATCGTCGTCCTCGACCCGCGCGCAGACCTCTCGCACCCGCGAGGGGTTTTTCGTTTTCCTGGCCCACCTTCAGCCGGGAGGGAAGCGCGAGGGACCATGGAGGGACGGTGGAACCGGTCATTCCGGTAGACCGAGACCCAATACAGGAGCCTTCACACCATGACGGAAACCAGCGAGCTCGACGACTCGTTCCACGTCTTCGACACGACGCTGCGTGACGGCGCGCAGCGCGAGGGCATCAACCTCACCGTCGCGGACAAGCTGGCCATCGCACGGCACCTGGACGACTTCGGCGTCGGCTTCATCGAGGGCGGCTGGCCTGGTGCAAATCCGCGCGACACCGAGTTCTTCGCTCGCGCCCAGCAGGAGATCGACTTCCGGCACGCCCAGTTGGTCGCCTTCGGCGCGACACGCAGGCCCGGCGCCAAGGCGGCGGAGGACCTCCAGGTCAAGGCCCTGCTGGACTCGGGGGCGCCGGTGATCACCCTGGTCGCCAAGTCCCACGACCGCCATGTCGAGCTGGCCCTGCGCACCACGCTGGACGAGAACCTGGAGATGATCCGCGACACGGTCTCCTGTCTGCGCGCGGCGGGCCGCCGGGTCTTCGTGGACTGCGAGCACTTCTTCGACGGTTACCGGGCGAACCCCCAGTACGCGAAGTCGGTGGTCCGCGCGGCGGCGGAGGCGGGCGCGGACGTCGTCATCCTCTGTGACACGAACGGCGGCATGCTGCCGGCGCAGGTGCACGCGGTGGTCTCCACGGTCCTGGCGGACACGGGCGCCCGCCTCGGCATCCACGCCCAGGACGACACGGGATGCGCGGTCGCGAACACCCTGGCCGCGGTGGACGCGGGCGCGACCCACGTGCAGTGCACGGCGAACGGCTACGGCGAGCGGGTGGGCAACGCCAACCTGTTCCCGGTGGTGGCGGCCCTGGAGCTGAAGTACGGCAAGAAGGTGCTGCCCGAGGGCAGGCTCCGCGAGATGACGCGGATCTCGCACGCGATCGCGGAGGTCGTGAACCTCACCCCCTCCACACACCAGCCCTACGTCGGCGTTTCGGCCTTCGCCCACAAGGCCGGCCTGCACGCGTCCGCGATCAAGGTCGACCCGGACCTGTACCAGCACATCGACCCCGAGCTCGTCGGCAACACCATGCGGATGCTGGTCTCCGACATGGCGGGCCGGGCGTCCGTGGAGCTCAAGGGCAAGGAACTGGGGGTGGACCTGGGCGGCGACCGGGAGCTGGTCGGCCGGGTGGTGGAGCGCGTGAAGGAGCGCGAGCTCAAGGGCTACACGTACGAAGCGGCGGACGCGAGCTTCGAGCTGCTGCTGCGCGAGGAGGTGGCGGGGAAGCCGCTGCGCTACTTCCGCACGGAGTCCTGGCGGGCGATCGTCGAGGACCGCCCCGACGGTACCCACGCCAACGAGGCGACGGTCAAGCTCTGGGCGAAGGGCGAGCGTATCGTGGCGACAGCGGAGGGCAACGGCCCGGTCAACGCCCTGGACCGCGCGCTGAGGGTCGCCCTGGAACGGATCTACCCCGAGCTCGCCGCCCTCGGCCTGGTCGACTACAAGGTCCGCATCCTGGAGGGCAAGCACGGCACGCAGTCCACGACGCGCGTCCTCATCTCCACGTCCGACGGCAGGGGCGAGTGGTCCACGGTGGGCGTGGCGGAGAACGTGATCGCGGCGTCGTGGCAGGCGCTGGAGGACGCGTACACCTACGGTCTGCTGCGCGCGGGCGTGGAACCGGCGGAGTAGATCTCCAGGGTTGCCCGTCCCGCCCCTCCTTCCGGGGCGGGACGGCCCCTTTTGGGGGAGTTCAGGTAGCTTCGTACTATGAACGCCAGGCCGGTTCGCATATGCGCCATACCGTTGGTCGCCCTGCTCATAGCGCTCCTGACGGTGCTGTCCACGGGAGCAGCCCGCGCGTACACGGCGACGAATATCTCGGTCATCGCCGAGTCACTGCGCAAAGGCCCGGTGTACGTCGACCCCGCGGCCTCCGGGCAGCTGTCGCCCCAGGACGCCGACGCCCTCGCGAAGAAGATCAAGGACGCCGACAAACCCGTCTTCGTGGCGGTCCTGCCCGCGGATTACCCCACGCAGAACCTCTTCTCCGACCTGCGCACGGCCACCGGCATCACCGGCGTGTACGCGATCCGTCTCGGTGATCGCTTCGACGCGCGGGCGGACTCCTCGGTCCTGCCCCGCACCGCCGTGGTGAACCTGACCGCCAGCGTCCAGGGCGAGAGTGCCAAGGCCCAGCTGAACGACTTCACCGACCGCGCCCTCCTGAACGTCCGCGGCCACGCCCCGTCGAGCTGGGGCACCGCGGGCGCGGGCGGCGGGTTCTCGTCCACTTCCCTGATCGCGGCGGGTGCGGTGATCGTTGCGGCCGGCGTGGGCGCCTATGCACTCGTACGGGTGAACCGGCGCCGACGGGAGGAGGAGCAGCGGGCCGCGCTGGAGAAGCTGCGGGTCGTGGTCGACGAGGACATCACCGCCTTCGGCGAGGAGCTGGACCGCCTCGACTTCCAGCCGGCGGAGCCGGGTGCGGACGACGCGATGCGCGCGGACTACGTGCGGGCGCTGGACGTGTACGACCAGGCGAAGTCGTTCATGGCGGCGGCCGAGCGCCCCGAGGACGTGAAGGCCGTGACCCAGGCCTTGGAGGACGGCCGCTTCTCGCTGGCGGTGCTCGCCGCCCGGCGCGCCGGCAGGCCGCTGCCCGAACGCCGGCCGCCCTGCTTCTTCGACCCGCGCCACGGTCCGTCCATCGCCGACGCGACCTGGACGCCCCCGGGCGGCAGTCCGCGCGAGGTCCCTGTCTGCGCGGCCGACCGGTCCCGGCTGGCCGACGGCCGCGAGCCCATGGTCCGCGAGGTGGACACGGAGTACGGTCGCCGCCCCTACTGGGACGCCGGCCCGGCCTACGGCCCTTGGGCGGGCGGCTACTTCGGCGGTGGCATGCTGCCCGGCCTGCTGGTCGGCACGCTGCTCGGCAGCATGATGTCCACCCCGTCGTACGCGGCCGGCTACGGCACCGGCTACGGCGACTTCGGCGCCGCCGGCTACGACGGCGGGGACGTCTCGGGCGCCGACTTCGACCCCGGAGACTTCGGCGGCGGCTTCGGCGACGGCGGGGGAGGGGGAGACTTCGGAGGCGGCGGGGACTTCGGCGGAGGGTTCTGACCGCGTCCGCAGGGGGCTCCTGGTGATCGGTGGCCCTACGCGCTACGACATCCGCGGCACGACCAGCCCCGACTCGTACGCCACGACGACGGCCTGCGTACGGTCGCGCAGCCCGAGCTTGGACAGGACACGGCTGACGTGCGTCTTCACCGTCTCCTCGCCGACCCGCAGGCGCCCGGCGATCTCCGGGTTCGAGAGCCCTTCCGCCAGCAGCCGCAGCTCAGCTGGGCCACGACACCGGCGACGGTGAGCGCCCCGAACGGCACGAGCGCCAGCACACCGGCGGCGCTCAACCCGAGCGCGGCCCCCGCCCGGGCCACCCGCTCGGACCCGAGAACGAAGAACAGCGGCAGGGTCGTGGCGGGCGCGAGCAGCAGCACGGCCGCGAAGCCGCCCCGCAGATCGCCACCGCGGACGAGGACTTCGCCGACGGAGAGCAGGGCCAGTATCGCGGGCAGCAGCCGCAGCACCCTTTCGTCCGCCATCCCTCTCTTCCCCTCACCCACCCCGCTATTGTGCCGAGACGCCCCGCCGACGGCGTCCCTCGTGCGAGGGACCTCCCGGGCGTGACGACGCTGGCCTCGACCAGGCCTAGCCTCCCTCGACATGAGCGACGCAACCATCGAAGTCCGCGATCTGCGCAAGCGGTTCGGCCGGACCGTCGCCGTCGACGGACTCTCCTTCACGGTTCAGCCCGGCACGGTCACCGGTTTCGTAGGCCCCAACGGCGCGGGCAAGTCCACCACCATGCGGGCGATCCTCGGCCTGGACGCCCCCGACCAGGGCACGGCACTCATCGGCGGCCGCCCCTACCGCGACCTGCGCACCCCCCTCTTGGAGGTCGGCGCCCTCCTGGACGCCGCCGCACTGCACCCCAGCCGTCGCGGACGCGACCATCTGCGCTGGCTGGCCCACTCGCACGGCCTGCCCACGCACCGCGTGGACGAGGTTCTCGAACAGGTCGGCATGGACAAGGCGGCCAGGCGCCGGGCGGGCGGCTACTCGCTGGGCATGCGCCAGCGCCTCGGCATCGCGGCCGCCCTGCTCGGTGACCCCCCGGTCCTGCTCCTGGACGAACCGGTCAACGGCCTGGACCCGGAGGGCATCCAGTGGATCCGCACCCTTCTGCGCCGACTGGCGGCCGAGGGTCGCGCCGTCCTCGTCTCCAGCCATCTGATGAGTGAACTGGAGGACACCGCCGACCACTTGGTCGTCATCGGCCGCGGCCGGCTGATCGCCGACAGGGCGGTCGCCGACCTGCTCGCCGCCGCCTCCGGTGACCGCGTCAGGCTGCGCACCGCCGCCCGCACGGAGGCGCTGGAACTGCTCGCCCGGGAGGGCGGCACGGTGACGGTCACCGACCGCGAGACGCTCACGGTCACCGGACTGCCCGTGGAACGCATCGTCGAGCTGCTGAGCGAGGCACGGGTGCCCGTCACCGAGGTGGGGGCGCACCGGGCGACGTTGGAGGAGGCGTACATGGAACTCACCCGGGAGGCGGTCGAGTTCGGCTCCTCACCGGACGGCGAGGAGGTCACCCCGTGACGACGACGCTCACCCCCTACCGTTCCCGTCTTCACCCGGCCCGCGCCGGATTCGCCCGTTTGCTGCGCGCGGAGTGGGCGAAGTTCTGGACGGTCCGTGCCTGGCTGCTGGTCCTGGCCGTGGCGGCGGCCGTCACCGTGGTGATCTCGCAGCTCGGGGCGAGCGGCTCCATCGACACCGGCGCGGGCGAGCTCATCGCCGGCCCCGACGGCACGGTGGTCCGCGATGCCTTCCGCTTCACCCACCGCCCGCTGACCGGCGACGGCAGTATCACTGTCCGCGTCACCGGCCTGAAGGGCGTGCGGGGCGGTCTGGAGTCCTGGGCCAAGGCCGGGATCATCGTCAAGAAGGACCTGCGGCCCGGCTCCCCGTACGCGGCGGTGCTGGGGACTCCCGACCACGGCGTCCGCATGCAGTGGAACTTCACCCAGGACACGGCGGGCAGCACGGCCGATGTGGCCTCGGCCCCGCGCTGGCTTCGCCTGACGAGGAAGGGCGACCTGCTCACCGGGTACGAGTCGGCGGACGGCCGGACCTGGACAAAGATCAAGGAAGTACGGCTGGACGGCCTGCCGCGCACGGTCGAGGTGGGCCCGTTCGTCGCCACACCCGACCATCAGAAACTGCACCGCTCCTTCGGTGGCACGAGCGAGACGTCCGGCGGGGGAGAGGTGACGGGGACGTTCGGCCACCTGTCCCTGCGGGGCACCTCGGCCGCCGCGCGCTGGACGAGCACGGACGTGAGCGGCCCGATCCCGGCCGGCGTCCGGGAGGGCGCGACGGGCCGGACGGCCGTCTCCGCCTCCGGTTCCTACACGCTCACCGGCCACGGCGACATCGCCCCCGACGAGACGGTCGGCGACACCGTCCAGATGAGCTTCCAGGGGGTCTTCGTCGGTGTGCTGTTCATGGTCGCACTGGGCGCGCTTTTCGTGACCAGCGAGTACAAACGGGGTTTGATCCGTACGACGTTCACGGCGACACCCGGCCGGGTGCGGGTCCTGGCGGCGAAGACGCTGGTGATCGCCACGGTGACGTTCGTGGTCGGCCTGATCGCCACGGCGGTGGCCTTCCCGCTGGCCCAGAGCCGCCTGCGGGCGAACGGCTACAAGCCCCCCGCCTTCCCCGACTACTCGCTCCTGGACGCCACGGCGCTCCGCGCGGTCGTCGGTAGCGCGGTCCTGCTGTCCCTGGTCGCGGTCCTCGCTCTGGCGGTGGGTGCGCTGGTGCGCAGCAGCGCGGGCACCATCGCGACCGTCCTCGTGCTGGTGATCCTCCCGCAGATCCTGGCCTTCGCGCTTCCCCTCCCCACCGCACACTGGCTGCTGCGGCTGACCCCGGCGGCGGCGTACGCGATCCAGCAGGGGCTGACGTACTACCCGCAGGTGGAACACAACTGCCTGCCGGAGAGCGGCTGTTACCCGATGGCCCCGTGGAACGGCCTGCTGGTGCTGGTGGCGTATGCGGCGGTGGCCCTGCTGCTGGCGGGGTGGCGGCTGCGCAGGAGGGACGTGTGATGAGGTCCCTGCACGCCGAGTTGACGAAGCTCCGCACCCTGCCGAGCATCTGGTGGCTGCTGGCGGCGACGGTGGTGCTGATGGTGGCGTTGGGTGCGGCCGCGGTCGACTCGGTCACCTCCCAGGCGTGCCTGTCGCCCGCCGACTGCCACGAGGACACGGTGAAACTGAGCCTGACGGGCGTGTGGCTCGGCCAGGCGGCTTGCCTGGTCCTCGGCGTGCTGTCGATGGGGGCGGAGTACAGCACGGGCATGATCCGTACGACGCTCACGGCGGTGCCGATCCGCCGGCGCCTGCTGGTGTCGAAGGCGACGGCGCTGTCCCTGCTGACAGGGGCGGCGGGAGTGGTGGCGGTCCTGGCCTCGCTGTGGACCGCCCGCCTGATCCTCCCGCTCCATGGCTCAACCCTGCGCCCCGCGACGGGCACGGTCCTCTGCCTCATCCTGGTGGCGTTGCTGGGCCTGTCCCTGGCCACCCTGCTGAGGGACACGGCAGCCGCGATCATCTGCGGCCTCGGCCTGCTCTACATCGTCCCGCTCCTGGCGGACATCCTCCACTCACCCACCTGGCAGCACCGCCTGGAACGCTGGGCCCCGATGCCGGCGGCCCTGTCGATCCAGGCGACGAGAAACCTGGACCACCTGCCCATCGCCCCCTGGCCGGGCCTGGGCGTCCTGGCGGCGTACGCGCTGGGGTTGCTGGTGGCGGGCTCGGTCCTGTTCGGGCGGCGTGACGCGTGAGGACCGCGCCAGGTGGCGGGGCTTGTCGGTCGGGGCGCCAGCTGGGCCCTGGCCAAGATGCCGGCTGGACCGGCAAGTTGGTGCCACTCAGCTCCGCGTATGCTCGCACGCGGTCGGCTCGTCGAACGCCCCGAGGAGGTCACGGCGTGAGCAAGTTTGCGGCCCAGGTCATCGGCACCAGGCGGCTGGACCTGCTTCCGTTGGACGTCGAGCACGCCGAGGAGATGGCCGTAGTGCTGTCCGATCCGGCCCTGCACACTTTCATCGGCGGCACTCCGGACACCCCGCAGGCCCTGCGTTCGCGCTACCGGCGCATGACCGCAGGCTCTCCCGATCCAGCCGTCATCTGGCTGAACTGGGTGATCCGACTCCGCGATGAGTCCTGCCTGACGGGTACGGTCCAGGCGACGGTCAGCCCCTCCGGACATGGCCTCCTCGCCGAGATCGCCTGGGTGGTGGGGACCCCGTGGCAGCGAAGAGGCATCGCCACCGAAGCGGCCCGAGGACTCGTCGACTGGCTCAGCCGACAGCCCGTGCACACCGTCATCGCCCACATCCACCCCGAACACCGGGCATCCGCTGCCGTCGCCAAAGTCGCCGGGCTCGCGCCCACCGATGAATGGCACGACGGCGAGATCCGATGGCACTGGAGCATCAGGCGATGACTTCAAGACTCCTTTGCGTGCCGCTCGCCCGCGCCTGAGACAACGGAGGTGCGCAGCGTGAACCGAATGGGTTCCTGACTCCACTTCCCAGTAACGAGGTTGCGCGCATGGAAGGATGAGGCCATGTGGTCACGCCTGCCCCTGGGGGAGAAGCTCAGCGCCGAACTGGGTTCACCCCGACGGGTCCGCAGGCTGGGCAGCAGCCCGCGCTCACGGGTATGGCGGGCCGAGCTGTCGGGCACACCCGTAGTGGTCAAGCAGCTCATCGACGGACCGGAAGCGGCCGAGAGGTACGCCCGCGAGGTGTCTGCCCTGCACCTCGCGTCCCAGGTCGATCCGCCTGTGGTTCCGATGCTTCTCGGTACAGATCCAGGTGAACGGGTGCTGGTCCTGGAGTACTTGGACCACCAGAAGCCACGCGAGGACTGGATGGTGGACTACGCGGCAGCGCTGGCCCGGCTCCACGCGGCCACCGGCGCTGACGCGGCAGGCAGTCTTCCGACCTGGTCGGGCCCGACCCAGGGTGACGTCGACTCGTTCCTCAGGCTGGCCCGGACGCTCGGCGTGGAGGTGCCGGCCGGGGTTCAAGCGGAACTCGACGGCCTGCTGAACCGCCTGACCGAGACGGCGGGCCATGCCCTGCTGCACGGCGATCCCTGTCCCGGCAACGACATGCACACCGGGACCGGTGTGAGGTTCATCGACTTCGAACAGGCCGCGCTGGGTAACGGCCTTGTGGAACTCGCCTACCTGCGCATCGGCTTCCCGACCTGCTGGTGCGTTACCGCTCCCGACGCCGACGTACTGGACGCGGCAGAGACCGCCTACCGCACGACATGGCGCGACTCGACAGGCGCCGAGGTCCAAGGCGATCTCATGGACGCGTGCGCCGGCTGGCTGCTACGGGGCGATGCCTTGGTCCAGCGGGCCCAGCGCGGTACCAGCGACCACCTGGGCGAAATCCCGAACCAAGACTGGAAGTGGGGCACCGCGACCGCCCGTCAGCGCCTGGTCCACCGTCTTCGGGTCGTCAGCCGGATGACCGCTGAGAGCAGTGACCTGAAGGATCTCGGAAGAATCGCCGCGGCCATGCGCGAACGGATGCTCATCCGCTGGCCCAAGCTTCGACCGCTGCCGCCGCAACGGCCGTAGGCGACCTTTCGCCCGGCGCGCCCGCAGCGCATCCCCCCGAGCCACGGGCCGCGGCCGGGCGTGGGCACCGCCCCAGCGGCCGGGTCCACGGGGGTGTGTATCGGCGGAGTGTGACATTTTTGGCAGATGTGTCACATCTGCAGAATCCCCTCCCGGTGAGCAGCCGCCGTCACACCATGTGCATGGACGCGACCAGGCCTGGCGGCGGACTCGATTCCGTTCAGGCGGCGTGACGTGTGAGGAACTCGCTCCAGGCGGCGGGGGAGACGGTGAGGGCGTCACCGTCGGGGGTTGGAGTCGCGGATGTGGATGGAGAGTTCCCGCGCCCGATTCCTCTCCGCCGTCGTGGGGCCGCACTTCGAGCAGGTCTGCCGGGAGTGGGTGGCGCACTTCGCGTCGCCGGACACCCCGGGCGGCATGCCCATCGAGGTGTCGTACGGGACCGTCGCGGACCCGGAAGCGCGCACCAGCCACGAGATCGACGTGGTGGTGCGCGGCGCGGTCGGCCAGGACAGCGGAGTGCTGCTCTCCCTGGGCGAGGCCAAGTGGGACCAGGTCATGGGTGTGGGTCATCTGGACCGTCTGCGCCGGGTCCAGTCGCTGTGCTCGCCACCCGTGGCGTCGACAGGTTCGCCGTACGGCTCGCGTGCTACAGCGGCGCGGGATTCAGCGACGACCTGAGGGCGGCCGAGGCCCGGGGTGAGGTGATCCTGGTCGATCTGCCGCGGTTGTACGAAGGCGAATGACCCCGGGCGCCCGTCCGCCACACGACCAGGCGTCCGCCCTCCCCATCATGTGGGCGGGCGCTGAGCGTGACGGTGGTGGCGATCACGCCTGCCTGATCGCCGAGATGTCCAGCACCAGCTTGATCTTGTCCGAGACCAGCACACCGCCCGTCTCCAGTGCCGCGTTCCAGGTCAGGCCCCACTCCGAGCGCAGGATTTCCGCCTTGCCCTCGAAGCCGACGCGCTCGTTGCCGAACGGGTCCTTGGCCGCGCCGTTGAACTCCAGGTCGATGGCGAGCGGCTTGGTGGTGCCGAGGATGGTCAGGTCGCCGGTGATCCGGTACGCGTCGCCGCCGAGCGCCTCCGCTTTGGTGGAGCGGAACGTCATGGCCGGGTGTTCGTCGGTCTTGAAGAAGTCCGCGCTCTTCAGGTGGCCGTCGCGGTCCGCGGACCCGGTGTCGATGCTGTCCATCCTGACGTCGATCGAGGCCGTGGACCTCGACGGGTCCGTGCCGTCGAGGTGCAGCGTGCCCTCGAAGTCCTGGAAGCCGCCCTTGACGTTGGTGACCATGGCGTGGCGGGCCACGAAGCCGATCGTGCTGTGCGCCGGGTCCAGCGTGTAGTCGCCGGTCAGCGCGGCGAGCTCGGGGTTCACCCGGGCGGCCGGCGTGGTGGCGGTGGAGGTGGCGAGGTCGCCGGTGCTGCTCTTGCGGCCGAAAATGCCCATGATGTGCTCCTTGGGGACGAGTGCGCGGTCTCCACGGGAGGCCGCGGCGCCGAAGCTGTTTAATCTTCAACGAGCCGAACGCAATCGACGGTAGACCCATTCCGTTCAAGTTTCAACATCATCGGGAATGTGTTGCCGATGTCGCCGTGCGTGACGACGATGAGGGAGGTGCGGCGTCTCCGGGACGGTGGCCTCAGAGGGCCGTTCGAGGTTCCGTGTCACTCCAGGGGCGGCATATGCGCCTCGCCGATGTGTGTCGGTACTCGGCCGACGGCTTTGTGTGACCTCTACAACGTCAGGGCCTTCTGGGCAGTCAGATCGGCTGCATGGGGGAATGGTTCTGTTCGGTGGTACCAGGAAAACAGGCCTGAGACTGTGCGGAGTCGACGGCCCGGTTTCCTTGGTCTACTTCGTAAGGTCACTACATGACCGTTTTGGACGAGGCTGTAGACACCGGGAGCGGGCCCACGGACGCGCGCGGGCGCGTCGCCGAACTGCACGAGATTCGTGCGCGGGCCCTGGCCGGCCCCAGCGAGAGGGCGACCGAGGCACAGCACGCCAAGGGCAAGCTGACGGCGCGGGAGCGCATCGAGCTGCTGCTGGATCCGGGCTCGTTCCAAGAGGTCGAGCAGCTGCGCCGGCACCGGGCGACCGGATTCGGCCTGGAGGCCAAGAAGCCGTACACGGACGGTGTGATCACCGGCTGGGGCACGGTGGAGGGCCGTACGGTCTTCGTCTACGCCCATGACTTCCGCATCTTCGGCGGTGCGCTGGGTGAGGCCCACGCCACGAAGATCCACAAGATCATGGACATGGCCATCGCGGCGGGCGCGCCGCTGGTGTCGCTGAACGACGGCGCGGGCGCCCGTATCCAGGAAGGCGTCAGCGCGCTCGCCGGCTACGGCGGCATCTTCCAGCGCAACACCAAGGCGTCCGGAGTGATCCCGCAGATCTCGGTGATGCTCGGCCCGTGCGCGGGCGGCGCGGCCTACTCCCCGGCGCTGACGGACTTCGTGTTCATGGTCCGTGACACCTCGCAGATGTTCATCACCGGGCCGGACGTGGTCAAGGCCGTGACCGGTGAGGAGATCACCCAGAACGGGCTCGGTGGCGCCGATGTGCACGCCGAGACCTCCGGCGTGTGTCACTTCGCCTACGACGACGAGGAGACCTGCATCGCCGAGGTGCGCTACCTCCTCTCCCTCCTCCCGCAGAACAACCGGGAGAACCCGCCGCGGGTCGCGAGCGCGGACCCGGTGGACCGCCGCGGCGACAGCCTGCTGGACCTGGTGCCGGCGGACGGCAACCGGCCGTACGACATGGCGAAGGTCATCGAGGAGATCGTCGACGACGGCGAATACCTGGAGATCCACGAGCGCTGGGCGCGCAACATCATCTGCGCGCTGGCCCGTCTGGACGGTCAGGTGGTGGGCATCATCGCCAACCAGCCGCAGACGCTCGCCGGTGTCCTGGACATCGAGGCCTCGGAAAAAGCTGCACGTTTTGTGCAGATGTGTGACGCTTTTAACATTCCGTTGGTGACGTTCCTGGACGTCCCCGGGTTTCTTCCCGGTGTCGACCAGGAGCACGGCGGAATCATCCGTCACGGCGCGAAGCTGCTGTACGCCTACTGCAACGCGACCGTGCCGAGGATCTCGCTGATCCTGCGCAAGGCATACGGAGGCGCCTACATCGTGATGGACAGCCAGTCCATCGGAGCGGACCTCACCTACGCCTGGCCGACCAACGAGATCGCCGTGATGGGTGCGGAGGGTGCCGCCAACGTCATCTTCCGACGCCAGATCGCCGGGGCTGAGGACCCGGAGGCCATGCGGGCACGGATGGTCAAGGAATACAAGTCCGAGCTGATGCACCCGTACTACGCCGCCGAACGCGGTCTGGTGGACGACGTCATCGACCCCGCCGAGACGCGTGAGGTCCTGATCAGGTCGCTTGCGATGCTGCAGTCCAAGCACGCGGACCTGCCCTCCCGCAAGCACGGCAACCCCCCGCAGTAGCCGAGCGGACCCGCCGCGGCAACTCCGCGGACCCCTCTCTCACGGAGACCGACACCCATGAGCAACTCTGACATTCGCGTCGAGAAGGGCCACGCCGAGCCCGAGGAGGTGGCCGCCATCACGGCCGTCCTCCTGGCCCGCGCCGCCGCCCAGTCGCCCTCCACGACCCCGGCCCACCGAGGCCGCGCCAAGGCAGGCTGGCGCCGCCTGGACCGCGAGCCGGGCTTCCGCGCACCGCACAGCTGGCACGCATAGGCCCGGCGCCAGCCGGGTTTCGAGGGGTCCCTCCGCTTCGGAGGGGCCCCTCTTGTCATGCCGTTGTGCGGGTACATGCGGGTACATCGGGCACATGAAGAAGGGCCCCTCCGGTGAGGAGGGGCCCTGGCGCGCACACAAGCCGCACCTCGGCGGTGCCTACCGCAGGCGCGCCATCAGCGCGTGCTCCACGAGGGTGATCAGCGCGCTCTTGGCGTCCGCGC
>NZ_MLYP01000025.1 GCF_001866645.1 Streptomyces colonosanans
GTCTCCTCCGGAGACATGACGCGCCGTCACTACGTGACGGAGCGTTGCACCGTCGCTCCGCGACGGCCTGTAACGCCGCAAAGCGGCGTTACAGAGCTGGCTAGGAAGGCGTAGGGCGCCACTCCGTGCTGGCCGTTACATAATTGTGGAGTGGCCGCATCGTTCTCTGATGTGTCGTCAGGCTGGATTTGGTGTCCTTTAAGCCTCTGAGCTTCGATTATATCTCTATCTTGGCTCTCGGCTGCTGGTGGAGATGGAGCCGCCTTGCGCTGAAGTGCTCTCCGGGCATCTCCCTGCCTTAAATGTGTACCCATTATGTAACGCACCTGGGTCGGAAGCTTAATTACGTAACGACTACTCTTCGTGTTCAAAGTACGTGGTCTGGACCTCTTATGAAACACTAGATGTCTGAAAAGACCGACACAAACCTCCCGAAGGGGTTAGGTTACTCGTCAAGAGAGTGACCTACATTTTTGGTGCATTCACTCGCGTTACATTATCTGTGGTGGAGGTGTTGGATATTCTGTACCGATTCTCTCCGGATGGTGTTCTCCAAAGGCGTGAATCGTTGTGTCGCAAAGCAGAATATCAGGCCTGATTCGGGGCTCGTTTTTCTTGTGCTCGGGCTTCTTTGGTCGGTTCTCGGGAGGTGTGTGTGGGAGCTGGTGGGAGGCAGTAGCGCCTTTGTGTCATCCGCCGGTTTCGTCGCCGTGGTACCCCCCAACGGTGCTTTCGAGCAGTCTGGCGGTCGGCATGAGACGGAACCGTCATCGCCATCACCACCCCCGCATCTGACCGCGCTCGCGTTCCGGACGCGCTGCCGGCGCCGCGGCACGGTCGTACGGGTCGTCGTGCCCGGTGCCGCAGGCTCCCACCCGACACACTGGTCCAAGCCGTCCTGGCCCCGAGGCGGACCACGCTCTTTGTAACTCTCTCGCCGAGGTCACCCGGGCTGACCTGGGCCGGAAGGGTTACCGCCCGCGGAAACCGCCCGCCTTCCCCCGCCCCTGCGGGCCGTGGTCAGTGCCCTGGGGGTACCGCACCCACGACCGCGCTGCAGCCTCACCACCCGTTCGTCGACGGGGAGTTGAGTACCCGGGCGCTACCGGTGGCGGCGGCGGTCTCGCCACCAGGCGAGCCGGTGCGCGGACTCCTGGGGGAAGACCGACTGCAGGGCCACGACCCCCAGGCCGAGCGCGAGGCAGCCGAACGCGGTGGCGGCCAGCCACCACGGGGCGCCAGTCAGCGCCACTACTAGGCCAGTGACGCCGGCGGCCAGCAGTAAGATCAGCGGTCGTGCATTCATTGCGAGGGCTCCCCCCATTTCAGACGGGCACCCCGATGGGGGTGCGAATACCGTGCCCGGATTGTGCGCTGACCGTGCGTCCGCTTCACAGGCGAGAGGGTCGTTTTGTGTATCGGTGGGTGTCACACACGGAATCCGTACTGGTCGAAGGCGCGCTGCCAGGCCGTCTCCATCGCCTGCTCCAGGAGCAGGGAGCTGCGCCTGTGGGCCGCGCCGACCAACCACCGGAGCAGCTCGGGCGGGGCGCCCACGACGAGTTCGGCGACCACCGACCGGCCGGGCCATGTCCAAGAGGCCCGGGGAACAATGAACTCTTGTGCGAGGGATAGCTCCGGGTGAGGCGGTAAAACGCGCGGGCGCTGCCGCGGGCCTCCCGCAGCTTGTGGAGGTAGTTCTCGCTGGCCCCGTCGTCCGCGGCCCCGGCGGCCGCGGCGGCGATGCGTTCGAAGCCCAGCATGGGCTGGCGCCTGGGTGCGCCCTCGCACTGCAGGTGCGGCCAGAAGGCCAGCCGGTTGCGGTAGAGGAAGGCCAGAAGCCGGCCCTTCGCAGCCCAGGCGGCGTACGGTCCGGAGGCGGACGGGGCGGGGGCGTGAGCCAGGCGGGCAGGATGCGCAACAGCCAGCCTGGCGAGACGGGTCCCTCCATCACGCCGGCGGCCGGATCGTTCCGCGTGCGCTCGACCAGCCAGTCCTCGAAGTACTCAAGGTCCACCCGGCTCTGGGCCCGCCAGACCGCCGTGCCGCCCCGGCCTGTCCAGTCGTAGCTCGTGCTCCCCCGCTGCCTGCGCCAGCGCCGTTCTTCCCTGTCGTCGACCTCTAGGAGACCCTGGTACGGCTTGTCCGACGGCTTGTCTTGCTCCCACAGGGCCTGCTCCCGCTCCTGGGCTCGGGGACCGGTCAGGAAGCGGCGGGCAAGGCCGGTTGCCGTCTCAAAACGCGTCAACGCGTGCCATGACTCCTCCCGTTCCAGGGCTTCCGCGACGCGCAGGATGTGCCGGTCGTCGTAACCGAGCGGAGCGTCGGTCAGCCGGTATGCGGCCCGGACGGCCCTCGCTTCCAGCAGCCAGGCCTTCTCCGGCCGAGTGCTGGTGGCAGCCGCCGCCAGCCACCACAGACCGAGGGCGGCGCCGTGGCGCAGCAGGGGCAGCAGGCCGGTGAGGAAGTCGTCGTCGAAGGGCTCCGCGCGATGGCGGTTGTCACCGCGTCGGTGAGCATGCGGCCCTGGTAGTCGCGGTAGGCGCGCGGGTGCTGTCCCGGCAGCCGCAGGGAGACGGCGCGGGCCCGCTCCAGCAGGTCGGCGGGGGCCCTGACCCGCAGGGGCACGTCCGTGCGCGGATCTCCCCGCCAGCGCGGCGGGCGCGGGTAGCGCAGCACGGTGGAGATGTGGGTGAGCCGGTCCTCGGGGTGCTCCTGTTCCTGCGAGGCGACGTGCTCGGTCAGCAGCCGGCGGACCGTCTCATCGCGGGAGGTGCCCCGCCGGACCGTGATCCGGCTCAGGGCCTCCAGGGCGCAATGCGCACGTTGGTCTCTACGTTGCCGGACACCTCAAGCGTCGTCTCCTGGCTGCGCGACGGCAGGCGGCCCCGCCCCCGGCTGTTCGTTCTGTCTCGATGGCCTCGCCACCGGCATAGCCGATGTGCGAGAGGACCGGTCCCGTGATCGGGGCCGGTCCTCGTGTCCGCGGGCACGCGTCACCGTGACGTGCGGAAGGTGTCCCTGTCGCGTCGGTTTGCGGCCAGTAGCGGGTCAGGGAACCCGGAGGTCGGTGCTGCGTTGGGGGCCCGGACCATCCGGTCCGGGCCCCCAACGCCGCGCCGACGACCGGGTTGTGACGCAGCATCAACGGGCGGCGGGCTGCGGGCAAGACATGCTGGAACGCCCACGGACCGGGGCAGTCGGAGCGCGGCGGACAACATGCTGGTCGCGGCAGATAAGGACGCGAGTCGCCCGGGGACGGCGGCCGGAGGTGTGCTGGAACACCCGCAGACCAGCAAACGGACATCACGCGCACATGGCATTTTCCTGGCGAGCGGTGCGGGGCGGGACGTGCCATTCTCTTCCGCACCGGAGGACGGCAGCCGTCAACTGCCGCCCGCCACACCGGTTTTTGCGGCCAGTAGCACCTCATCCCCACAGCCGCCGGATCCCGTTCGCGGACCGGCGGCTTGGGCACACCCTCAGGGAGGATCCACCGTCGTGTCCACGCACCACCCCGGCGCGCCCGCGCCCCAGCCGTCGCGCGCTGTAGCCCGTCCACTCACCGCCGCGCAGATCTGCGGCATCGTCGTCTTCCCGCTCCTGGGCGCCGGTCTCGCGCTCGCTGGCATGCCCGTGGCCGCCGTCCTCACCCTGCTCGCCGGGTGCGGCGCGATCGGTGCGGCCACCATCGCCTCCGCCGGCGGAGGACGCCGCCTGCTCACCGCACTCGCCACCACCGCCGTCCGCGCGGCCGCCGGCACCGACCTCGGCGCCAAGTAGGAGGCGGCTTCGATGACTTCACCGGCTCCGTCCCCGCACGCCCGCCGCACCGGCCGGCGCCATACCCACCTCATCGGCCTCCTGACCGCACTCAAAGTCCGCAGCCGGCTCACCTACGCGCAGCTGGCCGCCCGCGCCGCCGGGCTCGAGGACACCGTCGCCGTCTCCGCGAGCACCCTCAAGCGCGCTGTCGACCCCCGCACCGTGCCCCAGGAGCACGTCGTGACCGCCTTCGTCCGCGCCTGCGGCGCCGCGATCGAGGACGAGCGCGACGCGCTGAAGGTGTGGCGGGCCGCCCGTGCCGAGGACCGCGGCATCCTCGCCGCGCTGCGGGCCCCGTCCGTCTCCTCCACCCGCACCCGCGCCGACTTCCGAGCGGTCCTAGTCGCCGCCTACGAACGCGCCGGCGCCCCGCCCCTGCGCGTCCTGCAGGACCGCGCCGGCACCGACGAGGCCGACGGCGCATTGCTGCTGCCACTGACCACCGCCTGGCGCATCACCCGCCGCGAGGGCCAAGGCCCCGCCAACTGGACCCAGTGCGAGGCTTTCCTGCGCGGCTGCGGCGTCCACCCCCGCCGCATGGGCCCCTGGCAGGACGCCTGGAAACGCACCCGGACGCTTCCGCGGGCCGAGCTCGGCTCCACCGCCGCCGACATCCGCCGGACCACCCGCGGCGGACCAGACACCGTCGCCCGCCACGACGCCGCCCGGCTCGCCGCAGGCATCAGACCAGTCGTAGAAGCACTCGCCGCAGACCCCGGCATCCGCAACGCCCCCGCCACACTGGCCGCAGGCGTCCAGGTGCTCGCGGACGCCCTCGTCGTCATGTACCGGTCGGCCAGCCGGGAGGCACACCGCAACGGCACCACCCCACCCGACTGGATCACCGCCACCAACCTAGTCCCAGAACCGCCACCACCCGCAACCGCCGCCTGAACACCACGACGACGAGTAGCAGCCGACCGAACACCCCCCAGCGTGCCTGACCACAGGCCGTGTCACCGCCCCACAGCCCGGGCACCAGGAGGAAGGACATGAAGCCACTCACCCGTATCGCCGAGGCCTCGTACAGCGGCGAGCAGCAGACCAGCCCCTGAAGAACCAGGCTGCGACCTCACTGCCCAGTCAACGACGGGTAGTTGAGCACCCAGGCGCTACCGGTGGTGGCGGTCGCGCCACCAGGCGAGCCTGGTGGTCGGCGTGAGAATGACACACCCCTTCGTCACTCATGCCAGCAACGAGTGAGCCCCACCCGTCAGTGCCAACGACCAGGTCACTGCGCCTGCGCCAGTAGCGCTCAGACGACGACGTTCAACTGGGCCTCCCCTGCAGACCATCAGCGTTACGGGGCGCCGAGCGCCGCTGTGGGTCGGTCAGTTCGGCCACGGACGGTCGTGTCAGGCTCCGATGCCGATGTAGGAGACGTAGGTGTAGGCGCCCCAGTCGGAGTCGAGTTCGGCGATGACGTCGTCCCAGAGGTCTTCCATGGTGTTCAGGTCGCTGGCGACGAGCGCGTCGACGGCGTCGTCCCAGATGTAGCGGACCTGTCGGTGCTGGATTCTCAGGTTGCTGCGGCGACGCGGTTCATCGACGGCGGCCTGGTTGACGGGGTGGATCTCGATGCGGGTGCCTCGGCCGTTGCGGTTGAGGTGCTGTTTGAGGGCGCCAGGGTTGGCGAGGACGTTGTGGGCGCGCAGGTTCCAGTAGGCGGTGTCGATGGCTTCGAGGTTGGCCGGGCGCGGACGCCGGGTGCCGCGGGTCCAGGCGCGGATCGTGGCGGGGGTAGCGATGACGCCGGCGTCGGCCAGGGCTTGGGGGCCGCCTTTGGTGGTGGTGAGGTAGCGCATGCGGGCTTTCAGGCCGCGGCGGGTGTCAGCTGGGGATTTGATTCCACCGTCGATGATCATGCGTTCGAGGGCGTCTTCAAGGGCGCGGGCGAGGGCGATTTTGCCGTGGACGTTTCCGGGGTCGCGGTCTGCGCCGTAGTTGCCGAAGTTTTTCCATCCGTCGGTCGACATCTATCGGGCGCCCTTCCTCGGCAGGGGGTATTGGTCTTTTTGTTTCATCTGGGTGGTGAGGCGGCCTTCGGTGAAGACCGTGCGCCAGTCGCCGGCTACGTGGAGTTCGTCGGTGCCGCGGACGCGGACGACGGTCAGGCCGTTGCTGTGGGCGCGGTGGGATTTGTACCAGAGGTTGGCGAATGCCTGGGAGCGGATGATGTGCATCCAGTCGGGTCGGCGAATTTCGCGGTTGACGCTTGATTCTCCGATGGTGGACGTGAATTTTGAATACATTGCCTTGATGTATTCGACGGTCACTGTGTCGTCGGTTTCGATGGATTTTGCGCGGGCCTCGGTCAGGACGCGGCGGAATTTTTCCAGGAGGCCTTCGCTGGCGCCGGAGGTCCAGCATTCGGTGATGTGCGGGGCCTCGCACAGGCCGAGGCGGGCGCAGCGGATGAGGAGGCGAATGGTGGCGTCGTCGAGGAGGACGGGGCCGTCTTCGCGGCGGTTGCCGATGGGGTCGGGCAGGTGGGAGTGGTGCCAGGTGGGGCGGGTGGGGAGGCGGTAGATGCCGGAGCGTTTGGGGTCGAAGCCGCCGTCGGGGTCGTGGATCAGGGCGCCGATGGGCAGGTGAGTCTTGAAGGCGGACAGGAAGCTGGCGTTGGTGTCGAGGGCGTTGACGGTGATTGGGGGGTGGGTGCCGTTTTGGAGGGCGTCCATGAGGTGGGTGTTGGTCCAGTTATGGCGGCCTTCCCAGATTTCGTCGGCGCCGTCCTTGGTTTTCTTCCGGAGGAATTCGAGGGTTTCCGGGTAGACGGTGTGCTCGTAATTCCCTCCGACGCGGGTTGCTTCGAACAGGGCCATGGCGTTCGGTACGGCCTTTTTCACCAGGGCTTCGGTTGTGGCAGTGATGTCGCCGTCGTGGTCGTGGAGGGCTTCGTCGACGGCGCGGGTGATCATGCCGGTGAAGTAGCTGTAGTCCCGGTTTGCATAGCCGCCCTCGGAAGGAGGTGGAGCGGCGGAGCGGCGGTGCGATGGCCTGCGTGGGGCGGCGGTGTGGCCTGTCGGGGCGGGCTCGGTGGGCGTGGGGTCCGGGGACGGGCTGGTGGGGGTTTGGAGAGGCGCCTGCGGGGTCTGTGCGGGGGTGTGCAGGCTCGCGGTCGGTGGCGGCGCTGGGGTGGTGGGGCTGGTGTAGGGATTGGTGAGGTCGGTGATGCGGGCGTGGGCGAGGTCGGCGTGGAGGGTGAGGGTGGCCTGCGGACCGAGGTCGCGTTCGGTGATGGTGGCGTGGATCTGGTCGGCGTCGCGGGTCAGGGTGATGGTGATGTCGAGGCTGAGGGCGGCGATCAGCTGGGGGTCGTCGGTGTCGACGGCGGCGAGGACGGGGAGATCGTGGGTGCGGGCCAGGTGGGCGAGGGCCTGGGCGGCGTCGGTGATCTGGGGCGGGCCAGACAGCGGCAGCCGGGGGTCCTCGGTGGTTTGCAGGCGGTCGACCACGACGAGGGCCAGGCCGGGCAGGTCCGGGACGCTCTCGGCGATCGCGTCGGTGGTCAGGTCGGTGCCATCGTCGATGTACAGCGGGGCTTGGGCCAGGTGGTGGTGGAAAGCTGTGGTGTCGTCCCGTTCGGTGGGGGTGAGGCGGCCGGCTCGCAGGCGGCGGTAGTCGACGGGCAGGTGTGCGGCGACGATGCGTGCGGCGATGTCGGCGCGGGTGAGTCCGGAGGCGGCGTACAGGACGGGTTGGTGCTGGTCGAGGGCGCTGGTGCGCGCGGCGGTCGTGGCGATCAGGCTGGATCCGGCGCCCGGGGCGGCGGCGACGAGATAGAAGCGGCCGTGCTGGAGGCCGCCGAGGGCCTCGTCCAGGGTGCGGATGCCTGTCGGCAGGCCCATCAGGGGGGTGGGTGTGGTGGTGTCACCGGTCGGGGCGGTGTTGGGGAGGACGGTGTCCAGGGCTTGGGCAAGTGCGGCCAGGCGTCGCGGGGTGCGCGGCGCAGTGATGGCTGGTGGGCCGCTGGCCGGGATGGCGGTCTCGTGGCCGGTACCGGGCGTCGCTGGAGTGAAGGCCGGCGGGCCCGGCTCGGACGGGGCCGAGAGGGGTGTGGGGAGGGCGGTCGGCGCTGTGGCCGGCTGCTGGAGTGCCAGGGTGCTGGGTGTGGGGGTGGCGGGGGTTGGAGCGGTAGCGGCTGGCGAGCCGGTACGGGTGGCTGGGGTGGTGCCGGGTGAGGCGGGGGGTGTGTTGGCAGGTGCAGGCGCGTCTTGGGCTGCTGGCGCCGATTCCGGCTGTGGTTCCGCGGGCATGGTGGCTGCAACGGCCGCTTCGGCAGGGATAGTTGTCGGCGCGGGTGCGAGGTCTTTGGCGGCCTCGGCTGCTGCTGTGGCCGGAAGGGGATTCTGGACCGCTTGCTGGCCCTCAGGAGGTGTGGCGGAGTCCGGGGCTGCTGTGCCGGGTGCGGGTTCGGCTTGAGGTGCGGGCGGGGTGGGGGCGCTGTCCGCGGCTGCGGGGAGCAGTACGGCGACGGGGGTCTTGTGGCGGCACAGCACCTGAGGATGGCCCTCGGCGCCGTACTGGATCAGATCCCCGAGCTTTTTGCGGGCATCCGCGAAGCTGTGGGCTGGGGCTTGAGTGAGGTCCCAGCCCAGCTCGGTTGCGTGGGCGGGGGTGGTGAGCAGTGCATGGTGCGGGCCGCGCGTCAGGGGTGTGGGTTGTCCTTCGATGGCGGCGTCGATCATCTGCTTGAGCGTGCTGCGGGCCTCGTGCAGCGTCGCCGGGCCGGTGCGTGCCTGGGCATGTGGTGTTTCCGCGTCAGGGGCAGCCGAGGTTGTTCCCGGCTCGTCCTCCGGGCCCTCAACTGACTCGGGTTGACTGTCCTCGCCGTGCCGGCGGCCGGCTTCTTCGGAGGCCGCCTTGGCCACTGCGGACGGGGTGAGGGGTGTCGGGAAACTCAGCGGCCAGTTGCCCGCCCAGCGCGGAGCCGGGTCGGACGGCTCCCTCAGGGCTGCGTGGGCGGGGTAGTCCGGTACGTCAGCGGCGGAAGCTGCCTCACCGGCGGGGTGGGACGAACGCGAGGAAGACACCTGAGGACTCCAGGGCAGAAGCGGCAAGCGGGTTCGCGGGGAAGGTCGAGTTTCGACTTGGCTGCGGCCGTCAGCAGGCGCGGCGCACCGCGCCACCAAAACGTAACGCTACCGCCCAGCTTAGCTGACGTTACATCACACTGTCCAAGGTTACGTAACGTCGAGGACGGGATTATGTAACGTCGGAGTCGAGGGTGATCACGAGTCCGGCCCTGCCTTGCAGGAGGAACGCCGGCGGGCGGCAGGCAGTCGGCCCGGGGAACCGTCAAGGCCGTTCGGTAGCCGGCTCCGCGGGACTGTCGGGTTCCACAAGGGCCTTGATCCGGGCGCGGAAGGCGGCGTGCTCGGCGGCCCGCGCCTGCTTCTCGGCCTCGTCCTCCGGCTCGCCGTTGTTCTCGGGTTCCTCGTAGTACTCGTACAGCCACTCGTCCTCGGCCTGCCGCTGCGCCCTCTCGTACATCCGTTCCTCGTAGTCCTCGTACGTCTCGTCCGGATGAATCTGCCCGGTGCGGCGCTTGATCTCCTCGTCGCGGTCCCGGCGTTCGAGGTACTCCTGCACGGCCGGGTTGTCGTCCGCGCACGTGTAGCCTCCCCGTCCGGGCGGCGGGGGCGGCTGCCGGCGGTGCTCAATGCGGTCGAGGACCGCGTGCCACTCGACGGCCTCCGCGGCGGTCACGTCGAAGGCGTTCAGGAGCGCGGCCAACTGCTCGCGGCTGGGCAGGACGTCCCCGCCCAGGATCAGATGGGCCGTCGATCGCGGCACGCGATGCCCGCTGGCGTCGGTCGCCCGCTCGACGGCGCTGTATGAGGGCTGGCCGGCCCGCACGCGCAGCCGCGTGAGGGCCTGGCCCAGGAAGGCCGTGGTGCGGATCTTCCGGGTCCGCGGGCCGCGGCCGACCAGCTGCGGTCGGGCCTTCTCGATCGCAGCCGCCTTCCACAGCTTCTGGGCTGTCGCTTCCCGCTGCTGCACGGCCCGGCTGCCGGGGTCGCCAGCAGCGCGGGCATAGGCGAGGACGGTCCCGAGCGGGGGCAGTTGGGTGCCGCGGGCGGCCTGGCTGAGGGTGGAGGCTCCGCGGTACCCGGGCATGTTCGGTGGGCCGGTGCGCTCGGACAGGGTGGTGTAGGTGGTGCAGGTCTCGTCCTTGAGCTGACGCAGATACACGGCCAGGGCCCGCAGTCGGGGGCGGGCACGGGCTGCGACCGGTTTGGTGGGGCGGCCCATCGTCACCGGCCGCGGCCGCGGGAGGGCCTGGCGGCGTCGCTGGGGCGTCGGCCGGTGATCAGGTCGGCCGCGGCGGCGGCCACCACGACCAGCGCGGCCGGAACGGGCCGACTGCCGGCGGCCAGCGCGGCCGATGCCAGGACAACCACGACGATGACCACGACCTCGGGGATGCCCAGCCGACTCGGCTGGGTGCGGGCGGGGAGGTGGCTGGAGCATGACGCCGGCGGCTCGGGGCTGGCGGCGGACAGGGCGGACATGAGCGACTCCAGGCAGGTCAGGGTACGGCACCCAACTCGGGTGCTTAGGAGAGGGATTGGTGCGGGTTCTTGCCCCGCTGCTGAGGCCTCATGGTGCCCGTGCAGATGCCCTCACGGCCAGTCGGACCGTTGCCCGTCCACGCCGACGTCTTCACCGGCCTGGAACGCGGATACCTCGTTCGTCCCTGCTCAGGGCACATGAAAAATCGAGTTAACCCGAAACCGTCCAGAGCGTGCGCCGTCCCGAGTGCAGCTGGCCGGGAGCGTGTTCGTCGTCTTGTGCGCGCTGCCAGACGACGGCGGGTGAACCGGGGTCCACCGGCTGCATGAGCTTGTGCAGGGGTGGGGAACCAGCTGGCGATCTTGGTGCCCCGCGGCCCGGGCAACGTACTGGTTGTCGCGCGAACTGGCACCTGCCCCGCCTTGCGTGCGCCGCGCCGGCGGGTGCAGCGCATGAGGCCCCCCGCAACCGAGGCCACCGCATGGCTATCGGCAGGGCCGGCCGTGGGTGCCTGTTCCGGTCACGTAGCCGAGGTGCAGCGGGCACGAGGGTGCCTGGTTTCCGGTCCTTGGCTGGCCCGGGGTTGGGTGACGGGGAGCGGAGTACCTCGGCCTTTCAAGTACCGTCCTTGCCCCGCACAAGGCAGGATGGTCTTCGCACAGTAAGGCCGGGGGAGGCTCGTGGTGGGGACGGCGAATCCGCAGCTCGTGTTCGTTCACGGGATCGGCGGACTCCGCAACGCGGAGGCGGAACGAGAGCAATGGCTTCGCGCATTGGCCACCGGTGTGCGGGCCGCCGGGCAGGCGGAGTTGGTCTCGGCACTCACCCAAGGCTGGCTGGCCGAGGTGCGTTTCGCCGACTACAGCGATCTGTTCAACACGCGGGGAGCCCAGGGAGGCGCGCTGGGCAGTGAGTTGGACCCGTCCGACGAGCAGGTGCTCTCCGGCTTGCTGGAGGCGATGGTGGATGAGCTCACCGAGCAGTATCCGCCGGATTCCGGTACACGCGACGCCACGGTCATCGAACAGGCCCGGCACCATGTCGATGCGCTCTCATCCGGCAGCCATGCGCAGGGCGTGGGCGAGTTCGCACGGCGACTGGTCTGGGTGACCACGACGCTGCTCCAGCTGCCCGGTCTTCGCCAGGGTGCGCAATGGGCGAACGGTCGGGCGTTCGCGTTGTATCTCTCCCAAGTCGCACGCTACTTGAACCGGCACGGGGACAGGGCCGCGCTGGGTTCGGCCATCCGCTCCCGGGTGCTGGAGGGACTGGATCCCGCTCGTCCCCTCGTCGTGGTCTCACACTCTCTGGGCACGGTCGTGGCCTACGAAGCCCTGCACGATTACGAGGGCCCGGTGGCCCTGTGGGTGACGCTCGGCTCCCCTCTCGCGCTCGGCGGCGTGGTCCTGCAGCGGTTGGTGCCGCGGCCGCCGTCCTGCCCGGAAGGGGTAGGGGTGTGGCACAACTTCTGGGACCGCAACGACGTGGTAGTCGGACGTCCACAGCTGGCGGACTGGATCGCGCCGAGCAGCAGGGGGGTGAAGGCTCAGACCGCGCCCGTGAAGTCCGGTGGGGTGTGGACCCATACAGCTACCAGGTACCTGGAACACGCGGAGGTGGCCGGGCCGATCGTTAAGGCTCTTGTGCCGTGACAGGCCTCGTCATATCAGCGGTACGCCGCCATGTGCTGGTGGTCGGCGCCCAGTGCAGCGGCGCGGAGGAACTGCCGGGCCTGGAAGGCGCGGCACGCCGTCTCCACAGGGCGCTGGTGGACCCGGATCTCGGTGCCTGTCTGGACCGGGGTGAGGGCGAAACAGGGTCATTGCTCGTGGGCACCGCCCTGGGCAAAGAGGCTGTCGGAAAGGCGATCACCGCTGCAGCCGACCGGGCGAAGGAGGACCGCGGCCCGCTCGTCCTGGCGTTGCTGGGCCATGGAACAGGCGGCTGCGGTGGCCCGCTGTACTTCGTCACCTCGGGCAGCACGCAGGACGGAGCGATCCACCAACTGGACGTGGCGTCCACAATCGGTGCGGTGGCGAACGAGCCAGGAGTCGATGGCGTGATAGCAATCGTCGACACCTGCCACGCGGCCGCCGCGCTGGTGAATCCGCAGTCCGCGACGGCCGGGCTCCAGCAGGGCAGTCTGCATCTGTCGGTTCTGTTCGCCGCTTCCGCTCACCTGCCGGCATGGGACATGAATCTGAGTGTCCAGCTTGCCGAGCTGCTGGAGAACGGGGTGGCGAATGCCGGGGAGCTCTTGGCCGTCGACGCCCAGCTGATCAAGGAGCTGCGCAGCCGTATCCGCGGCCAGGAGCCCGGCGGCTTCGTGTTCGACGGCGCTCCTGTGTCCGGTGAATCACTGTGGCTGGCCCGCAACGCCCAGGCAGCCGTGAGACGCTCCGCCGGCTCTCTCGGCGCCGTGGCGTGCGACAGGCTGCGCAAGCTGCTGCGTCCACTGGAAGGCACGGAAGGCATCCACAGCAGGGAACAGCTCGCGGACTGGCTCGGCGGGCCGGGGCAGGAACATCTCGGCCACCCCGCGCTCCAACGCGTCCTGGAGTTCGATCGCGATCTGGATATCTGCACGTACGCCGTCGCCGTCCTCGAGGAGACCTTCGGGGGCGCTCTGACCGACGATTTGCTCCGCAAGGCGGCGGCGCGCGCCGGGTTCCCCCTGGAAGTGGTGGTCCGGGTGCCCTGCCCTTCCCTGCGTGACCTGGTGGAGCACGCGGTCCTCGACCAATCGGCCGTCACTGCTGCAGGACAGCACCGGACGCTGGTGCATTTCGTCGCCGCACTTGCCCACCTGATCGGTCCACCAGGCGTTCTTCCGCAGCAACTGGCCGTCTGGGCGGCTAAATCGGGAGCCACCATCGCTCTGAACAGCCGGCTGAAGGAACTGGGCGGGGCGACACCCTGCCTGGTCCTGGTGGCCGCCGACGACGGCAGTGAGGACGTCGTCCGTGTGGAGGCATCGCTTCTCTACGGCTCGGCCGTGGTGCACACCGCAGAATTCCCGTGCGAGCCCGGGTCGGGCACCCTGGTGTCCGCACTGGATAAGGCCCGCCTGTGGGCACTGTCCTGGCTGGGGACAGCGGGCGAGCGGCTGGTGCAGGTCGATGTGTCGGTTCCGACCTTTCTGCTGCTGGATTCCCCGCCGGAGGAATGGCGGGTGATCCGGGGCAAACGCATGCTGGGCGTCGACTACGACGTCACAACCCGCTGGTCGGGTCTGCTCACACCCCCGTCCGGTGTCCCCCTCGACGACATGCTGCACACCGGCAGCCAGTTGCTGTCGTCCTTGAAGACCAAGGCTCAAACCGGGCCGTCGTGGCTCGGCTCCGGTGATCTCAGCAGCATTGAGGCACTGCAGGTTGTGCTCGACCGTCGTCGTATGGGCGACTGCGTATGGGGAATGAGCACCCTGCCGGAGAAGGACTTCGACCTCATGCTCGAGGAACTTCTCATCCACACCCCGGCCTTGATCTGGCCCCGGCGTGGGAGCGTCCCCGACACGCAGGCGCTTCAGGATGCGGTCGCGGAGCACTGGGAGTCTCTGCCGGACAAACTCGTCCGCGCCTTCCAGGAGCGGCCGGAGAACAGCCCTGGCGAGGGCGTTCCCGGTCATCTGGCTGATATCCGCACGACATGGCACGACGTGCACTGGCAGGACTTCTGCCAGCGCCGCGCCGGCCGGGCGGTCGTCGCCCCACAAGACGTGACGCCGAAGGAGCAAGCATGAACTGGACGCCGTACTACACGGGTACGGGGAGCATCCCCGAGCGGCCTCGGACGCTGCCTCCCCCGCCTCCGTGGCGCGCGCCGACGGGCAACGCCGGCGCGACAGCCGCAGCACAGTCACCTTCCCCGGCGAGCACCTACCGGGCGGATCCCGGACTGGTCGACGCGGTCAACGCCGCACTCCATCTGCGTCGGCCCCTGCTGCTGACCGGGCCGGCGGGCTCCGGGAAGTCCTCCGTCATCGAGCAGATCGCCACCGAACTCGGTCTCGGGAGTGTGCTGCGCTGGCACATCACCTCCCGCAGCACCCTCGCCGACGCGCTCTACCGCTACGACGCCCTGGGCCGCATCCACGCCTACAACCTCCGCGCCGTCGACCGTCCCGCCGTCTCCGCGAACGGGCGGGCTGCGCGCCGCGCCACCCGAGCCGCGCGCGACGACATCGGGGACTTCGTCCAACTCGGCCCTCTCGGGACTGCCTTGGTGCCTGCCTGTCTCCCCCGCGCCCTGCTGATCGACGAGATCGACAAGAGCGATCTCGACCTGCCGAGCGACCTCCTCGACGTTCTGGAACGCGGCCGTTTCGAAATTCCGGAACTCGCCCGGCACTCAAGGAGGCACGTCACCGTCCGCACCGCCGATCCGGGCGTCCGGCATGAAATCGAAGACGGCCTGGTGGAGTGCGAGGAGTTTCCGGTCATCGTCCTCACCAGCAACGGTGAACGCGACTTCCCCGCCCCGTTTCTGCGGCGCTGTGTACGGTTTGACATGCCCGCCCTCACGGTCCCGACCCTCACGAGCATCGTCGAGGCCCACTTGGAGAAGGTCGAGGAAGACACCACGCATATCCTGGTGAACGCTTTCGTGGACCGGCTGAACCGCGGCGAGAACCTCGCTGTCGACCAGTTGCTGAGCGCCGTCCATCTCCTGCGCGGCAACCGCATCCAGGACGACGAGCAGCGGTCACGGCTGCAGGAGCTGCTGCTCCAAGGGCTCGGGCGTGGCTGAGAACCGGGCCGCACAGCTGCTGGCCGCCCTGGCCCATGCCGGCCTGGGCGACCTCAGCGGCAGCACGGAGGGCGACATCCGCGATGCCCTCGACACTCTTCTCCTCGCCGCCGCCAGATCCGGCACCAGCCGGACCTGTGGCCTCCCCACCGATCCGCCTCCGGCCGACGAAGAGGCGCCTGACGAGGCGTTCCTTCAGCCCGAATCAGCAGCAGACGACTCCTGTGACGATCCACCGGCCCCTGAAGCCGGTCCGGAGGGGAACGCTCCCGGGACCGCCTCGGTCTGGCTGAAGGACGACAGCAGCAGCCACTCGGTCCCCGGCCGGCCCTTGAGCATCGGCCGCGCCCCGGCCCTGCCGAACGCGCTCGACATCGGCCGTGCACTGCGCCCGCTGCGCCGCTTTCGGCCGTCCCGGGTTCACCGGCGTCTCGACCTGGGTGCCACCATTGATCACTACACCCGAACTGGCGTCCTCGTCCCCCAGCTCGCGCCAGCCGCGGAGCCCTGGCTGGAGGTCGTCGTGGTCGTGGATCGCGGCACCTCCATGGCAGTCTGGGACGACACCTCACTCGCACTCACCAAGGTGCTGCGCACCCTGTCCGCCTTCCGCAGCGTCCACGTTTGGCACCTCGAGCATCCGCCGGAGGCTGCACCCGTACTCCGCAACCACCACGACCGGCCCCTCCCCCTGGATCAGTCCGACCCCCGACATATCCAGCCGGCCCACCGGCTCCTGCTCGTCGTTTCCGACTGCGCGGCTCCCGCCTGGCGCCAGAACGACCTGTGGCAGACGCTCCACACGTGGGGCCGAACGGCTCCCGTGGCCTTGATCAACCCGCTTCCCAAACGCCTCTGGCAACGCTCCGGCCTCGACCTGCCCCGGACTACCGCAACCGCCTCCACCCCGGCATCCCCCGGCCGACTCCTCGCCTACCGCCGTCCCCGCCTCTTTCGCGACGACGCCCCAGAGACGCGGCCCTGGCAGGCATTGCCGGTGCTGCAGGTGGATGCCCACCAGATCCTCGCCTGGGCACGCGCCATGATGCGCACTGATCCGAGCGGCTGCGAGGCCGTCCTCGTCCCGGCCTCAGGGCGAGTGCCCTCCAGGAACCGCAGTCCGCGACCGCGTGCCGCCTCGCTCGGTGCGCCAGCGACCGACACACAAGTCACAGCCGCCGCGGAGGCCTTCACGGACAACCTGCGCTCCCCCGCCGTCCGACTGGCGATCGCTGCCTCGTCGCTCGACGCGTTCACCCTCCCCGTTCTCGACGTGATCCGTGAGCGCATCGTCCCGGACGCCGCCCTGGCCGACACCGCGGAGTTCCTCACCGCCGGACTGCTCACAGCTGCACGCCACGAGGACGCAGACATCGTGTACCGGTTCCACCCGGCTGCGGCGGAACATCTGCGCGGGCTGCTGAGCCGCGACCAGGTGTGGGACACCCACTTCGCCCTCACCGAGCATCTCGCAGCCCACCCTCAGGCCCCGCACGGAATCGTTGCCGCACTTCACTCGCCCACAAGTCAGGAAATGCTGCCCACCGGGCTCCAGCCTGTCGCCCAAGCGGCTGCGGCAACGGCGCGGCTCCTCGGGATCAAGTCCACCGAGCCTCGCTCCGGCCCCAACGAACAGGCCAGCCTCCCAGTCGAGTCCTCCGATGACGAGAACGACGACACCCAGCAGGCTCCTGCCCCAGCTATCCCAGACGATCCCTCAGAGCCGGAACCGGACAGGGAGGTCGCCCCGGACGGCCCCCAGATCGACGGGGCGGTCATGTTGCATGTCCACCAGCGCGACATGCTTGATCGTCTGCACGCTGAGCGCGAGATCCACGGCCGGCACCGCAACCTCCTCGTCGCTCCCCCCGGCACCGGCAAGACTTTCATGGCCGCCTTCGACTACAGGCACCTGCGCGAGCAGCACCAGCGGGACCTGCGCCTTCTCTTTATCGCGGGCACCATGGAAGCACTGCACCGGGCGCACCGGACCTACCAGGGCGTCCTCTTGACGCCAGAGTTCGGAGAGCGCCTGTACAGCGGAGGGATCCCGGGGCGTTGGAATCATGTGTTCGCCACTTGGCACTCCCTCGAACGGGTCCCGGACGAGCTGCCACCCGATCACTTCGATGTGATCGTAATCGACGAGTTCCACGGGGCAGGATCGCCGACTTTCACCAACGTCCTAGAGCGCTTCGCGCCGATGGAG
Source organism: Streptomyces colonosanans (assembly GCF_001866645.1). Lineage (GTDB taxonomy): Bacteria > Actinomycetota > Actinomycetes > Streptomycetales > Streptomycetaceae > Streptomyces > Streptomyces colonosanans. Next base: position 17,303 of record NZ_MLYP01000025.1, read on the forward strand.
TTGCTCGGTCTCTCGTCGGCCCCCGAGCGGACGGACGGCCCGAGCATCCACGATGCGTTCTTCGACGGTCGTATCGCTGCAGAGATGCGGCTTCGGGACGCGCTGGCCAGTGATCTCTTGTGCCCCCTCCACTACTTCGGCATTGCAGACGGCACCGACCTTCAACCACTGGGCTGGGAGCAGGGAACGTACGACGCGGCTTCGCTGAAAGCCGTGCTAACCGGCAACGACGCACGAGCGCGGCTGATCGTCAACGCTATCCGGGACACGGTCCCTGATGTGAAGGCCATGCGAGCCGTGGGCTTCTGCGTGTCCGTGGCACACGCCGAATTCATGGCTCAGTTCTTCCGCTCCGCCGGCTTCCACGCCATGGCTCTCACGTCGGCGAATCCCGCGACAGAGCGTGAGGCAGCACTTTCTTCTCTCAGGAACGGCGACTTGCAGGTCATCTTCAGCGTCGAAATGCTCAGCCACGGCTTCAGCATCCCTGAGGTGGACACGCTGCTCCTGCTACGCCCAACGTCGAGCGGCATGCGGTTCCTGCAGCAGCTGGGTGTCGGCCTTGCTCACTCCCCGGGCAAGCGCGTACTCACCGTTCTCGACTTCATCGGGCACCACCGAAAGGAGTTCCGCCTCGATATCCAGTTCCGGGCAATGACGCATCTGACCGGTAAGCGGCTACTCAACCACGTCGAGCACGACTTCCCCCGACTCCCCAGCGGCTGCATGATCAGCCTTGACGAGAAGGCCAAGATCCTCGTCATCGAAAACCTCAGGGAGCAGATGCAGAGCACCGTCACCGACACAGCCCGCGAAGTCGCCCAGTACGGAGAGCTGGGCCTGAGGCAATACCTGCAGGAGAGCGGGCGGGAACTCAGTGACCTCTATCGCGGCGTCGGCACATGGACCAGGGCCTTACGCCGTGCCGGTGTACTCGAAGGCGAGGCTCCCGAAGGAGAGACAGCGCTGCTCAGGCGTGTACGTTCCTTTCTCCATGTGGACGACCCGGAGCGCGTGCAGGCGTACACCCGCATGCTGGAGGACGACGCTCCCCTCTACAACGATCTTGACGAGCGGAGCCAGACATACGCTCGGATGCTCTTCTTCCAGCTATGGCCCCACGGAGGCGTTGAGCACGCAGGGTTCAGCAGCTACGAAGACGGATTCGCGACTCTGCACCAACAGCAAGCGGTACGGAGCGAGCTGCGTCAGGTACTGGCACACAACCTGGAAAACGCCGCGCGCGTCCCGATCCCTCTGACCGGAATCGGCGACGGGCACAACGTCCCCCTCACTATCCATTCTTCATACACCCGGGCGGAGATGTTGTCCGCACTCGGACTGGCCCAAGTCGGTGGACACGCCCCGGCCAAATTCGCTCAAGGCGTAGCGTGGTGCGACTCCGTGAAGACTGACGCACTGTTCATCACGTTAGAGGAAGACGACGAACCAGTCTTTTCACCCCAGAGCCGCCTGCACGACTACGCATTGAGCAGGACGCTGTTTCATTGGGAGTCCCAGAGCACGACTTCCGAGACCTCATCCACAGGGCTCCGGTACCGGAACCACGTCGAGATGGGTACCAGCGTGCTTCTCTTCATACGCCAGTACAGGAGCAGCGACATCGGGAGCTCTCAACCCTGGGTTCTTCTCGGGCCAGCTGAGTACGTCGAGCACACAGGCAGCAGGCCGATGGCCATCTGGTGGAAGCTGAGGCACGAACTCCCTGCGGACGTCTGGTCCTACGCCGGCATTTCTTGATCTGAGACGCAGCCCCGCAAGGACGTGGCTGGATTCCCGGCCTGGGGCCCTTTCCGAACTCAAGGAGCTGCGCATCCACCAGGGCGGCCCAGCACCGGTGCTGGGCCGCGGCCTCGGCAACCGCCGGCGCCTGGGGGCCGCCGCGGACAGGGTTTCTGACGTCGGCCCCCGGGGTCACAGCGCCCTTGGATCAATGAGCTTCTTCAGCGTTGCCGCTCCAGTGTGAGGATGGCTTTGGCGATTGACGTCATGCGGTTGGGGCTGCATCGGGACCTGCGGAAGATGCGCCAGGACTTCAGTCTCGCGACGCCGCGCTCGACGGGCGCTCGCGCTGCGGCCAGTGCCCGATTGCGGGACTTTTCGGTGGGGCTGAGTTCCTGCAGGGGCCTGCGCTTGATGCCGGTGGTCAGCCACGGGCCGGCGCCCTGGTAGGCGAGGTCGGCCAGGATGGGAACGCCCTGGCGCTCGCAGATTCGGATGATCTTGTGCGTGCGAGCGGCGGTCAGGTCATGGGTGCGGCCCGGCAGGGCGGGCGAGAGCCACAGCAGCCGGCGTTCGGGGTCGGTGACGACCTGCACGTTCACGCCGTGACGCCGGTGCTTGTGGGAGTAGTCGACCCGACCGTCGCCGACCCGGTCGCACTCGGCGAGGGTGCCGTCGAGCAGGACGAAGTCGGGTTCGTGTTCGCGCAGCGTTTTCAGCAGGCCCGGGGCACGTTCAGCAAGCAGGTCGATGACCGCGTTGGTGTAGGCGTGAGCGGTGGACTCGCTGATCCGGAACCCGGCGGCGATCTTCGCGAGAGTGATGTGTTCGCGCAGGTACACCAGTGCCACCATCGCGCGCTGGGACGGATGGAGCTTGCAGCGCCGGTCGCCCTCACGGGTGACGATCAGCATGGTGACCCACTCCACCAGTGCGTGAGGCAGGTCGAGTGCGCCAGGATGGATGACCAACGAGGCCCCCGAGCAACGTGATGGAGACGTCAGACATCTCGATCAATAGTCCGGGGGCCTCGCTCGTTGCGCTTCACAGTCCATCACCCGATCAGTGGCCAACTCGAAGAAGCTCAATGCTGAGGGCGAACCTGGTCGCGTCTGTCTCCGGGGGAAGCAGGTCAGGCGCGTCCTCGATCAGGGGTCGTGTCACCTTCCGGGGCCGGCCAGCCAAACGGGTCCGTGTGCTCGATGTCGTCCGTCCAGTAGCCGTACCGCTCACCGAGTACCGACAACAGTGCCTGAGGGTGGAGCGGGCCGGGGCGGACGGCGAGGCCGAGGCCGCGCGCGGTGCTCACCGCAGCCACGACGAGGTGTGAGCGCAGGGCAGGTTCGGTGAATGCCTCTGCAGGAACAGGCGGGTCGTCGGGACGCTCGGGTGCCTGCATGGCGGCGAGGATGCGGGCTCGGTGCTCCGGGGAATCGCCCGGCGAGGGGCGCAGGCCCTGCTGCTGGGCGCGATGGTTTCCAACCGCGTTGGCGATGGCGGTCAGCAGGTGCCAGTCGCGCCATCCTTCCTGCCTCAACTGCGTGGCCGTATGCCGGAAGCCAGGGTCCGCGGCCAGGCGGGGAAGGGTGTAGCGCACGATGGGGAGCATGACCGTATAGCGGTTGCGGACAGTGTCGAGGGCTGTCTCGTGCTCGTAGCTGGACCCAGGCCCGGTCCGGGCCGGCAGGGCAGCCGGTTTCGCCTGGCCGCGCGGCGTGCCTGCTCCGACGGCCGGGTCGGCGAGCGCAGCCATCGTCTGGTAGTCGTCGGCTCTCAGGAAGTCGGCCAGTTCGTCGTAAGGGCGGCCGACGAAGAGCTTGTGCCAGAGGCCGCTGGCGAGCGCCTGCTCAACGAGGTGCATAAAGGATTCATCGGAGAGCAGCGACTGGGAGAGCATCACCTTGATCAGGGCGGTGAGCAGACGGGACGGTTCTGTTTCCAGGTCTGCGGGAGCGGTTGTGGGCAGGCGCAGCCTCCACCGGTTGGTGTCCCGGTCGGTGCTCTGGTCGCAGACAGCGGGCTGGTCGTGGGGCACGGTGGCGTCTGCGCGGATCTCGACGCTCAGGCTGCCGGGCAGGAACAGCGGGTCTCCTAGGGCGAGTTCACCGAGGAACACCTGGAGTGCTGCGGTGTAGCGTTCCGCGGCCAGCACCGACAGTCGTTCGTTCGGGCAGGTGATCTCCCAGTCGACGCCGAGCGCGTTCCAGGCATAGCGGCGTGTGGGGCCGGCATCGCTGAAGGGCCGCCCCATTCCGTGGGTATCGGCCTCCTCGGCGCACGCCTCTTCGGTTGTCGTGGGGACGTCGGCAATCGGGGTGAGCATCTCGTCGATAACGGTGTCGATGCCCACCGAGGCGGTGATTGTGCGGAGCAGGGGGACGAATCCGGGCCGCACCGCGCCGGCCACGCGCAGGGTGAGCGCCTGGTCGGCCATCATCTCCCAGACATAGGGGTAGCGTTCGCTGTTGTACGGCTCGTCGCAGTAGTCGGTTTGTGCCATGAGGCCGATGCAGAACAGGCGGGTAGCGGAGATCCAGTTTCCGGCTTGGCGGTCGTACTGGGCGGCGTGGATGATGCCGCGGGGGACGAAGCGGCTGAGTTCGGGGTTAGGCGCGGACTTTGCGGCGGTGGCGGCTGCGAGCGCGTACTGCTTGGCGGCGATGGGCAGGCCGAGTTCGCTGTAAAGGCGTGCGCACAGCAGCAGCATGATCAGGCCGCCCTCGAGGGTGTCGCCGCGCAGCCAGTTGGCCTTGGCTTCGTGGATCTCCTGGAGTGCTTGCGGGATGCGGCCGCTCTTGATCAGGGCGTGGCCCCGGGACTGGGCGCGTTCGCCGCGTGCGGTCTGGCCGGTTACCCGGTCGGTTGCCTGATCGAGCAGGTCACGGACCTCCCGGTACAGCGGATGGTCCACCAGTACGGGGGTGAGGTAGTCGAAGAGGTCGGCGGTGTGCTCGATGGGGAACAGCGGCGCGTTGTCCAGGTGGTGGCCCAGCCGGAGCAGGATGTTCATGGCGGTGTCGAGGTCCGTGAGTGGCGGCCGCGTCTGGAGAGCAGGTACCGGTTCACCGGCTTCCACCGCTTCGAGGACGGATGCGGTGGCCTCCGCGACGGTCGGCAGGTCCTCGGGCAGGGATACGGGGTCGGCGGTCATGTCGGTGTGCAGGGCCAGGCGGGCCCGCATGGCCAGCAGATGGGCCATGGCGTTGGCCGGCGGGCCCACGTCCAGCAGGCGGTCGATCTTGTCGGCCAGCAGGCGCTGCCAGCCGCACAAGTCGTCTGCAGTCAGCGCGGTGAGATTGCGCAGCAGTGCCCCGAATCCGTATCCGAGGAGCACGACGGCGTCCTCGAGGATTCCCGGCTCGGTGAGGGTGTCGTCGGCAGTGACCGTGTCGAAGAAGTCGCGGGCCAGCTGGTCCGCCGGGCGCATGTCGCCGAGGCCGCGCAGGGTTGCCACGACGATCTCGTAGCGGGCCCGCAGTGCGGTGTGCTCCCCTGCAGCGGCGGCCAGCAGAGCACGTGCGTGGCCGATCCACTCCGGCAGGTCGGCTCTCGCCTCTTCGTGGAAGGTGGCGTGGCGCAGCGGGCCCCGCAGGTCCACCAGGTCGCCCAGGGTGCGGGCCGGCTCGTCGTTGGCCTGCCATCGCCGGCGGGCTTCGGCATACCAGTCGGGCAGTTCACCGGCTCCGTCCGGGCGCGGTGGAGCGAGGTCGGAGGGCAGGTGGAGGTACTGGACGGCGAGGTAGAACAGGTCGTAGTCGGCGAGGTGGAGGGCGAGGGCGGCCGCGTCCCAGATCTCCAGGTCGACCTGGTGCGTCCGGGCGGCTTCTTCGATCAGGTCGTGCCGCTTCCTGGTGGGCACGGCGGTCACCGTGAAGTAGATGACGCGGTCAACGGGGGTTCCCTGCCCGCAGATCGATGCCAGGTCCTTTCGGATCTTGCCGGGGATGTCGGTGCTTTGGATGGTGCAGGCCATCACCACCCGCTGGGTGGAGGCCAGCGACGCGAACAGGGACGTGTCGGGCAACTCCCGGGGAATGTTGCTCCAGTGGCTTTCGGCGTCCCGGCCCTGGTCCCCGCCGCCGCTGACGGGGCCGGTCGCCGGCAGCAGATTGCTGGTGATCCTCCGGCGGGCCAGGCCCAGGCACAGGGCCTCGAACTCGTGGTGGCTGTTGCTCTCGCCGAGGGTGCTCAAGGCGAAGCGGATACGCTTCTCGAGCTGGACGGCATCGTCACTCACGTCGTTCCCCCTGGTCTCACTGCCGCAGTTACGCACGACCAGTGTCCAGTACCCCACTGACATCCCAGGGCCATGCACGCGTCTGCGGTGCTGAGTGAACACGGGTTCAGCCGCCGGGCGCTTGCTCATGCGCATCATGTACCGGCACCCCTTGTGGGCTGAGCCTCGGCAACGCGCGGTGCGCGAGGATGGGGCAATGGCTGACGACCCCGCTGCCCCTGATGCGCGCCCGGTACAGATCCCTGCGCGGATCCACGCAGTAGGTCCGGGCTGGCGGGGGCTGCTGGAGCGTCTGCATGAACAGATTCGCGCGGCCTTTCGCGGCTACCGCCTGCTCGATCTCAAAGAGAAGCTCAGCGGCCTGCGCGTCTACGTGGAAGGGCCGCCGGGCAGCGGCGACAGGCTGCGGAGCCTGATCGCCCCCGCCGAGGAGGAGGCGGAGCGCACCTGTGAGTTCTGCGGCGCACCCGGCCGTATCCGCACCCGCGACAACTGGCCGGGAGGATGGCGCAAGACCGTATGCGACACCTGCCACAGCAACTGGTCGACACGCCGCATCATGATCGTTTGTGGTGTGGTGCGCGGCCGCGGGTGAGGCCACCAGCCTGGCGGCGCCCCGGACAGGCGGTTTGACCAGGCACAGCGAGAACCTGTTGGCCTGTCCTGCCGCCTTCACGAACCACCGATCAGGGCATCGCTGCGCTTCGGCGTCTGCAGTGCACAAACGGGAACGGGCGGCTCGTACGTGCTCTTTACACCGAACCCGGTTGCTCTCACCATCAATGGCCAAGGGGTGCGGCCGGCACATGCTCGCCCATCGACCTGGAGGGGGCCGGGATGGGTGTGTTATGGAAGCTGGAACCGGCGACAGCCGCCAAACACCGCCTGTACCAGCGCTACTTGGATGCCTGGTGGCCCATTCTGCTGCAGACGTCCCAGCGCACTGGTTATGCCCGCCCCCGCGTCACACTCCTTGACGCCTTCGCCGGTCCCGGCCGCTACCAGGACAGCGAACCGGGCTCGCCGGTCTTTCTCCTCGAACGTCTGCTGAACCACAGCGCGGTCGACCGCATGCACCTCAGTCCTCGGCGCGTGCACCTGATCTTCATCGAGAAGGACCCTGCCCGGCACAAGCATCTGATGGGCGAACTCCACGCCCGCTTCGGGCCGTTGCGTGACCTGCCAGTCCACCTCGAAGTCCAGCGCGGCGACGCCGGCACCGACAGCATGCCCCTACTGACCCGGCTGGGTGCCTGGGGCCACCCCATCCTCGGCATCTTCGACAGCTGGGGCAGTGTCAATGTTCCGCTGGACGTGATGAGGCGCATCGCCCGCAATCCCTCCAGCGAGGTCGTAACCACCTTCGGCCCCAACTGGTTCAGCCGTCGTGAGAACCTCAACCTGGACGTCCTCGACACCGTCTTCGGCGGCCGGGCGTTTTGGACGCCCGCGGATGCTGAACTGCGCCCCGACGAGCGGTGGCGCGTGTGGCTGTCGACCTACCGGGATGCCCTGCGCCGGTCGGGCTTCCCCGACCAGCTGCAGTTCGAACTCGTCCCCCGCACCGGACAGCCTCTCTACCTCGTCTTCGGCACCGGCAGCACGGCCGGCCTGAAAGCGATGAAGGACGCCATGTGGAAGGTCGACGACCGGGACGGCGAAAGCTTCCGCGACCCGCGCACGCGCGGGGCCATCCCTGACGGCCAGATCGACCTTTTCCAGGCGGCAGGGCTCGCCGACACCGAACTTCTGGAGCTGGTCGCGCAGCGCCTGTCGATGGGACCGGCCACGGTGGAGACGAGTGGTGAGTGGCTGCTGCCCAAGCACGCGCTGCAAGCCATACGTGAGATGCGGCAAAACGGCCAGGTGACCCTGCTCTCCAGCGGGAAACTCACGACGAAGAGCCAGGTCAGCCTGCCCGCCTGAAACGGCATCCCCTCAAGGGCGCCTGCTGCGCGGATCAGACGCGGACGCGTTCCTCGGGGTATTCGCGAACCCGCAGAGCGGCAGGGAACTGGCTGATCTCCTTGTGTTCCTTGCCCCAACGGGAACCGAGCTGCTTCACGAACGGGGCGCAGCCGGACTGGCGGGGCCTGGCCACCACGTCCGCTGCCCAGGCCAGGTCCATGGGGCGGGCCCCCGGCCCGGATTCGCCGCCCACGATCACCCAGTCGATGCCCGTCAGATCCAGGCCGTCGAGGGGACCGAGCAACGGCTCGCACGACAAGAACCTCACCGTGGCCGGCACCTGCCGCAGATCCTCGATGCGGGGCAGTTCCTGCGCGCTCTCCACCGAGACCCCCATCCACAGATTCGCTGGCCACTCCAACCGCCCGGCGATCTGCCGCAGGCGCCGGGCCCGTTTGGTGAGGACCTGGTAGGTGTGCTGCGGCGTCTCAGCGATCACCTCGAAGACCTGCTGGACGTAGTCGAGTGGCACCCGGCGTGGAATAAGTCGCTCATCGAGTTCACGAACACTGTCCGCGGGCTCTTCCACCCGTACGGCACCCGCAGCGTGTCCGGATGCAGCGTCAGTGCGAAGCCCGGCCCGGAAGTACGCGGATCACCGTCGGCCTGGTACTTGGGAGAGCCCATGGCCTTCAGCCGCTTCGCCAGCGTCAGCGCATAGCAGTGATCGCATCCGGCGGAGATGCGGTCGCAGCCCGTCGTCGGGTTCCACGTCGCCTCGGTCCACTCGATCGCGCTGCGGTCACTCACTGGCCGGCGCTCCATCCCCTCGAACCGCACCTCACCCCGGCGGCCCGGTCACAGTCGCTGCATCCCCAACGACGTGTCGCATCACCGGACACCGTCATCCAACCATCTGACCGGCGCACCGTAGCCGCTAACCCGATAATAGAACACGTGTCTGAATTTTCGGAGTTGGCAGGCCGGTGCAAACCAGCCACCCTGCCAGCCGCCGCAAGCAGTTCCGGCTTGCTGACGGCGTTTCCCACGGCTGGAACGCACAGCGCCCGCAGCCCGGCCGATGCGCGCATTGCGTGCGTGGTGCCGCGTGCTGCTCATCCGCGTCGGCGGCCGTACTGTGCCCGGGCGTCGATGGTGTGCCCGGCCAGGTGGGCGAGGACGGCGTGGTTGGCCTCCCAGCCGTCGGCAACCTTGGAGGCGGCTCCGGGGTGTACGGGGTCGTTCGAGGGGTGAGCGTCGAGGAGTTCGGCGATGCCGACGCGGGCCACGACGATGCAGGCATGGCGGTGTCGTGAAGTGAGGACGCACAGGCGGCCGGCTTCCAGGTGGAAGGCGGAGGCATCGCCGCGGCCGGAGAGGGGATGCAGGACGATGGTGACGCGGAATTCGCAGCCCTGGAGTCGGTTGGCGGTGTCGACGGTGATGCCGTGCAGTTGAGGGTAGTGGCGGGCCAGGAGCGCGCGGATGTGGTGGGCCTGGCTGCGGTGGGCAGTGCCGATGGCGACGTCACCCGGCAGCAGGACGTGGGCTTCGGGGGTTTCCCCGCAGGTGGTGATGGCGCGCCGGGCCAGCAGCCGCTCGGCGATGCCGAGGACGGCCTGGAAGGCTTCGATGTCGTGCGGGCCGGTGATGCGGGCGGGCAGTTCGAACAGTGCCCATCCGGTTCGGGCGGCGTGTTCGATGACCTCGTCGGTGGGGGTACGCATGCCGCGGATGGAGAACGTGAGGGTGCGGTCGGCTTCACGGCTTCCGGCGTGGAAGGGCGTGAAGGGGTAGAAGGCGTCGCTGATCAGGGGGACGGCTGAGGGCGGCAGGCGCCAGGACACGGGCAGGGAGTGGACGGGCAGGTCGCGGTTGTTGGCGAGCAGGACGGCGACCGCGCTGTTCATGGGGTCATGGAACAGGCCTTGGAAGCGGTCGGTTTCGACCGCGGAGAAGGGGTCGAGTTGGCCGGGATCTCCGACGAAGAGTGCCCGGTCAAAGAGGCCGGCGGTCCACAAAAGCATGTCGGAGCGCATCTGGTAGGCCTCGTCGATGATCGCCCATGGCCATCGGCGGTCGGTGACCGTGGCCCATTTCATGGCGGTTCCCACGATGACGTCGGCCGTCTTTTCGAGGGCTTCGATGCGGGTGCCGATCTGGATGCCCGGATGTGCCTGTAGGTCGTGCGGGACTGTGTGTTCCGTTGCGGTGAGCCGGGCGGTGCGCAGATGCGGGTGGTGCCGGGCGAATCGCCGCACGAGATGGTCGACCTGGCTGTTGGTCTGGGCGATGACGGGGCAGGGGGCGCTGGACTGCGCGAGGGCGTCGGCAGCTCGGGCGACCAGGGTGGATTTGCCGGCGCCGGGCGGGGAGTCCACGACGATTCCGCGGTGGGTGAGCGTGGGGAGCTGCTCCAGGATGGCGCGGGTGGCTTGGTCCATCTGCTGCGGCGGCGATGGGGGCTGGTGGGGAGGTGTCACTGTTCTTCCTCGCCCTCGCCCTCGTTGCTGTGGTCCGGATGGTCGGCGGGAGGCCCGCCGTGGGTCCAGGGTGTCTGGTCTCGTGCGGGGAATTCCGGCATCCGGTAGGGGTCCGGTGCGATGGTGAACACGAGGAAGGCACCGGCTTCGGGCAGGACGTCGTAGTTGGGACGGTCGGCGTGGCCCATGCCCGCGGTGATCTCGAGTTCGACGAGAGTGTCGTCGTCGGCGGGAGTGATCTCGCAGATCTTGTAGCCGGCCTTGCGGTAGGCGTGGCAGGCCAGGAGCTGGCCGGGTTCCATGCGCAGCAGGTCCGTGGTGGACACGGTGAACCGGGGCCGCCATTGCGGCCGTCCGGTGGGCCCGCGAAGGGTGTGCTTCGAGTCGATCGCGGTGACGGTGCCGCCGAAGGCTTCGCCGGTGGTGCGCAGTTCGGCTCGTGCGAAGGGGTCGTCGGCGGCGCGTTCCGCGGCGAAGGCGGCAGCTCCGTGTTCCATGCGGGCCAGGCGGACGGCGGCGGCGACGGCTTGGTCGCGGGCCGGCCGGGGGCGCCCGTCCTGGGCCAGGTAGACGCATTCGTCGGTGAACACGGTGCGCTCGTGGTCCCAGCGGCGTGTGCTGCTCTTGGCTTCGGGGAGGGCCTGCAGGAGTGTGTAGGCCTGCCACATCAGATCCCATGTGGGGTGCAGGTAGGCGGCCAGCAAGCGTTCGAGTTCTTCCAGGGTGCGGGCCTGGTCCTGCCCTTGGGCCCGGGCACGGGCGTAGGCATCGAACAGGGGCGCCAGGTGGTCGTTGTCGAAGGCGGCGTCGGTGGCTGGTCCCGCCGGGCGGTGGGTGGCCGGGTCTTCTGCCTCGTATGCGGCATCGCGTCCCGAGGCTGCGTGACGGGGCGGGTCGATCCAGGCCAGCAGAGTGGCCAGATCCTCGTCCTCCTGGGGGCTTTGGCCGGTGACCCAGTGCATGCTGAGGAAGCTGGTCATGGGGATGAGGGCGGCTGAGCCGGGGATGTCGGCGCGGTCGGTGAGATAGGTGAGCCAGTGTCCCAGGCGCTGGACGGCTCGGGAGTCGGGGTTCTGGTCGTCGACGCGGCGGAATCGCAGGTCGTCTCCGAGGACTTTTAGGTGCTGCACGGTCTGGGGGTTGGGAACGAGGATCTGAGGGGCGTCGGTGTAGCGCCGCCGTGCTGGCTTGTTGTTGATGGCGGGCAGGTGTTCGCTGTGCCGCTGGCAGGCGTCGATGTATGCGGTGACGGCGTCTGCCAGGGTGGCGAGCATAGAGGTGGTGCTTCCTGAGGGCGGAGCGACCAGGAGCTGAGGGCGGTGCGGGTCGGTGCCCAGCATGACGGCCAGTGGTCGTGCGGCGGGGCCGGTTCGCGTCATCGCCAGCAGCATCAGCGGCTGGTCGCTGAGGTGGAGGTGGCGCAGTTGGCTGGCGCGTAGGGCGTTGCCGGTGTCGGCGGCTCGCATCTTCAGCAGTGAGGTGAGCAGGCTCATGCGATGCCTGTTTGAAGTTCTGCGTAAATGCGCTGTGCTTGCTGCAGGGCCTGGGTGATGTCCTTCTGGTCCCGTGCCGGGTGCAGTTGGCCGTCGGTGAGGGCCAGGGCCGTGTCGATGGTGTCGATTCCTGCCAGGTCGTCGCGGACTTTGGTGCCCAGGGCCGCGGTCCTGCGCTGGTTGCGGGCCTCGGTGCGGCAGTGGAAGGCCAGGTCGCAGTGGTGGCGGCAGCCTGGGGTGTAGCGGGCTGGCACGGTGGCGAGTGCGGCAGCGAGTTCACCGCGGGGCCGGGTCGGTTTCCCGTCGGGGCCGGGGGCCAGGTCGAGGGTGGTGTGGGGCGGGAGCTTGTCCAGCAGTTCGGGCAGGCGCCTCAGTCTGCCGAGGTGGCGGCTCAGGGACTTGATCTGCTGGTAGGCCTTGTAGGGCGTGGCGGTGGGGTGCTGGGTGAAGTTGCGGGGGTTGACCAGGATCACGGTGTCGGAGACACGCTCTGGTGGGAGACCGTCGTCGGCGAGGAGTTCACGCAGGGCCAGGACGTAGGCGGCGGCCTGGGTCAGCGCTGCGTCGACCTTGAGGGGGTCGGACTGTCCGTGGATGACCGGGAAGGATTTGATCTCCACGACGTGGAAGACGCCGTCGCGATGAAAGGCGATGATGTCGGGCTCGAGGTAGGCCTGGTGGCCGGCGACGGTCAGGTGCAGTACGGGGTGGTCGAGCAGGGTGCGGTGCTGGCTTGGCCTGCGGTGTGCTGCGCTGAGGATGCGGGACCGGGTGTGGGCGTGGCGTAGCTGCAGGGAAGACTTGTCGTCGTCGCTGCCGACGCTGTTGACGTCCTGGTAGGACGCCTCGGGCAGGGTCAGGGCCAGGGCCTGGCGGAGCAGCGGCACGAGGGGTGCTCCGGCTTGGGCGGTGACCTTGTGTTCGAAGGCGAGGCCGTAGTCGAGGGCGAGCTGGGATTTTCTCAGCGGCTGCGGCAGGTTGAGGTGGGCGGCGAGGGCGGCTTTGTCGATGCCGGCGGCGTCTATCAGGGAGCGGCGGTCGCAGGTCGGGTTGGCGGTCAGCGCTGCCAGGGTTCGTGCACTGTGCGGGATGGGCGGGGCGGTTCCGCGTAATACGCCCAGTCGTGCGTCGAGCGAACTCACTGTTCTTCCTTGGAGGGGCAGGGCACAGCCGTGCAGGTCGTAGGAGCGGGTTTACGAAGTACGGCGCAGGCGAGAGACGTTGCGCAGGATGTTGCCGAAAATCTGCTCCGCGTCGCCGAGTTGCTGGCGCGCGCGCCGGGCCGCTTCGGCGCGGGTGTCGGCGTCGTCGTCGGCGTGGATCTCCAGTTCCGCTGCAGCGGCCCGGCGGAGCGCGTCCAGGTCGAGCGGGCCCCGGGTGGTGTCGCCGTGAATGTTGCGGCTGTAGTGCAGCAGGAGCTGCTGGAGTGGCTGGGGCAACTCGGTTTCGCCGACGAGGTGTTCCGCGGCGTCCGCGAGCCGCAGGGCCGAGGTGAGGAAGTGGACGCGCTGGGTGAGTGGTCCCACTAGGCGCTGCTCCAGCGGCCAGGTGCTCAGGGCGAGCAGTGCGCGGGCCGGGGAGAGCAGGTCGAAGGTCAGTGCGGGACAGATGTAGTAGGCGCGGGCGTAGGGGGCGGAGCGGAAGGAGCGCTCCTCGTCGCGGCGCAGGGTGGTCAAGCGTGCGGTGTTCAGCGGGCCGGAGAAGAACGCATGGTGGACCTGGCTGAGCAGTTTGGGCGAGGCGGGGACGGTGAGCAGGGTCAGTGCCTGGTGGACCTGGTCGCGTACGGTCAGGCCGCTCGGGACAGTCTCGGCGTCGGTCGGGGCGGGCGCCGACTGGACCGTGTCCGGGCTGCCGCTGTCGCTGATCCCGCACAGAACGTTCCAGGCGCGTTGAGTACGCGTCAATTCCTCACCCAAGAGGTCGACTTGGGCGGAGTCGTGTTGCGTGAGCGCCTGCCGGATCGCTTCCTGCAGCTGTTGCATGTGTTTCTCGAGAGCGACCAGATGCTCGTCCATGCTCGCATGCTAGCAGGGTTCCGATGGCGCCCAGTTTTCTTCCAGTGATTTTGGTGTAGTGTCCCGGGCTCGTAAGGCACCACCGGTGCCCTCCTACGCCTCGCTTCCCAGAAGGGCGCATGAAGGCATGAGACTGCTCCACACCTCCGACTGGCATTTAGGCCACATCTTTCACGGGCACCCGCGCGAAGAGGACTTCGACGCCGTGCTGGCCGAGATCGTGGCCATCGCCCAGGAAAGCCGGCCGGATCTGATCGTCCACAGCGGCGATCTGTTCCACCACTCCCGTCCCACCATCCGGGCCATGTCGCGCGCCATGGGCACCCTGGTCGAACTCGCCGCCATCGCCCCCACCGTGGTCCTGGCCGGCAACCACGACTCCCCCGCGTACTTCGAGTTCTTCGGCTCCATGAATGGCCCCTCCCGGGGCCGGGGCCTGTTCTTCGCCGACCGGTTCCGCCCGGCGGAGGACGGCGGTGTCCTCACCTTCGACGCCTGCGGCGGTGAGCAGCGAATCCGCCTGGCGGTCCTGCCGTTCGTGCATCCGAACCGCTTCTGGCAGCACTCCGCGACCGGCACGTCGTACGCCGACTACGCCGAGGGGATGCGCGAGCTGCAGGCGGAGCTGATGAGGGCAATGCACGAGGGGTACCACCCCGACCGGGACATCTTGCTGTTCGCGGCTCACGTGTACGTCACCGGCGCCAAACGCTCCCCGAGCGAACGGGCCGTGGACGACGGCTTCGAAACCGGCCCCGAGAATCTTCCGGAGGTCTCCTACGCCGCCCTCGGGCACATCCATCGCCCGCAAACGGTGCGGGGCGCCAAGTGCACCGCCCGCTACGCCGGGAGTCCGCTCGCCATGGACTTCGGCGAAGCAGACGAATCCAAGAGTGTCGTGATCGTCGACGCCGATCCCGGGCGACCGGTCAGGGCCCTGCCTCGCCGGCTCTCGAGCGGACAGCGCCTGACGCGCTTCACCGGAACCCTCGACGAACTCAGGGCCTCAGCTGCCCAGTACGACGGGACCTTCCTCAAACCGGTGATCACCGGCGAGGAACCCGACGGAGTCCTCAGCCACAAGATCGCCGAGATCGTCCCGGACGCAATCCTCATCAACCCCGCACCGGCACGAGAGGCGGCCGCCGAGGCTGTCATGGACGGTGACCCCGGCGATGAGCCGGAGCTCCCCGACGCCTTCCGCGCCTACCTGGCATCCGAGGGGCTGAGCGGCGCTACCGCAGAATCCACCGTCACCGCATTCACCCACCTTCTCAACGAGCTCGACGACGAGACGCTGCCCCCGGTCCTGGCCGAGGAAATGCTCCGCGCTGCGCTGGAAAACACCTGGACGGAGGCGTCGTGAAGCCCAGCCGGCTCATCGTCAGCGGAATGCGCAGCTACCCCGGCACCTGCACCATCGACTTCACCGGGAAGCGCCTGTTCGCCATCCTGGGCCCTACCGGCGCCGGCAAGTCCACTCTCCTCGAGGGGATCACCTTCGGCCTGTACGGCGCGAGCTCATGGTCGAACAAACCCGAGGAAGCCTACGAGCTGATCAGCACCGGCTGCCCCAGCATGCACGTGACGTTCGAGTTCTCTGTGAACGGCCGCCCGTGGCGGGTGCGGCGCACCCTGTATGCAAACCGCAAGAAGCCGCAGGCTGTTCTGGAGTCCATGACCGAAGGCAGCGCCGACCTGCGGGTCGACAACATGCGCGCGGTGACAGAAGCCGTCACCCAGCTCATCGGGCTGGACTGGAAGGGCTTTGTCAGCACGGTCCTGCTGCCTCAGGGGAAGTTCGACACCCTGCTCAAGGCGAACAGGGGCGACCGTGCCGACATCCTGCGGCACGTCTTCGGCATCAACGAACTGGAACGTGTCCGCAAGCACGCCAGCGTTCGGCTGGACCGCTTGAGCGCGGGCATCCTCGACGCCAGGAGCGCCCGGGCGGACCTCCTGCGATATCCCCAGGATGTCGCCACACAGGCGGCGCTGGATGTGGAGCGTACTCGTGGCGTCGCGGCAAGCCGGCGCGAGCGGCTGGCCGCTCTGCGCGCGGCACAAGGGCGGGCCGTCGCACACAAGCACCGCAAGGCCGGTCTGGACAAGGCGGCACGGCTGCTGCGTGAGCGCAGCGTCCCGGATGCGGCTGTCACGCTGGCCACGCTGGCCAAGGTGAAGACGGAGCTCGATGCCGAAGCCGCAACGCAGGAAGAGACCGGACGCGATCTGAGCCTGAAGCTGGACTCGGCGCAGGCCGCCCTGGAGGCGGCCACGCAGGCCGGTGACACGGTCCGGTCCCTGTCCAGTGCGGTGACTGTGCTGTCCCACCTGCCGGGCCGTACAACCGAGTTGGACGCCCTGCTGCAGCGGCTTGAACAGGAGCAGCTGCAGCACGGCGAACATGAGCAGGAGCACACGCAAGCACAGCAGGAGCTGGCCGAACACGAGCAGCGCCTAGCGGTCCTCGTCGAGGAAGCCGACCTGGCACAGCACGCCGTCACCCAGGCCCGCGCACACACCGACCAGATCCAGGAGGCCGTCCGGGGCCCGCTGCAGGAAGCCACCGCCGCGGCGACACATCTGCAGTCGGCCAACACGACGCTCGAGACAGTCGAGGAGCAGCGCGGCCGCGTCGACAGGCTGGAAGCTGAGCTGCGCGAACTGCGCAGGGCACGGAAAGAAGCTGAGGAAGCTCTTGCTGCAGTGCAGCGCGGCGAAGCAGCCCACACGGCAGGTTGCGCTCTGGCGCCAGGAGACGCCTGCCCGGTCTGCATCCGACCCCTCCCAAGCAACTTCACTCCCCCGTCCCCGTTGGACGGCAAGGCGCTTGGGAAAGCCAAAGGCAAGCTCACCAAATCCTCAAAAGCCGTGAACACAGCCGTAACCGCCGCGGCGGAGGCAACAGCCCAGCTGAGCACGGCCGAGCAGACGGCCCAGAAGCACCAGCGCGCACACCTGGCCGCTCTCGAGCGCATGGACACTTCACTGCTTCAGCTGCAGGAGCTGGTGGACGCGATGCGGTCGAACGTCGTGCCGGGCGTGGCCACAACTCTGGACACGCTGAGCCGGCAGACGGCCGTGCAGGCGCGTGCCCTCGCGGGCAGCGACCCCAAGATTGGGGTCCAGATCACCCGTGCGGTCAAGGCACTCGTCCAGCCGCTGCGCGATACGGAAGCAGAAACGCTCGCGGCCCACACGAGCGCTCAGGCAGAGCTGGCGACGGCGCAGGCCGAGAAGGAGGCGGCCCGGGCCGACCTCAAACGCCAGCGCGGCCGCTTGCAGCGTGAACGCAAACGGCTGGAGAAGACCCAACTGCAGTATGAGAGCGGCCTGCAGACACTGCTGACCGAGGTTACCGGCCTCCCGGCCTCGATACGACCCGCCCAGGACACACCGCAGGACCTCCCCTCCCCAAAGGACATCGCCTCATCGCTGGAGACAGCCGGTCAGCGCCTCGCACAGCTCGAACAGACGGCACAGGCTCGCGACGAGGCACAGCAGGCCCTCACCGAGCACGCCGAGCACCGGCAGGCCCTGGACGGACGCCGCCAGCGCAAGGTTGAGACTCCCACCCGGAATCTCATCAAAAAGCTGGAGCGTTGGGCGGACGCCGCCACCGATGCCGAAAGTCTCCTTGGCTGCGAGGCGCCCAAGGAACTACCTCCTGCCCCCGACGGATCCGACCTGGCCTTTGTCGACGCCTACTACCTGGCCCTCGCCTCGCTGAGTCAGCAACTGGCGGGCGCACTGAAACAATCCGGGCAGCGGGCCATGGACGAGATCCACGCGTTCGAGAAGGAACTCACCCTCCAAGCCGGGGCCGCCGCCGACGAAACCGACCATGACCCGGGCTTCCCGGTGCCGGAAAAGAGCGACCTGCTGGCACCCGCCGTTCTCGACCCGCTCAGCCGCAAGACAAGCGACGCGGAAACGGCGCACGACAAGGCCAAGTCCGACCTGCGTACCGCGCAGTCCCAAATCCCCTACGCCGAGGCACTGGACGCTGCCATCACCGCCGCGGAGGAGCAGGCCGTAGCGTGGAGGAGAGTGAGCGAACAGCTCACCGACACGAAGTTCCTCACCTATCTCACAAAGCAGCGCACCCATTCGCTGCTCCGCTACGGAAGCAGAATCCTCCAGCAGATCTCCCCAGGGCTCTATGCGTTCACCGAGGACTTCAAGATCGTGGAGTCCGCCACGAATCTCACGCGCGGCCCAGAGACCCTCTCTGGCGGGGAGAAATTCCAGACCTCCCTCGCGCTGGCACTGGCACTCGTGGAACTTCACAACCGCAGCAACAGCAAGCTGGAGAGCCTGTTTTTGGACGAAGGGTTCGGCTCGCTGGACTCCGACCGCCTGGACACCACCCTTCCCGTCCTGAGCGGCACTGCGATCCGGGACAAGACCCTCGCGGTCATCAGCCACCTGTATCCAGTGGCCGACGCCGTCGAAGACGTGCTGTTCGTCGAAAAGACCGCCAAGGGCTCCACTGCCACCTGGCTCACAGAGCAAGAACGCGCCGCAGTCATCCGCGACGGGATCCGGCGCCTGCTGGAACACACCTGAGCAACACCGGGTCGGCCAGCAGTAACGCCAGGAGCCCATCCGCCCTCGGGACAGCCTCTTTGGAAACCGGTGGCTCTCCTTCCTTCCCTGCGCCCGGCCAATCCCGTGCTTCCTCCCGGCGCATCCGGACACCCTGGAAGCCCTGCGGCCGGCGCTGACAGGCATGCAGCTCAGCGCCGACCGCGGTCATCCGCCCCATGGCGCCATAGCAGGACCGGCCGGCGCCGGGCCGTCTTTGATGTCCCGGCGCAAGAGTCTCCTTGGAGCAGCCGGGCCATCAAGGAGCACGCCCCGTCTCGCAAAGTCCCCGACGTTCGTACCCGGCGCGGGCTTACGGCTCTGCCGTGCCCGCCTTCCCTGGCATGACGCCGTGTCACGGCGATGACGACGGCCGGGGAATGCCCGTGCCGTCCACCCTCTGTCACCGCCAACGCCCGGGGTAGGCACGGCACTTCTGACCCTTCCACGATGCGTATCCATGTAAGGAGCAGACCCGCATGAGTGACTCTTCTGCCAGCACGCAGGGTGCCTACAAACCGGTGTTCACCGCCCGCTCGGGGCGGCTGGCCGCGCTGCCGCGGCTGCTGTCGCTGGACCAGAGCGGCGAGCTGACCAGCGCGCACGTGAAGCTGGTCGCCACGGCCGTGGGCCGCTCGGAGCGGGCGGTGTGGCGGTGGGTAGCCACCGCGCGCACCACCGGCCACGTCGATGCGGCGTCCCGGACACGGTTCAGCGTCACCCCGGAGCTGCGGCGGCTGCTGGTGGTGTGGGGAGGCAACGCCTCCGCCGTGCACCGTGAGTTGCAGCAGCGGGCCCTGGCCGATCCCCGGCTGCCTGCGGCCCCGTCGCTGTCGACGATCCACCGGGCGCTGCGCCGGGACCTGACGCCCGGGGAGCGGGCCGGGCTCGCCAAGGGGGAGGCCGCCCGGCGGGCCTTCGACGTGTTCGGGCAGCGCCCTCCCACGCACCGCAACGCCGCCTGGGAGGGCGACCACAAGTGTGTGCCCGTGCGGGTGTTGCTCGAGGACCAGCTCGTGCAGCCCTGGGTGACCTGGTTCATCGACTGCCACACCAAAGTCGTCACGGGGGTGGCAGTGACGCCTCACGCACCCAGCGCGGATGCGGTGCTGGCGGCCCTGCGGATGGCCCTGGACCGTGCCGAGCCCTTCGGGCCGGCCGGCGGCCTGCCGGGCCTGATCCGGGTGGACCGCGGCAAGGAGTTCCTGTGTGCCACCGTGGCCTCGGCCCTGGGCGCCTTCGCCGTGCCCGTCGTTGATCTCCCGGCCTACAGCCCGCATCTGAAGGGCACCATCGAGGCGCTCAACGGTGCGGTCGAGGACATGCTGTTCGTCTCCATGCCGCGCTACGTGCACCGGCAGACGCTCACCGGCGGCCGCACCGCGGATCCGGACGAGCCCGCGCTCTCCTTTGAGGCGTTCGTGGAGCTGCTGCTGAAGTGGGTGCACTGGTGGAACACCGAGCACCAGCCTAGGGCGCTGGGCGGCCGCACCCCGATGGAGGCGTGGCGCTGCGACCCCACTCCCCTGCACAACGTTGCCGCCGAACAGCTGGCCCATTTCGGGCTCGAGGACGACGGACGCACCCGCACCATCACCACGCAGGGCGTGCGGTGGCGCAACCGCCACTACATCGCCCCCTGGATGGTCGGCCAGGCCGGCGTCCGTGTCGCGGTGCGCCACCTGCCCCATCACGACATGACCATCGAGGTCTTCGGCCTGGACGGCGCGTACCTGGGCAGCGCCGTCCTGGCCGAGGCGGCCAGCGAGGAGCAGGTCCGCAAGGTCCGCAACGCCCGCACCGCCAAGGCGCGGCGGCTTCGCGCGGACATGAAGGCCGCGGCGCGGCTGCGCCGCGAGCGCTTCGAGGCCGTCACCACCGCCGCCCCGCCCGAGCGGCTGGGTGCGCTGACCGAGGCGGAGGCCGAGGCAGAACTTGCCGACTCGGCCGCCACGGACCTGCGGCGGGCCGATCCCGACTACATCCCGCACCAGCCCGTCCCGGACGGCTGGGCCCGCCCGATCCCACCGGCCGCGGACGGGCCGGAAAACGACACCCCCGAGGAGAATGCGTGAGCGGCGACATGGACTACGGCAGGCTGCCCGCAGAGGACGAGGACCACTTCCACCGCCTCGATGCGCATCTGGTGGCCACCGACACGCTCATGACGACACTGGACGACGTCCAGGCGACGATCGACGCCAAGGCCATGATGGTCGCCTACGGAGCGGCCGGATACGGCAAGACGATGTCGGTGAACTCGGCGCTGCGCAAGATCGCCCCCGACAACACCTACCGCCTGGAGCTGCGTTCGGGGCCGACCCCCCGCGACATCCGCCACGGGCTGTTCCACGCCCTGGGGCTGCCCGGGGAACCGCCGACCCGGCCGATCGAATTCGACACCCTCCTGAAGGAGACGCTGTCGCAGACGTTCCGCGTGCTGGTGTGCGACGAGGCCCAGTGGATGGGCCGCAGCTCGTTCGAGTACTGGCGCCACCTGTGGGACGACCGCAACACCGACATCGCGGTGATCTTCGCCGGCGGCGACAACTGCTACAAGGTCCTCAAGCGTGAACCGATGCTGGCGTCACGGATCTTCATCTGGCAGAAGTTCACGCGCATGCCCGAGGACGAGGTCGTCGCCACGCTGCCGGCGTTCCACTCCCTGTGGGCCAAGGTTGCCCCGCAGATGATCCGCAACATTGACCGGGCCGCGGCCCACGGCAACTTCCGCAACTGGGCCACCATCACCAAGCACATGCTCAACGGCATGAAGATGAAAGGCCTGACCGAGGTCAAGCAGGACCTCGTCAACTGGGTGTACAGCAAGCTGGGCGGCATGTAGCAACGGCCGCGCATGCGCGGCGGCCCGGCGAGCCCGGGCCGCCGCCACAACCTTGCGCGCCGTACGGACCAGCCTGGCGCCTGGCCGGTCCGGGGCGGTGTGGCGGCGCGCGGCCGGGAGAGGGCGGTGGCAGTGGCGTACAGCGACGTGACGATCGTGGTGGACGAGCCGGACGACCTGTTCTACACCCGGGCGGCGCTGCACGCCCACCGGCCCGCAGAAGGCCGCATCACCGTGCAGCCGACACCGGCCAGCGCAAGTCCGGCCGCGCTGGCGCACGACATGCTGTACGCGCTGGGCAAGCGGCTGGCCCCCGGGCCCAACTCCCCCGATGTGTGGCTGGACTCGGTGAACGCGGCCTGGCTCGCCGCGGCTGCCTGGGGTGTCGCGATGGGGGTGCGGCACGTTGTCGTGCCCCGGGCCCACCTGCTGACCATCCGGCGCATCGACCAGCTGCTCGCCTGGCATGAGTCGACGGGGGCCCAGCTGACCCTGCTGTGGCAGAAGGCCCCGCGCGGACTGCCGCCGGCGCTGGCCCGCGTGGAGCGCCGTATCAGCGGCCGGGACCGGTTCGAGGCGCTCCTCGCCGAGCCGGGACCGATACCCGCGCCCCCGTCCTTGCCTCCCGCTCTCCCAGCGACGGCGATGGCGGTGGCTGCGAGGCAGTCATCCGCCCCGCAGCCGCGTGGGACCCGGGCGGCGCCGAAGAGGCCTCACCCCTGTGCCGGTGCACTGGCGACGGCTCAGTTGGTCCAAGCCGTCCCTGCCATCGGGGTCGCATCTGAGGGGTCCGCCGCTCTGGCCGCTCTCGTGCACCCGCTTATCGCTGGAGCGCTGAGTGTGCTGGCCTTCACCCAGACCGGCCTGGGCAGCCTGCGCTTCACCCGCGACCTCGACATCTCCGGCGACGTCTGCGTCATCAAGCTCCACGGGGCTGGCCATCGGCACTGCCCTTTGCATGCCGTGCCTGCCTGGGCACGCCCGCTACTGGCCGGCGCCCGCGCCCACCACCGGCTGATGGCCCGCTCGCCTAGGGAGAGCGTGTTCTCCCCTGTCATGCTGGCCGAAGCCCGGCATCTGCGCGCGCACGCCGGACGTCTGCCTCAGCTCGACTTGTCCCTGCTCGCCGGCATCCTCGTCCCTTGAGCCGTGCGCAGCAGTCGCCCTGCGCCAAAGACGCGGCAGCGTGTTGATGCCGTGTTCGCAGCAGGCCACCGGCTGGAGCAGGAAGGCCGGGGGCCGGGCACGCCCGGCCCGACCCGAACCTACCTGCTGGCCGCTGCCCGCTTCTGGGAGGTCAGGAACTGCCGGACACGTGCACGGCTTTCAGCAGACCGGGGAGTGCGGGGAGGACTTCGTCGTAGAGCGTCTCCTGTTCGCAGCCGTGCCCGTCGGTCCGGGCGATCTCTTCGGCCAGGTCGCGCAGGGCCTCGATGCCGTCGCACGCCAGCTGGGCGGCGAGCTTGCGGTTCTCCTTCAGTTTCGTGGGCTCCTGGCGGTACTTGGTGCCGCCCCGGTAGAGGTCGACGCTCATCGCGACGGGTGTGACGGGCCGCCCGATGCGGTCGGCGAGGTTGCCGATGATGCGGATGCCGTGGGCGTCGAGGTCGCCCCATGCCGCAAGGGGCAGGCCGTCGAGGCCGCGGAGGAATTCGGCCAGGCCGTCGGTCGCATAGCCCTTGCCCCAGATGCACAGCCAGGTGTCGGCGATCTCCGGGATCTTGCAGACCTGTTCGAAGGTGTCCTCGTTCTCGACCAGGAAGACGCCTCGGGCGTCGCAGGAGATCATGCCGAGGGCGCGGACACCGCGGGCGGGAAGCGCGAGCCAGGGGTGGCAGGCTGCCGCGTCGGCGATGACGGTACCGACGCGCCACTGCAGGGGGCCACGGATGCGTAGTTCGGTGTCGGCCTTGTCGACGGCCTGGTCGAAGGGGATGCCGATCAAGTTGGAGAAGGCCTGCTGCCGAGCGGGGGTCCAGGCGCTCTTGGTGTCGCGCAGGCTGCGTCCGGCGAGCTCCTTCGCGGTGATCTTGCGTGGTGCGCCTTGGGCGGGCCACCAGACGCCGGCGGCCCGGATGGCGATCTCGTATACCCGCCAGTCCTCGGCCCTGGTGGCGGTGTCTTCGGGGATCTTCAGGACCCGGCCGGGCGGGGTCGTGGCCAGCAGGGCGTGCTCATGGGCGAGCTCAGGGATGCCGGACATGATGTCGAGGAGCTCGCGGTGCAGGTCCTCGGGGTGCTGGCGGCCCTGGAGTTCGGCGAGTTTGTCCTCGGCGAGTTCGGCCCATGACCGGGTCAGGGTCCATGAGCGCGGACTGTAGCCGGTGGCGTTGACGACGTCGCAGCGCAGGATGACGGCGCCGCAGCGGATGAGGTCGGCCACGATCTGCCAGGCGTTGTCGCCGAGGTCGGCCTGGATGGTGGGCCAGCGTTTGGCGGTCTTGGTCTGCAGGACTTTGATCAGTTGTCGGGTGGTCAGGGTGGGTGGCGGGTCGTAGGGGCTGACGGGATGGTCGGCGACAAGGTCGACCTGCCGGGGGCTGACACGTCGTCGGCGGTCTCGGGGGACGCGCACGCGGATCGTGTCGTCGCTGTCCTTGGTGATGCGCGGCAGGGTGACGGCGGTGATGCCTGGCGGCAGGTTGCGCAGGGGAACGGTCTCGCGGCCGTGTGCCTCGCCGATGAGGAGTGGAGGTTGGGGGGTGAGGTCAGGCATGGGCGCGTCCTGCGGTGATCCAGTCTTCGGTGACTTGGGTGCGGGCGCCGTTGCTGTCGAAGGCCCATGCGCTGGTGGGCTGGTTGATGATGTCGGCTGCTGATGCGTGGACGAACCACAGCAGTTCCCCGCAGACGTCGGCGGCGTCGGCGAGGACGCTGTCCTGGCAGGTGCCGAGGATGGTCAGGTGCTGGTCGCGTGCGACGTCGCGCAGGGCGGTGAGCATGTCCTTGCGGTTGACTTCCCCGAGGCTGTTGCCGAGTTCGTCCAGGATCAGGACTCTGCCCTGGGTGTGGGAGTCGGCCAGGAGCGCCGCGAGGACGAGCAGGATGGCGTGCACCTTGACCTGGGCGCTGTTGGCGTTTTCTCGGTAGGAGACGTATCCGCCGCTGCGGGAGCGTTTCCATCGCGGGATGACCTGCCACTGCCAGTCCCCGGCGCCCTGGGGGCGGACGCTGATGTGCTCGAGTTTGGCTCCGTGGCCGTCGCTGCGCAGGTCGAGGTCGTGGAATGCGGCGCTGATCTGAGCGAAGAGGCCGTCGAGGTGCTTTTCGATCATGTCCTGGAGGGTTTCCAGGTTGCGGGCGCTGGTGGCGACGCCGTCGGTGAGTTCTGCGATCGCCTGCTGTCGGGCGTGCTGGTCGTGGGTGATGCGCGCTGCGGCGACCTCGTCCTGGTCCCGATGGCCGGCGAGGCGGTTGTCCAGCGGGGCTGCCACGTCGGCGAAGGTGAGGGAGGGGAGGCTGGCGGGATCGGTGTCGGCGAAGGACTGCATCATTTCCTGGCCCGTGCGGAGGTCTTGGCTGACATCCGCGCCCGGGGTGCCGTCGACGCCGTAGTGCTCGTAGGCCCGGCGCAATTGGTCTTCCGATTGTCGGCGCAGGGCTGCCGGCCGGGAGGAACGGGTCTGGTCCGATGCCTGGTCCAGGAGGCGGGTGGCGTCTTCGAGGGTTGCGCCCCACTGCTGCTGCCACTGGGATGCGGCGACCTGCTCGCGCTGGCGTTCGAGGGCGGCCAGGTTGCGCTGGCGTTCCTTGAGCGCCTTGCCGGCCCCTTCCAGGGTGAGCTTTGCGCTGGTGAGGAGCTGCTTGTGGGAGGCGTGCCGGGCCACGGCGTCCTGCCAGACCTGCTGGAGCTCCTGCTCGTCGCGAGCGGCGTTGGCGGAACGGCCGGCGAGATCGTCAATCTTGGTCTGGAGGCCGATCTCCTGGGTGCCAAGGTGCGCGAGTTCTTCAGCCGCCTGGGCAGCTGCGTGCAGGGTCTGGGCCAGGGTGAGGGCAGCGGTGGCCGCGGTCATGGCTTCGGTGGCCGCGGTGCAGGCGTGCTCGGCGGCTGCGAGGTCGGCACGAGCCTGCCGGAGTTGGGCTTCGCGTCCGGCCAGGGCAGTGGGGAAGCCGCCGGTCACGGTCAGCGCCAGTGCCTGGTCACGGACGGCCAAACCGTCGGACGAGGGAATCAGGCGCTGTTGGAGGGTGGCGAGGAAGCGGGTCACGTTCAGGATGCTGTGAATGCCCTCAGGCAGGGCTTTCTGCCCGGTGTCGGAGGAGATGATCTGGGCGCCGGGCAGAGCGGCATGCAGCAGGCGGCGGGCCGTGTCTTCATGCTCGGGTTCGACGACGATCGCGTCCTGCCAGGGGGCCAGACGCGGTTCCCACTCCGGGCGGGCGGCCTCGTCCACGTTGAGCTGGTCGAGCAGGCCGTGCGCACGGATGCGGTGTTCGCCCAGCAGATCGATGGCGCGGCCGGCTTGACCGCTGCGGCCCTGCTCGACGTCGTGCAGGTGGGTGCGAGCACGGGTGACGGCGATCTCGGCTTCGTCGCATTGCAGCTCTGCCTTGGCGTGCTCGCGTTGGCGTTGGTCCAGGCGGGCGGCCGTGGCGGTGCAGTCGCTGCCGTCCCAGCCCTGCACCGCAGGCAGCAGGGTGGCTCGCCGACTCCGCAGCATCGCCTGTTGCGTAGTCAACTCCGTCATTTTCCTGGACAGTTCGCCGACAAGTTGTCGGGCGTCGGACCATGCCTGGTGGGCTGCGCCTCTTTGGGTGGCAAGTTCTTCGGCGGACCCGAGCAAGTTCAGACGGTCCTCGGCGTCCTGCACCAGGACCGCGGCTGTCTCGGCGGCCTGCCTCTCCTCCTCCACGAGCGCGGCAACGCGCTGGTCACTGTGGTGGGCGTCGCGGTAGGAGGCCGCGAGGTAGCGGTGCCATACCTCGTGGCCGCGCTGGAGGGCGAGGCGGGCGGTCTCGCGGGCGCGCACACCGCTCATCACCTGTTCTTCGGCGAGCAGTGCCTGGGTGTGCTCGGTCTGGGCCTTCTCGAGGCTGATCCGATGCTGCAGGGCCTGGCCGCGCAGGTCGTCTTCCTCCTCCAGCAGGGGGGTCATGCCTGACAGGGCGATCAGGGACCGGCCGATGTCGTGGGGCTCCATCTCGGTCAGCTGCTGGCTGAGCAGTGAGGGCACGGGCGGGCGCAGGGCGGTGTCGAGGTAGGTGAGGCAGCGCGGGGCGGTGCCGTAGAGCTTCTCGGCCATGGCGCGGGCGGACAGGAGCTGGCGGGTGCCCAGCTCGCGCCACAGGGCGTCGGCCTGGATGCTGCGCTCGTGATCGGTGGGGGCGTCGGCGACGTGCAGGCCTTCGGTCCAATTGGCCTGCAGGTAGGGGGTGGTGGTCGCGATGCGGACCCAGACGGTCAAGGGGTTCGCGGCCGGTTCGTTAGGGTGGGCGAAGACGCCGACGATGTAGCCGTGGGTGACCGGGGACGCCTGGTGAGCCTGGTCGACGCCTGCTGCGTCGGGGCGGAACAGGATGCCGCTGGCGTGCCGGCCCCCGTTGGTCTCCAGGCGCCACTGCGGATCGGCCAGCAGCAGGGAGACCGCGATGAGGAAGCTGGTCTTGCCGGAGCCGTTCGAGTCGTCTTTGGGGCCGAGACCGGAGACGGCGATGAAGGTCTCCGGGACGATCGGGACGGCGTGTGCCGTGAGCCGGGCGATGTCGAAGGCCTGGACAGCGATGAGCTGGCGGTCGCCGACGATGCCCCGGGACGGGTCGGAGGTGGGCGGGGGGGTCATGATCTGTCATGCACCTCGTGATCAAGAGCAGTGGCCGTCGGCGCGGTGGGGCGGGCGCGGCGCCGGCGGATCGATTCGGCGAGAGCACTGTCGGGATCGGCGAGCAGGATCAGCTGTTCGAACAGTTCGGCGCCCACAGCCGGCGTCAGCCGCAGGAACTGGTGGCCCAGGACGTAGCCCGTTCTGGTCCGGCGGACCAGGTCGGCGTCGGTGAGGCGCTGCAGCGCGCTGGTGAGAACGACGTCGGACACCTGGCAGCCCCTTAGCTGGTCCCTGGGCACGGGGGTGCCCTGGGTCCACAGCTGCTCGGGCAGGGCGGTGCCGGACGCTCGGGGAATGGCGACGCTGAACAGCAGGATCAAAGTGAGGACGGCGCGGTCGTCGCGCGGCAGGACTCCGATTCCTTCGTGCGCCAGACGTTGTCTGATCTCGTCGGTGTAACCGGAGAGGTAGCCGCCGCCGACCGCGAGCAGGGTGCGTCCGGATGCGGCCAGGACCTGTTCCACCACGATGCGCAGCGGGATCTCGGCGAGGGCACGGTAGTGGACGGATGGTACGGGGATCACGGCGGTCTCCACGGCGCAGACCGCCGCTCGGACATCGGCCCGCCGGTTGTGGGACAGGGCTTGCAGTGCCGGTACGTCCACGGGCTCACCCCTTCCTCGGAGCGGGCAGGATGTCGTAGCCATTGCGCAGTTCGGCCACATCGCGCTCGGACCACAGCGCGACCATGGGGCCGAGGCGGATCATGCCGTCGCCGACGTCTGCCGCGAGGTGTCCGCAGGCGCGCAGGAACCGCAGGGCCGTCAGGAAGTGCCCGGTCTGCCCCAGCACGGCCGCGCCGTCGCGGGGCGCGAGGGTGTCCTGGAGAGGAGTCAGGGCGGCGAGGACGTCCTGCTGCGAGGCGGGTTGTCCCGGGTACAGCGGCTGGCTGGGGTCGGGCCAGCAGTGGCGGATGCAGCAGGCCAGGGTGAGCAGGCGGACGGGCGAGGCGGTTCGGTGGACGTCGCTGTCGCCCAGCGAGCCACTTGCCGGTTCCACATCGGGAGCCCAGCCGGTCATCAGCTCCTGGGTCCCGTCGGGGGTGACGACATCGACCAGCTGGCGCTCCACATCGTCGGCGGCGCAGCGCAGCTGGGTGAGTTCTGCGCGGTCCGCCGGGACAGGGACCGTGCGCAGGGCTCGGGCCCGTGCCAGCAGGTAGGGGTCACTCATGGGGGCTCTGCGGTGCGGCTTCGGTGTCGTCGTTCACGTCTTGTGGGCTGTCGGGAATGCGGTACACGGTCACCGGCGAGGCGTAGGTGACCGGTCCTGCGGCGTCCACGATGACCTCGCGGGAGATGTCGAGCATGAGTGGGATGGCGGGGTCGGCTGCAGCGCGCAGCATGTCGACCAGGTGCTTGACCGCTGCCTGCCAGGGCAGGGCACGCAGGCGGGCGGTGACGTCGGCTTCGTCCTTTCCGGCCATGAGCAGGGTCACGGTGGCCTCTCGCCGCTGCCGTGCGAGCGCGGCCTTGGCGCGTGCGGTCTCGACCGGATCCGGGCCGAGCGGCTGCGTCGGGGGGCGCGGCAGGCGCTGCCGCGGCGGCGGGGGCTGGTGGTCGGCTGCGGCGGTGAGGATCTGGCCCGTGGTGATCTGGACGTGGGGCGGATCGAATACGGTCGTGGCGAACACCTGCGCGAGCGTTTCCGTGGAGGAGCGAAGGGCCGCAGTCAGGTACTGCTCGGGTAGGAGCATGCTGAAGTCGCGCCGGGTGGTGGCTTGTTGCATGAGCCGGTCGTGGAACTCGTGGACGGCTCCTGTGTAGCGCAGGGCTTCCCGGATCAGGCGGGTGCCGCCGGAACGCAGTGCGGGGTACTGCTCGGCGACGGCATGGACGAGGTGCTTCGCTTCCTCGAGCGATGTGGTGTGGGCGTGGTGGTGACGCTGGCCGAGCAGTTCTTCGATGGGCCTGGTGCGCACCAACCGCAGCAGGTGGTTGGTGTAGTTCGCAAGGCTCCGCCGGGCCTGGGCGATCTTGGCGGCCAGTTGTTCCTCGGTCAGGGAGCCGTTCAGGAGGCCTTCGCGGGCCCGGTCCAGCAGCATGGTGATCTCCTGGACACCGCCGGCCTCCCCCAGGCGCTCGTACACGAGCAGTGCGGCACCACTGGTCGGGTTGAACACATACCGCTGGTCGTATGACTTGCCGTGCAGCGATTCCAGCAGACGAAGTTTGATGAAGACCCGGAATCTTGAATCGAACTCGTCGGCGGAGGCCACCGCGGCGCAGGCCTGGGCTATCTCCCCGCGGCTCAGGCCGTGTTCGGAGCCGAAGTCGCCGAACACGTCCCGGACGGCCTCGGCGATGCGCAGTGCCACCGGATCGCGTGTCACTGCGCTCGGTGCAGCAGCGACCGGTGCCACGAATGGCGGTATGTGCTCTAGACCCTCCGCGTCGTCCTCCTGCTGCACGGAGAACAAGTCAGGCTGATCCGGCAAGTCCCCCTCCACTCCCGCATCACGTGCGTCCCTGGACCAGCATGACCGCTACCGGGCTCAAAAGGCCTGGAAACCACAAAACTTGTCTTTGTCCTTCCCCAGCCCCAGCCGCAGCAGTGAGCGTGTGTCAGGCGCATCGGGATCGCCAAGGTGTCTATCGTCCGTCGCGCTGGAGCGGGGCCTCGCGTCGAGCCTGGCCGTCCCGGAAGGGGTGCGGGCCGGCCGGCAGGCCGATTTGGCGGGCACCCGGCTTCATGTCCTGGCAGCGTCAGGAGGCTGTGGCAGCGCCGGTGGACGGGGGCGGTCGTGGCCGGCCGAGGGGCCGTCGGGATGGTCGTGGATCCAGGACAGTCCGCCCAGGTCCAGGCGTTGGCGGGTGCGGGTGACCGCTACATAGGCCAGGCGGGCTTCGGCGTCGTCGATGGGATCGGGTGTCGGCGGGGGGCCTGTCTGCTCGTCGGGCGTGTTGTCCTTGAGACGGGCGAAGTCGTCCGCGATGAGCACGCGGGACCATTCACGCCCTTTCGCCTTGTGGGCGGTGGAGACGGTGACCTGGGCGTGCGGCTCGGGGGCAAGGTTGGCGACGGCCGTGAGGATGGCCTCGGTGCCGTAGGTGTCAACAAGGTTGACCAGGGGCTGCAGATCGCGGCCAGCCGGGTCGTGGGCGGCGTAGTCCTGCAGATCGCCCCATGAGGGGAAGAGGATCAGTTCGGGGTGGTGGGTGCGGCGGCCTTCCTTCAGGTCGCGGGCCGCGAGCGCCAGGGCCTGCAGGCTGTCCCCTCCCCCGGCCAGGGCGACCCGGTAGCCGGCTGCCATGAGGGTCATGACCTGGGCCATGGCGCCGACGTTGGTGCGGCACAGCACGGCGTCCGGGTGGGTGACGGGGCCGAGTTCGGTGGGCACGACGGGGGTTCCGGTGAGGCGGATGGGGGCGTCGGCCAGGCGTAGCCAGCGGTTGGCTTCCGCGGCGAGGTCGGGGCCGAAGCGGAAGGACTGGGACAGCGTCAGGTGGGTGCCGTCGAAGCCGGTCATGACGTCTTGGGCGCCGCGCCAGTGGTAGATGGCCTGGGCGGAGTCGCCGACCATGATGAGCTGGGCGTGCTCGCGCTGGGCGAGGAAGATCTGTTCGACGACGGGGTTGGTGTCCTGGGCCTCGTCCAGCAGCAGGAAGTCGGCCGGGATGCGCGGCCGGGTGAGGGCCCAGATCTTGAGGTAGTGGTCGTGGTCGAAGCGGACGGCACCGTCGTCGGGGTGCTGCAGGTCGGCCCAGGCTTTGCAAGCGAACGGCACGAGGTGGGTGGCGAGTTGGGTGTGGAGGTCGGGGTCGTCCAGTCCGCGCAGGCGGGGGACGTGGTGGCGTGTAATGGTCTCATCTGCGGTATGGCAGAAGCGGGTGACGGTGCGCAGAGCGGCGTTGGACAGGGCGCGTTGGGAGATCTCTCGGTCTCCGATGCGGATGGCTTTGGTCAGGCCGAGGGCTTGTCCGGTCTGCCAGGCCGGGCGGCGGGGGGCGTTGAGGCGGCGGGTGTAGCGGTGGCCGACGGCGGCGTAGGCGAGCGCGTGGGCGGTCTTGCACTGCACGGTGTTCGGAAAGCGGGTGCGGGCGTCCTGGGCGATGGCCCGGTTGTAGGCGAGGTAGCGGCCGCGGCGGGTCGTGGCGCGGGCGAGGAAGGCGAGGGTGGTGGTCTTTCCGGTGCCGGCACCGGCCTGCAGGGCGAGGTGGTGGCCGGCGTGGAAGGCGTCGGCGGCTGCCGTCTGTTCGTCGGTGGGGTTCACGGGGTGGGCCTCTCGGGGAGCCGGGTGAGTGCGTGCCCGACGGCGGACAGCAGGTAGGCGGGGGTGGTGTGGGCCAGCAGTTGGGACACCGCGCGGTCGAGGCGGTCGGTCTCCCGGTCGGCGTGCTCGGCCAAGGCCTGGCGCACGGCCAGTTCCAGGAAGCGCTCGGGGTTCTGCCGGGCGCGGCGGGCGTCGGCGGTGAGGGCAGCGTGCACGGCGGGCGGGAAGGCGACGTTGAGCAGCACGCTGTGGTCGGCGTCCGGGTAGTGGGTAGTGATCACGTCGATGGGCAGCCGGGTGCCGAGGCGGTAGCACAGCCGGTGGGCGGCGCGCTGCGGTGTCTTGGCAGCGACGAGGGCCATCAGGCGGGCGGCGTCGTGGTTGGCGGCGAGCGGCAGCAGGCGGGCGGCACGGTGCAGGACGGGCGGGGGCAGGGGGCGGGTCAGTGTGATTTCCAGAGCATGATGGGGCACGAGTCATCCCCTTCGGTGCGGGCGGGGCGGGGGTGGGGCAGCCGGGTGTGGATGTGTGCCGCGTGCAGGAGGGGGTCGAAGGGTTCCCAGCAGGCCAGGCGAGGTCGGCGGCGCCGGGGACGGCGGCGTGTGCCGGACAGCGCTGGGTGCGCCAGCGCAGCTGTTCGCCGTAGGAGAGGTGGCTAAGGTCGTAGATGGCCATCAGGGCATCGGGCAAGGCAAGTTGGCCGTGCCGGGCGGTGGTGGGCAGCAGTTTCCACATCCCGGCCGGGCCGACGGAGGCGAGAACGGGGTTGGGGCAGCGGTGACGGTGGCGGGTCTGGGCCACGCAGCGCAGGTCCTCGAGCCGCTGCTGGGCGAGGTAGCGGCACAGCAGCAGCTGGACGACGGGGCGGTCGGGTCCCCCGGTCGGGGGGACGGGCTGCGGGGTCGCGGGTGGGGCGGGGGTGAGGACCCCAGTGTCGATGAGGCGGCGGGTGCGAACGGCGAGTTGGCGGCGGATCGCGTCGATGCGGGGGCCGGCCTGGCAGGTGGGGGTGCGGTGGGGGCAGAGCACGGCATGTGGGATGCGGCACCAGGCGCTGTTGTCGCCGTGCGGGTAGGCGATGCCGCCGCTGAGGTGCCAGCGGCAGGATTCCGGGACGTCGGCGGTGGCCAGTTCGGCAGGGTGCAGGGCGATGGGCCGCTCGTCGTGGCGCTGGTAGAGGTCGATGCGGTAGCCGCATCGGCGGCAGCGGCCGGTTTGGCCGGCGCGCAGCAAGCGGCTGGGGCTGGTGG
>NZ_MLYP01000026.1 GCF_001866645.1 Streptomyces colonosanans
CGCCGACGCCCTTCTCACAGGAGCAAGCCCGTGCGTCACCTCGACCTCGTAGTGGTCATCGCCTACCTGATCGCGATCGCCTGGATCGGCCTCCGCATGTCCGGGCGGCAGAAATCCGCCAGGGAGTACTTCGTCGGCGAAGGGCAGATGCCCTGGTGGACGGTGTGCTTCTCGGTCGTGGCCACGGAGACCAGCGTCCTCACCGTGATCAGCGTCCCCGGTGGCGCCTACGGCACCCAGGCCTTCGGCAACGTCGAACTCGCGCTGGGCTATGTGATCGGGCGCGTGGTCGTCGCCACCGTGCTCATCCCGCTCTACAAGCGAGGCGGCTTCGTCAGCGCCTACGAATATCTCGGGGACCGCTTCGGGCTTCGGCTGCAGGGCCTGGCCTCGATCACGTTCGTGGTCACCCGGCTGCTCGCGGAGGGCGTGCGTCTGTTCGCCTCCGCCATCCCGATCAAGCTGCTGCTGGACGAGCTGGGCGTGAACACGGGCTACCGGACCATCATCGTCCTGCTCACCGCCATCACCGTCGTCTACACCTACCTCGGCGGCATCAAGGCGGTCATCTGGACCGACGCCATCCAGATGCTGCTGTACCTCGGCGGCGCGGTCCTGGCGATCGCGGTGCTCTCCGGCCACGTCGGCACGCACGGCTTCAGCGAGGCGCTGCACAGCGGGCACTTCAAGGTGTTCGACACCGACTTCTCCCTCAGCCACATCCTGACCAGCACCTTCGCGCTGCCCACCGCGATTTTCGGCGGCGCCGTCTTCGCCATGGCCAGCCATGGCTCGGACCAGCTGATCGTCCAGCGCATCCTGTCCACCCGCGACCTGCGCGACAGCCAGAAGGCGATGATCGGCTCGGGCATCTTCATCACCGTCCAGTTCGCCGCGTTCTCCCTCGTCGGCGCCCTGCTGTGGTCCTACAACAACGGACGGTCCTTCACCGACCTCGGCCTGAAGAGCTCGGACGACCTCTACCCGCACTTCATCCTGCACAGCCTCCCCGTCGGCATCTCGGGCCTGCTGGTGGCCGGGATTTTGGGCGCGGCCATGGGCTCGCTGTCCTCGGCGCTCAACTCGATGTCCAATTCCACCGTTTCGGACCTGATCCGCAGCTTCTTCCACCGCACGCCCTCCGAGGAGACCATGCTGAAGCTGGCACGGGTGATGACCCTGGTGTGGGCCGTGCTGATGGCGGTCTTCGCCTGTGCCTTCAGCACCAGCACCGGCAATGTCTACCTCACCGGCCTGGCCATCGCCGGCTACACCTACGGGGCTCTGCTCGGCGCCTTCCTGCTCGGCCGCCTGGTCAAGCGGGCCAATGAAGTCGACTCCCTGGTGGCCTTCGTGGTGACGGTGGCGGTGATGACGTACATCGTGCGCGGCGTCAAGATCGACACCGTGGTCGCGGGAGCCACCGTGCCCGCCGCCATCGCGGCACAGTGGCTGGTGCCGATCGGCGTCGTCCTCACCCTGGTCGTGGGCGGCGTGATGAGCCTCTTCCACCGCCCGCCGACCTCCGCCGGCCCGTCCGGGACGGACATGGCCGATGCGGCGAAGACCCCGAGCACCCCGGCCGGCTGAGCACACCCCCCAGGGGCGGCTCTTCAAGGCTCTTCGCGCAGGAGCCGCCCCCGCCGAGGCGAAGCCCTCACCCACACGAACCACCCCAGGGAGACACCATGCGCGTGATCGGCCTGATGTCCGGCACGTCCTACGACGCCATCGAGGCCGCGGCGGCCGATCTGACCCTGGAGGGCGACACCCTGGTACTGCGCCCGCTCGGCGCCCTCAGCCTCCCCTACCCCGAGGAACTGCGCGGGTGCATAGAAGCCGTGCTGCCGCCCGCCGCCACCACTGCCGAGGCCGTCTGCCGCCTGGACACCGGCATCGGCCAGGCCTTCGCCGAAGCCGCCGTACGAGCCGACGGCGAACTGTGCTCGGGCACCGCCGACCTGGTGGTCTCGCACGGCCAGACCGTCCACCACTGGGTCGAGGACGGGGCGGTCCGCGGCACCCTCCAACTCGGGCAGCCCGCCTGGATCGCCGAGGCGACCGGGCTCCCCGTCGTCTCCGACCTGCGCAGCCGCGACGTCGCCGCGGGTGGCCAGGGTGCTCCCCTGGTGAGCATCGTCGACACGCTGCTGCTGCGCGCCCGACCGGGTGTGAGCGCTGCCCTCAATCTGGGCGGCATCGCCAATGTGACCGTGGTGGCCCCGGGCGCCGACCCGGTCGCCTTCGACACCGGCCCCGCCAACGCGTTGATCGACGCCGCTGTACGGCACTTCACCCAGGGCGCCCGCGACTACGACGCGGACGGCCGCGGTGCCGCCCGCGGCCGAGTCCGTCCCGGCCTGCTGGCACGGCTGCTGGACGAGCCGTACTACCGGCGTCCCGCCCCGAAGACCACCGGCAAGGAACTGTTCCACCTCGCCTATCTGAAGGACGCGCTCGCCGCGCAGCCCGTCCCCGAACCCGACGACGTGCTGGCCACGTTGACCAGGCTCACCGCGGTGACCGTCGCCGACGCCTGCCGGGCTCACGACGTCACCGAACTCGTCGTCTCCGGCGGCGGCGCCCGCAACCCGGTGCTGATGCGGATGCTCGGCGAGGAACTGGCCGACGTACGGCTGCTGCCGAGCGACAGCCTGGGCCTGCCCTCCACCGCGAAGGAGGCGCTCGCATTCGCGGTTCTGGGGTTCTTGACCGTGCACGGCCTGCCCGCCACGGTGCCCTCGTGCACCGGAGCCCGGCACCCCTCCCTGCTCGGCAGCATCACGCCGGGCCGTACGCCGCTACGCCTCCCGGAACCCGCCGCCGTCCCGCCACGGCGGCTGCGGATCAGCGACGCCACGCGCCGACCGTGATGAGCCCCGGCCTGTCAACGCGACGACGCGCCACACCCGTACGGGAACTCAGTTACCCGCTCGCCCGACGGCCTCCGCGAGGGCCCGTCGGCACAAGGCGTCGGCACGCCGCGTGGACTCCGGGATGCGGTACCTCGGGGCGAGCGCGAGGACGTGGGCGCAGGCGTTGTCGAGACCGGCCCGGTGTCCCACGGAGACGAACACCGGCTTGATGCCTGCCTGTGTGCGCACGGCTCGGCCGACCTCTTCCGCGCCCGCGAGGAGGGGGGCTGTGCTTCCGCGTGAAGCGCCCGGCTCCGCGTAGGTGAAGGTGAACGGGTTCTTGGCCACGCCGATCGTGGGCAGCCCGGTGAGGACACCGAGGTGGCTCGCCAGCCCGAAGCGGCGCGGGTGGGCGAGACCGTAGCCGTCGCAGACGACCAGACCCGGGTCGACGGAGAGGGCGTCCAGGGCGGCCACCACGGTGGGGATCTCCCGGAAGGCGAGCAGGCCGGGGACGTAAGGGAAGGACACCTCGCCGACGGCGGTGGCCTCGGCGACCACGGCGAGCGAGGCCGCGTCCAGGACCACGGCCGCCGCCGCGACGACGCCGCGCTCATCGTCGTAGGCGACGTCGACCCCTGTCACCCGGCCGGTCCCGGGCGGCGGACCGGGCTCGTCGAGGACCACCCGGCCGCGCAGTTCGTCCTGCACGGCACGGGCCTCTTCTTCGGTCGCGGGCCAGCCCGCGGGTATGCGTACGGTCGTCATGATGGTGTCGAGCGTACGGCCCCGCGGCCTGCCCTCACTTGCCCAGGGCGCGCTTCAGCTCGCTCTTGTTCATGTCCGAACGGCCATGGATGTTGCGCCGCTTGGCCTCCTCGTACAACTGGTCGTAGGTGGGCCCCTGGGAGCCCTGGCCCGAACGCAGTCCGCCGCGCCTGCCGGACGAGATGTCCTGGGTGGACGTACGGCTCGCGGTCTTCGACTCGCCGGCGCGGGCACGCTCCTTGTTCACGGTCCGCGCCGCGATCTCCTCGGCGCGCTCCCTGCTGTCCCCGCGGTCGAGCGCGCTCTGCTTGATGTGCTCGTACTGACGCTCGCGCTTGGGGCTGGAGCCGCGTGGCATGACCGGTCACTTCCTTTCGGGGGCGGATCACCCACGAGTACCCGCTCTCACCCAGATCACCGTCTGGGCTCGAGCCGCGCCACCCGCCCCTTCTCACCGGAGGCCCAGCAGCCTCGATCCGGGGCGCAGTCCACGGTGTCGTAGGAGCCCGTGTCGACGGTCGTCCAGGTGCGGCCGCCGTCCGTGGTGAGGTCGGTGCCGGTCGGGCCGACGGCGAGCGCGTCCGTGCGGCTGTGCGGGAGCCAGGTGACGCCGGATCGGTAGGCGGGCGGGGGCTCGGCGGCGGACGTCCACGAGCGGCCTCCGTCCCCGCTCACCGCCGCCGCCCGCGGGGATGGTTGGTCCGCGCGGTAGTCGCCGCCGACCGCGATGCCGTGCGTTCGGTCGCGGAAGGCGAGCGCGAAGACTCCGCGCGCCGGATCGGCCGCCGGGAGCGGCGTGTCGGCGGCGGTCCACGTCAGTCCGCGGTCGGCGGAGTGCAGCACGCGCGCGTGTGCGGCGCCGCCCGTCGCGAGCCACGCATCGTGCGGTCCCGAGGCGACCAGGCACTGGCCGCCGGCCGCGAACGCGGCCTCGCCGTCCTGCGCGGCGGGCATTCCGGCGCTGGGCAGGACCGTCCAGGAGCGGCCGCCGTCGCTGGTGGACAGCAGGCGGAACTTTCCGTCGACCGGGTCGCCCATGGCGAGGCCGTGGCGGCGGTCGAAGAAGGTGAGGCAGTCGTAGAAGGCCCGGTCATCGGTGTTGCGGAACGCCTCGGACCAGGTCGCGCCGCCGTCGTCGGTTCGGAAGACCCGGGAGGCCTCGCCCTCGCCGATGGCCAGGACCACCGCGTGCCGGGCGTCGAACGCCTCGATGTCACGGAACTCCAGGTCCGCGGCGCCCGACGGGGAGACGTTGCGCCAGTGCGTGCCGCCGTCCGTGGTGCGCAGCACGGTGCCCTTGGATCCCGCCAGCCAGGCGGTGTCCCGGCTGACCGCGGACAGACCGCGGAAGCGTGCGTCCGTGCCGCTGTCCGTGAGCTGCCAGTGCGGTGCCGGCCGCTGCGCCCCGTGCGCCTGCGCGGGCACCACCGTCAGCGCGGCAAGCGCCGCCGCACACAGCCCCACGGCCACCGTCCGGCCCGTACGTCTCGTCTTCCCCATGCTCGTCATGGCGCGCGAAGCTAGCCCACTAGCCCGGTGCCGTCCAGAGGGCGGGCGGGAACCCCACGCCCGCGCCGGGTGTCCCCGCCGGTGAGAGGGCGGGGCGCGGAAGCCGAGCACCGGAACGCCTCAGTGGCATCGACTCGATGACCGAGGAAACGCGCATCGAAGCGGTGACCGAGGTCACTCGAACGTGAGGTGCACGGAACGACAGGTTCCCTCGTCTCTTCAAGTGCCTGTCCTCATCCGTCCGGAGTCCGTCCAGCCGTCACAAGGGAGCAAGGCGTTGTCCTTCGTCATCGAGCAGCCCGTGGAGGCCCGTCTCGTCGCCGCCGCGCCGCGGATGCCGACCATTCCGGCCACGCTCCACTACGACCGGCGCGACCCGTTCGCCGTCCGTATGACGTTCCCGGCCCAGGCCACCCTGGAGGGCGTGGAGGTCTGCTGGACCTTCGCCCGCGAGCTCCTGAGCGCGGGCCTGGAGGGCCCGGAGGGCCACGGCGACGTCCGGGTGCGGCCGTACGGTTACGACCGCACCGTCCTGGAGTTCCACGCCGCCGAGGGCACCGCCGTGGTGCACATCCGCTCGGGCGAGGTCCGGACCTTCCTGCAGCGGACCACGGAGCTGGTGCCGGTCGGCCTGGAGCATCTGCAGGTGGACCTGGACCGCGACCTCGCGGAGCTGATGCGGGACGCGTGCTGAACACGTCCCGCGCAAGCGGCCGTTCGGTGGGCGCGGGAATCGGGGTAGCCGTCCATGTCGGTGATCCGGAGCTTCGTGGTGCCCCAGGCCGGCGGTGGAGGAGCGGTAGCGGACGCGCCCCGCGTTAATCCGTTGACACCCCCTGTGCCCGCTCCTACGGTGTACATCGGTTCTGTTGCCGTCGATCGGAGAAGGACGTTGCTCGTCTGAGGTCTTGAGACACCGCGTCACACAGCGCTGTCCGCGTCTGTGTGCGTCGCGTGCGACCTCGGCGTACGAGCCGTCCTCCGGTGCAGGGCCCGTTCCCTGTTCGCGGACCGTCGCTCCCAATGCGGTGTCTCTCACGCGTTGCCCATGCCCATTTCAAGCAACCGCGAGGCCCGCATGTCACACACCCCCTCCATCACCTGTACGTCCCTGGCCTTCTCCTGGCCCGACGGCACCGCCGTCTTCGACGACCTTCAGATCACGTTCGCCTCCGCCAGGACGGGGCTCGTCGGCGTCAACGGATCGGGAAAGTCCACCCTGTTGAAGCTGATCGCCGGTGAGCTCACCCCGTCCGGCGGCACCGTGCGTGTCGCCGGCGAGGTCGGCTACCTCCCGCAGAACGTCACGCTCGACACCGCGCTGCGGGTCGACGAGGCGCTCGGCATCGCGGTGACGCGCGCCGCCCTGCACGCCATCGAGGCGGGCGATGCGGCCGAGGAGCACTTCGCGACCGTCGGTGACGACTGGGACGTGGAAGAGCGTGCCGAGGCGGTGCTCGGCGAACTCGGGCTCGCTCACATCGGGTTGGACCGCACCATCGGCGAGATCTCCGGCGGCGAGTCCGTCCTGCTGAGGGTTGCCGCGCTGCTGCTGCGCCGCCCCGATGTACTGCTGCTCGACGAACCCACCAACAACCTCGACCTGTACGCGCGCCGACGGCTGTACGCGGCGATCGAGGCATGGTCGGGGGTCATGGTCGTGGTCAGTCACGACCGTGAACTGCTCGATCTGGTCGACCAGATCGCGGATCTGCGCTCGGGAGAGGTGAGCTGGTTCGGCGGCAACTTCTCGGAGTACGAGGAAGCGCTGGCCGTCGAGCAGGAGGCGGCGGAACGCATGGTGCGCGTCGCCGAGGCCGACCTGCGCAAGCAGAAGCGCGAACTGGCGGACGCTCAGGTCAAGTTGGCCCGTCGCAAGCGGTACGGCCAGAAGATGTGGGACAGCAAGCGCGAGCCGAAGATCGTCATGGGGGCGCGCAAGCGGGCGGCACAGGAGTCCGCGGGCAAGCACCGCATCATGCACGAGGAGAGGCTCACCGAGGCCAGGGAACGACTCGACGAAGCGGCCTTGGCGGTACGGGACGACGACGAGATCCGTGTCGACCTGCCGTACACGGAAGTGCCGCCGGGGCGGGACGTCCTGACGCTCCGGGACCTGGAGCTGATGTACGGCGCACGCATCGAAGGCGGCCTCGATCTGCACGGTCCGGAGCGGATCGCGCTGATCGGACGCAACGGCGCGGGCAAGACCACCCTGCTGCGTACGATCGCGGGCGAACTGGAGCCGGTGTCGGGCGAGGTGAGCGCACACGTGCCACTGCGCTTCCTGCCTCAGCGGCTGGACGTCCTCGACGACGCGTTGACGGTCGCGGAGAACGTGGCCCGGTTCGCTCCGGGCGCCACCAACAACCGGATCCGGGCGCGCCTGGCCCGCTTCCTGTTCCGCGGCGCACGGGCCGACCAGCCGGCCGGGACCCTCTCGGGTGGTGAGCGCTTCCGCGCCGCCCTGGCCGCGTTGATGCTCGCCGAGCCTGCACCGCAACTGCTGATGCTCGACGAGCCGACGAACAACCTCGACATGGCGAGCGTGCGGCAGCTCACCACGGCCCTGGAGTCGTACGAGGGGGCGCTGATCGTGGCAAGCCACGACGTGCCGTTCCTTGAGTCGATCGGGATCACGCGCCGGCTGCTGCTCGACGGGGAGTTGAAAGAGACATCTTGGGAGGCCGTCGGGTAACTCTCCCTCGTCGCCGCCGCGTTACGCCGTCGCGCCTGCGGGACACTCCAGGCCGGGCCCGGGACTTTGCCCCCGTGGCCCGGCCCTGCATGATGGCGGGCGACACCATCAGCCGAGACGGAGTTCCGCACGTGCCCAGCAAGAAGGCCCTCATCCGCCGCCCTGGTCCACGCCTCGCCGAGGGGCTGGTGACCCACATCGAGCGGGAGAGCGTCGACGTCGATCTCGCACTCGAGCAGTGGGAGGCGTACGCGGAGGCCCTGCGTACACACGGCTGGGAGACGATCGAGGTGGCCCCGGCAGGCAACTGCCCCGACTCGGTGTTCGTCGAGGACACGGTCGTGATGTACCGGAACGTCGCGCTGATCACGCGGCCGGGCGCCGCAACCCGGCGCGGCGAGACCAATGGCGTCGAGGAGGCCGTGGCCCGGCTCGGCTGTTCGGTGAACTGGATCTGGGAGCCGGGCACCCTCGACGGCGGCGACATCCTGAAGATCGACGACACGATCTACGTCGGCCGCAGCGGGCGCACCAACACGGCCGCCATCCAGCAACTGCGGGCGGTGTTCGAGCCGTTGGGCGCCCGCGTGGTCTCCGTCCCCGTCACCCGGGTGCTGCACCTGAAGTCGGCGGTCACCGCGCTGCCCGACGGCACGTTCATCGGCCATGTGCCATTGATGGACAAGCCGTCGCTGTTCCCGCGCTTCCTTCCGGTACCGGAGGCGTCCGGCTCGCACGTCGTACTGCTCGGCGGTGGCAAGCTGCTCATGGCCGCCAGTGCCCCGAGGACGGCGGAGTTGCTGGCGGACCTCGGATACGAAACGGTCCTGGTGGACATCAGCGAGTTCGAGAAGCTCGAGGGCTGCGTGACGTGCCTTTCGGTGCGAGTGCGGGAGTTGTACGCCTGACCGGCTGATCCGGCCGCCTCGCCCCGTAGACGTGAGGTCCGCAGGTCACAGGCAGGCCATCCGCCCCCCTGCCTCCCTGCCCTGATCAGCGATCTTTACAGCGCGCTTAACCTACGGAATCGTAACCTACGGATTCGTAGCCTACGATGCCGTAGGTTCCGGCACCGCTCGCCGGATTGTTCAGCGTCCCCCTGGAGTTCCCTGTGACCATCACCTCTCCCCACCTCGGCAGCCCCTCCGTCTGGACCGACGCGCGGCTGCTGTACGCGCTGGAGGAAGTGGTCGAGAAGGAGTTGAACCGGCATCTGAAGGTCGCCAAGGACTGGATGCCGCACGAGTACGTGCCCTGGGGCGACGGCCGCAACTTCCCCGGCTTCTTCGAGGACGGCGTGGCCTGGGAGAAGGAGCAGTCCAAGGTCACCGAGATCGGCCGGACCGCGCTGGTGGTGAACCTGCTGACGGAGGACAACCTCCCGAGCTACCACCACGAGATCGCCGCGCTCTTCGGCCGTGACGGCGCCTGGGGCACCTGGGTGCACCGGTGGACCGCCGAGGAGGCCCGCCACGGCATCGTCATGCGCGACTACCTCCTCGCCTCGCGCGCGGTCGA
Source organism: Streptomyces colonosanans (assembly GCF_001866645.1). GTDB lineage: Bacteria > Actinomycetota > Actinomycetes > Streptomycetales > Streptomycetaceae > Streptomyces > Streptomyces colonosanans. The sequence continues at coordinate 9,349 of NZ_MLYP01000026.1, forward strand.
CCCCGACAAGCTGGAACAGTTCCGCATGGCGCACATGAACGAGGGCTTCGAGTCGGACAACCGGCACTCGATGCTGCGCACGGTCGCCTACGTCGCCTTCCAGGAACTGGCCACCCGCATCTCGCACCGCAACGCCGGCCACCAGTCCGGCGACCCGGTCTGCGACCGGATGCTGGCCCGCATCGCGACGGACGAGAACCTGCACATGGTCTTCTACCGGAACCTGCTCAACGCCGCGTTCGAGATCGCGCCGGACCTGACCATGCAGGCGGTCCGGGACGTCGTGGTGGACTTCCGTATGCCCGGTCACGGCATCCCCGGCTTCGAGCGCGCCGCCGTGCAGATGGCGGTCGGCGAGGTCTACAACCTGCGCATCCACCACGACGACGTGCTCCAGCCGGTGCTCCGCTTCCTCAAGGTCATGGAGATGGACGGACTCGGTCCCGACGGCCGCCGGGCACAGGAGGAGCTGGGCATGTACATGGGCGGACTGGACGCGGAGGCCGCGAAGTTCGACGAGAAGCTGGCGACCCGCAAGGCGCGGATGGCGGCACGGGCCTAACGGGAGGCCCTCGAGCGGCGGACCCCAGCGCGGGCGATTCCCCATCGCCGCACCCTGAACGGCCCCGAGTACCTCCCGGCACGAGAGGCCGCGCCCTGGTGCTGTGAACCGGAAGGGTTCACCGGCTCGCGACGCCCGGCACGGCTCCCCCACGCTCGGCTTCTCCCCCACTCTCGGCTCCGCTCGAGCGGGGGGACCCCCAGCGCGGGAGGGGCCCCCACCGCCGCGTTGTCGCATCACCCGAGTACATCCAGTACGCGGGTGATGTGCTCCGCCTTGCGATGCTCCCCCACTGCCTGAAGGGCGTGGGAGGTGCCCCCAGCACCGGACGCCGCGAGCTTCCCGACCTTCCCGGTCACAGCACCAGCCGGCGCGTGCCCGCGCGCGTCGCGGGCACGCGTAATCGCCGCGCGCCACTGCCGTGCTCCTATACGGCCTCGTAGTGGTGCGCGTCCGCGCCACGCCACTTCACCCACGCCGGATCGTTCAGGAGGTCCTCGGCGTCGGGCAGACCGGCCCGGCCGAGGAACTCGATCACGTCCTCGTCGGAGAACGCCAGCCCCAGGCTCTCCCCGCGCGTCGTGACTCGCCGACCGCCGGTGCCCGACGGCGGATGAACGATGACAGGTGCCCGTCCGGACATGTCTCCAGCATCGTCCCCCGTGCCCGACCCCGCATCCGGGCGGCCGGCCCGCACTCCCCGTCCGGACGGACGCGCCGCCGCACTCGCCGCCGCACCGGGCCGCCGACCATACGGTCGAGGCGGGCGGCCTCTCACCCGCCCCGGACGACCGGATCCCGCCGTGTTCTCACACCGCGCCGCACGGGCTCAGGCACCGCTCGCGATCTCACCAGTTCTCCTCGGCCCGCCGCAGTTGCATCCTTTCCTTCTCCGACAGCCCTCCCCAGACGCCGAAGCGTTCGTCGTGGATGAGCGCGTACTCGAGACACGTGGAGCGGATCGCGCACAACCCGCAGATACGCTTCGCCTCCCGCACCGAGCTGCCCGGCTCGGGAAAGAAGAAGTCGGCCCCCGTCTGCGCACACAGCGCCTGCTCCTGCCAGGCGATGTCGGTCGCAGTGATCGCTTCGATGTGCATGGCCGAGAGCATGCCGGGCGGCGAAAAACGTTCGATCAACGCGGGATCAACGGCTCGCTGCGTGAGCCCCGCCCTCGGCCCTCGATGATGTCCCGCCGCACGGCGCGGTGCACGACGGCGCGCGGAGAAATCGGCCGCGGAGACCACGGCGGAAGCGGGCGCCGCCTGTCATCGGTCGTCCGGTGACCCCGTCGTATCACTCCGGCCGATCCCGTCGTGTCACTCCGGCGCGATGGTCAGTGGGCGGTGGAAGACTCGGCCATGGGGGCAATGGAAGCTCTCGAAGGGGACAGTCATGCTCACCACCCGTTATGTCAACGGCGCCCCGAACTGGCTGGATGTTGCCACCTCCGACCTCGACGGCGCCATCTCCTTCTACGACAGCCTCTTCGGCTGGCAGTTCCAGTCGGCGGGACCGGAGGCGGGGGGCTACGGCTTCTTCCAGCTCTCGGGCAGGACCACCGCCGGGTGTATGCAGGCCACCCCGGAGCAGGGGCCGCCTTCCTGGACCGTCTATTTCCAGAGTCCGGACGCCGAGGCCACCGCGAGGGCGGCCGAGCAGACAGGCGGCAGCGTGCTCCTCCAGCCCATGGACGTCATGGGGCAGGGGCACATGGCGGTCCTCGCCGACCAGGCGGGCGTGCCCTTCGGCATCTGGCAGCCAGGCCGGACCAAGGGCCTCGACATGGCAGGGGAACCGGGCTCACTGTGCTGGGTCGAGCTGTACACCCCGGACATCGCCCGCGCCGCCGCCTTCTACCACCGGGTGCTCGGCTGGGAGACCGAGGGCGTGCCCGTCCCGGGTGGCACGTACACCTGCATCAATCCCGAGGGGGCCGGCCCGGACGCCATGTTCGGCGGCCTGGTCCCGCTGGCCGTCGATCCCACTAAGGTGCAGTCCGGCGCGCACTGGCTGCCGTACTTCGCGGTCACGGACGCGGACGCCACGGTGAGCAAGGGGCAGGAACTCGGCGGCACGATCGAAATGCCGGCGACGGACATCGAGGGCGTGGGCCGCATCGCCCGGCTCATCGACCCGTACGGAGCACGGTTCGCGGTGCTCAAGAGCGCCCCGCGGTAGCCGCAACAGGGTTGAGGCCCGCCGCCTCCCCGGCGACGGGCGACAACCGGCCCACGGAAGTGCACGGTGCTCGAGCTCGGCGTTCTCCGATGCCGAGATACCCCGTCATGCCTAATCGTCGAGGTCGTACACCCCGTCAAACTCGCCGTACTCGTCATGCCCGTGCGAGTGATGCCGGTGCGAGTGGTGCCGGTGCGAGTGATGCCCGTGCGAGTGATGCCCGTGTGAGTGTGACTCGTCAGACCCGTCCGATTGGTAATTCCTGCTGTGCGCGTGCGCGTTGTGGTGGGGGACCGTCCCGTCCGGCTTCTTCACCAGGAACAGCCCGGCCATCCCCCGGTCGGCGTGTTTCTGCACATGGCAGTGGTACATCCACGCGCCCGCTCCGACCTCCTCGCCCGCGATCACCTGGAAGCCGAAGGCGTCGCCCGGGCCCACGACCTTGTTGTCGATGATCCGGCTCGGGTCGTCCGGTCCGGCGAGCAGTCCCGTGCGGTTCTCCGCCCAGCGGTGACCGTGCATGTGGAAGGTGTGGAAGTGGTCGCCGTGCGTGATCATCACGAACTCGACGCGTTCCCCGACCATCGCCCAGAAGTCGGGCGCGTTGTGTCCCTTGTAATTGTTGATCGTCATGTTGTTGAACACGATCGTGTGCGTCTTGTCGGGGAGGATGTCGCCCTTGCGGCGGACGATCACCGGCCCGTACAAGCCCTTGCGGATACCGCCCGTACCGTGCTCCGTGCCGACGACGTGATCGTGGTAGTGCCAGTAGCCCGCGCTGCCCTCCCGCCAGGAGCCGTCCTTACGGCGGCCCGGAGTGTGCGTGCGCCAGATGTATGTGCGCCTGCCCCCCGGCTTCACGTCGCTCCCGCTCCCCCTCGTCCCGTCACTGGTGATCTCGTAGTCCAGACCGTGCACGTGCAGGCTCGCCGCGACGTCCATGGTGTTCTCGAACTCGATGTGCAGCGTGTCGCCCTCGTTGATCTCGATCAACGGGCCGGGAATGGTGGCCCCGCCCTTCTTGAAGCCGTACCCCATCTGCCCATGGCCGAGATGCTCCGCGTAGAGCTTGATGTGCTTGACCTTGCCACCACCGGGCGCGGTTCTCGCCCGTCTGCCGGTGCCGACGGCTTCCGGGGTCAGGGACAACGTCGTCGCGGCGGCCGCACCGCCCAGCAGCATCCGCCGGTTGAAACTGCGTCGGTCCATGCCGGACTCCCCATCCTGTACGGAACTCACGGAGACGAGCCGCTCGGACGCACATATAGGACGAAAGCGGCACAACAATGATTTTACTGTCAGTACTTCAAAATCTTCGTATTTCAGTCATATCTATCGGCGAGTCGCGTCCGGAAGTACGGCTGCCGTGCGCTGTCACTTCGAGAACCGCGAAACGGGGAGCCCACGTCGGGCGACGCCGCATCAAGAGCGTGCCGGGCAAGGGGGCGAGTGAGGGTGGGCCGTCATCGACCCGTGAGGACAGCCGTCAGCGGCGGACCGCCGGCGTGGGTCGGGCCCTACCTCCGGCGACCCAGTCTGCGTTCGATCGCCGCGCCCGCGTCCCGGCGGGCGGCGGCGAGCGCCTGACCGGCCTCCTCGCTGGAGCCGAGTCCCAGCGCCGCCGCAATCGCCTCCCAGGCAACGCCTCCCGCGAGCAGCGCCTCCACGGCGGCGCCGACGGCGACCACCGACTCGCGGCGGGCTCGGTCGAGTTCGATGAGCGTGCGCAGCAGGTCCGGCGCCGTCGCGGCACCCGCGAGTCCACCCTGGGCCGCATGGCGCGCCTGGTCGGCGGTGACCCACCAGTCGGCGGGGGTGCGCGGGGCACGGGTGGCGAGAGTCCGGTCCACGATGGTGCCGCCTTCCTTCCCGGGTACGCCGCTGGAGCGCTGCGGACCTGTCAGTCTAGACAACTAATTCACATAACCGGACATTTGACCCACTGACCGGACCAGTGCCCGGCTCCGGACCCGGCTCATCCGTCGAACGGCATCCCCGCACGCGGCGGTCAGCGTGACCCGGTAGGGACGGTCGCGCCCAGTACGTCCCGAGCCCGAGCGGCCAACCCGTCCGCCCCGCACGCCTGCGCCAACGTCAGCCCCCGCTTGAGCTCTCCGGCCGACCGCGTGGCGATCCCGTACTCGACGAGGGCCGCCGCGTGCTCGTAGGCACATGGGGAGGCCTCCAGATAGCTCACCGCCTGCGCGTACAGCGAGGCGGCACGCTGGCCGGTCTCCAGGGCGGCGGCGACGCGCAGGGCCTCGCCGATCGCCGTGTCGGTGCCGAACAGCTCGGCCTGGCGGCGGGCGGTCGCGGCCAGTTCGGCGGCGCGGCGGGGGTCGGCGGCGGCCAGTGCACGGGCGAGGGCGCCCGCCCACGGCGCCAGTACCGTGTTGTGGCCGTGTCCGGCGGACGCCTTCTCGGCGGCCTCCAGTTCGTTGATGCCCTCCTCGGTGCGGCCGACCGCGAGGAGCAGCCGTCCTCGGACGCAACGGGTGTCGGGCAGCACGATCGTGGACGGGTACGGCGGGGCGAAGCCGTACTGCTCGGCGATCGACCAGGCCTCCTCGGCGTGCCCGCGGGCGAGCAGGGTGTCGACGAGTCCGCAGGTCGCGGACCAGTACAGGGGCAGTCCCCGGCCGACGCGCTCCGCGAGGCGCAGTGACTCGCGCAGAGAGGTCTCCGCCGACCGCAGGCGACCGCGTCGGCGGTGCCCGAGTCCGACATAGGCGTGCGCGAGGGCGAGATGGCCGCCGCCCCAGCCGGCCGAGTCATAGACGCCCAGAGCCTCCGTGAACAGGCTCTCGGCCCGGTCCAGCCGGTCCGTGTAGACGTACGAACTGCCGAGCATCAGCAGCAGTTCGATGCCCCACTCGGTGTCGGTCCAGCCGAGTCCTGGCGCGAGGCGGCCGTTGACGAGGGCGCGGTCACAGAGTTCCACGACCTCTTCGGCGTTCTCACCGTGGGTCATCGCGTCGAAGCCGCGCAGGATGAGCAGTGCGCGCTCGGAGTTGTCCCGCCCCGTGCAGGTGCGGGCGAGTTCGGTCAGCTCCCGGGAGCGGGTCAGGCTGTGCTCCCCGGCCGCGTGGACGCCCTCCCACATGTGGTGCACGGCCTGCAGGCGCAGGCGGGAGGATCCCGGTTCGAGGCGGGCGGCCTCCGTGTCGACCGTGCGGATGGCCTCCTCCAGCTGGTTGTTGTGCAGCAGGGCCTGGGAGAGGCGGTAGACGGCGTCGACGCGGACTTCACCCTCCAGGCCTGGCATGGCGAGGGCCGCCTGGAGGTAGTCGATGGTGGTGGCCGGTGAGGTCAGCAGCGTGGCGCAGCCGAGTTCGTAGAGCACGTGCGGGTGGACCTCGGGCAGCGGCGGCTCCAGCAAGGCCCGCTCCAGGCAGCGGCGCGCCGCTTCGGGGGCGCCGACGGCGAGGTGTTCGCGGGCGGCCTGGCGCATCTGCTCGACGAGTTCCTCGTCGTCATCCGGATGGACTTCCAGGAGATGCCGGGAGGCTGCCGCGGCACCGAGCCCGCAGTCGGTGACCACCTGCGCGGCGATGCCGTGCATCGCGGTGCGCAGCCCGTCGGGGATCGAGCGGTAGACGGCGCTGGCGATCAGCGGATGCAGGAACTCCAGCTGTCCGTCGTCGGCGTGGCGGTTCGCCGGGGCGGGCTCGGTGAGGATGCGGGCCACGCTGAGGAGTTCGGCGCAGCGGACCGCTTCCTCGTGGCGCAGGGTGGCGAGGCGGGCTACCAGGTCCACGGTGATGCCGGTACCGAGGATGGCCGCGGCCCAGGCGAACCGGGTGGCCTCGATGCCGAGGCTCTCGAGCCGGGCGACGAGGCCGTTGCCGCGGGCGGAGCGGTTCAGGGCTCGTAGGTCGGCGGCCGACGCCTCGACCGGTTCGAGCTGGCTGTCCTGCACCTTGGCGAGGAGTTCGACGGTCTCGTACGGGTTGCCACCGGTGACGGCCCACACCTCCCGGCAGAACGGGTCGTCCGCGTGGGTGCCGACCGTGGCGCGGGTGAGTCCGGCCGTGGCCTCGGGCGTGAGCGCCCTCAGGGAGCCGGCCGGACACAGGGCCGCCGCCGTGATCGTGTCGAGGTGAGGGGCGCTCTCGTCGGCGACGTCACCGGGGCGCAGGGCGACCACGACGAGCACGCGCAGGTCGACGAGTCGCTCGACGAACGCGGCCAGCCAGCGCAGGGTCTCCTGGTCGGCCCAGTGCACGTCGTCGATGAGCAGGACCAGCGGCCACTCCCGCTCGGCGAGCCGTGAGACGGCCACGACCAGACCCTCGCACACGTTCTGCGGGTCGGCCTGCCGCTCACCGGGTTCCGTTATCCCGAGGGCGGGGCCGGCGATGTCGTACCAGTCGCCCAGGTACTCGCGTGCCTCCTCCGGCATCAGGGAGACGAGCGCGGGCTGGAGCACTTGTCGTACGACGTTGAAGGGGACGGATGTGACGGTCTCGCCGCTGCGAGCCGACCAGACCGTGCAGCCGCGCTTCTCCGCGATGCGACGCGTCTCGGTGAGGAGCGCGGTCTTGCCGATGCCGGCCTCCCCCGTGAACATCAGCAGGCTTCCCGCCGCCGAAGGCGAGGAGTCGTCACGCAGGGCGTCAATCGCCTCGGTGACGGCGGCGAGTTCCGCGTCACGTTCCCACAGGGAAGCCGAGGCGACCGCGTCCGGCCGTGCCTCCGTCATCCCGCTCCCTCCCCAGGTCGCCCAAACGACGTACGGACAACGAGCCTAGCCGTCCTCGGGCTCCGGTGGAGACAGGTCGGGACACCTGTTGCCGTGATAGGTGACGCGAGGCGTCCAGGGGCGACGCGGGGCGCCGCCGACCAGCCCCGATGACAGCCGTCGATCGGCAACATCCTTACCTCTGAAGGCTCTTGCCTCTCTTTCACGCATGCCTCGCAACAGCAGTGCATGAGCCGTCGGCACGCGGCACTGAGGTGATGTGACCGGGTGGGGCGCCCCTCCGCTCAAGGGGAACCCCACCCGGCCGGGGGTGCGCGCCGTCCCCGTCCCCACGGTGCGGCGCGAACAGGCCGACGTCCGGTCATCCCGGCGGACGTCGGCCTGGGCTCTATGTCAGTCCGAGCTCCGGAAGCAGCACGGCCTCGACGAAGCGCATGAGGTACTCCTCGTCCGCGTACCGCCCCTCCAGCAGCGGGCGGACGCGCAGCACGCCCAGCAGCTGTGCAGGGACGTACTCCAGTGCCGGATGGCCGGCGGACACCTCCCCGCGTTCCACCCCGCGCCGGATGATCCCCTGCAGCGCCTTGACCTCGGGCTCGACGAGGGCTTCGCGCAGCGCCTGCGCGAGTTCCTGGTCCTGCATCACGGCGTGGCCGAGGGCCTGGAGCAGCTTGGTGTCACGGCGGGACCACTCGGCGGCCTCCCGTGCCGCGGCGCGCAGGTCTCCGGCCAGCGAACCGGTGTCCACGCCCGCCAGCCGCACACTCCGGCTGGACCTCAGGGCGGTGGCCACGAACTGGGGCTTCGTCTTCCACTGCCGGTACAGCGTCGACTTGCTGCACCGGGTGCTGGCGGCGACGCCCTCCATGGTGACGGCCTCATAGCCGTGTTCGCGGATCTGGTCGAGCACGGCGTCGAAGAACTCCTGCTCACGCTCGGGCGTGAGCTTGGAGCGGCGCGCGGCGACAACCGTCTCCGGTGCGTCCGCTGCCTGCGACGTCATGGCTTCGCTCCTCCGTCGTGATCCCGGGCCGGACAGGCCGATTCACACCAGTCTATCGATACACCCCTGTATCGACACGAAAGTGTACCGGTACGCGAGCGTATCGGTACACTACCGTTTCGATGAGCCTTGGACAGGACCCACTCCTCCACCGAGTGGACCCTGTCCTGGGCTCACCACGCACCACACACGCACATATACGGCAAAGGGGTCGGCTGTTGGATTCCCGCACCGAGCCTGAGCGAGGAGACGCGGCCGCGATACGCCGGCCGCCTCTCCTCCGCGAGCTCCTGCTGGTCACAGGGCTCTTCCTCGTCTACAAGTTCGGACGGCAGCTGGCGAACGGCCACACCGCCGAGGCCTACCGCAACGCGCACCATGTCTGGATGTGGGAGCGCTCCCTCCCTCTTCCGGGCGAGGAAGCGGTGCAGTCCGCCCTGCTGCACGGCGACGTCCTCGTACGCGCCGCGAACGTCTACTACGTGGCCGTCCACTTCACGGCCACCGCGGCCTTCCTGGTCTGGCTGTACGTGAAGCGGCCGGGCCACTATCTGTGGGCCCGCCGGGTCCTCGCCCTGGTCACCGGCGCCGCGCTGCTGCTGCACCTCGCGTTCCCGCTCGCCCCGCCGCGGATGCTCGACGTGGCGCACCTGGTGGACACCGGGCACGTGTACGGGCCGACGTGGTACGGGGCCGATCCCGAGACCGACTCGATGGCGAACCAGTTCGCCGCCATGCCCTCGTTGCACTTCGGCTGGGCGCTCATGGTCGCGATCGGTCTGATCGCGGCGACCCGGTCCCGCTGGCGCCTCCTGTGGCTGCTGCATCCGCTGCTGACCCTGGTGGTGATCGTCGGCACGGCGAACCACTACTGGTTGGACGCGATCGTGGCGGCCGTCCTCCTCGGCATCGCGCTGGCGGTGGTCCGCGTACCGTCGTCGGCACCGAGCCGGGCGCCCTTCGGGACGCCGCGTGCCATGCCGTCACCACCGGCCGGCCCGGGCGCACCGGCGGGCGGGGTCGCGTCGGCCGCTGACTCCGGCCTGGCGGAAGCCCTCCGATGAGCGCCACGATCCTCGCCGTCGCCCTCTCCTTGGTCTCCGCCGTCGCGTACGCGGCCGCCGCCGTCGCCCAGGAGCGGCTCGCCGCCCGGTCGTCCGGCGCCGCTGTGCTGCGGCTGCTGAGGCACGGCGCCTGGTGGTGGGCGGTCGTTCTGAACGCCTCCGCCGCGCTGCTGCACGTCGCCGCCCTCGAGTTCGGTCCGCTGACGCTGATCCAGCCGCTCGGCGCGCTCACCCTCGTGGCGGCGGTGCCGCTGGGGGCCAGAGCGGCCGAACGCCGGGTCAGCACGGTGGAGTGGCGGGGCACGATGCTCACGCTGACCGGTCTGGCCGTGCTGCTGGTGACGGCGTCCGGGCCCGAGCCCGATGACGTACTGAGCCTTCCGGAGGCGCTGGCGGTGGCCGGTACGACCGCCGTCCTGATCGGTGCGCTGTCCCTCCCCGGGCGCGCCCTCCCCGGGCTGCGCCACGCGACCGCCTCCGGTGTCGCCTCCGGTGTCGCCTCGGCGCTCACGCAGACGGTGACGGTGGCGGCCACGGACCGCTCACGTTCGGTGCTCAGCGCGCAGGTCGTCGTGGTGGCGCTGCTGGTGGCGGTGTTCGCGACGGGCGGCCTGCTGCTGTCGCAGACGGCGTACCGGGGCGGCCTCGGCGCGCCCCTCGCGATGGTGACGCTCGCCAATCCGTTCGCGGCAGCGGTGATCGGGCTCTCCCTGCTGGGCGAACACCTCCGGGGCGGCGCGCTGGGCCTGGTTCTCGCCATGGCCGGAGCCGGCCTGGCGTCGTGGGGCGTGATCACCCTGTCGCGGCCGGCACGAGACCCGGCCAGGGCGGTCGCGGGCGGCACCGACCGGCCGGGGCCGGCCGAGGACGGTACCCACCCGGTCGCGGCGGTGCTCGGCCTGGCGCCCCACACCGCCCCTCACGAGCCGTCGCCGCTGCCCCGGCAACCGACGCCTCCATCATCGTCGGGGCACGTCACCGTGCTTTGAGCGGTGCCCCGAACCCGGCTGGGAACGAAAGGGGGCCGGCGCGTGCGAGCACGCACCGGCCCCCTTTCGTTCTCCCGGATCCCACTCAGGTCAGGTGCTAGATCCTGCTCTCCGTCGCCGTGTCCGCGGACAGCCGCTGGGCGATGTAGATCGGGACCACCGATGCGAGGACGAGCACCGCGGCCACCACGTTCACGACCGGGGCCTGCTGCGGGCGGGTCATGTTGTTGAAGATCCAGATCGGCAGGGTCTCGACGCCTGGACCGGCGGTGAAGGTGGTCACCACGACCTCGTCGAAGGAGAGCGCGAACGCGAGCAGGGCGCCCGCGAGCAGCGCCGAGCGCACCAGCGGGAACGTGACGTCCACGAAGGCCCGGAAGGTGTGGGCCCCCAGGTCCATCGCCGCCTCCTCGTACGAGCCGGAGGTGCGGCGCAGCCGTGCGACCACGTTGTTGAAGACGACGACGATGCAGAAGGTGGCGTGTCCGACGATCACGGTGAACAGGCCGAGGCCGACGCCGAGCGGCTTGAGGACCGTGCCGAACGCCGAGTTGAGCGCGATGCCGGTGACGATTCCCGGCAACGCGATCGGCAGGACCACCACGAAGGAGACAGCGTTGCGGCCGAAGAAGCGGTGCCGGGCCACCGCGAACGCGATCAGCGTGCCGAGTACCAGCGCGATCGCCGTGGCGCCCAGGCCCGCCTTCACCGAGACCCATACGGCGTTGCGGGCCCCGGCGTTCTCCCAGGCCGTCGACCACCAGTGGAAGGTCCACCCGGGCGGCGGCCAGCTCGCGCTGCGGTCGGGGTTGAAGGAGTTGACCAGGACGAGCGCGAGCGGGACATAGATGATCGCGAAGCCGATCCCGGCGGCGATGCGCAGCGCGATGCGCGCGGAGCGGGACAGTTGCATGACGAGGGACCTCTTCTAGAGGCTGCTGAGCGCGCCCGTGCGGCGCATCGCCAGCAGATACAGCACGATGACCACCACCGGAACCGTCCCCAGCGCGGCGGCCATGGGCAGGTTGAGTTCGATGTTGGAGTAGACGAGGTTGCCGATCAGCTGGGTCTTGCCACCGACGATCTGCACGGTGATGTAGTCGCCGAGGCTGAGCGAGAAGGTGAAGACCGAGCCGGCGGCGACGGACGGCAGCACCATCGGCAGCACAACCGAGCGGAAGGTGCGGCCGGGTCGCGCCCCCAGGTCGGCGGACGCGTCCAGGAGATTGGCGGGCAGCTGCTCCAGCGCCGTGTGGATCGGCAGGATCATGTACGGCAGCCAGAGGTAGGTGAGCGTGATGACCGCCGCCGGGAGCCCGAAGCCCGGGCCGCTCAGCCCGAACGGCTTCAGCATCCAGTCGGCGAGCCCGCCCTGGGACAGGATCAGCCGCCATGCGTAGACCTTGACGAGGTAGCTCGCCCACAGCGGGGTGAGGATCGCGACCACCAGCAGCGGACGCCACCGGGGCCGGGCGACGCGCGCGGTGCAGAAGGCCAGCGGGAAGGCGATCACCGCGCACAGGACGGTGACCGCGAGGGCCACGCCGATGCTGCGCAGGATCACCTGGCGGAAGACGGGTGTCGTCAGCAGCGCGTGGAAGTTGTCCGTCGACCAGACCTTCACCACCTCGGAGGTGAAGGAGTTCGTCGTCCAGAACGCCGAGACGAACAGCACGGCCAGCGAGCCGAGGTAGAGCACGGCCAGCCACAGCAGGGGTGCGGTCAGCAGGAGGGACAGCCGCAGCCGCCGACGGCGGTGCAGCAGCCCGGCGAGCCGCCGGACGGGGGTCCGTCCGGCGGCAGGCTGGGTGGCGGTCATCGTCGTGTCCTCAGCCCTTGATCTCGGTCCAGGCCTGGACCCACTTGGCGTACGGCACGCACTTGACGTCGGTGCGGCCGTCGATGCACTGCTCGATGGGCGTGTTCCAGAAGGCGATGTTCTTCCAGTAGGCCGTGTCACCGGCGTGGAAGGTGGTGCAGAAGTTCTTGTCGCTGGTCTCGGCACACGCCTTGGAGTTGGCCGGCGCCTCACCGAAGTACTCGCCGATCTGGGCGTTCACCTTCGGCGAGATGACCCAGTCCAGCCACTTGTAGGCGCAGTTGGGGTGCTTGGACTTCGCGGACACCATCCAGGTGTCGGACCAGCCGGTCGAACCCTCCTTGGGCACGAAGGCCTTGACCTTGGCCCCCTCGCTCTCGGCCAGGTTGGCGATGACCTGCCAGGTGGTGCCGACCACGGAGTCACCGCTCTTGAAGGCGGAGACCTCCTTGAGGTAGTCACCCCAGTACTCGCCGACGTTCGGGTTCTGCTTCTTCACCAGGGCGACCGCCGCGTCGAACTGCTTCTGGTCGAGCGCGTAGGGGTCCTTGATCTTCAGCTCGGGCTTGGTGGCCTTCAGGTAGAGCGCCGCGTCGGCGATGTAGATCGGGGAGTCGTACGCGGTGACGTGGCCCTTGTACTTGGCCGCGTCGTCGAAGACGGCGGACCAGGACGTCGGGGCGGGCTTGACCTTCTGGGTGTTGTACATCAGCAGGTTGGCGCCGCGGCCGTGCGGGATGCCGTACGCCTTGCCCTTGACGGAGTTCCAGGCCTGGAGCTTCAGGTCACCGAAGACGTCCTTGTAATTGGGCACGAGGTCGGTGTTGACCGGAGCCGCGTCACCCGAGGCGATCAGGCGCAGTGAGGCGTCGCCGGAGGCGGAGACGGCGTCGTACTCGCCGGTCTTCATCAGCTTGACCATCTCGTCCGAGCTGGCGGCGACCTTGGAGCGGACCTGGCAGCCCGTCTGCTTCTCGAAGTCGCTGACCCAGTCGACCTTGGGGTCGTTGGAGCCGTCCTCGACATAGCCGGCCCAGGCGATGAGGTTGACCTGCCCCTCGGTCTTGCCCAGCTTCGACTGCGCCTTCAGATCAGGCGGGTTGAGGCCCGTGGACGCGGACGGGCCGCCCGAGTCGGACGAGCCGCAGGCGGTGGCCGCGAGCAGCACCGCGACGGCGGCGGCGGCCTGGAGGGTACGAGTGAGACGCACGAGGTACTCCATAGGTGACAGGGACTGGCGTGAGGGTCAGCGGGCGTCAGGGACCTGGACGGTGTGGCGGCGGTTCCACTGGAGACGCACCCGGGTGCCGCGGTAGGCGGCGACGTCCTCGGAGGAGGTCTCCAGGTTCTGCTGGAGCGCGGTGAGCCGGCCACCTCCGTCGAGGTCCACGAGGAAACGGGTGGCGTCTCCCAGGTAGACCACTTCGGCAACGGTGCCGGTCACCGTGGAGTGCTCCGGCTCGTCCGCGAGGGCGGACTCCTTGAGGACCCGGATCTTCTCGGGCCTGATGCTGAACGTGCCCGGGCCGCCGACGACCCGCTGCGCGGTGTCGCCATCGAGCAGGTTCGAGGTGCCGACGAAGGAGGCGACGAACGCGGTGGCGGGGCGCTCGTAGATCTCGGCGGGGCTGCCGACCTGTTCGATGCGGCCCTGGTTGAAGACGGCGATGCGGTCGCTCATCGTCAGGGCCTCCTCCTGGTCGTGGGTGACGAACACGAAGGTGATGCCCACCTCACGCTGCAGCGCCTTGAGTTCGATCTGCATCTGCTCGCGCAGCTTGAGGTCGAGGGCGCCGAGCGGCTCGTCGAGCAGCAGCAGACGGGGGCGGCCGACGAGAGCGCGGGCCAGTGCCACGCGCTGCCGCTGGCCGCCGGAGAGCTGGCTCGGGCGCCGCTTGCCGAAGCCTTCGAGACGTACGTCGGCGAGCGCCTTGCGGGCCTGCTGGAGCCGCTCGGCCTTGGGCACCTTGCGGATCTTGAGGCCGTAGGCGACGTTCTGCTCGACGGTCATGTGCGGGAAGAGGGCGTAGTCCTGGAAGACGGTGTGCACGTCCCGCTCGAAGGGCGCGAGGCCCGTGACCTCCTGGCCTGCCAGCTCGATGGTTCCGGAGCTGGGGCTCTCGAAGCCCGCGATCATGCGCAGGACGGTCGTCTTGCCGGAGCCGGACGGGCCGAGCATCGAGAAGAACTCCCCGTCGCCTATCTCCAGGTCGACCCCGGCCACTGCGGTGGTTCCACCGAACTCCTTCCGCAGACCCTGCAGCCGGATCGCGCTTCCCTCCATGGGCGGGAACCTTTCTGGTGCACTCTTACGTTCGAACGAAAAGATATGAAGTCATAGTTCAAACCTCAAGCCAAGATGGGCAGTTGAAGACCCTCTGAAGGTAAAGGTTGACCCAAAGAACAAGGTGGTGGCCGTGAAGCACACCAGGGGCGGCGGGGCCCGTCAGGCCGTGTTCACTCCGCTGGACACCCGGGCGCGCGTGGAGACGGTGGTCCGCCGGCTCGGCGACGCCATCGAACTCGGGCTGCTCGCCGACGGGGAGCAACTGCCCCGCGAGAGCAAGCTGGCGGAGCAGCTCGGTGTGTCCACCGTGACCCTGCGGGAGGCACTGGTGACGCTGCGGCTGCAGGGGCTGGTCACGACCCGGCGGGGGCGCGGCGGCGGCAGCTTCGTCTCACTGCCCGCCGACCCCGCGGAGGAGCGGATCAGGGCGCGGCTGGCCGGCTGGAGCACGGAGGAACTGCGCGACCTGGGCGACCACTGGGCCGCCGTGTCCGGTGTCGCCGCCCAGCTCGCGGCCCAGCGCACCGAGCCGGACGACCTCCAGCAACTGCGGCGCACCCTGGTCGAGTTCGCAACAGCCGAGGAAGCGGCGAAGCGCAGCCGAGTGTACGGCCGGTTCCATGTGGAGCTGGCCGCCGCCGCGCAGTCCGCCCGGCTCACCCGGGAACAGGTGGCGTTGCAGACGGAGGTCGGGGCACTGCTGTGTCTCGTCCTCGGTGACGACGCCTACCGCAAAGAGGTGGCGGACCGTCATCACTCCGTTGCTGCCGCGGTGCAGGACGGGGCCCACGACGCGGCCAGGGGGCTGGCCGAGCGGTGCGTCGAGGAGTCGACGGCGCGCCTCATCGCGCTGCGCCTGGCCCTTTGAACGCGTCGGCATCCCCTCCACGCGCGTGGGAGGCCCGCCGGGGCACTGGCCATGCCAGGGCGGATCTCGGCGCAGGACGAACCCCGGTGCCGTCGGCGACCTGAACGCCTGCGGAGTGGGGGGGCTCCGCAGGAGGGGGCTCACTCCTGGGGCACGGGCACCACGCTGAGGTGGCTCACGGTGCGCCGGGCGCGGCGCGTCCCGCGGTGGGCGGGCGCAGGGCGGCGCGCCTCCCTCAGGACCAGCGTCAGCCGTGAATAGCCCATGTCTTGGAGGGTCTTGGGGGTGTCCCGCACCACTCGGCAGTCGCCGCCCCAGCGCGGGTCGGGGTGCAGCAGCGGACGCACCGCCCCGTCGTGCTCCACGCCGCGCGGGCCGACGGCGCGAATCCAGTGCGGCAGGCCGTGCTGGTAGGCGGCCTCCATGATCGGGTCCTGGGCGATGTCCCGGCGGATGGACTGCAGCCCGTGATCGTGCCCGTGCCGTTCCACCGCCGCGGCGAAGTGCGCCAGCATCGGCAGGCACCAGTGCGACTCATGCTCGCCGAGGACCGTGCCCGCGTCCGGATGGAACAGGACGAACCGCAGGAAGTTGTCGCCCGGCATCGCCGTCGGATGTGCTGCGACCCCGCCGAAAAGGATGTCGAACGCGGTGTTGGTGAGGACGACGTCCCAGCGGTGGTCGAAGACGACCGACGGGAAGGGAACGGCTTCGAGGAGCGTGGCGTAGTCCCGCAGATACGCCTGTGCTTCCGGACTCTCGGGGACGGGTCGCGGCTGCGTTCGCTGCCCTCCTGCCTGAAACGTCATCGGGAGGTCACCCCTCTTGCCTTTACGGCCTTCACGCGGCGCCCTGATCCTGCTGTTCCGGGTCGAGTCGTGTCAACTATCGTGGCATTCGGCGTCCGTTGACGGCTGAATCTCGCCACAGTTGTGGCGAGACCTGGATGTAAGTTCGAGGGAACGGCTAATCTCCGCATGGTTCCGGATGACCATGAGAACAGCGTGAGAGAGACGTAGGAGACCTGTCGGTGACAGATGGCTTCGAGGTTCCGTGCGCCACGGCGCCGGGTCTGCTGTCGGCCGTCGCGGCGCGTGTCACCGTCCTCGCCGACCGGCTGGGTGTGCCGCAAGCGGTGATCTTCGACGTCCCGCGTCTGTCGGTCGAGTCCGGCGTCCCGGAACCGGTGGTGACGGCCCTGCTGAGCGGGGTGCCCGCCGGGGAGCCGGATCTTCAGGAGCGCTTCCTTCAGCGGCTCGATCTGTTGCGCCGCACCCGGCTCAAGCCCAACGGACGCAAGTACACCCAACAGGAGATCGCCGACGGCGCGGGCATGTCCCGCCAGCAGGCGGGTGCCCTCATCAACGGCGACCGGCGCCCCACCATGGAGCACTGCGACGCCATTCAGCGCTTCTTCAAAGTGCATGCCGGGTTCCTCACGGCCAAGGACCCCGAGGCGCTCACGAACGCCCTCCAGCGGTGCGAGCAGGAGCTTCTCCAGCAGCTCGCCGAGCGTGAGGCGGCCGGCACCGCCGACGACCCGCTGGAGCGGCTGCTGCAGGACCACGGCGTCCGCGGCATCGCCTGGCGGGCGGCCCAGCTGCCCACCGACCAGCATCGCGACAAGGTCGCAGAGTGGCTGGACATGCTTCTGGAGAGCGTCAAGCGGCCCGAGTCCTGACCGAGGGAGAACCATGGGCATCGGAAGGGAAATGCGCCGCCTGTGCGGCGAGTTGGTCTCGGAGCTCTCGCTCCCGGCGCCGGCGGATCCGACCGATCTGTACGCCGCGCTGTGCGACGGCATGAGCAGGCGTCGAGGCCGTCCCGTCAGGTTCCGCACGGCCGCCTTCCCGCCCGGCACGGCCAGCGGTCTCTGGCTCGACATGGCCGACCAGGATCTCGTCGTCATCGAGGAACGCACCGTACCCGACCACCAGTTGGTGATCCTCGGCCATGAACTGTGGCACATGAACGCCGGGCACCACGGCCACCACGCGGAAGGAGCCGCGGTCGCGGCGCGGTCACTGAGCGACACCGCCGATCTCCAGGCGACCGTGCGCGCGGTCGCCGCCCGTACGCACTTCGACCTCTCCAACGAGAAGGAGGCCGAGAGCTTCGGACTGCTGCTGGCCAGCAAGTGCCGTACGTGGCTGGCCGGTTCGTCGCTGCGCAAGCCCGTGAAACGGGACGGGCTTGCGGGGCGGATCGAAGCGTCCCTGGGGTATCGCGGGCCCCGGGGCTGAGGGACGAGCACGGACACCATGGACGGCTCCAGCTACTACATACCCGCCGCCGCCATGGGGGTGGCGCTCACCGTCAAGGCACCCGCGCTGCTCCGCGCCTGGCGCGACCCACTGCTGCGGTCGGTGTCCGCGCTGCTCGCGCTGGCCGGGCTGGTGTTCCTCTTCGCGGCGCCGCCGACGATCGCGAAGGTCAATGACATCACCGGCATCGCCAATGTCTCGGCGCCCTTGGTGTATTGCCTGCTCAGCGCGTTCAGTGCGGCCTCTCTGGTGCTCGTCGTCAACTGGCGCGGCGGCCCGCCCGAGGTGACCGGCCGCCTCAGCCGGCGCATCGTCATCGGGTACGGCCTGGTGATCGTCGCCGTGATCACGCTGTTCGCGCTGGGGGACGCGCCTCAGGAGCGGCTGGTCGACTTCGACACGCACTACGCCCGCACGCCCTACCTGCGCGAGATGATCGTGCTGTACCTGCTCGCTCTCACCGTCGCGGGTGTCGCGATGAACTTCATGTGCGCGCGCTGGGCCCTCCAGGTGCACGGCTGGCTGCGCGCCGGACTGCTGATCATCGTGGTCGGTTATCTGTTCAACCTGGCCTATCTGACGACCAAGTTCGGCGCCGTCATCGCCCGCTGGAACGGACACGACCTGGACTATCTCAGCAGCGACGCGGCACCCGTGCTGGCCTCCGCCGGGGCACAGATCAGTGCCGCCGGCTTCTGCCTCCCGCTGGCGTGCCAACGCGTCGGGGACAACTGGACCACCTGGTCGACCTTCCGCCTCCTCGGGCCGCTGTGGCGCGAGCTGCGGCCGGTGTCCGCCCACGCGGATCACGGAGTGCGGATCTCCTGGTGGTCGCCGGCCGAACTGCAGGTGACACAGCGGGAGTCCGACATCCACGACGGCATGCTCAGCCTGTACCCCTACTTCGACCCGGAAGTGCGCTCCCGCGCCTACGACGCCGCCGTGGCGACGGGCGCCGACCCCGCCCAGGCGCAGGCGGAGGCCGACGCGGCGATGGTGGCGGTGGCGGTACGGGCGAGGGCCGCCGACCCGGAGGGCAGGGTGATCAGATCGGCAGGTGCGGACACCGCACCTGCCGCTTCCTCCGAGGGACCACGCGACCTCGTGCGGATGTCGATCGCCCTGCGTCATTCACCCGTCGTCGCGGCCGCCCGTGGGCCGGCCGGGACCTGGCCAGGAAGCGACTTTCATGAGCGAACCCGGTAGCACGTCCTCAGATGTGGCAATCCGTCGGGCCGTCGTCATCGGCGGCGGCATGGCCGGCATGCTGGCTGCCGCGGCGCTGAGCGCGTACGCCGACGTCACCGTCGTCGAGCGGGACACCCTGCCGGACGGCCCCGAGGCGCGCAGAGGACTCCCACAGGCCCGGCACGTGCACGTGATCTGGTCCGGAGGCGCCCGCGCCATGGAGGAACTGGTGCCGGGGGTGACCGACGCATGGCTTGCCGCGGGCGCCCGGCGGATCCCGCTGCCGACAAGTCTTGTCTCGATGCAGCCGCGGGGCTGGTTCCGGCGCTGGCCCGAAATGCAGTTCATGATCGCGTGCAGCCGTGATCTGCTCGACTGGGTGGTGCGCGAGCGCGTCACCGGGAGCGAGCGCCTCACCGTGCTGCAGCGCACAGAACTGGTGTCCTTGGAAGGCGACGCGTCGCGGGTGACAGGCGTGCGCGTACGGGCGGACGACGGACAGGAGCGGGTGCTGGCGGCCGATCTGGTCGTCGATGCCGCGGGGCGCGGTTCACGGGCCGCTGTCTGGCTGGAGGCGCTGGGCGTTCCCAGGCCCCCGCTGGAGGAAGTGGACTCCGGGCTCGCCTACTCCAGCCGGATCTTCCGAGCTCCGCCTGGCACAGAGGGTTTCCCGCTGGTCAATGTGCAGTCGGACGCCACGGTGCCGGTGCCCGGGCGGACCACGACCATCGAGCCGATCGAGGGCGGAAGATGGCTGGTGACGCTCTCGGGTACCCGGGGCGGTGAACCGCCCGCCTCCGCGGAGGAGTTCGAGGAGTTCGCACGCAAGAGCGTCCGCCATCCGGTCGTCGGCGAGCTGATCGCCCACGCGGAGCCGCTGTCGGACCCGGTCGTCACGCGCAGCACGGTCAACCGCCGACGGTTCTTCGAGAAGGTCAAGGGCTGGCCCGAGGGGTTCGTGGCGATCGGTGACTCGGTGGCCACGTACAACCCGGTCTACGGGCACGGGCTGTCCGTCGCCGCGCAGGGCGCGCTGGCGCTGGGCGAGTTGGTGGCCGAGCACGGGCTGACGGCGCCGGGGCTGGCCCGTCGGGTGCAGCGGGCCGTGGCCCGCCCGGTCGCGGTGGCCTGGGAGTTCGCGACCAGTACGGACATCCACTATCCCGGCGCCATCGGCAAGGCCCCGAGCCTCGCGAACCGTCTTCTCGGCGCCTACGTCAACCGCCTGATGCTGGCCGCGACCGGCCGCCCGCTCGTCGCCAAGGCGTTCTTCGACGTGATCACCCTGTCGAAGCCGCTGAGCGAACTGGTGAGACCGGCGGTCGTTCTGGCAGTCCTACGGGGCCCTCGGCGCGCACCTCTGAGTGAACCCCCGCTGACACAGGCCGAATGGGATGCGGCCGCCGGAGGGGTCGGGGACACGGGGCTGATCCCGTCGGTAGGCCCGTGAGGCGGGGGGTCGTCCCGGAGCGCCGGGCCGGGGGGCTTCCACAGCCTGCTCCCTCTTCCCCCGGCCGCCGACGGGGCGACGCACCCCCAAGCGCTGCCCTTCAGCCTGGGCCCCTGTCCGACAAGGGGTTTCAGGGGGTTCGGCTGCGCTGAGCGGGCGAACCCGGCGGCGAGGAAACGGAATTGTCAGTGGGGCGCGGCAAGCTGGAGGGATGCCACCCGTGCGCGCGGCGATGTCCGCGTACGGGGGCGCGCAGTGCACGTACCGTCGCGCGGCACTCCGTCGCGCGGCCGATCCGGGGAGAGCCGACCGATGCCGACCGCCGTACTCACCGACCACCAACGCGCCGCCGTACAGGCCTATCTGCGTCTCCTCCACACGGTGCGAGCGTCCTTCGACGGCCTACCGGACCCGCACCGGCCGCCCGTGGTCCCGACCGCCGCCCTGGCCGAGGCGGACCAGGCTCTTGCGGAGGCGGGACTCACGGGCACCGAGGAGGAGTTCTTCGAGTTGCTCGCCAAGTGGTGTGCCTGAGGTCGTCGGGCGCCCATCAGGAGTGGGGCACGACGACCGCGGTCGCGGCCAGCCCCTGCCGTACGGTCCAGCGGCCGTCGAAGGCCTCGATGCGGCGGCCGTCGACCATCGGGCCCGGGACGAGAAGCCGCGCCCGGAAGGCGCCCGGCATGTCCGCGGCGGCGCCCGGGGTGATCTCGATGTCCGCTTCCAGGAAGTCGAGCCACTTCCCGGTCAGGGGGAACCACGCCTTGTAGACGGACTCCTTGGCGCTGAACAGCACCCGGTCCCAGTGGATGGACGGATGGCTGCGGGCGAGACCGCGCAGCCGGGTCTGTTCGGCGGGCAGGGCCACCGCTTCCAGGACCCCGTCCGGCAGTTGGTCGTGGGGCTCCGCGTCGATGCCGAGCGAGGCCAGGTCGCCGGCGCGGACCAGTGCGGCGGCGCAGTAGCCCTCGCAGTGCGTCATGCTGCCGACCAGCCCATCCGGCCAGAGAGGTGCACCGCGCTCTCCGGGCAGGATGGGCTGGGGCGGCACGCCGAGCTTCTCCATGGCATGCCGCGCGCACGCCCGAACCGCGGTGAATTCCCGGCGACGCTTCGCGACGGCCCGGACTATGACCGCCTCTTCCTCGGGGTAGAGGGGGCCGTCGCCGAGCGCGTCATCGCCGAGCGCCTCCACGACCACGACCGACCTCGGGAGCAGCTCCTCGATCATCTGCTTGGACCTCCAACGGCAGAATGAGGCGTAGCCTTCCGGGCGGTCCCGGGCGCGGGCGCCACTCACGGGGATAGCCCACCGACACCTCTTCGAAGCGGACGCCCTCGTGCTGGGTGGTCCGCGGAATGTGCAGATGGCCGTAGACCATGCAGGCGACCCGGAAGCGGCGGTGCCAGTCGGCGGTCAGCCGGGTGCCGCACCACATGGCGAACTCGGGGTAGCGGAGGATGCTCGTGGGGTGCCGGTCCAGCGGGTAGTGGTTCACCAGCACCGTGGCGAGATCGGCGGGGATCTCCTCCAGCCTGCGCTCGGTCTCGGCGACCCGGGCCCGGCACCACGCCTCGCGGCTCGGGTAGGGGTCGGGGTGCAGCAGGTACTCGTCGGTGCACACGATGCCGGTGCCGTGCGCGTACTCCAGCCCCTGTTCCTTGGTCGTGCAGCCCTGCGGCAGGAACGAATAGTCGTAGAGCAGGAAGAGCGGTGCGACGACCACCGGGCCGCCCGGCCCCTCCCAGACCGGGTAGGGGTCCTCGGGTGTGATCACGCCGAGCTCACGGCACAGGGCGACCAGGTGCTCGTACCGCTCGACGCCGCGCAGCGTGACGGTGTCCTTCTGAGGGGTCCACAGCTCGTGGTTGCCGGGTGCCCAGATCACCTTGCGGAAGCGGCCGGCGAGCACTTCCAGGGTTCTGCGGATGTCGGCGACGGTCTCCGCGACGTCACCGGCGACCAGCAGCCAGTCCTCCTCGGAGGTGGGCCGCATCCGCTCGACGAGCGCCCGGTTCTCGGGATAGCCGACGTGCAGGTCGCTGATGGCGAGCAGCTGTCCACGGCCGTCCGTCGACTCCACCGTCGCCCCTTTCGAGAACCGAATGGGAACACAAGAACACATCGGGCCCCGCCAGACAAGGACGACCCGCGCCCCGGGTAGGGGCTAGAAGACTCATGAAGATCTTGGGGTTCTGGCCCCGCCGCGTCATGAGTCTTCTAGGGCCTGTCGGCAGTGGCGCGCTGCAGACGGAGCGTCAGGATCTGGAAGGGCCGCAGTGCGACGGCCACCGCGTCCCCGTCGGCAACCGCCTCCTCGAGCGGTCGCTCCAGCAGATCGGTGATGTGGGCGCCCGCGAGCGGGAAGCCCGTGCGCAGGGTGCCGGTGGCGCGGCCGCCGCGGGACTCGTACAGCCGCACCACGACGTCACCCGATGCGTCGTCGGCGAGCTTCACCGCCTCGACGGTCACGCCCTCGCCGTCCACGGAGACGACCGGTTCCGGGGCGCCCGCCGCGTCCGCGACGCGCAGCGGCAGGTTGAGGGCGTAGCCCTCCGCGACGGCGTCCTCGATGCTCGCGCCGGGCAGCAGGGAGTACGTGAAGCGGTGCCGGCCCTGGTCCGCCCCGGGGTCCGGGATACGCGGGGCGCGGACCAGGCTGAGGCGGACCGTGGTCGTCGTCCCTCCGTCCTCGCGGACCGTGCGGGAGACATCGTGGCCGTACGTCGAGTCGTTGATGACCGCGACACCGTAGCCGGGTTCGCCGATGTGCACCCAGCGGTGACCGGAGACCTCGAAGCGGGCCGCCTCCCAGCTGGTGTTGGTGTGAGTGGGCCGCTGGACATGGCCGAACTGGATCTCCGCCGAGGAGAGGGGCGCCCGGATGTCCACCGGGAAACCGGCTTTGAGGATCTTCTCGGTCTCGTGCCAGTCGAGGTCGGTCTCGATGTCGATACGGGGGCTTCCGGCTCGGACGGTGATCGTCTGGGTGATCTTCGAGCCCTTGCCGAAGCTCCGCTCCACGCGGATCGCGCCGACCAGCGGGTCCTGTTCGGCCACCGTGACCGACTCCGCGTCCAGCAGGTCCGTGTAGCGGTTCTTGTAGTGCTTGTCGATGTCCCAGGCGTCCCAGTAGTTCGGGAGGTCGGTGTGCAGGCGCAGCAGGTTGCCCTTGCCGGCGAGGACTTCTCGTCCCCCGGCGCGCAGGTCGGTTACGGAGGCGAGCGCGCCGTCGTCGGCCACCTCCACCCGGACCAGCCCGTTGTCGAGGACGCGGCCGGTGACGGTCACCGGCCGCGGGGGCTCGGCGGCGGCCAGGGGTGCGCTGCCGCTGGCGGGCACCTTCACGTACACCGGCGCGTCCTCGGCCGTACGGACCACTTCGGCACGGTCGTACGGGCTTGTGTTGAAGACCCGGGTCCCGCCCGTGCCCAGTGCGGCGACAGCCTCGGCCGTCAGCTCCCCCAGCTCCCCCGCCACGCGCGCGTATTCGGCCTCCGCCTCCCGGTGCACCCAGGCGATCGACGACCCCGGCAGGATGTCGTGGAACTGGTGCAGCAGGACCGTCTTCCACAGCCGGTCGAGCTTCTCGTACGGGTAGGCGTAGCCGGGCGCGTGCAGTGCGGCCGTCGTCGCCCACAACTCGGCCTCGCGAAGCCGGTGTTCCGAGCGGCGGTTGCCCTGCTTGGTGCGCGCCTGGGTCGTGTAGGTGGCGCGGTGCAGCTCCAGGTACAGCTCGCCGGCCCACACCGGGGCGTCCGGGTACTCCTCGCGGGCCGCCTTGAAGAACGCGTCGGGGTGTTCGACGACTACCTTCGGGGAGCCCTCAAGGTCCTTGAGCCGCCGGGCGCGTTCCATGATCTCGCGGGTGGGGCCGCCACCGCCGTCGCCGTAGCCGAAGGGTGCCAGGGATCGCGTGGCGCGGCCCTTCTCCCGGTGGTTGCGCACGGCGCGGGACATCTCTTCACCGCTGAAGCGGGCGTTGTAGGTGTCGACCGGCGGAAAGTGCGTGAAGATGCGGGTTCCGTCGATGCCCTCCCACCAGAAGGTGTGGTGGGGGAAGGCGTTGGTCTGGTTCCAGGAGATCTTCTGGGTCAGGAACCACTCGTTGCCGGCGAGCTTGGCGAGCTGCGGGTAGGCGGCGGTGTAGCCGAAGGAGTCCGGCAGCCACACGCCTTTGGTCTCGATGCCGAAGTGCTCGATGAAGAACCGCTTGCCGTGAACGAGCTGACGGGCGAGCGCCTCGCCGCCGGGCAGGTTGCCGTCGGCCTCGACCCACATGCCGCCCACCGGCGCCCACTGGCCTTTCTTCACCGACTCCTGGATGCGGGCCCACACGTGCGGGTAGGTGTCCCGCACCCACGCGTACTGCTGGGCCTGCGAGCAGGCGAAGACGAACTCCTCGTACTCGTCGGCGAGCGAGGTGACGTTGGAGAAGGTCCGGGACGTCTTGCGCTTGGTCTCGCGGATCGGCCACAGCCAGGCGGTGTCGATGTGCGCGTGTCCGACACCGGAGACCGTGTGGGCGCCGGCGTGCGCGGGCTTGGCCAGGACCGGCCTGAGCGCGGCGCGCACGTCCGCCGCCGAGCCGGAGATGTCGTCCAGGTCCAGCAGGTCGACCGCCCGGTCGAGGGCGTGCATGATCTCGTGGCGGCGCGGGTCGTGCTCGTCGAGCTCCACCATCAGTTCGCGCAGCACCTGGAGGTCCAGGTCGAGGTGCCAGACCTGCTCGTCGAGGATCGCGATGTCGGCGCGCCTGAACGTGTAGAGCGGCTTGTCGCCGGCCGTGAGCACGTCGCCGAACGGGGTCGGGCGCACGAAGTCGTCAGCGAGGATGCCAGGGTTGGAGGCGGCCTCGACGAGGTACTGGACCTCCTCACCGCCCTTCGCCGGGTTGGCGATCGGCACATACTGGTTGAGCGGATTGACCGCCTTCAGGGGTGTCCCGTCCGGGAGGTGGACGAGGGCCTCCGCCTGGTTGCCAGGCCAGTCGCCCACGAAGCCGAGGTCGATGACGGCTTCGACGCGCCTTCCCGCCCACTCGCCGGGGACCTGTCCGCGCATCCGGAACCAGGTCGTGCCCCAGGGCGGCCCCCAGGGGGTGTCCATCGCGAAGGGCCGGTACGGGGCGGCGGCGGCCTCCGCGAACGGAACCGGCTCGCCCGGTGCCTGCCAGGCCTCGACCGTGCAAGGGACGGAGGCCGCATAGATCGCGGGCCTGATGCGCTGGTTGTGGACGCGCGCGACGCGTTGCTCGATCCGGCGGCGTTCGTCATGCATGAGCGGGCCTCCTGACGCGGTTACTTGAGGTATCCCAGGCCGGGGTGGACGGCGGTGTAGCCGTCGACGAGCCGCCGGGCGACGTTGACGGAGTCGACGAGCGGGTGAAGCGCGAACGCTTTCACCGCCGTTGCGCGGGAGCCGGACTCGGCCGCGGACAGCACCTCGCGCTCGACCGCTTTGACCGCGCACACCAGACCGGTGGCGTGGTCGGGCAGCGGGTCGACCACGACGGGGTGCGCCCCGCTCACGTCCACCAGGCAGGGGACCTCGATGACCGCTTCGGAGTCCAGCGCGGACAGCGTGCCGCGGTTGCGCACGTTCAGAATCAGGGTGGCGCGCTCGTCGCGGGCGATGGCCCGCATCAGGGCGAGGGCCACCCTCTCGTACCCGCCGGAGAGGTCGTCGGCCTCGCGCTCGCCCGCCCCGGCCGCCTCCCGGTTCTCGGCCATGTACGTGGCCTCGCGCTCGGCCCTGGTGCTGTTCCAGGTCGTCAGCGCGGCGGTGTCCGGGCGCTTCAACTCCTCGTAGAAGCGGGCCTGCTGGTCGCGCAGAAAGGCGCCGCGGGTCTTCTCGGCCCTCTGGTAGGCGCGTACGGCTTCCCGGTTGAAGTAGTAGTAGTGCAGGTACTCGTTCGGGATCGCGCCCAGGGACTGCAGCCAGTCGACGCCGAAGAGCCTGCCCTCCTCGAAGGAGCCCAGCAGCTCCGGATCGGCCAGCAGACGCGGGAGTTCGTCGCGTCCGGCCACGCGCAGGCCGCGCACCCAGCCGAGGTGGTTGAGTCCGGCGTAGTCGATCCATGCCTCCTTCGGGTGCGCGCCGAGTACGCGGGCGATACGGCGGCCGAGTCCGACCGGGGAGTCGCAGATACCGATGACGCGGTCGCCGAGGTGGCGGGACATGGCCTCGGTGATCAGGCCCGCCGGATTGGTGAAGTTGATGACCCAGGCATCGGGGGCGAGCCGGGCCACGCGCCGGGCGATGTCGACGGCCACCGGGACCGTGCGCAGCCCGTACGCGATACCGCCCGCACCGACCGTCTCCTGACCGAGGACGCCTTCCGCCAGGGCCACCCGCTCGTCGTCGGCCCGGCCCTGCAGACCACCGACACGGATCGCGGAGAAGACGAAGGAGGCGCCTGACAACGCCTCATCGAGGTCGGTCGTGGCGGTCACCTCGGGCGCGCCGGACACGCCGGCCGCCTGCTCGGCCAGGACCCGGGCCACGGCGGACAGCCGCCCGGCGTCCAGGTCGTGCAGCACGACACGGGTGACGCGGCCCTCGGCGCGGTCCCCGAGGAGCGCTCCGTACACGAGCGGCACCCGAAATCCGCCGCCGCCCAGAATCGTCAGCTTCACGGTTGTATCCTTCCCGCCGCGATGGCCTCGACGCCCGTATCCCGCGAGCGGAGCGCGTCGCCGCGTCCACGGGAGTGTTCGTGACCATCGCGTCCAGGTCCTCGGGAGTCCAAGGTCCTTTTCCCTGCCCGGGGAAGGGAGTCGGTGTGAGCACGACGGGCCTGGTCGTCCGGCGAGGCCGAGGGCGTGGGCGGTGGGTACCCGGGTGGTGTCGATGCCGAGTACGTCTTCGCCCCGGGGACGTGGCCGCGGCCGGGGAATCCCCGGCAGGCCTCCGCGGTTGATCCAATTGCAGGAAAGAAGATGATCACAGTGACCGAGATAGCCGCAGCCGCGGAACCCCTGAAGCGCCTGTCCTACATGGGCCTCGCCGCATTCGAAGTGGCATCGCAGAGCCTGCCAGAGACAGTGACGGCGTCCCTGAAGAACAAGGAGGTCGAGGGGGAATGAACAAGAAGTTTCCCGAAGCAACGGAAGCAACGGGTCCGGAGGCCGAGGTGACCGCTCGGGCGGCCGCGGCGGCCGAGGCCCCGGTGGCTGAGGCTCCGGCGGCCGGGAAGCCCGAGGTGCCGGTGGCCGAGCGGACCGCCGCTCCCGCGGCCGGAGAGGCCGACGATGCGGCCCTCGGCTCTGCCTGGAGCAACCCCCTGCGTGACCCGCGCGACCTCCGTCTGCCTCGTATCGCCGGCCCCTCCGGCCTGGTCATCTTCGGCGTCACCGGCGATCTGTCCCGCAAGAAGCTGATGCCGGCGATCTACGACCTGGCCAACCGCGGTCTGCTTCCGCCGGGCTTCTCGCTGGTCGGCTTCGCCCGGCGCGACTGGGCGGACCAGAACTTCGCACAGGTGGTGCACGACGCCGTCCGCGAGCACGCCCGTACGCCCTTCCGCGAGGAGGTGTGGCAGCAGCTCGCCGAGGGCATGCGATTCATTCCGGGCACCTTCGACGACGACGATGCGTTCAAGCAACTGCGGGCCAGCATCGAGGAGTTGGACGCTTCCCGGGGCACCAGCGGCAACTACGCGTTCTACCTTTCCGTACCGCCGAAGTTCTTCCCGAAGGTCGTCCAGCAGCTCAAGAGGCACGGCCTTGCGGACGCGCCCGAGGGTTCGTGGCGGCGCGCGGTCATCGAGAAGCCGTTCGGCCACGACCTGGCGAGCGCGCGCGAGCTGAACGCCATCGTGCACGACGTGTTCGAGCCGGACCAGGTGTTCCGCATCGACCACTACCTCGGCAAGGAGACCGTCCAGAACATACTGGCGCTCCGCTTCGCCAACCAGATGTACGAGCCGATCTGGAACCGGTCGTACGTCGACCACGTACAGATCACCATGGCCGAGGACATCGGCATCGGCGGCCGGGCCGGCTACTACGACGGCATCGGCGCCGCCCGGGACGTCCTCCAGAACCACCTGCTCCAGCTGATGGCCCTCACCGCCATGGAGGAGCCCATCGCCTTCGACGCCGAGGCACTGGTCACCGAGAAGCTGAAGGTCCTCAAGTCGGTGCGGCTTGCGGAGGGCCTCGGCGGCCACGTCGTACGCGGGCAGTACGCGGCCGGCTGGCAGGGCGGCGAGAAGGTACGCGGCTACCTCCAGGAGGACGGCATCGACCCGGTGTCCACCACGGACACATACGCCGCGATCAAGCTGGAGATCGACAACCGCCGCTGGGCGGGCGTCCCCTTCTACCTGCGCACCGGCAAGCGTCTGGGCCGGCGGGTCACCGAGATCGCGGTGGTCTTCCAGCGGGCACCCCACTCGCCGTTCGACTCCACGGCCACCGAGGAACTCGGCGAGAACGCGATCGTCATCCGGGTGCAGCCCGACGAGGGCATGACGGTCCGCTTCGGTTCGAAGGTGCCGGGTACCTCCATGGAGCTCCGGGACGTCACGATGGACTTCGCCTACGGCGAGTCGTTCACCGAGTCCAGCCCGGAGGCGTATGAACGGCTGATCCTGGACGTACTGCTCGGCGACGCCAACCTCTTCCCCCGCACCGAGGAAGTGGAGGAATCCTGGAAGATCCTCGACCCGATCGAGGAGTACTGGACCTCCCACGGCAGGCCCGCGCAGTACCCCTCGGGCACCTGGGGCCCCAAGGAAGCCGACGAGATGCTCGCACGAGACGGACGGAGCTGGCGCAGGCCATGAAGATCGACCTGACCGACACCACGGCAAGCAAGATCAACAAGGCGCTGGTGCAGGGGCGCCACGACCTCGGCACCCCAGCCGTGGGCATGGTCCTGACGATGGTCATCGTGACCGACGAGGAGAACGCGTACGACTCGATCAAGGCCGCCGAGGAGGCCTCCCACGAGCACCCTTCGCGCACCCTGGTCGTCATCAAGCGGCACACCCGCACCTTGCGCGACCGCACCCGGCCGCGCCTCGACGCCGAGGTCCGGCTCGGTGCCGACGCGGGCACCGGCGAGACGGTCGTGCTGCGGCTGTACGGCGAGGTGTCCGACCACGCCGACTCGGTGGTCCTGCCGCTGCTGCTGCCGGACGCGCCCGTCGTCGTGTGGTGGCCGGTGGACGCGCCGGACAACCCGTCCAGGGATCCGCTGGGCGCCCTCGCCCAGCGCCGGATCACCGACCTGTACGCCGTCGAGACCCCTCTGGTCGTGCTGGAGGCCCGGGCCTCCTCGTACGCGCCGGGCGACACCGACCTGGCCTGGACCCGGCTGACGCCCTGGCGGTCGATGCTGGCCGCGGCGCTCGACCAGGCCCGTACGAAGGTGACCTCGGCGGCCGTCGAGAGCGAGGCGGACAACCCGAGCGCCGAGTTGCTGGCCCGCTGGCTGGAGTCCCGGCTCCGGGTGCCCGTCGAGCGGGTCGTCACCGCCGGGCCGGTCGTCACGGCCGTACGGCTGGGCACCAAGAAGGGCGAGATCGTCATCGACCGCCCCGAGGGACCGATGGCCATGCTCTCACTGCCGGGCCAGCCGCCGCGCACCATGGCACTGAAGGTGCGCCCCACCTCGGAGCTGATCGCCGAGGAGCTGCGTCGCCTCGACGCGGACGAGATGTACGCCATTGCCCTGCGCGGCGGAGGCTCCAAGGAGAAGGCCGGCCATGACTGACCGCCCCGGGCTCATCCGCCCCCTACGCCACCGCCCTCATGACCGCATACCCGCACGCTCAGGACGGAGTGAACTGACATGCAGATCGGACTCATCGGTCTTGGCAAGATGGGCGGCAACATGCGCGAGCGGATCCGGCGCGCGGGCCACACCGTCGTCGGATACGACCGCAACCCCGACGTCTCCGACGTCGGCACCCTGAACGAACTGGTCGAGAGGCTCGAAGGGCCGCGCGTTGTCTGGGTGATGGTCCCGGCCGGCGCCCCGACCCAGTCCGTCATCAACGAACTCGCCGGCCTGCTGTCCGCCGGTGACACCGTGGTCGACGGCGGCAACTCCCGCTGGAGTGACGACGAGAAGCACGCCAAGGAGCTGGGCATCAAGGGCATCGGCTTCGTCGACGCCGGAGTCTCCGGCGGCGTATGGGGCCTGGAGAACGGCTACGCCCTCATGGTCGGCGGCGACAAGGAGCACGTCGAAAGGCTCCAGCCGATCTTCGACGCGCTCAAGCCGGAGGGCCCGTACGGCTACGTCCACGCCGGCAAGGTCGGTTCCGGGCACTTCTCCAAGATGGTCCACAACGGCATCGAGTACGCGATGATGCAGGCCTACGCCGAGGGCTGGGAGCTGCTGGAGAAGGTCGACTCGGTGGAGAACGTCCGCGAGGTCTTCCGCTCCTGGCAGGAGGGCACGGTCATCCGTTCCTGGCTGCTGGACCTGGCGGTCAACGCCCTCGACGAGGACGAGCACCTGGAGAAGCTGCGCGGCTTCGCGGAGGACTCCGGTGAGGGCCGGTGGACCGTCGAGGCGGCCATCGGCCACGCCGTGCCGCTCCCGGCCATCACGGCGTCGCTGTTCGCCCGCTTCGCCTCCCGTCAGGACGACTCCCCGCAGATGAAGATGATCGCCGCCCTGCGCAACCAGTTCGGCGGCCACGCCGTCGAGTCCGCGGAGGAGTAGGGAGCCGTGCCGGTCCCGAGCCGGTCCGCCGTGGCGACACCGGCTCGGGACCGGCCCGCTCACCCGGGGCCGACCGTGATCACAAAATGGAACACGACAGGAACTTCTGCGGCGTCCCGCAAGTTCTTGCCTACGTTGCTGTAGAAACCAGAGAGGTCATGGATCGCCCACCGGGGCGGGCCCGCCTCGACAACGTAGGGAGTTCTCATGGCCCTGTGGGACCGCATCAAGGAATCCGCATCGACGATGCAGACCCAACTCGTGGCGAAGAAGAACGATCTGAAGAGCGGTGCGTTCCGCGACGCGAGCATGGCCATGTGCGCGCTCGTGGCGGCGGCGGACGGCACGATCGACCCGTCCGAGCGCCAGCGCGTGGCCCAGCTCATCGCCACCAACGAGGTGTTGCAGAACTTCCCGGCGGACGACCTGCGTCGCCGCTTCGAGGACAACCTGAACAAGCTGTCCACCGACTTCGACTTCGGCAAGGTCAGCGTGCTGCAGGAGATCGGCAAGGCGAAGAAGAAGCCGGCCGAGGCGCGTGCCGTGATCCAGATCGGCATCGTCATCGGAGGTGCGGACGGGGACTTCGACAAGGACGAGCAGGCGGTCGTCCGCGAGGCGTGCTTCGCGCTCGACCTGCCGCCGCACGAGTTCGACCTCTGACTGCGACCGTATTCGTGGAATGAGCGCAGGTCGCAGCGGTGCGACAACATCAATGAGGTGACGGGACGTGAGTTCCACGCCCTGTCGGCCTGCGTGTTCTGGCACTGGCCGCGTGCGCGAGCGGCCCGGGCGCTCCGGGCCGCTCGCGCGGTAGATCGGGCGGCGCCGTGTATGCGGCGTGGCGGCGAGGGCTGTCGGTAGCCGGTGGGAGCGCGAGCGTCCGCGCACGGGCACTGCACCATGGAGGTCCCCCAGGGGGCTTGTTGGGGAAACCCCCGTGACGACAGGGGCGTTGACCGGGTGGGAGAAGCGGGCCCGATCCGGGAGGCTTCCGTGCATGAAGCAGACCAGCAGAACACGAGCCGCCTGGATAGCCGTCTCAGCCGCCCTCCTGGGGCTCTCCGCCCCCCTGACCACCTCCGTGTCCGCGTCTGCGGCCGGTCCGTCCGCGCGCTCCTCCCTCGATTGGACCAAGTGCGAGGGCAGCGGGCTCGATCCACGCCAGGAGTGTGCGTCCGTCGAGGTGCCGATGGACTACGCCGAACCCGGTGGCCGGAAGATCGCCATCGTCATCTCCCGTATTCCCAGCGAGAAGCCGGCCGCCCGCCGTGGCGCGCTGTTACTGATCCCCGGTGGGCCTGGCGGGTCCAGCCTCGGCGACCCGTCGGGGAAGGGTCAGAAGTTGCCGCAGAAGGTACGGAACGCCTACGACCTGATCGGGTTCGCACCGCGCGGCCTCGCCCCCTCCACCCCCGTCAACTGCGGTCTCGACCACGGTGACCTCGCCCTGTCCAAGCTGAGGCCCTGGCCCGCGCCGGACGGGTCGATCAGCGAGAACATGGCCACCGCCCGGCGCACGGCGGCCGCCTGCGCCCGCAACGGGGGTGACCTGATCCGCCACATCACCACGGTCGACGAGGCCCGCGACATCGACCGTGTCCGGGCCGCGCTCGGCGAGCGCAGGCTCTCCGCCTGGGGCGTCTCGTACGGTACGTACGTCGGCGCCGTCTACAGCCAGTTGTTCCCGCGGCGCACCGACCGCGTCGTACTCGACAGCAACGACAACCCCGACCCCACCCGGGTCTCCCGCGCCTGGCTCGAGGGGTACGAGACCGGTGTCGAGGACGTCTTCCCGGAGTTCGCCAAGTGGGCCTCCGCGCCCGGCAACCCTGATCGGCTGGCCAGGACGGCGGCCGAGGTGCGGCCGTTGTTCCTGCGCCTTGCCGCACGGCTCGACCGCGCACCGATCCCCTGGCCCGGCGCCAACCCCGCGGAGCTGAACGGCAATGTGCTGCGCCAGACGATGCTGGACAGCCTCTACACGCCGGACCGCTTCCCCACCCTGGCGAAGCTGATGCTGGCCGCGCGGCACGGCACCGTGCCACCCGCGCCCGCGGCGCCGCCGGAGCCGGTGCTGCAGAACGTCACCGCGGTCAGCGCCGCGACCCTCTGCAACGACGTGGCGTGGCCCACGTCGGCGGCCGAGTACCGCAAGGGCGTCGCCGAGAGCCGCAAAGAGCACCCGCTGACCGCGGGTATGCCCAGGAACGCCATGGTCTGCACCGCTTGGCCGTACCCGCCCACGCAGGCGCCGGTACGCATCACCGCCCACGGCCCGTCCAACGTCCTGCTCGTGCAGAATGCACGTGATGTCGCCACCCCGCTGCGGGGCGCTCTGAAGCTACGCCAGGCGTTCGGTGCACGCGCCGTCATGGTGATCGTGGACTCCACCGGCCACGACGCCTACCTCGCCAACGGAAACGCGTGCGGCGACCGCGTCGTCTCCCGGTTCCTGGCGACCGGGGAGCGGCCGGGCGAGGACGTGCGCTGCGGCTAGTGCTGTGACCGGATCGATGGTGAAGGCGGACGGCGCCCGCTCGCCTTCCCTTGCCGGCACCCCTGGGCATGCCCGAGGGAAGTCATGGTCATCGATGCTGCTACTCCCCACGCGGGATGACATCCGGGACACCCCCCAGGCGAACCCTGTAGCCACCCCGAGACAGCCCGGGACCTGGCCGGCGCCAAGGGCCCCGGACGCCTGAAGATCCGCGCGTCGCCCCTCAGCCGTTGTTGGCACCCCTGGGCATGCCGTACGCCCGCTCCACGTGCAGCCGCAGTACCAGACGCCGGTCGCGGACCATGGCGGTGCGGTAGTCGTCCCAGTCGGGGTGCTCGCCCGATACATCACGGTAGAGCCGGATGAGTTCCTCGACTGTCTCGTCGTACGGGTCCTGCGCGACGGGCGAGAGATCGGCCGTGCCCTCGGCGACCGTGTAGGCCCATCGGTCGGGGCTGGTCACGTGGTACGAGGCCCGTGGGTCCCGGCGCAGGTTGCGGGTCTTGGCGCGGTCGTCCGTGATCGAGATCCGGATGAGGCGCTCGTCCGGGCAGTAGGCGTGGCTGACGTTCGACAGCTGGGGCCGACCGTCGCGTTTGAGGGTGACCAGCACCCCGCCGTGGCCCTCGGAGAGCAGTGCGAGCAGTGCGTTCTGCGTGGCGTCCTCAGTCATACCCCGGTCAACTCACGCGGTGGGGCCGCGCATTCCCGGTAGACAGTGTCTACGCAGCGTTGGTAGACAGTGTCTATGACTGATCCGGAGACAGGGTTGCGCGCCCGGCTGGTCGACGTCGGCGTCGACCTGGTGGCCACCGAGGGCGTGCAGGCGTTGACGCTGCGGGAGATCGCCCGGCGGGCGGGTGTCTCGCACGGGGCGCCCCGCCGGTACTTCCCCACGCATCTGGAGCTGCTGTCGGCCATCGCGCGCCGCGGCTTCACCGACCTCGCGGCGCGGGCGGCCGAGGCGGTCGGAGACGGCACCGCGAGTCCCCAGGAGCAGCTCGGAGCCCTGGGCCATGCCTATCTCGACTTCGCGCTCACCCGCCGCGGCATGCATGAGCTGATGTTCCGTCATGACCTGCTGGAGAGCAGTCATCTGGGGCTGCGTGAGACGAGCCTTCCGCTGTTCTCCCTGCTGGTGGACCTGGTAGGCCGGGCCAGGCCGGACGCCGACGCGCGACTCGTCGCGGGCTCCCTCCTCGCGAACCTGCACGGCCTCGCCCAGCTGTGGACTTGGGGCAGCCTCCAACTCACCACAGGTGGCACCGACTTCACTCCCCTGCTGCAGACCGCTCTGGACGCGCATCTCGGGCCGGAGGTCCGGTGACCGCGCACCGCGGGCTGACGCTCGCAAGCAGCGTGGTCGGCGCGGTCATCGTCGCCCTGGACGGCACCGTGCTCACCGTCGCACAACCCGAGCTGCAACGGGATCTGCACGCCTCCCTGACCCAGGTGCAGTGGACGAGCACCGGCTATCTCATCGCGGTGGCAAGCCTGTTGGTCTTCGCCGGCCGCCTCGGCGACCGCCACGGCCATCGACGCATGTTCGCCCTGGGCATGGTGGGCTTCGGCGCGGCCTCCGCCGGGATCGGGTTCGCTCCCGGCATCGGCTGGGTGATCGGACTGCGCGTGGTCCAGGGGGTGTTCGGCGCGCTGCTGCAACCGGCGACGCTCGGCATGCTGCGGGCCGCGTATCCACCGGAGAGGCTGGCGATGCCGATCGCGTTGCGCACCAGCGCGATCGGTGTGGCGGCCGCGGCCGGCCCGCTGGTGGGCGGGGCGCTGGTCACCCCGTTCGGCTGGCGGGCCGTCTTCTTCCTCAACGTCGCGCCGGCGCTGCTGATGGGCGTACTGGCGGCGGTCGTACGCGGCCCGGAGCACCCTCCGGCCGCGCGCCCGCCGCTGGATCTGCCCGGCGCCGGTCTGCTCGCGGCGGCTCTGGTGTGCCTGGTGTACGCGCTCGCCGCCGTCGCGGACTCCGGCCGACTGACGACGCCGGTAGTGGCGCTGCTCGGGGCGGCGGTGGCCGGCTGCCTGTTCGTCCGGCACGGACGGCACGCCACGAACGCGTTGTTGCCTGCGGGCGTGCTCGGCCGGTCGGCCGTCGGTCCCGCGCTCGGACTGCTGGTGGCCGTGTCGGCGGCGCTGCTGGGCACGCTGTTCGTCAGCAGCTATGTCCTTCAGGACGTGCTGGGCCTCGATCCGTTGCGGACCGCGCTTTGGGCCCTCCCGGCGCCTGTGGCGATGGTCCTGGGCGCGCCCGTGACGGCCGTCGTCATACGCCGGTACGGTCCGCGCCGCACGGCCGGGACCGCCACTGCGCTCCTCGCACTGGGTGTTCTTCTGCTGTCCCGGCTCGGACAGGGGGCCTCCCAGGTGTGGGCGGGAACGGGATTCCTGCTGGTGGGTGCCGGTTTCGGCACGGTGATGGTGACGGCGACCGCCGTCATCGTCCGAGAGATGCCCGTCGCATCGGCCGGGGTGGCCGGCGGGCTGCAGCAGACCGCGCTGAACGTCGGTCCCACGGTGGGTGTTGCCACCGCCGGCACGCTGATGGCGCGCACGGACGTGGCGTCCGGGCCCACGCTCACGGTGCTCGCCTGCGTGTGCCTGCTCGGCGTGCCGCTCGCCCTGCGGATGCCCGGCCGGCCCGGCGTCCGGGCCGCCGCGGCGGAGCAATCGACCTCGGTTCCCCAGGAGATCGCGAAAGGCTGAAACCCGGGGACACCGGGCCGGACCGGAGTCGCAGGGACACCGGTCCCGCCGCCGCGCGCCCGCTCACGAGGAGTTCACGCTGTCGCTGGGCCCGTGGGTGCTGCTGATCGGTGCGATGCGGTACGCGTTCGTGGCCGCGGCCCGGGTGCTGCCGTGGCTGTACAGCGAGTTGCGGCCGAGCATGGCGCGCAAGACGGTCGCGGCGTTTCAGGGGATCTCCCTGCTGGTCGCCGGGTCGGGGTTCCTGCCGTACGCGGCGGCCGCGGGGCTCGTCGCATGCGCGCTGGCGTCGCTGGTGTGGTCGTTCGGCCGGGACGTGCGGTGGCTGTGGGGCGTACGGGACCGCACCCGGGGTCCGGCCGAGACGTCCGGCGCGGTCGTGGCGGAGTCGGCCGCCGACCTGGTGGCGGGCCGCTGAGCAGCGGCACGTGGGTCAGGACACGGTTCTGCTCGCATCGAGCCGTCCGATGCGGGACACGTTCTCCCGGTCGTCGGCGTCCTCGCTCGGCTCGGCGGCGAACCAGGCGTCGAGGATCTCCCTGAGCAGGGGCCCGGACGTGAGGCGCAGGCTGAGCGCCAGCACATTGGCGTCGTTCCAGCGGCGTGCGCCGTCCGCCGTGTATGCGTCCGTGCACAGGGCCGCCCGCACCCCGGGCACCTTGTTCGCGGCGATCGACGCGCCCGTGCCGGTCCAGCAGCACACGACCGCCTGGTCCGAGGACCCGTCGGCGACCTCGCGGGCCGCCGCCTGAGAGCACGCGGCCCACTGCGTGCCGTCCCCGGGTCGCAGCGCCCCGTGCGTCAGCACGTCGTGGCCGCGGGCACGCAGCTCGGCGACGAGGGCGAGGGCCACGGGTTCGTCCATGTCAGAGGAGACGGATATCCGCATGTCCCGGAGGTTACTCGCCCCATGGTGGTCAGGGACGGAGTGCCTCCAGAGGTCACGCGCTCCCGGAAGCGCACGCCGCACCCAGCGGGCTACTGGACCCTCTCCTCCGCGCCCACGACGCGCCCCTCGGCCACACGGCCAGCCTCCACGCGGTCGAGCAGGAACGGGACCAGGCCCCGTTCCACAACGGCGCGCTCCCAGGCATCGCGAGCTTGGCGCACACCGGGATCACGCTCCGCGGGATCGTCGCCGTCACCGCCCCGCGCGCGGGCCGCCAGTCGCCAGGCGAGATCTCCGAGGGCCGCGCCCGCC
Source organism: Streptomyces colonosanans (assembly GCF_001866645.1). Taxonomy (GTDB): domain Bacteria; phylum Actinomycetota; class Actinomycetes; order Streptomycetales; family Streptomycetaceae; genus Streptomyces; species Streptomyces colonosanans. The sequence continues at coordinate 46,826 of NZ_MLYP01000026.1, forward strand.
GTCACCGCGGCGGCGATCACTCCGGCCATCACCAGCCCCTCGTCGAAGTGAGGGCGCACGGTGAGGGCGCGCAGACCGAATCCGCACAGCAGGAACACGCCCGTGGCCACGACCCCGAGACTGGGCACGAGCACCGCGAGCCCGGGCAGGAACCCGCCTTCGGTACGGTCGTCGCGGCGCGGCAACCGATGGCGGTCGACCGCGGCGGCCCGCAGATCGCGATAGCGGTCGTACTCGGCGGCGGCGACACCAAGAAGGACGTCGCGCGCTTCCAGTGCCCGCACGCGCAGTTCCTCGCGCGACGGCTCCGCACCCGCGACGTCGATCGCGGCCATGATCTCAGGGGAGTCCAGGGCCCCGTCCAGCATCTGCTCGAAGACCGGGTCGCTCACGCGTGGCGGCTCGTCAGGCTCCTGCACGGATCCCCCGATCGGCAACAACACGCCGGACGGCACCGGCCGGCGGACGGACGATCCGAACCCTACAACATGTAGGACATTTGCCAGCGGCAGAGCCACGACACGGCGCACGCCACACACCGGACCCTGCCCGATCATCCGTTCAACGCACCCCGGGGGGGTCGGCGTCCAGGCCGGTGCACGCCACCGTGCCGTCCACCACGGCGCACGCCTCCACACCTTCGGGTGAGGTCACGGCGAGCATGGGACTCATCCGGCCGCCGGAACCGCCCCCGGGGTACGACGCGGACAACACGTTCCGCCCCGACCGGACGGAGATGACGCGGGCGTCCGACGGCTGCGCCTGGACCTCGGCCCAGGCGGTGCCACAGGACGGCGAGTACTCCAGCCGCACGGCATACGTGGCGCCATGGACCGTGCTCTTGATCTGCGCGTCCCGGTCGCAGGCCGAGACGTCGGGCAGCTGCCCCTGACAGGACTCCCTCTTGCACCGGGGCAGGGCGGCGGTGAGCTGCCCGCTCGGCGCACCGGAGCGGCCGGCCGCGATGAGGGTGACGGCCGCCGAGGCGACCAGGACGATCAGAGTGAGCGCGGACAGGGACAGCCGCCGGGGGCGGACGGGCCACGCCGCACGGCCGTCGTACGCCGGCGCGTCCGCGACCGGCGGGCGGTCGGCAGCCTCCCGCAGGGCCAGTACGGGGGCCGGGTCGACGCCGACGAGTCCGGCGAGCGCCTCCACGGCCGAACGCGGTGGCCGCTGGGAGCCGTTGAGGTAGCGGTGCCAGGCGGACTTGCTGTACGGGGTGCGTGCGGCCAGGGCCGCGAGACTGAGACCGGTGCGCTCCTTGAGATCTCGCAGTTCCGTCACGAACGCACCGTCCGCCTGTTCGGGCGGGGCGGCCGTCGACAGGCAGGGCCGCGTCGTCCGTGCCGCGCCGGCCTTCACGGTCTGGATCCTTGAAGCTTTCGCACTATCTGTCCCCCAATGCCGCTTCCACTTCGGGTGGTTCGCCCTGGTTGTCGGGATGTGTTCCCAGCATTGCGGTACTGCCACACATCGAGACCGGGGTGACGCGGGCGAGTTGACGGGGGCGAGGGTATGCCGACGGCCTGCCCGGCCACGCACAAGTGACCGGGCAGGCCGCCTTCGAGGGAGCGGGCGCGTCAACACCAGGACGCGGCGCGCCACATACGGACGTAGTGGGCGGAGACGTACCCGTTGCCGTGGACGAGCCGGTACCAGCACCGGTTCCCATGGACGTACGAGCCGTGCGTCCTGCAGACGACCAGCAGTCGGCCCTGGACGTGGCGGTGGCCGACGACCCGGTAGCCGAAGCCGGGACCGGAGCGGACGTTCAGCAGGACGTGACGTGTACCGACGCGTCCGACCTGTGTGACGTGGCGGTGGTACGCCACCCCGGTGAAGAAGCGGGTGTGACGGACGTGATGGATGTGGCGGAAGTGGCGGGCATGGTGGTGGCACCGCATGGAGTGGCGCGCGCTGTGCCGGACCGGCTCGTGGCGGACGAGGACGGGGAGCATCGTGTGCGGGCGGTGCGGAACCGTACCGACGACCGGCGCCGGTGTGACGTGGTCGCCCACGGCGGCCACGGCCGCCGTGGGCACGAGGGCGAACAGTGCGACAACGGCCAGCAGACCGCCCTGCAGTGTCCGACGAATCATGGATACCTCCGGGCTGACATTGCCGATCACGAAGCGTGATCTCACGTCGCCCAGCGTTTCCGTGCGGACGGTCATGGATGCCGTCCCGTTGTTCCTGGGACGAGAAAAAGCGTCCCGTGGGACGGACGGCGGACACCGGGCGCCGTCACGCAGCGCCTTCCGGTGGAGTCCTCCGCGCCGCCGTCCGGTGCTCACCGGTGGCCTGAGCGTTCATCCACGCGTCGGAGAATGTCCTCGCTGAGCCGCCACCGGTCGGTGTCGCGACGGAAGCGAAACCCACGCTGGGACCTGATGGCTTCGGCCAGCCGCCTCAACTGCGCCTCATCAAGGTCATCGATCATCTGCTCAGTGAGCAGCATGGCGTGGTAGTGCTCGAAGGGGCTGTGCGCATGCTCGACAGCCTCGAGTGCGGCCTCGAAGTTCCGCAGCTCACGGCTGGCTTGCATCATGGCCAGGGCAGTGACGCGTTCCTCGTCGCTTCCCTCCCGCAGCCAACGCAGGACCTCGGCGGGCTCGAACGTCTGCTCCTCGGAGAGATGGCGAGCCCGGGAAACCACCTCTCCCATTGCACGGGTGCGCTCTCGACCGGAGCGCATCGAGCCGCGCACGTGCCTGTAGTCGGCCGCAATGGGGCCCGCGGCGTCCAGCAGAGCCTGTGCCTCCGCGCGAAGCCGGCCTGCCGTGGTGCTGTCCCCCTGGCGTTCGGACTCCTCGGCCAGTGCGAATCTCTCCGCCGCGGCTGCACGCAGTCTCAGCTTGGCTCCGCCTATTTCGAAGCTCTCGACGCGGTTACCGAGCAGAGCGAGAACGAGCAGGACGCCGCCGAAGCCGAGCAGTACCCCTGTACCGGTCCCGTTCTGACTCACGAACACCGCGAACACCCCTGTCCCGAACGACGCCGCGCCCAACAGACCAGTGAGCACACGCAGGACGGGCGTGAACGGAGACGACCCCGAGCGACGATCCACCGACTTCTCCCCTTCGTTTCGGTGGCAGGAAGCTACCGCGAGCAGCGTGCCGCAGGCCGTGAGAAGTCGATATCAGGACAACGGCCCTGACCGGCGGATCACCCCGTGCGCCATAGCTCGGCCGTTCGACGCCAGCAGCGCCTCGGCCACACGTGTCCGGATGTACAGCGCCACGCGACCCGTGCGGTGGGCACTGGCCAGCCCGGCCGCGCGCAGTGCGGTCAGGTACCGGGAGACGCGCCGGACTCACCCCCGTACGCCGGGGGGCACCCTTTCGCTCGATCGGTCCTGAGCGAAGGCTCCGCATCACGAGCAGCTGAACAACGATGCTCAACAGCAAGGGACTTGATCAACTATTGGTGACTGTATGCAATGCTCTACCCATGACTGATCAAAGGGACTGGCGCAGCAGGCTGCAGACCGATCGACCCCACTCAGCACGCGTGTGGAACTACCTGCTCGGCGGGAAGGACCACTACCCGGTGGACAGCGAGATCGGCGACGCGATCCTCCGGACATTTCCCGAAATCGCGGCCATCGCACGCCAGCAACGGAGCTTCCTGGTGCGCGCGGTGCGGTATCTGACGCGTGAGGCTGGGATCCGCCAGTTCCTCGACATCGGTACCGGGCTGCCCACCGCCAACAACACGCACGAAGTCGCCCAGGGCATCGCACCGGACAGCAAGGTCGTATACGTCGACAACGACCCCATCGTCCTTGCACACGCCGATGCGTTGTTGCGCAGTACGCCCCAGGGAGAGTGTGCCTACCTCGACGCCGATGTGCGCGATCCGCAGAAGATTCTCAGCCAGGCGGCGGGCACGCTGGACTTCGACCAGCCGATCGGCCTGATCCTGCTCGGCATCATGGGGCAGCTCCCGGACGACGAGGAGCCTGAGCGGATCGCGGCCGAGCTGATCGATGCTCTGCCGCAAGGCAGTTACGTGGCTCTGAGTGACGGCACGGACTCCAGTGACAAGCTCAAGGTCGCCATCGAGGCGTACAACGCACAGTCCGTCAACTCGTACCACCTGCGCTCGCGCGAGCACATCGGGCGCTTTCTGCAGGGATTGCGTCTGGTCGAGCCGGGCCTGGTCAAGTCTGCCGATTGGCGCCCCGAGCCCGGCTCGGCGGAAGTCGCTCTCGATCAGGGCAACGCCGTCGGCGTGGTAGGCCTGAAGGGGTAGGAACGTCTCCTGATCCAAAACCCAAAAGGTTTCTGTTCGAACATGAGCGGCCGTGTGGGCCGTGGAGGCAGCCGCGGATGATATGCGGCTGACGCCGGCGCCGGTGCGGGAACCGGCGGGCTTCCACACTCCCGCTCGTGCTGTGACCGGGATGGTTCGCCGGATGGCGGCCCGGTCTTCGGCCATGCCCGTCCGCAAAGACTTGACCGGACCCTGAGCTGCCCCCGAGAGTCGCTTCCTGGTGCTGTCACCGCTGCCGGACAGGACCACTTGCCCGCGCTCACATGAACGCAGACTCGACGTCCGAATCCAGTAATGTGAGCCTGCAGGCACACCGAGGAGTCGCGTTGTTACGGTGCGAGGCGGTCGGCAAACGTTACGGCGGGGGACGGTGGGTCCTTCATGACGTCAACATGCAGGTCTCGGGGGGCGATGTCCTCGCGGTGGTGGGCGGCAACGGTTCGGGGAAGTCGACCCTGTTGAGGATCCTCGTCGGGCTGTCGCGGCCCACTTCCGGGACCGTGTCGGGCCGACCACCGCACATCGGTTACGTACCGGACCGGTTCACCGCACACGACCGCATCTCGGCGATCTCCTACCTCACCCACATGGGGCGCATCCGCGGCATGTCGGCCTCCGCCGCCCGTGCCCGGGGGAACCACCTGCTGGAGCGGCTGTCCCTGGTGGGCGGCCCGAACGCGTCGCTGCGCACACTGTCGAAGGGCAACGCGCAGAAGGTGGCTCTCGCCCAGGCCCTGCTCGTCCAGCCGGACCTGCTGGTCCTGGACGAACCCTGGTCGGGCCTGGACGCCTCGGCCCACGGGGTCCTGGCCGAGTTCATCGACGAAGCGGCCGCACAGGGCGGGGCGGTGCTCTTCACCGACCACCGCGAGGCAATCACCGAGACACAGGCCGGCGGCGCCTACGCCATCAACAACGGTCAGGTCACCTGGCGTGGCGGTCGGCACGCCAGGAGCCGTACCTCGATGGTCGAGCTCGTCCTGGCCGCGCCGCCCACCGACGTCAGGCCGGTCGAGGTGAACTGGCGTACGCTGCCAGGCGTGGTGAATGCCACCCGGCGCGGCGAGGCGATCGTCCTGCGAGTGGCGCGGGAGCACTCGGACACCGTGCTCCTGACGGCCCTGCAGCACCAGTGGTCGGTGGAGGGCCTGGCCGGAACCGCAGACGAACCCGGATCCCGGGCAGATGCGAAAAGGGCCGCCCTGTGATCGCTCTGATCCGCTACATGTTCACGGTGCTGCTGCTCTCGCAGCGCTACCTCGCGCCACTGCTGCTGTTCCTCGGTCTGGTGACCGTGCTGACCAGCAGCGACACCGGCCCGCTTGCCGCCACCTACGCCGCGGTGGCCGGGGCCATGTTGCTGTGCTCGGCCTGGCTGACCATGGCGTCGGTCGGTCTGGAGGACCAGTCGCACCGCTCGGTCATCGTCGTCAGCGCCGGCAGCCACCTTCGCGTCCTGCTCGGCACAGTCGGGGCGGTCGCCGTGTGGTGCCTGATGCTGACGGCGGCCGGTCTGGTGCTGCCGCTGATGTTGGGGCCCCATGTACCGGGCCTCGCCGACCTGACGCTGGGAACCGAGGCCCAACTCACGTGTGCCTTCACCGGCACGGCCGTAGGGCTCATCTGCTCGCGGCTGGTGTTCCGACGGCAGGGCTACGCGCTCGTCCTCGCCCTGGTGCTCCTGCTGGCCGCGCTGGTGGGCAAGGGCGTTTCCCCGGTCAACATCATGCTCACCCGTCTGCAGAACGTGTCGAACTCGACGGACGTCCTGGTCTCGACGAGCGTCCAACTCATCGCCGCCGCCGGCTTCCTGACGGCCGGAGTTGCCATCACACAGGCGATCAACCTCAGAAAGAGGTAAGCCCTGTCCGCGGCGGCACCGTCCCCGTCGAGAAGCGACTTGTCGCCCTGGCGTCCTGGGACACGCGGGACGCCGGATGATGCCCAGCGGGCCCAGTGGGCATCAGATACCGGCGACACCTCCCTGAATCGCCGGCACGGCCAGCCGCACCCGGTTGGGGCTGGCCGTCTTGGTCATCAGGTTCGACACATGGGTCTTCACGGTCGTCATCCCGATGTGCATCCGGTCCGTGATCTCTCCGTTGGACAGCCCGGCCGCCACGTGGCGCAGTACCTCCTGCTCGCGTTCGGTGAACCGGGCGGCCCCGCGCTGCCCTCGGCCTCCAGCGCACCGGAAAGATCATCACCAGCGCGTAGGCGTGGCGGAAGCGCCTACGTGCCCGGCCGTATCCGGATGGTGCCGCCGTTCATGCACATGGGCCCCCGCTACGCCCTGGCGGAAGGTGGCCTCGGAAGCCGACCATCACACGATCGGGCTCAACCTTCTTCGGCTACCGCTCCCCGGGTAGCGGTAGCCGAGTCCCAGGGCCGTTTGGTCAGGTGGCGCAGGTGACATCCGCGCGTGGCAGGCGGCCGTCGGCGAGGTACCTGTTGACGGTCGCGTCGACACAGGAGCTGCCGAAGACTCCGTACACCGCGTGCTGGTATGCGCCGCGGAGAGTGACCAGTCGGGACGCCGGCCACATACGGCGCACCGTCTGCGCGCTCTGGTAGGTGGTGCGCGGGTCACCGGTCGCGTTGACCAGCAGGGCCGACAGGTCGTCCCTGATCGTGGTGGGGTGCTCGCGCGGCGGGTCCCAGAAGGCGCACGGACCGATGTTGTCCGTGACGGGGCCGAACAGCGGGTCCTTCCTGCGGGCGCGCTGGACATCACGCCAGTACGTCTCGGGATCGCGCGGCGCGGCCACGTCGCCGCACAGGATCGCCGTCTGCACGCTGCCGTAGTGCGAGCCGCTTCCGGTCAGCACGAACGAGAGTGTGTCGGCCAGCCACGGGGCCGGGGTGACGGCGTGGCCGTCGGCGGCACGTCGCATGTCTCGCACGGCCTGGGCGAGATCCCCGTACGCCGCGTCGTTGTCCTGCGAGAGGCCGTTGAAGACGATGACGGGTACGAGGTGGTCGTCCACGCGGTGGCCGCCCAGCGACAGGGGCGTGCGTGCGGCGGCCGCCTGGACCCGGTCCACGGCTGCCAGTACCGCGTCCCGGGTGCGGCCCAGGCCGTACGTCACGTCGCGGGCGGCGGCCCAGACTGCCCAGTCCTTCAGGGCGTGCCGGTTGGCCGCCCTCGCACTGCGCAGCAGCCGCGGGCTGTAGCGGTCGGCGGAGAGCACGCCGTCGAGGACGACGCGGTCGGTGCGGCCGGGGAACATCGTGGCGTACACCTGGCCTAGGTAACTTCCGTACGAGTAGCCGAGATAGGAGATCCGACGCTCGCCGAGCGCGGCGCGGATGACGTCCATGTCCCGGGCGGTGTTCCGGGTGGTGACGTAGGGCAGCACGTCGCCTTCGTGGGTGCGGCAGAGCTGGGCGAGTTCCCGGGCGAGGGCCGTCGAGTGATCGAAGCCGGCGCGGCCGGTACCCGCACCGCGGATGAAGGAGCCGGTGGGCCAGTGGCAGTCCAGCGGGGTGCTCCGGCCGACGAAGCGCGGGTCCACCCCCACCACGTCGTAGCGTCGGCCGACGTCCTTCATCGTCTCGCGCACCCACGGCGGGTCGCCGATCGTCGGCCCGCCGGGGCCGCCGCCGTTGAGCAGCAATGCTCCCACGCGGTGTTTGGTGTCGGTGGCCCTGATCCGGGAGATCGCGACGGTGATCGTGCGGCCGTCCGGCGCGTCGTAGTTCAACGGCACGGTGACATCGGCGCATTGGGCGCCCGCTTGCCGGAGTTCCTTCCCGGTGTCGTCGTCCGGTCCGAGCACACAGCTCTTCCAGGTGAGGTGCTGCCGGTGGTAGCGGGCCAAGGGGTCCGGGGAGGCGTGAGCCGTGGCCGGCACCGACGCGAGCGTCAGCGCGCCGGCGAGGCACACGACGACGGCTTGCGCGCTTCGCGACGCGAACCGCCGCAACGACTCGGGGAGCAAGAGGGAGTGGGTGAAGGAGCGGCGTCCGGTGCGGTCGATCGCAAGGCGCCGGAAGGTCCTCGTAGCGGAGCTATCAGGACGTTTCGGCAACGCCGCGAGCGGCCGTGCCGGACGCCGCGAGGCCGCTCCCTGTTGCTCCCCAAATCGTAAGCCTCTGGAGGCCGCGGGCGCGCCGAGGGAGGCGGGGTTGCCCGAGGGAGTCGAGGTGGTCATTCGGTTGCCCTTTCGGACGAGGTGTGTTCGCACAGGGACGCGTCGACGACGGCGAGGAAGTCCTGTTCGGCCTGGAGCGTGGACGGCACCTCGTTCAGGGCGATGGCCACGCTCCGGCCGCCGGGTCCGACGGCGGTCAGCGCGCGGTGGCCGCCGGGCACGGTTCCCGAATGTCCCCACCACCGGCCGCCGCAAGACATCGGTGAGGAGATCAGGCCGAGCCCATAGCGGGCGCCGGGCCACAGACGGTCCGGATCGGCGGCCATCGTCCTGCGCATGTCTTTGAGCTGGGCCTCGGGCAGCAGGTGCCCGCCAAGCAGTGACGTGGTGAACCGCGTCAGGTCGGCCGGCGTGGAGACCAGGGCGCCACCGACGCCCGCGAAGGTCATGTTCCAGGCGGTACCGTCGGTGCGGTGGCCGTCGTCCGCTGTGAAGTAGCTGCGGGAGTGGGGGCCGTGGACGCGGGTGTCGTCGCCGGGCCAGTACGTGTCGCTCAGACCGAGAGGTCTGATGATGCGCCGGGTGATCTCCGACTCGGGAGAGCGGCCGGTGACGTCGTGGACGATCATTCCGAGGAGAAGGTAATTGGTGGTGGCGTAGTGCCAGTTGCCCTGCGGACGCGGCAGTTGAAGGGCGCGTGCGACGAGGTCGCGCGGCTCGAAGTGGCGATGGCGCAACAGCTCGGGTTGCTCCCACTCGGGGGCCTCGAGGTAGTCGGGCAACCCGCTGGTGTGCTGCAGGAGTTGCCGTACGGTGATCCGGCGGCCGTCGTAGCCGTTCGTCCGGATCAGACCGGGCAGGTAGAGGTCGACGGGGGCATCGAGGGACAGGCGGTTCTCGGCCGCGAGTTGCAGGACGACGGTCGCGGTGAACACCTTGGTGACACTTCCGACGCGCAGCCGGTCGGCGGTGCTCATGGGGCGCCCGGTGCGCAGGTCGGCCGTTCCGGCCGTCTCGGTCCAACGCCCGCAGGGCGGGGCCGCGGAGCCGTCGGTGGCCAGCACCGCGGCTCCCGCGATCCCGTCGCGGGCGGTCAGGACGCCCAGCGCCCGGCGGACCTTGTCGTGCGTGGCGCAACGGGTGGATGAGTGTGAGGTCGCGGCCTGCGCCGTGCCCGCCGGAGCGCCGACCAGCGCGACGACTGCGACCAGGGCTGCGAGGCCGCGGCGTTTACCGGGCGAGAAGCCCGCAGAGAAGGTGGTCATGCCACACCAGACTAGGCACGGTCCCTGGCGTGAACACTCCGGCAGACAGGTGCTTCAGGGTGGGGGAAACCCCAACGCGGAGCCGGGGGGTAACCCGCCCGAAGCCCTCGTGCCGATGGCTCAGGAATCCGGCCCCGTGGGACCGTCACGGCCTCACGACCGGTCCGGAGTCGGCGACCAAGTCCTCGGCACCTTCCTTACCGCCTACCGCTGAACCGTTCCCGGCAAGCAAGTGGGCCCATGGCACTTCCGGATGGCCCATCTATGCTGAACCTCAGCAGTCCAGGCGGGAGGGACAGTCGATGAAATGGATCTGGTGGCTCCTCATCCTCTTCTGGACGGGTGGCTTCGCGTGGGTGGCCGACAACGTCCGCACCGCGCTGCGCAATCGGCACGAGCGCAAGTTGCAGTTGCTGGAGGCGGCGAAGCAGGAGCGCCTGGCTGTCGAAGCGGCGAACAAGGCGCCGGAGCCGGTGTGCGGATGCACGCACCATCTCGCCAAGCACGACAAGCAGGGCCGGTGCCACGAACGCGTCGAGGTGCCGACCGCCTGGGACGAGAACAAGAAGCCGCTGCGGTACGAGGCCGGCCAGTGCAACTGCCAGCAATACGTGGGGCCGCAGCCTCTGTCGCAGGTGTTCGCGGAGGATCTGACGGACCTCGCCTGACACGACGGCAAGGCCTGGAGCCTGTCGGACGACTGCGGCGACGCGCGACCCGTCGGCGGGATCACACGGAACGGTGATCCCGAGGAGGCCGACAGTGCAACGGCCGGAGAACATTCACCAGCAGCGCCCCCTCCGGTCGTACCCGGCCTTGATGCGTGAGGACGGAGTGCAGGCCGTGAGCGGCGAACCCGTAGGCTGCTGCGAGTCCAAGCACGGGCTTCTGAACGGGCGTTGACGCTTACCAGACTGCTAAGATCATCGAACTTTCAGCAGGCTGGCGCCGCGTCATGTACGCGTCACGGGGAGCAGTCTCGAAGGCCCCATCGCGAAGGAGTAGTTGTTCGTCTGCCGGTAAGACCCGCGGCCCGCGAATCGAGGGGCCACGGAGCGCGGCCAATAGCTGCTTCTGCGAGGCGACTTGAAGAGAGTCTCATGACTTCACTGATCAAGGATCCACTCCTGTGGATCTTGCTGGTAGTACTGATCGCTGCGGCTGTCGCAGTGAATCGAGCCCGGAGAACCAACATGGCGCTCCGGAAACAGAACACCGATCTTCGCTCGGTCCGGGACGGACTCCACATGGAGACCCAGAGACTGCAGAGCGGGTACGCGGCACTGCGGAACGACCAGGAGCGAGCCCTGGCGGAGGTGCGCGGCGACGCGGAAGCGGAGACGAAGGACGTTCTCAAGGCGTGGATGCGCAGCTTGCAGGTTCTGGCCGATCAGCAGCAGCGCTCCATCAGCGATCTGGCGAAGCTGAAGTACGGCAATGATCCGCAGATCCTCGCCGACTTGATGACGATCGACCACACCAACAGTCAGTTCGGTCGGCGCGCTCAGGGCATCGCCGCGCTGTGCGGAGGTTGGCTGGGACGCCGCGAGACGGCCGCGTCCGTGTATGACGTGGCGCGTAGCGCCACGGGTCGTGTCAAGCACTACGACCGGGTGAAGATTCACAATCAGGTCAGTGTCCACGTGACCGCCACAGCTGTGGAGCCGGTGGCCGTCGTTCTCGCGGAACTGCTGGACAACGCCACCAACTACAGCGCGCCGGGCACCCCCGTCGAGATCAACATCCAGCCCGTTCCTACCGGTATCTGCCTGATCGTCGACGATGCCGGTCTCGGGATCAGCCAGGAGGAGAAGGATCGTGCCTCCGCTCTGCTGAACCCGCAGGCACCGGTCTCGATCACCAGCCTCGGCAACCCGCCCCGGGTCGGATTCGCTGTCGCCGGAGTCCTCTCCGACCGGTACGGCTTCAAGGTTTCCGTCGATTCCGTATCGCCGTACGGAGGCGTACGCGCGGTCATCCTCCTGCCGGAGAGCCTCTTGACCAACGAAGCCCCCGAACCTGTGACCGACACGCCCGCCGACACCGGTACGCCGGAGGTCGCGCCGCGCGTGGCAGCGGTGCCGGCCCCGGTGTCGATCATCGGGACAACCGCGGGCGGGCTGCCCAAACGCCGTCGAGCAGTCGCAGTTGTACCACCGCCCTCCGTTTCGGAGTCGGAGCAAGAGCCTGAGCGCGACAGCGAGTTGACCGCGTCCCGCCTCGGCGCCTTCGCCCGCGTAGCGCTCCGCGAACGGGACACGACCACCACGGAAGGATCAGAAGACCAGTGACGACCGATCTGTCGTGGGTACTCGACGACGTGACGAACGTGCAGGGCGCCCGCCACGCGATTCTCGTCTCGGCGGACGGACTGCTCCTGCAAGCCTCCCAGAACATCGGGCGGGACGACGCTGAGACGAACGCCGCGGCGATGAGTTCGATGCAGTCGCTCAGCCGCGCCGTCTCGGGCTTCGTGGCGAGTGGCAAGGGCATCTGGAAGCAGACCCTCCTGGAGTACGACGACGGCTGGATCTTCCTGATCGCCGCGGGCAGTGGGGCCTACCTGGCCGTCTCGGCGGCCCTCGACGTCGACATGGAGACGATGTCGATGCGTATGCAGAAGCAGGTGAAGGCCCTGGGCCGCGCACTGAGTACACCGGCCCGCCAGAGCACCGGTGCCGACGCATGACGACGCACGGCGAGGACGCTACCGTCTCCAGCGAACTCGTCCGCTCCTACGTCATCACGGGCGGCCGGCGCCTGCCTTCGTCTGACGATCTGTCGCTGCACACCCTGGTCACGCTGGCTCCCGACCGGGAACTCCCCCTGGGGGCCAGCCCGGAAGTGCGCGCCATCTGGGATCTGTGCAGTGGAGGCTACCTGGCTGTGGCCGAAGTCGCGGCGCACTTGGGCCTGCCCGTAGGCGTCGCCCGTCTGCTGCTGAGCGATTTAGCCGAGCAAGGTCACCTGCTGCGCCGCGCCGCCCCGCCCCCTGCTCAGGCCGTCGATAGAGACCTCATCGAAAAGGTGCTGTATGGACTCCAATCCCGTTTCGCCTGAGTCCCGCTATGTCTCGGGTGCGGTGACCACCACCGCGAAGATCCTCGTGGTGGGCCACTTCGCCGTGGGCAAGACAACGTTCATCGGCTCGCTGTCCGAGATAGCGCCACTGCGTACCGAGGAGAGGATGACGCAGGCGTCCACCCACGTGGACGATCTGCGCGGCGCGCCCGACAAGGTGACGACCACCGTCGCCCTGGACTTCGGACGCCTCACGCTCAGCGACGAGGTGGTGCTGTATCTCTTCGGCACGCCCGGTCAGCAGCGGTTCATGCAGCTGTGGGAGGACATGGCCCGGGGCTCGCTGGGGGCGCTGATCCTTGTCGATCCCGTCCGGCTGGCCGACTCGTTCCCGGTGATCGAACTCGTCGAGAAGTACGGCCTCGAGTACTCCATCGCGGTGAACAGCTTCACCCCGGACGTCCAGTACGGGGAGGCCGAGATCCGTGAGGCACTCGACCTCTTGCCCGACACACCCGTCTCGTACTGCGACGCCCGGAAGCGAGAGTCGTCAGCCATGGCACTGATCACCCTGGTGAAGCATCTCCTCGCCCGTACGGCCTGAACCCGCCGCCTTTCGCTATCACGGCCCGGAACGTCAGAACTCCGGGAACTCAAAGGAACACCTGATGGACTTTCAGCAATCGGCTGCCTCATCGGCCGTGCCTGCGGGATGCCCCATGCACGGCCAGGACTTCGCCGACGACCCTCATAGCGTGTACGACGCGTTGCGCGCATTCGGGCCCGCCGCCCCGGTCGAACTCGCCCCGGGTGTGGACGCCACCCTCGTGATCGACTACCAGGCAGCCCGGACCGTGCTGCAGAACACCATGGACTTCAGCCGGGATCCCCGCCGCTGGAAGGCTCTCAACGAAGGCCGCATAGCCCTGGACAGCCCAGTGCTGCCGATGATGGCCTATCGTCCCAACTGCCTGTTCACCGACGGCGCGGTCCATCTTCGGCTGCGCAAGGCCGTCACCGACAGCCTCGACCGGCTCAACATCGCCAGAATCCGCCGTGACGTCGAGCCCATCGCCGCCTTCCTGATCGACCAGTTCAGCGAACGCGGACGCGCCGATCTCCTGAACGACTACGCCAAACTGCTGCCGCTCCTGCTGTTCAACCGGCTCTTCGGCTGCCCTGCCGGCATCGGCGACCGGCTCACCAGCTCGATGTCCGCGATCTTCGACGGCAAGGACGTGATCAAGGCCAATGAGGAGCTCACCGCCTGCCTCATGGAGCTGATCGCCCTCAAGCGGCGTGAGCCCGGCGACGACGTCACCTCCTGGCTCATCCAGCACCCTGCCGGCCTGAACGACGAGGAACTCAAGGACCAGCTCGTCATGTTGATGGGCGCCGGCGTCGAACCCGAACGCAACCTCATCGGCAGCGCCCTGCTCCTGCTGCTCTCCAGCAGCTCCTCGGGCCGCGGCGCGGGCATGCTGACCGAGGAAGCCCTCGACGACGTGCTGTGGCACAACCCGCCCATCGCCAACTACGCCACTCACTACCCCGTTCACGACGTCGACCTCGGTGGCGTCCACGTCGACGCCGACACCCCACTGGTCATCAGCTTCGCGGCCGCCAACAACGACCCCGCCCTCAAGGACACCCCCCAGTCCCACACCAAGGGGGCTCACCTCGCCTGGGGCGCCGGACCGCACGCCTGCCCGGCGAAGTCACCGGCGACGGTGATCGCCGTCACCGCGATCGAGGCGATCCTCAATGCGCTGCCCGACCTCGCCCTCGACGTCCCGGCGGAGCAACTGCAGTGGCGCCCGGGTCCGTTCCACCGCGCCCTGGCCACGCTGCCCGTCCGGTTCACCCCCACCCCCGGCACCCGCGTGGCCGCGTTCCACACCCCCCTGCAGGCCACTCGGACGACGACGGCCGAGCCGCCGCGGGCAACCACCACGCCGATCCCCCGTCAGGAGAACAAGCCCTCCAGGAAGGGGTTCTGGAGTACCTTCCTCGACATCTTCCGCGTGTGAACCACGGAATGTGACAGGGGCAACACGCAGCGGCGCATGACTTGGTCAAGGAAGGGTAGGTTCCGCCGGAAAACCGGATCGGTAACCTCCACGCAAAGGAACTCCTGTGACCGCTGTTGACGACATAGGTGGCGTTACCATCGACCGCCGCGCCGTCATCTCAGTCCTCCGGCGTCTTCGCTCCCCCGAGGGACAACACAACCCCCTCCCTCTCTGGGAAGAACTACGCGCCATGGGAGACGTGGTACCCGCCCCCTGGGGCGGTTACTTCGTCACCGGCTTCGAGGCGAGCAGCCAGGTTCTGCGCGGCAGGAACTGGCTGGCGCCCGACATCGCCTGGCAGGAGCGCCAACCCGACCCGGAGCGCTGGCAGGCTCCCGCGACCCAGGAGATGAGTCACACCCTCTCCCGGCTCAACGCGCCGGACCACACCTGCCAGCGCCGCAGCCTCGGAAACGTCTTCGACCGCCAGACCCTCGACAAGATGGAGCCCGAGGTCGAAGAGCACGTCCATGAGCTGCTCGACGACCTCGACAAGCAGTTGTGCGCACACGGCGAGGCCGACTTCGCCGCCATCGTCAGCGAGCAGTTGCCCATCCGTACGGTCGGACGCTGGCTCGGCATTTCGCCCGAGGACTACCCGCACATCCTGGACATGACGCACCGTCAAGTCCATGCCCAGGAGCTCCTCCCCACCAAGAGCGAACTCGCCGTCTCCGCCGAGGCCACTCTTGAGTTGCGGGCCTACTTCACCGAACTCATCAAGCAGCGCCGCACCCATCCCGGCACCGACGTCCTCTCCGGGTGGGTCCGCCACTGGGATTCCGAGCTGTCCGACGACCAAGCGGCCGCGGACCATCTCCTCTACTACCTCTCGATGTTCGTCACCATCGCTTCCCTGGAGACGTCGGCGACCCTGCTCTCCGTTGCCACCTGGCTCCTCCTGGAGGACCCGGCCCGATGGGACTGGCTGCGCCACCATCCCGAGCACATCGACGACGCCATCGACGAGGCCCTGCGCTACGACCCGCCCATCCACCTCAACACGCGCATTGCCGCCGACGACACCGTCCTGGAGGGCGTCCCCATCGCCAAGGACGCGATGGTGCACGTCCTGTACGGCGCCGCCAACCACGATCCCCGCCGCTTCGAGGACCCTCACACCTTCGACATCCTCCGCCGTGACGGCGCGCACATCACCTTCGGCGGCGGAGCCCACTACTGCCTCGGGGCGGCACTCGCGCGCCTCGAGGCCCGCACCATGCTCACCCACCTGCTGAAACGTTTCCCTAACCTCAAGCTCGCCGCCGGCCCCACCTATGCACACCGCATGGTCTTCAGGCGCGTGAACTCCCTGAAAGTGACGTCATGACCGTGTCCACCCCGGCCACTCACACCGGCCAGCCCCTCAAGACGCTGCGGATCGACCGACAGGGCCCCATCCTGTCCATCGAGCTCAACACCCCCGAGCAGGGTAACGCCGTCACCGAGACCATGCTCGACGAGCTCCTCGCCGTCCTCGACGCACAAGGCCCCGATACCCGGGTCATCGTGCTCTCCGGCGCCGGTGCCGACTTCTGTCTCGGCGGCGACCGGACCGAGTTCGCCGAGCATCTGGCCCAGGACCCCGCCGGCAGCGGTATCCGCGTCTCCGGCACCAAGGCACGCCGTGTCTGCGAAGCCCTCACCGACAACCCGGCCGTCACCATCGCGCGCGTCCAGGGCAAGGCCATAGGCGCCGGCCTCGCGTTTGTGCTCGCCTGCGACCTCAGGGTCGGGGCCGACACCGCAACCTTCCGGCTCCCGGAACTCGCCCTCGGCCTCCCCGTCGCCTGGGGCGGTCTCCTTCCCCGGCTCCTGACCGAGGTCGGCGCGGCACGCGTCCGTGAACTCGTGCTCACCGGCCGCCCGTTCACCGCGCATGAGGCCCAGACCCTCACCATCCTGCAGAACGTCGTACCCGAGCAGGATCTCGACGGTGCGGTAGCGGACTGGGCCAAACCCGTCCTCCGCCGCAACCCCGCCGCGCTACGGGTCACCAAACTCCTGATCAACGCCCACGCGGCGACGACTCGGCTCGCCGATGCGTCCACCTTCGACTCCGAGCTGATGGCGTCCGTACTCGCCGAAAACGCGTACACGCGCGGACAGCGGAGCGCTGGGCATCCGGTCTGACGCCGGACCTACCGGCTACGCGAGGACCCGGCCTGTTCCAGGCCGGGTCCTCGCGTAGCCGGTCCTGAACCGGCGTTGTCAGTCGGTGCCGTCGCGCAGCGCCTGGTGGATCTGGTGCAGCGAGCCGGTCAGCCGGGCGTAGTCGTCGCGGGCCACCGGTGTGACGAAGTACCGCTCGACGACACGTGCGTGCACGGCCACGGCCCTGAGGAACACGGCACGGCCGTCATCGGTCGGTTCCACGAGGACGCTTCTGCGGTCCTCGGGAGACGGCACGCGTCGGACCAGACCGGCCTCCTCCATACGGTCCACCAGGCGGGTGATGCCGCTGCTGGTGAGGGTGACGTCGTCGGCGAGCACCCGCTGCGAGACCTCCTCGCCCGGCTGCCGGCAGAGCCGGATGAGGACCTCGAACATCGTGTGACCGATCCCGCAGTCCTGCCGCAGGGCGGTGTCGATGCGCTGCTCCAGACGAGTGGCGGCCTTGATCAGCAGCCCGAAGTCGTGCACGAGCCGGCTGTTGGCGGCACGGGCGGCCTGGTCGCCCCGCCGGGTCACGGCATCCACTGCGTGTGTCCTCTCCCGTTGTCGGCCCCCTGCTCCTGCCGGGCGAGTCTACTGCCGCGTCATCTACCGATAGGTCAATTACTGACCAGTCAATTGCTGAGTAGTCAACAAAGTTCTATGGTGTGCGGACCGCGAACAGCCGGAGAGAGGGAGAGCAGTGGACCTGCAGCACTGGCTCGGCCGAGCCACGCACGCGATTCAGCAGTGGGCCGACACCTTCGGTCCCTACCAGCAGCACCCGTCGCTCCAGGTCGACGACGAGCTTTTCGCCGCCGTCTTCGAGGAGTTCACCGGCCGACTGCAGGACAACTACCCCTTCTTCCACCCGTCCTATGCGGGCCAGATGCTCAAGCCCCCGCACCCCGCTGCCGTGGTCGGCTACCTCACCACCATGCTGATCAACCCCAACAACCATGCCCTGGACGGCGGTCCGGCCACGGCTCACATGGAGCGGGAGGTCGTCGCACGGCTCGCCGCGATGTTCGGCTACGACACCCACCTCGGGCATCTCACCACCAGCGGTACCATCGCCAACCTCGAAGCTCTCTTCGTCGCCCGGGAGCTTCATCCCGGGCGCGGCATCGCCTACAGCCAGGACGCCCACTACACCCACGGCCGCATGTGCCGTGTCCTGGGCATGGAGGGCCATCCGGTCGCCACTGACGACCGGGGCCGTATGGACCTCGACGCCCTGGAGGACCTCCTGCGGACCGGCCGGGTGGGCACGGTCGTCCTCACCGCCGGTACGACCGGGCTCGGGGCCGTCGACCCGATCCACGAGGCCGTTCCGCTCGCGCAGCGTCACGGCGTCCGCATCCACGTCGACGCTGCCTACGGCGGCTTCTTCACCCTGCTCGCGGGCGCCGACGGCCCCGAGGGGCTACCGCCCGAGCCGTGGCGGGCGATCTCGCGGTGCGACTCGGTCGTCGTCGATCCTCACAAGCACGGGCTCCAGCCCTACGGCTGCGGTGCGGTCCTCTTCCGCGACCCCGAGGTGGGGCGCTTCTACCTGCATGACTCGCCCTACACGTACTTCACCTCCGCCGAACTGCACCTCGGGGAGATCAGCCTGGAGTGCTCCCGCGCGGGCGCCTCGGCCGCCGCACTGTGGCTCACCTTCCAGATCGTTCCGCCGACGCCCGACGGTCTCGGCACCGTCCTCGCGGCCGGCCGACGGGCCGCGCTGAAGTGGGTGGACCTCATCGACGCCTCCGACATCCTGGAGGTGTATCAGCGGCCCGAGCTGGACATCGTCAGCTACTTCCCCACGGTGGAACCCGCCTCCTTGTCCGCCATCGACACGGCATCCGCGCGTGTCCTTGCGGACGGGATGACCGGCCCCGACCCGGTGTTCCTCAGCACTCTCAAGGCCGACCGCGAGGCGTTCACGGCCCGCCACCCGAAGATCACCGCCGACGCCGACGGCGCCCGTATCCTGCGCAGCGTCCTGATGAAGCCGGAAGCGGAGGACCATGTGGAGCGCATCCACACCCGGGTGGAACAGCTCGTCCGGGGACGGTGATCGCCGGGGGACGACGGGCGGCCGCCGGGGCAGGACCGGATCGCTGACGGCTCGGTGGCCTCCGCGATCACGGCACCAAACACGACAGACCGCCACCTCCTGCGAAGTGGCGGTCACACTCGCGTCGTTCCCGCGCTGCGCGAGATGCCGTCGGGGACGGGCCCTACCGGCGCTGTCCCGACGGATCGTGCGCGGCCGTGTCCGGGGCCTCGTCGGCGACCGGCCCGTCACCGATCGATCCGGTGCCCACGCCGACCGCCGCTTCCTTCGCCCGGTCCCCGCGCCCCGGCCACCACGCCGCGTGGCCGATCAGCGCGGTGAGGCTCGGAGTGAAGAACATCGACATCACGAAGGCCGCGACCGCGATACCGCAGGAGACCGCGAAACCCATCTCCGAGAGCAGCGAGTTACCCGCCAGCATCATCGTGGCGAAGGTTGCCGCGAGGATGAAGCCCGCGGCGGCGACGGTGGGCCCCGCGTACCTCAGCGCCATGCCGGCCGCTTCACGCGGGGTGCGGCCCTCTCGGGCCTCCTCGCGGAGCCGGGCGATCATCAGGATGTTGTAGTCGGTGCCGATGGCGACCACGAAGAGATACATGATCACCGGGAGCATGAACATCAGACCTGAATGCCCCTGCACCTTCTGGAAGATCAAGACTGTGGCACCGAGGGTGGCTCCGAAGCCGAGACCCACCGAGGCCATCAGATACCAGGGTGCGACCACGCTGCGCAGCAGCAGCCCCAGGATGACCATGATCAGAACGGCGGCGACGGGGAAGACCGTCCGGTAGTCGTGGTTGACGGCGGTGTCAACGTCCTTGTAGATCGAGGACATTCCACCGACGAGGGCTTCGGTGCCGTCAGGGGCGCCGGTGTGCGCGACATCGCGCACCCTGCCCACGGCTTCGATCGCCTTGTCCGTCGAGGCCTCGTACTTGAGCGTGACGGTGAAGTCCGCGGTGGTGCCCGCCTTGTTCACCATGGCCATACGGGCGCTCGCGACGCCGTCCACGGCACCGAGCTTCTTCGCGTACGCGTCGAAGGCCGTCTTGTCCAGTGGCTTGCCGTCGGTGCTGGAGAGGTACACGTCGGTGGGAGCTGCGGCGCCTGCCGAGTATGCCTTCTGCATCTCGTCCTGGGCGACCATGGACTCCTTTGTCTTGGGCATGGAGCCCGACGCCAGATCGAACGTGGCGTTGAAGCCGAACGTACCGAGCGACAGCGCGATCAGGGCGAGTCCGGACACCGCGGCCGTCAGAGCCGGGCGGCGTTGCACACCGCGACCGAGGGCGGCGAAACGCGCGTTGGTCGGTTCCTGCCGCCAGGACTTGGAGGGCCAGAAGACCTTCGGGCCGATGAGTGAGACCACGGCCGGGATCAGGGTCAGGCCCGCGATCAGGGTGGCGCCGACCGCGATGGCAAGCGCCGGGCCCATCTGCCTCAGGAAGCCGAGCGAGGACAGCACCAGCGCGAAGAAGGCGATGATGACCGCTCCGGCGGCCGAGGCGATGGCCTCACCGACCCGGTCGACCGCGTTGACCATCGCCTGCTTGGGCTCGTCGCCGGCGCGTAGGCATTCGCGGTAGCGGAACATCAGGAAGAGGAAGTAGTCCGTGCCCACGCCGAAGAGCACGACGATCAGAATCGACGAAATCGAGCTGTTGGCCTGGAGGTCGAACAGTTTCGTGGCGTACGCGATCAGTCCGTTGGCGACCGCGGACACCAGGCCGATCAGGACCAGTGGCAGCACGGCCAGGATCGGTGCCCGGAAGATGATCAACAGGGTCACCAGGATGATCACGAAGGTGCCGATGCCGATCAACGCTTGGCCGCGCTTGGAGGAATCCTGCTGGTCGAGTGCCTGCGCGGCGGGGCCGCCGACCTTGACGCCGAGATGCGTGCCCCCGGCCAGCTTCTTGACGTCCTCACGCAACACCTTGGCCGCGTCCGCCTGTTTGGGCTGGCCGGCGTTCTTGGGGTCCATCTGGACCAGAGTCATGGCGAACTTGCCGTCCTTGGACGGCGGGCCAGGGACGACCTTCTGCACCTCATCGATGTGCTTCTTGCCCAGCTCGGAGGTGATCCGGGCGACGTCCTGCTGGTCGGCGGCGGTCAACTTGCCACCGTCGGTGCGCTGATACAGCGCGATCACGGAGGGGGTGAAGGCGCTGGGGAACGCCTTGTGCTGGATATCCGCTGCCTTGATGGATTCATAACTCTTGGGCAGGAAACTGCTCTCGTCGCTGTTCGAGGGCAGACTCGGTGCGGTGGCTATGATCGCCACCGCCGCGACGAGCCACGCCACGATCACCCATACGGGATGCCGGACGACAGCCTTCCCGATACGTCGGAACATGCAGAGGTCCTCAAAGGTAGGGAGATCACCGCAATCCGGGGAGCGGACCCCGGCATCGGCGACCGCGACCGGCGTTCACCATCAGGCCGGCCGAATGGTGTCTTGAGAGGTCGTAGTGTCAGGCGCCGAGGAATGACTTCAGACGTCCTGTGAAGCGAGAGTCCGTTGTCTTTCGATCACGACTCCCGTCGATGGAGTGAAGTACGCCTGGATAAGGGATCGTTGGGACATCACATAGCTGGACGGCCGGCGTCTTCGGCGACCTGCAACCGGGCCATCCGATCCTACAAGTAACCAGATCTGACGCCGACTTGATTTTGGAATGACCAGCGCGCAGGAGTGAACGCGGCGGCTACACCTCATCCACCAGATCGAACAAGGCAGATCGACCCCGGATTCGCAGCCCAGCACCAGCGTGAGATCGGCAGGCAGCGGTTCAGTACCCGGGGCACGTTGTCCCGGCCCCCTCGAACCGCTCGCCCGCGCCGCCCAACACGGTCACCCGCCCCGGTGCCCCTCCCGGTGCCGCCGTGCGGCGAGCCACGGCAACCGTACAGATCACTTGCTCGGCCGCCTTGCCGGACAGGTGAGGGGTGCCCTGGGGAAGTTCGACCGTCACGCTGCCCGGCCGGCTCTGCACCCGGGGCAGGGCTTTCAGCAGAGGCACTTCGCTGGTCACGCCCTTGTTTCGCTCCAACGGGGTGGGCCCCTTGGCGAGGACCAGCAGGACCGTCCCGAGGCCGGCGTCGTTGCCGGCGCTCGGGTCGGCGGTCGCAGCCGTGCTCGGCACGGCGGTCGCAGCCATGCTCGGCACGGCGGTCGCAGCCATGCTCGGCACGGCCGGGGCGAACACGCTGGCAACGTTGCGGACGGAGGGGGCAAGGCCGCCGTCGGGGGCGAGGAAGTACAGCATCGTGGGTGCCAGCGGGGCATGGGGCGTGGTTCCTCCCGGCCTGATCACACCGGTCGCCGGCTCTCCCGCGTCGATCACGCCGGTGGCGGGGACTCCGCAGCCGTACAGCGCGAGCACCACGGGAACAAGCAGGGCGGATCGCAGCAGGCGGAGGCGGTCAGGGCGTGTCATGTTCGCCTCCCTCCGGCAGGCCCGCAAGTACGCCCTCCCGCAGCAACGGGATCTCCACGGTGAAGACGGCGCCGCCCTCCGGGCGGTTGCCTGCCACGATGCCGCCCCCGTGCAACCGCACGTTCTCCGCAGTGATGGCGAGCCCCAGCCCGCTGCCCTCGGTCCTGGTCCGGGCGGCGTCCGACTTGTAGAAGCGGTCGAAGACATGCGGGAGGACGTCCTCGGGAATGCCGGGCCCGCTGTCCAGTACCTCGATGACGGCGCGAGGTCCGGCGCCGGGCCGTTCCCGCACGTACAGGCGCAGCCGGATCGGGGGCTCGCCATGGCGGAGGGCGTTGCCCACCAGGTTGGCGACGATCACGTCGAGACGCCGCGGGTCCACCTGGCCGCGGAGCACTCCGGGCGGGGGGAGGTCGGTGCCGACCTCGGTGGACCAGGCCCGGGATGCGAGGGTGCGCTGGACGGACTCGGCCAGATCGATCTCGTCCAGGTGGAGGTCGGCCGCCCCCGCGTCGAAGCGCGAGATCTCCATGAGGTCGTTCACCAGACGGGTGAGCCTCCGGGTCTCCTCGCTGATGAGGCCTACGGCCGTGGCGGTGTCCGCGCCGAGCACCGTCGCCTCCTCGTCCAGGACGTCGGTGACCGCCGCCATGGCGGCCAGTGGGGTGCGCAGTTCGTGGGAGACGTCCGCGGCGAACCGGCGAGCCCGCGCCTCCATGCGGCGCAGTTCGGCCACGGACTCCTCCAGGGCCGCGGCGGTCTCGTTGAACGCGTGGGACAGGTCGGCGAGTTCGTCGGAGCCGTTGACCGAGAGCCGGGTGTCGAGCCGACCTTCGGCCATGCTGCGGGTGGCGTGCCGCAGTGCGCGTACCGGCCGCAGCACGCCGCGGGCGGCCAGCAGGGCGAGCAGGACGGCCACGGCGAGAGCCGGGAGGGTGGCACGTTCGACCGCTCCTACGAGGGCTGCCACGGCGTCCTGTTCGTAAACCTGAGAGATCGTCAAGAATACTGCCATTCCCGACAATTCGGGCGTTTCGCCGGGCGAGTTGGCAAACGTGATGGGCAGACCCACGACGAGCGATGAGACTCCATTGTGCGAGACCCGCTGGAAAACCGCGGCACGACGGGACCCAACGGCATCGCGCAGGGCGGGAGTCAGTTCGGCGAAGGAGTCGTTCGGTGCCGAGGTGGCGCTCAGGTCGCCGTAGGTGGCCAGGACGCGCCAGTTCTGCGACGGCTCGCTGCGGGCGACCTCGGCGGCGAAGGTCGCCAGACCCTGCTGGTCCGGAGGGTAGGAGAGCCTGTGGGCGAGGGCGTTGACATGCTCCCGGAACCGCTTGATCACGTCGTCCTGGCTCTGCTGGAGCACAGCGATACGCGCCTCCCGGAAGGCGAGACCACCTGTGGTCAGCGCGCTCACGGCGGCGACGAGGGCGAAGGCCACCAAAAGGCGGACGCGCAGGCCCCGCAGGAAGAGCGGGAGCTTCACTTGACCATGAACCGATAGCCGAAGCCGCGCACGGTCTGTACATATCGCGGCTGTCCTGGGGGCTCTCCCATCTTGGTGCGCAGCCGTTTGACACAGGCGTCCACCAGGCGAGCGTCGCCGTGGTAGCTGTGCTCCCAGACCGCCTCCAGCAACTGTTGGCGGCTGAACACCTGACCTGGGGAGGCGGAGAGCGTCAGCAGGAGGCGCAGTTCGGAGGGGGCGAGGGCGACGGGTCTACCGGCGCAGGTGACCGTGAGCCCGGAACGGTCGATGGTCAGGCCACCGTACGTCTCGAACCTCGGAATGCCCTCGCCGGCGGCAGCACCACCAACCCGGCGCAGCACGGCGCGGATGCGTGCCTCCAGCACCCGCGCCTGGACGGGTTTGATGACGTAGTCGTCTGCTCCGGCCTCGAGACCGACCACCACGTCCACGTCGTCGCCGCGGGCGGTGGCCATGATCAGGGGAACCTGGGAGTCGGCACGGATCCTCCGGCACACCTCGAGTCCGCCCATCCCGGGCAGCATCAGGTCGAGGACGACGACGTCCGGGCGGAACGACCGCAGCTCCGAAAGCCCCTCTTCACCGGTTGCGACTGCGACGACCTCGTGCCCCTGTCGACGGAGGGCGAATCGCACGGCCTCACGGACGGCCCGGTCGTCTTCGATGAGCAGGACGCGTGGCATGCACTCAGTATGCGGGTCGCTGCGGGCCGACGAGCCTGGACCGAGGCCAGGGGCAGTATCTGTTACCAGATGATCATATCGACCGCACAGTTACCTTTCCGTTATCGCTTGGGCCAGGCTCGATCACATACCGGTCGCAGCCTGAGCGACCATGACCGTGCACAAGGCATCACCATCCCATCGTCGTCGGGGCGGTGGCCGCAGGCGAGCGAGACGTCCTCGCCGGGGCCGCCTGCTCGGAGGTCTCGCCACTCTCGCCGCACTCCTGGCCTCCGCCGCCGTCGCCCTGGAGAGCACCGAAACCGCGCGCGGCGGCCCGGCGACCGCAGACCGGTCCCCCGGTGAGCACTGGTCCCCGGGTGGGCACCGGTCGACGGGTGAGCCCCGATCGACGAGGTCAGAGCTGCCACCAGGTGGAAACAGCCCGCGAGCGACGTCCGAGGCGGGCACGCCCAGCCCCAGCGCGTCCAAGCCCACGCATGCCGCCATCCGGTCGACGGGCCCCGGAACGTTCGCCACCGCCCCCGGCCAGAGCGGGGCCACCGGTGAGGGCCGGGTCCTGCGCTACAAGGTGGAAGTCGAGGACGGCATCTCCGCGTCGGCCGCCGATGTGGCCGCGCAGGTGGAGCGGATACTCGCCGATCCGCGAGGATGGACGGCGCACGGCGGACCGGCGTTCCGCCGGGTCTCGAGCGGCACCGTGGACTTCGCCGTGAAGCTCGCCACGCCGGGGACCGTGGACCGGATCTGCGGGCAGTACGGGCTGGACACCGGTGGGGAGGTCAACTGCGACGTCGGCGGGCAGGTCATGGTCAACCTCCGGCGCTGGCTGCTGGCGACCCCGGTCTACGCCAGTGATGTCGACTCCTACCGGGCGCTGATCATCAACCACGAGGTCGGCCACTTCCTCGGCCACGGCCACGAGGGCTGCCCCGGCGTGGGCAGCCCGGCCCCGGTGATGATGCAACAGATCAAGGGAATGCACGGCTGCACACCGAACGTCTGGCCCTTCACCGCAGAAGGGAGGGCCATCACCGGACCGCACGTCCCCTGAAGACGCTGACTCGTTCCTTCGCCCGCCGGTCGACCGATGCTTGTGGGAGCGGGCTGGTCAGGTGAGGGACCTGCCGAAGCCGTCGTCCGGAACGTCTTCGGCAGGAGAAGTGCAGTCGTGTACGGCAGTCCACGAGGAGACTCTTGCAAGGAGGAGTTCAGGAACGGCGTGAGCCTGGAAGGTGAAGGTGGCGCCGAAAGGTTCGGCCCGCAGGGTCAGCTGTCCGGGAGGCTGATGGTGAGTGACCGGCTGAGTGGGGCAGCCGATCGCGTCGAGTCCGGCAGTGACCGCTGCCAGGGTCAGGTCCCCAGGGTGAGAGACGGCGTCCTTCGAACCGGGCTGCGGGAGTTCGATGCGATCGCGCCAGGTCTGGATGGACATGGATGTGACGCGGCGGCAGCGGCAAACGCACAGTTCGACGTCGCCGTAGGAGAACAGGTGTGGCCAACGCCGTCGCTTGCTCACGCGACCGATGCCCCACGGAGGCCCCAGTACCGCCGCTATCTCGTTCAGCGATGCGCCGCAATGCACGGGGCCGATCATTCCCGTGGAGGCGAACTTGGCCAGGACCGGGATTGCGTTCACGCAGCGAAGCATGGCAGCCGGCCTGCATGGACATCCACCGAATTCGACGCGTCCTGACGCGGCACCTCCGTGGCCGGGCCGAGCCCGCGGCGGCACGAGTCGACGGGTGAGCCCATAGTTACTCAGTGTAGGCGCCTCTTTTCTCTGCACGTCACGCCTGCACGTAGGCCCGCACGGGGCGGATACGCAGGTGAAAGACACTCCGAAACCTTGGTATGGTTGTCCATGTCGCCACGGGGAAGACCCCGGAAAGGCGGCAGACACCTAGTCCGGGTGGCGGAATGGCAGACGCGCTAGCTTGAGGTGCTAGTGCCCTTTATCGGGCGTGGGGGTTCAAGTCCCCCCTCGGACACAACGATTGACGATACGGAGACGAGGGCCTCGACCTTACGGTCGCGGTCCTCGTTGCGTGTTCGTAGGTGATTTCGATCCCGAGGGCTTCGTAGAGCGGGCCCTTCTTGTCGGCGTCCACTACATAAATGCACTGTGCAACTCTTCCAAGACTCTCAGTGATCTCTCGGGTCTGACGCGCGTCGAGTGGGGATTCCTTCTTGCGAGTGGCGGTGGGAGGCACGTCCAGCTTCTTCCGCGCCGCCTCCTTGTCTTTCTGCGCCTCGTTGATCCATCGGGTGACGACGGCTGGGTCGGCTCCGGCTTCGAGGGCGGCCTGGTAGCGGGCGAGTCGGCGCTCGCAGTCCTTGATCGCCTGGCGTGCTTGGGCCTGTTCGGGTGTCTGCGTCTCTTGGGCGCTTGCTGCGACGCTTGCGAGGGTGAGTTCTTCGATGGTGGTGGTGAGCCGGTCGGGTGCGAAGGCCCGGGTGATCCACTGATCCAGGGCCCGACACACGACGTCTTCCCGCAGGTAGACGGTGCGCGGGTGGGTGAGGTCGGGGTAGAGGGCTTCTTCCTGCTCTTTGAATTCGCAGCGGTAGTAGACGCTATTGCGGATGGTGGCGGGCTGCATCTTCCGCCCGTACAGGCTGCACCGGACCCGTCCACGCAGGGCATAAGGGCGTGCGCCTTGCTTTCCGGCTCGTTCCTGCCGGGCCGGGGTGCGGGCGCGTTGTCGGCGGGCGGTGTCGGCGGCATCGAAGAGATCCGGGCTGATGATCGCTTCGTGGGCGGGTTCGTTGGAGCGGATCCACTCTTGGGTCTGTACGGTCAACGGTGGATCTTCGA